>NZ_JAVDVB010000001.1:0-1071903 GCF_031456625.1 Duganella sp. 3397
GACGGGTCGCTCACTCAAAATACTGACAGGCCACTATTTTCATAGCGCCTATTTCATTACTTCTTGTGAACATTTGATATTTTAAGTATCACAGCGACTAGCGCTGTGTGCACTTTCATCAAACGTCCACACTTATCGACTGTTAATTTTTAAAGAACTTTGTTTGGTACTGCGTTTCGCTGCGATCGTTTTGTCTGCCGCGAAGAAGAAAGAGTATGAAGCGTTTAGCTTGTTTCGTCAACCTTCTTTTTCTTACTTTTCTTACCTTCGCTTCACTCTGCAACAGCTTGAAAAGCGTGCATTGTTCTGCGAGGGGGCGAATGATAGCAAAGGCCACTGGGGCTGACAAGGGCTGGCGAGGGTAAAATAACGGTTTATTCGATTTCCCTGCGCTCATGTCCATCCTGCTCACCACCCTCAACGCCCGCTACACCCACGCCTCGCTGGGTTTGCGCTACCTGTTAGCGAATATGGGCGAGCTGCAGGAGCAGACGCGCTTGCAGGAATTCGTCATCGGCGCCAAGACCACCGAGATCGTCGAACGTATCCTGGCGTATTCTCCGACAATCGTCGGCTTCGGCATCTATATATGGAATGTCGAGGAAAGCACCAAGGTCATCGCCATGCTCAAGCGCGTGGCGCCGCACGTGGTGGTGGTGCTCGGCGGCCCGGAGGTATCGTACGAATCGAACGAGCAGGAGATCGTCAAGATTTCCGACTACCTGATCACCGGCTGGGGCGACGTCACCTTCCCCAAGCTGTGCGGCGAGATTCTCAACGGCCCCAAGCCCCTGATGAAAACCCACGCGGGCGTGCAGCCGCCGATGGCCGAGATCAAGCTGCCCTACTCCTTGTATACAGACGACGACATCAAGAACCGCACCTTGTATGTCGAGGCGTCGCGCGGCTGCCCGTTCAAGTGCGAGTTTTGCCTGTCGGCGCTGGACAAGACGGCCTGGCCGTTCGCGCTCGACGCGTTCCTGGCCGAGATGGAGTCGCTCCATGCGCGCGGCGCCCGGCTGTTCAAGTTCGTCGACCGCACCTTCAACCTGAACATCAAGACCAGCCTGAAGATCATGCAGTTCTTCCTCGATAAGCTCGAGGCCAACCCCGACGACCCGGTGTATGCCCACTTCGAGCTGGTGCCCGACCACCTGCCCGACGCCCTCAAGGATGGCATCAGCAAGTTCCCGCACGGCGCGCTGCAGTTCGAGATCGGCATCCAGAGCTTCAATCCGGCGGTGCAGACGCTGGTGAGCCGCAAGCAGGACAACCAGAAGGCGGCCGACAACATCCGCTGGTTGACGGAGCAATCGCACGCCCACATGCACGTGGACCTGATCGCCGGCCTGCCCGGCGAGACAGTCGAGAGCTTTGCCGAAGGCTTTAACAAGCTGTGGGCGCTCAATCCGCACGAGATCCAGTTCGGCATCCTCAAGCGCCTGCGCGGCACACCGATCATCCGCCACACCCAGGAATACGGCTTGGTGTTCGACCCGTATGCGCCGTACACCATCCTGGCCAACCGCGATATCGACTTCGCCACCATGCAGCGGCTGGTGCGATTTGCCCGCTACTGGGACCTGGTGGCCAACTCGGGCCGCTTTACCCATACCCTGCCGGTGCTGCTGGGCGACGCGGCGTTCGAGCACTTCATGGCCTTTTCCGACTGGCTGTACGCCAATACCGACGCCACGCACCGGATTGCGCTCGAGCGGCTGGTGACGATGGTGGGCAAATACCTGCAGGTACGCGGCATGGACAAGCTCGAGGCCGAAGCGCTGCTGGCCAGCGATTACTCCGGTCCCAAGGCCAAGGTCGTGGAGACGCCAGCGCCCAAGCGCCAGGCGCGCCGGCTGGCGGCATAGTTCGCGCTGGTCTTTTGAGGGGTATGGCCAGCGCCCTTCAACGACGAACACAAGTGGCGGCGCAGACGAAAGTCCCTTAAACTGGCGGATATGCCTACTGCCCAAGAGCCTACCCTCACCCTCACCCCTGGCGCCGCCAACGGTCCGTCCATCGCGGCGGGCGGCACCTGGCAAGTCCACGCACTGGCACAGGGCAAGGCCATGGCCACCATCACCGGCATGCTCAAGTCGATCAAGGCCGATCAGCTGCGCTGGGACCTGAGCGCCATCGACAGCATGGACCACATCGGCGCCCAACTGCTCTGGAACGCCTGGGGCAAGGCCCGTCCCGCCAACTTGCACCTGGCGCCCGGCCAGGAAGAATTTTTCAACCGCCTCGAAGCCACCGGCAAGATCGAACTGCCCAACACCCGCCAGCACCGCCTGACGCTGGTGATGAAACTCGGCTTTGCGGTGATGCTGTTCTTCGAGCACATGACGGCGTTCATACGCCTGATCGGCCAGTTGACGCTCGATATCGGGCGCTTCATCCGGGCGCCGCAGCGCGGACCGTGGAAGGAGATCTCGGCCAATATCTTCCATGCCGGCTTCCAGGCGCTGGGCATCACGGCGCTGGTGGGTTTTTTGATCGGCGTGGTGTTCTCGTTTCTGTCGGCGCAGCAGCTGCGTAACTTCGGCGGCGACGTTTTCCTGGTCAACCTGCTGGGCATGAGCATCATCCGCGAACTGGGGCCCTTGCTGGCGGCGATCCTGGTCGCCGGCCGCTCCGGCTCCTCGATCACCGCCCAGCTGGGCGTGATGCGCGTCACCGAGGAACTCGACGCCATGCTGGTGATGGGCATCTCGCACGGCTTCCGCCTGATCATGCCCAAGGTGCTGGCGCTCGCGATTGCCATGCCGCTGCTGGTGATCTGGACCGACGCGGTGGCGCTGATCGGCGGCATGATCTCGGCCAAGGTGGAGCTGAACCTGTCGCCCCAGTACTTCCTGCTGAAACTGCCGGAGGCGGTCCCGCTGGCCAACTACATGATCGGCATCGGCAAGGGCGTGGTGTTCGGCGTGCTGATCGCGCTGGTGTCGTGCCACTTCGGCCTGCGCATCAAGCCGAATACCGAGAGCCTGGGGCGCGGCACCACCACCTCGGTGGTCACCGCGATCACGGCCGTGATCCTGGCCGACGCCGTGTTTGCGATTGTCTTCTCGGGCGTGGGGTTCTGATGGCTGATCAAGTGAACGACCAGGATAATAGCTGCGGCCCAGGCACAGGCGAACTGACCCTGGACGGCAGCGTACCGATCGTCGACATCAACGGCCTGTGGACCAAGTATGGCCGCACCGTGGTGCACCAGGACCTCAACCTCGAGATCGAACAGGGCGAGATCATGTCCATCGTCGGCGGCTCGGGCACCGGCAAGACCACCTTGCTGCGCCAGATGCTGGGGCTGGAGCGTCCCGCGCGCGGGTGCGTGAAGGTTTTCGGCGAAGATATCAGCGAAATCAACGCCGAGCAGTTGCAGCAGTTGCGCAACCACTGGGGCATGTTGTTCCAGCAAGGTGCGCTGTATTCGGCGCTGACGGTGTTCGAGAACATCGCCCAGCCGATGCGCGAACTGAAGGTGCTGCCCGAAGACCTGGTGCGCGACGCCGTGCTGCTGAAGATGAACATGGTGGGACTGGGACCGGAACAAGCGAACAAGATGCCATCCGACCTGTCGGGCGGCATGGTCAAGCGGGTGGCGCTGGCGCGGGCGCTGGCCCTGGAGCCGAAACTGCTGTTCCTCGACGAACCCACGGCCGGCCTCGACCCCGACCTGTCCGAAGCGTTCGTGGCGCTGATCAAGTCGCTGCACCGCGAGCTGGGACTGACGGTGGTGATGGTCACGCACGACCTGGACACGCTGTTCGCGCTGTCCACCCGCATCGCCGTACTGGCTGAAAAACACGTGATCGCCCTCGGGCCGCTGCAGGACCTGCTCAAGGTCGATCACCCCTTCATCAAGGAGTTCTTCCTTGGCGACCGCGGACGCCGCGCGCTGGAAGCACTCGATGAGAAGACCAACAAGGAAACCTGATGGAAAACCGATCGCATGCACTGACCACCGGCTTCTTTACGATCACATTGCTGATCGCGGCCATTTTGTTCGGCCTCTGGTTCAACCAGGACCGCGTGGAGCGCGTGCCCTACGTGATCGCCACGACCCAGTCGGTGCCGGGTCTGAACCCGCAGGCGCCGGTGCGCTATCGCGGCCTGGAAGTGGGTAAAGTGGGCAGCATCGCTTTCGATCCGCAAATGGCCGGGCAGATCCTGGTCACCCTCAATATCAATACCGACGCGCCGATCACCCGCACCACGTTTGCCACCCTGGGCTACCAGGGCGTGACCGGCATCGCCTTCATCTCGCTCGACGACGAAAAAACCGGCTCGCCGCTGCTGGCCACCAATACCGACCACCCGGCCCGCATTCCGCTGCGCCAGGGCTTCCTCGACCAGGTGGAAAAGCGCGGCCGCGAAATCCTCACCCAGACCGAAGAAGTCACACGTCGCCTGAACACCCTGCTCAGCCCCGAGAACCAGAAGATCATGCTGGCCGCCTTTGCCGACGTGAGCACCACCGCCAACAAGTATCGCGACCTGCCTGAAAAGCTCGAACCGACCATTGCCAAGCTGCCGGCGCTGGCCAACCATGCGCAAAGCACGCTCGACTCGTTCAATGCGCTGGCCACCGACCTCAATCGCCTGAGCAACAGCCTGCAGGCACCCGACGGCCCGATCCAGCGCGTGAGCGATTCGGTCGAGCGCATCACCACCTCGGTGGAATCGGTAGCGGGCGGCATCGAAATGGACACGCTGCCGCAGGTCAATTCGCTGTCGGACGACACCCGCGCCTCGATGCGCGCCGTACGCCGTACCATGAACAAGATTAACGATCGTCCGCAAAGCCTGATCTTCGGCGCGCCCGGCATTCCGCCCGGCCCTGGTGAAGAGGGCTTCGCTGCACCGATTGCACCGGCCAAATAAGGATCACCCGTCATGACCAACCTGCGCAACCGTTTTGCCATCGCCGCCCTGGCGGTCCTGCTGGGCGCGTGCGCCAGCAAGGGCCCTACCCAGGCCCACTTCGATTTCGGCCCGCTGCCGCAGCCGGCTGCTGTGACGGCCGCCAGCATCGCGCCCATCATCGTGGCCGACATGACCGGGCCGGCATCGCTCGACTCGGAGCGCATGCATTACCGCCTGCTGTACGCCGATGCGCGCCAACAGCGCCCGTACGCCTACAACCAGTGGACCGCCACCCCGCTGCAGCTGATGACCCAGCGCCTGAAGGCACGCATCGCCCAGGCTGGCGTAAAGGTGCTGTCCACCACCGATGCGGCAACTGGCGCCATGCTGCTGCGCACGGAGCTCGACGACTTCGCCCATAACTTCGAGAGCGCCACCGCCAGCGGCGGCACCATCACCTTGCGCGCCTCGGTGTTCTCGGCGCACAAGCTGGTGGACCAGAAGAGCTTTACCCGCAGCGTCCCAGCGCCCACGGCGGACGCCGCCGGCGGCGCGCGCGCACTGGCCGATGCCGCCGACGCGCTGTCGGGCGATGTGCTGACCTGGCTGGCAACCCTGCCGGCGCCGAAATAATGACGGAGCGACCGCCGGCGCCTGCGCCTGCGCCTGACGCAGCAACTGCGTCACCGGCAGCTGCCGCTGCAGCGACAGCCACCTCCATTGCGGATCCAGTCCTCGCTCCAACCGATGCCACTGCACCGATCATCAAACGTGGCCGACGCGGTCGCCGGGCCAAGCAGCCCAAGCCCCTCCCTACCCCAGCGAGCAAATCGTCGCCACTGGCCCGCGCCGCCTTCCTGGCCTACCTGCTGCTGATTATCTACGCCAGCTGGTTCCCGTTCTCTGGCTGGCAGAACCAGGGCCTGTCGCCGTGGATCTTCCTCGAAACCTACAGCATGCCGCGGTACTGGACCAAGTTCGACGCCATCACCAACGTCATCGGCTACATCCCGCTCGGCACCCTGCTGGTCTATGCGCTGTACCCGCACGTGCGCAAGTTTTTCGCGTTCCTGATCGGCGCCACGGCCGGGGTACTGGTGTCGGGCACGATGGAGGCGGTGCAGACGTTTTTGCCGTCGCGGGTGTCGTCCAACCTCGACTTCTGGACCAATTCCGCCGGCTGCACGGTGGGCGCGCTGATCGGCGTGCTGACCGTGCGCCGCCTGCTCGACCGCAGCCAGTTGCAGCGCCTGCGCCAGGCGTGGTTTGCGCCGCACGCCAGCCAGGGCCTGGTGCTGCTGGCGCTGTGGCCGCTGGCGCAGATCTATCCGCAAAACTTCCTGTTCGGCCTGGGCCAGATCCTGCCGATCCTGTCGGACTGGCTGTCGTGGGCGGCGGACGCCGAGATCGACCTGGCCAGCTATATCCGCCCGGACGTGGTGCTCACGGTGGAGCAGTACTGGCTGTCGGAGACCATCATCACCGCCTGCGGCATGGTGGGCGCGTCGTTGACGCTGCTGTGCCTGCTGCGCAAGCCGTCTCCTCGCGCGCTGCTGGTCTCGGCCATGATCGCCAGCGCCATCCTGGTCAAGGCGCTGGCCTCGGCGCTGCTGTTCGCGCCGGAAAATGCCTTCGTGTGGGTGACGCCCGGCGCCGAAGGCGGCTTTTTGATCGGCGCCATCATGCTGGCGGGCCTGGGCTTTGCCCCGCACGCGGCGCAGCGGCGCGTGGCGGTGATTACGCTGCTGCTGGCCCTGGTGATCATCAACACCACGCCCGCCAACCCGTACTTCGTGGCGACTTTGCAAACATGGGTGCAGGGCAAGTTCCTGAACTTCAACGGCGCGGCGCAATTCCTTGCCCTGCTGTGGCCGTTCTTTGCGATCTGGTTCCTGTGGCTGCCGTCCCATAAGCTCAACGCCGCCGGCCAAGGGCGGGTATCATAATGAATTACGCCCAACCCGAGATACAGCCATGAGCGACACGCCATATTTCAAGCACCACGTTTTTTTCTGCATGAACAAGCGCGATGACGGCCGCAACAGCTGCGGCGACCACGGCGCCGAGACTGCGCAAAAACACGCCAAAAAACGCTGCAAGGAGCTGGGCATCAACGGCCACGGCAAGGTGCGTATCAACCAGGCCGGCTGCCTGGACCGTTGCGAAGAAGGCCCGGTGCTGGTGGTCTATCCGGAAGGCACCTGGTACACCTACGTGGACAAGGAAGATATCGATGAAATCATCGATAGCCATATCGTCGGCGGCAAGGTCGTCGACCGTCTGAAAATCTGATTACTGTAACCACCATGACCGTAGAAAAATTCACCCTGGCCGGCGCCGCCGGCATCATCGAAGGCGTACTCGACCATCCTGAAGGCGCACCACGCGGCATCGCCCTGGTGGCCCACCCCCACCCGTTGTTCGGCGGCACCATGGACAACAAGGTGGCGGTCACGCTGATGCGCACCTTCGTCAAGCTCGGCTACGTGGTGGCGCGGATCAATTTCCGTGGCGTGGGCAAGTCCGAAGGCGTGCACGATCACGGCCAGGGCGAAACCGACGACATGGCCCAGGTACACGGCTGGATGGTGGAAAAGTTCCCGGGCCTGCCGGTGGCGCTGTCGGGCTTTTCGTTCGGCACCTATGTGCAGTCGCAGCTGGGCCAGCGTCTGCTTGCCGCCGGTACTCCGGCCGAGCGCCTGGTGCTGGTGGGCGCGGCCGCCAAAAAATGGCAAATGGCCGACATTCCGGCCGACACCATCCTGATCCACGGCGAGAACGACGATACGATCCCGCTGGTGGACGTGCTCGAATGGGTGCGTCCGCAAGATATACCGGTGCTGGTGATTCCCGGCGCCGACCACTTCTTCCACCGCAAGCTGCACCATATCAAGGGCTGGGTTACCCAGCTGTGGCGCCGCCCTGGCGATGTTGCCGACTTGGAAACGGACGGAACCCCGGCAGACTAAGCTTTTATAATGTCTGCTGCTTTTTTTTTAACTCTACACCGAACACCGCCCATGAAAAAATTTATCGCGGCACTGGCCACCAGTGTGCTGATGCTCTCCGCCGCTGTGGCTCAAACCCTGCCGCCACCGACCATTGCCGCCAAGTCGTGGCTGTTGCTGGACGCCACCAGCGGCCAGATCATCGCCTCGCAAGACCCCAACCTGCGTATCGAGCCTGCTTCGCTCACCAAGATCATGACCGCCTACGTGACGTTTGCCGCGCTGCGCGACAAGAAGATTACGCTGAACCAGATGGTCAACGTGTCCACCCGCGCCTGGAAGGTCGATTCGAGCAGCTCGAAGATGTTCATCGATCCGGCCACGCCGGTCAGCATCAGCGACCTGCTGCACGGTTTGATGATTCAGTCGGGTAACGATGCCGCCGTGGCGCTGGCCGAAGCGGTCGCCGGCGACGAGTCCGCTTTCGTGGTGATGATGAACAAGGAAGCCGAGCGCATGGGCCTCAAGTCCACCCGCTTTGCCAACCCGCACGGTCTGCCGAGCCCGGACAACTACTCCACCGCGCAAGACCTGTCGGTGCTGGCCAAGCGCGTGATCCTCGACTTCCCCGAGTTCTACAAGATCGACTCGGTCAAGAGCTTTACCTACAACAAGATCACCCAGCAGAACCGCAACCGCCTGCTGTGGCTCGATCCTACCGTGGACGGCATGAAGACCGGCCACACCGAAGCTGCCGGCTACTGCATGATCGCCTCGGCGCGCCGTCCGAACGGCACCGGCGAACGCCGCCTGATCACCGTGGTGCTGGGCACCAACTCCGATTCCACCCGTACCCAGGAGAGCCAGAAGCTGCTCAACTGGGGCTTCCAGAACTTCGACACGGTCAAGCTGTACTCGAAGGGCCAGGCAATTGCCACGCCAGAAATCTGGAAAGGCTCGAAGAACGAAGTCAAGATCGGCTTTACCAACGACGTGCTGGTCACGGTGCCGAAGGGCGTCGCTGCCAAGCTGAAACCTGTGCTCGAACGCAAGGACCCGCTGGTCGCACCGCTGGCGCAGAACAGCCGCGTCGGCTCGCTGAAGATGATGGTCGATGGCAAGCCACTGCTCGACTTGCCGGTCGTGGCGCTGGAGACCGTGGAAGAAGCCTCGATCTTCGGCCGCGCCTGGGATTCGATCCGTCTCTGGATGAAGTAATGTAGCACCGCTCTACCGTTCTATGGATCCCCGCGTGCGCGGGGATGACGGAGCAAAGGGCAGCGGGAACGCAAACTCTTACACTGCCCTGGAAGCCGTCATCCTCGCGCAAGCGGGGATCCATAGACACTCTGCAAACCTGACCGTATCCCGCCTCCAGAAAGCCGCCATGTCCCACACCTGCCCCGCCATCACCACCAGCTCCAACGGCCTGTCCCTGTCGCGCATCGTGGCCGGCATGTGGCGCATGAATGAATGGGGTATGTCGCCGCAGCAGCGACTGGCCCTGATCGAACAATGCCTGGAACTGGGCGTGACCAGCTTCGACCACGCCGACATCTACGGCGGCTACGCGGTGGAAGCCACCTTCGGCGAGGCGCTGGCCCTGAAACCGTCGCTGCGCCAACAGATGCAACTGGTGAGCAAGTGCGGCATCAAGCTGGTCAGCGCTGCGCGGCCGGAGCACACGATCCAGCACTACGACACCAGCGCCAGCCACATCATCGCCTCGGCCGAGCATTCGCTGCGCCAGCTGGGCACCGATTACCTCGACCTGCTGCTGATCCACCGTCCCGATCCGTTGATGAATTTCGACGAGATCGCCGGCGCCTTTGCGCGGCTGCGCCAGGATGGCAAGGTCAGGCACTTTGGTGTCTCCAATTTTTCGCGCCACCAGTTCGAATCACTGAATCGCCGCATCGCGCTGGCCACCAACCAGGTCGAGTTTTCGCCATTGTCGCTGGCGCCGATGTTCGACGACACCTTCGACGGCCTGCAAGACCTGGGCGTGGCGCCGATGATCTGGTCGCCGCTGGCCGGCGGACGCGTGTTCAGCAGCGACGAGCCGGCAGCCCTGCGCGTGCGCGCCAAGGTGGCGGCGGTGGCCGAGGCGTTGCAACAGCCGTTCAGCAGCGTGGTGTTCGCCTGGATCATGCAGCTGCCGTGCCGGCCGATCGGGCTGACCGGCTCGGGCCGTATCGAGGCGATTGCCGAGGCGGTACAGGCCACGCAGTTCAGCCTGTCGCGCACGCAGTGGTTCGAGATCCTGCGCGCCGCGCGCGGGCACGAAGTGGCTTAAGTCAGGACCTCGAGAACCGTAACGAGCGATAGCGGGCCGCGCAGTAGGTTATCGAGATCCTAGAGAATGTCTTCGTCTTTGTAGATGACCGGCGGGGCAATGCCGGTCCAGCCGGTGCGCCAGGCCAGGTTCAACGCCAGCGTGCCGACGATGTACACCAGGAAGAACAGCACGAAATAGGTGAACTGCAACCACACCAGCAGTCCCACGTTCACCAGCAGCACCGCTACCAGGCCCGCGCTCATTTTCTGCTTGGAGCTCGGGAAGCGCACGGTGGACACCATCAAGCTCCCGACCAGGAACAGCAGCGCCACGATCCCTGCCGCGTGCAGGATGGTGGTCGGCCGCTCGGGCCAGGCCACCACCACGGCCGCCACGCAGGCGGCGCCGGCGGTGATCGGCATGCCGACGAAGTAGCGCGGGTCGGTGCGGCCCACGCTGACATTGAAGCGCGCCAGCCGCAAGGCCCCGCACGCCACAAAGAAGAAGCTGGCGATGCCGCCGGCGCGCAATAACGTTTGCGAGTCCAGCCCCACGTGAACGAAACCGTAGCAATACAGCAGCAGTCCAGGGGCGCAGCCGAAGTTCATCACGTCGGCGATCGAATCGAGCTGCATGCCGAATTCGGACTGGGTATTGGTGGCGCGCGCCACGAAGCCGTCGAGCGCGTCGAACACGCCGGCCAGCACCAGCAGCACGGCGGCCAGGCGGTAATCGGCAGGATCGCCGACCATGGCGTTATCGACCGAAATGACGATGCTGCCGAAGCCGCAGGCGATCGACATCAGGGTCACCAGGCTGGGCAGGGCGAATTTGGCGCGGCGCATGCGCGCCTGGTTGGTAGGTTTCAACTGGTAATCCGAAAATGCCGGCAAGCGGCGGGTCAGGCGCAAGCTTACCATTGTCGATGTCGGGTGCGGCATCCGGCACGCTGCCGGGCACGCGCTTCAAGCGCAAATCGCGTGCTTTGCGTGGGAAATCTGGCATAGAATCAGCGGTGCAGGTCCGCATCGACGGGCCACTTCAGGAGTATTGTCATGCTGTCCATCCCGCGCCCGTCGCTGTCCCTGTCTTCGTCCTCCGCCCTGCTGGCGTCCGCCGTATTTGCCGCGCTACTGGCCGGTTGCGGTGGTGGCGGTGGTGGTAGCAACAGCGAGAGCAGCAGCCCCGGCACGGTTGCGACCAACCCGCAGGGGCAGACCGGCACACCCACCACACCGGTGCCGCCGCCTATCGCCCCTGCCCTCACCGGCAACACCGCTACCGACGGCTTCAACTGGTTCAACTACCGGCGCGGCATGATGGGACTGTCCGCACTCAGCCGCAACACCACCATCGATACGGCGGCATTGGGGCATTCGCAATATTTGCGGCTCAATAACACTGTATCGCACGACCAGCTGGCCGGCCGGCCCGGCTTTACCGGTTTGAAACTCACCGACCGCCTGGCTGCGGCCGGCTATACGTTGGGCGGTCGCTGGGCCGCCGGCGAAGTCATTTCGGCCGCAAGCAATACCTCGGGCCAATACCACGCTGACGAACTGATCGCGGCGATCTACCACCGCTTCGTGATTTTCGAGCCGGTGTTCAAGGAAGTCGGCACCGGCGCTGTGACCTCCAACGGCACCTACACTTATTTCACCGCCGACCTCACCGCCAACAACGGCCTGGGCGTGGGCCTGGGCGTGGGCAAGATCGCGGTCTACCCGGTGGCCGGCCAGACCGCCGTCCCCACCAATTTCTTCAGCAACCAGGAAGAACCCGATCCGGTCCCCAACCAGGATGAAGTCGGCTATCCGATCAGCGTGCATGCCGACAGTGGGCGTGCCGGCGGTGACCTGACCGTGCAAAGTTTCACCGTGGCCCCACGCGGCGGCGCAGCCCTCACCACGCGCCTGCTCAGCCGCGCCACCGATGCGTCCACCGGCGCCTCGGTCGCCGCCATCGTCCCGCTTACTGTTCTGCGCGGCAACACTACCTACGATGTCAGCTTCCGCGGTGCCGTGCACGGGGTGGCGGTGTCGCAGGACTGGTCTTTCACTACCCGCTGAGATGACAGCCGCCAACCCTGCCGTAGCCCCGGTACTGGAGGTCGAGACCGGCCTGCAGCAACTGATGGGCGACCACGACCTGTACCGCCAGATCCTGCGCCGGTTTCGCCAGCGCTACCAGGATAGCGCCGAGCAGGCCCGCACCGAGCTACTGGCCGGCGACATCGTCTCGGCCCAGCGCACCGTCCACACACTCAAGGGCGCGGCCGGCATGATCGGCGCGCAGCAGCTGTACCAACTGTCGATGGCGCTCGAACCGCTGTTCGCCGGCCCGCCCGCCCCTTGCATCGGCCCGCTGGCGCAGCTGGAACTGGCCGTGCGCGCGCTGATGGTGGCGATCGATGCGGAACTGGCTGACGCGCTCGTGGCGCCTGCTACGGCTGCTGCTGCGACTGCGACTGCGGCTGCTGCGACTGCGGCTGTTGCGCCTGCTGCGACCGCTGCTAAGGCTGCGATGACCGGCGCCACGGCGGCGGCCGGCCCCCCACCCGAAATAGGCCCGCTGGTCAAACACCTGGCGCGGCTGCTGGAGGAAGGCGACGGCGCCGCCATCGACGTGCTGGAGCAGTCGGCCAGCGTACTGGCGGCGGGACTGGGCGAGGAGGCATTTCAGGAAGTGACGGAAGCTGCGCACCAGTTCGATTTCGAAGCGGCGCTGGCGATACTGGGAATGGCGCAGGAAAAACTCAGCGCGTAAATTCCTTTTCTTCGTCGAAGGCGTCGGCGCACTCCTTGTCGCAGAAGCGGCGCACATTGTCGAGCGGCCGGTCGCAGTACCAGCAAGCTCCCTTCGGCGGCAGTGCCTGCCGCGTCCGCGCGGTCATGGCGGTTCCTGTTGCTGGCGCGGACGCGGTGGCAGTGGCGCTGGCACCCGCGCCGTCGTCCGGTACGCTATCTTGTGTCGGTTCCACGATCCCTCCCAGTCAGGCAGTGCTCAGGCTTGCAAGATTACTTTAGTGGAATATTTTCACCCATGACAATGCGCAAGGTGAGGTACATTCAGGCAGTATGCGACCGGTAAATCATAGCAGGATAGTTGCGGAGGTTATACAGGTTGCGATGGCAAAAACCGGCCGTCCAGGGTCCCTCATAGGGAAGAAATATTTTTTAATGAAAACGTTGGAAATGATAGTCGCCAACGTACGACAACAGGAACAATGCCCATGAAGTTACGCCACCTCTTCCTCAGCCTGGCCGCTGCACTCTCGACCTCTTACGCCATGGCCACGCCGGCCACTTGCCAAGGCAACGCGCCCGTCGGCGACCTGACCGCTACCCGTATTGCCGCCGCCAACGTCACCGGCGAAGGCCAAGGGCTGTACGAGGGACCGGTCTGGATAGGCGATGCGCTGTACTTCTCGCACTTCACGTTCGGCCCCGGCTTCCCGTCGCGCATCCTCAAGCTCGACGCCAGCGGCAGGGTCAGCACCGCGATTGCCGACAGCGGCAGCAACGGCCTGGCGGTCGATGCCAAGGGCGACATCGTGGCCGGCACCCACAAGTACAAGAGCGTCTCGCGCTTCACCCCGGGCGGCCAGCGCAGCGACGTCGCTGGCAAATACAACGGCCAGGTGTTCAACTCGCCCAACGACCTGGCCATCGCCGCCGATGGCACCATCTACTTCAGCGACCCCGACTTCCAGCGCGACGCCGCCCCCGGCGGCCAGGACAAGACCCGCGTCTATCGGGTGGCGCCCGATGGCGCGGTGACGGTGGTGGAAGACGGGCTGGTCAATCCGAATGGCGTCTCGCTGTCGCCTGCCGGCGATGTGCTGTACGTAAACGGCATGCAAGGCAAACAGGGCGTACTGCGCGCCTACCCCATCGTCAACGGCAAGCCGCAACAGGGACGCGACCTGGTCAAAGGACTGGGCGTCCCTGATGGCATGGCCGTGGACTGCCAGGGCAATCTCTACGTGACGGAACACACCGATCAACGCTTGCGCGTGTTCACCCCGGCCGGCAAGCAGATCGCCACCATCCACGTCGATGCGAACGTGACCAACGCGGCGTTCGGCGGTGCCGACGGCAAGACCTTGTACATCACCGGCGCGGGCGCGGTGTGGCAGTTGCGGATGGGAATTATCGGCGCGCCGTACTGATTTTACTTGCCGATACAGAACCGCCCAAAAATCACCCCAAGCAAATCATCGGACGAAAACTCGCCGGTGATGCTCGAGAGCTGCACCTGCGCCAGGCGCAGTTCTTCGGCGAACAAGTCAAGCGACTGGTCGTTCTGCGCCGCGTGCTCACCGGCACGGGCCAGGTGGGCGCCGGCGTTTTTCAACGCGATCAAGTGGCGTTCGCGCGCCAGGTACAGCGACTCTCCGGTCTGCTGCCAGCCGGCGATGCGCAGCAGTTCGGCGCGCAGCAAGTCGACCCCGGTTTTTTCGTTGGCCGACAAATACACGTGGGTGGCATCCGGCATCACGTCCGCGCTCGGCTTGTGGCCCGACAGATCGATCTTGTTCCAGATGCGCAGCACCGGCACGCCGTCCGGGAAGGCCGCGACGATGTCTTCGTCGGCGCGGGTGGGGCCGTGCGCGGCGTCCAATAAATGCAGGATCACGTCGGCCTTGCCCACCTCGCCCCAGGTGCGCTCGATGCCGATGCGCTCGACCACGTCCACCGCCTCGTCATCGTTGCGGATGCCGGCCGTGTCGATGATATTCAAAGGAATGCCTTCGATCTGGATGGTTTCTGTCACCTTGTCGCGCGTGGTGCCAGCGATCGGGGTGACGATGGCCACGTCGTTGCCGGCCAGCGCGTTGAGCAGCGAAGATTTACCGACGTTGGGCTGGCCCACCAGCACCACGTTCAACCCCTCGCGCAGCAGCGCGCCTTGCGCAGCCTGGCGGAACACGGTTTCCAGGGCGGTGACGATGCCGGCCAGCTGGCCGCGCGCATCCGACTTTTCCAGAAAATCGATTTCTTCTTCCGGGAAGTCCAGCGTGGCTTCCACCAGCATGCGCAAGTTGGTCACACCGCCGACCAGGTCATTGACGGTGCGCGAGAACGCACCCGACAGCGACTGCGACGCCGACTTGGCCGCCGCCTCGGTCGAGGCGTCGATCAGGTCGGCCACGGCCTCGGCCTGGGCCAGGTCGAGCTTGTCGTTGAGGTAGGCGCGGCGGGTGAATTCGCCCGGCTCGGCCAGGCGCAGTCCAAGGTCCGCGCCGGCTTCCAGCACGCGCGCCAGCAGCATCTGCAGCACGACCGGGCCGCCGTGGCCTTGCAGTTCCAGTACATCTTCCCCGGTATACGAATTCGGGCCACGGAACCAGATGGCGATGCCTTGGTCGATGATGGCGCCGTCAGCCTGCTTGAACGGGATGTAGGTGGCGTGGCGCGGCTGCAAGGTGGCAGCGCCGAACAGCGCGGCGATCAGCGGTTGCAGGTTCTTGCCGGAGGCGCGCACCACGCCGATGCCGCCGCGTCCGGGTGCGGTGGCGATGGCGGCGATGGGGGAAGAGTCGAGGTTCATGGTGTCAATTGTAGAGGATTGAAAAAAACCCGCGATCAACGCGGGTTTTTCAGGGGTCGGAACTTACGCCTTGGCGGGAACCGGCACCGAGTACTTCTTGGTGATCACCCACTGCTGGGCAATCGACAGCACGTTATTGACGACCCAGTACAGCACCAGGCCGGACGGGAAGACAAAGAACATCACCGAGAACACCAGCGGCATGAACAGCATGATCTTCGCTTGCATCGGATCGGCAGGCGCCGGGTTCAGCTTGGTGGTGATGAACATCGAAATCGCGTACAGCACCGGCAGGATGCCGAACGGGTCATGTTGCGACAGGTCGGTGATCCAGCCGATCCACGGCGCGCCGCGCACTTCCACGGCCGCTTGCAGCACGTAGTACAGCGAGATGAACACCGGCATCTGGATCAGGATCGGCAGGCAGCCGCCCAGCGGGTTGATCTTCTCGGTCTTGTACAGCTCCATGGTGGCCTGGTTCATCTTGGCCGGATCACCCTTGTAACGCTCGCGGATGGCCTGGATTTTCGGCGTCACCAGCTTGATCTTGGCCATGCTCTTGTAACCGGCTGCGGACAGCGGGAAGAACAGCAGCTTGATCAGGATGGTAAAGGCGATGATGGTCCAGCCCCAGTTGCCGAGCACGGCGTGGATGTGTTCCATGACCCAGAACATCGGCTTGGCGATGATGGCCAGCCAGCCGTAGTCCTTCACCAGCTCCAGGCCAGGCGTGACCGGCTCGAGCAGCTTGGAAATTTGCGGACCCGAGAACAGGCGCGCGTTATTGCTGATGGTGGCGCCCGGCGCCAGGGCACCGAGCGGCTGCTTGATGCCGATGCCGTACAGGTTGGTATCGATCTTCTCGGTGACGATTTCGTGCATCTGCTTGTCTTGCGGGATGAACGCCGAGACAAAGAAGTGCTGCGAAATGGCGATCCAGCCGTTGTCGGCGTGGGTCACGTGGTCCTGCACCATCGGCTTGCCGGTCTTCTGGGCTTCCTTGGCTTCTTTTTCCAGCGTGTCGAACTTCAGCTTCTCGTACTTGTTCTCGGCCGTGTACATGGTCGGGCCGGTGTAGCTGCTGCTGAAGAACGAATCGGTCGCCGGCTTGTTGCCGTCGTGGACCAAACGCATGTACAGGGTCGGATTGACAGGGGCGGTACCGGTGTTGGTGACGTCGTGTCGCACGTCAACGACGTAATCGCCGCGCTTGAAGGTAAAGGTCTTGGTCAGCTTGACGCCGCCCGATTCCGATTCCAGCACCAGTTGCACCTGGTTGGCGCCGTTGAGCATGCGTGCGCCAGGCTTGGCGATGAACGGGCTGGTGTGATTCGGCGCGCCAGGGGCGTTGATCAGGCCGGTCTGGCCCAGGTAAGTTTTGTTGGTGCTGGCGTCGATGTCGAACAGCACGACGTTCTTGCCGTTGTCACCAGGCTGGCACCATTTGAACCAGCCGAAGCAGCCGTTGAACCAGCCTGGATGGCTGTTTTCTTTGAAATTCAGCAGTTCCAGGCGACGAATGACGCCGCCCTGGGTGTCGATGTCGGCCCGGACCACGTCGGTGGTAACGGTGATGAGCTCGCTCTTGAACGGCGCAGCGGCGCCGTCGGCAGCAGCAGCTCCGGGCAAGGCGCCGGCAGTGGCGGTGGCATTGGCGGCAGCGGTGGCAGACTCGGATTTCTTGGCGTCGGCAACGGGCGCGGTCTTGGCCGGCGGTTGCGGTGCGAACATGGACGGATGGCCGGTCGACACCATCCAGTTGTTCCACAGAACGACCAGTGACACGGCGAAGACGATCCACAAAATGGTACGTTTATTGATATCCATTAGGTACTTATCAGGAGTGGTTGCAACCGCAAGCGGTCGATGAAGAAGATGTCGGGTCGGCCGGCGGCGGCACCGGATCGAAGCCACCCTCGTTCCAGGGGTGACAGCGGCACACACGTTTGGCAGCGAGCAGGCTGCCCTTGGCGGCGCCATGCAGCTGCAGCGCTTCCAACGCGTAATTCGAGCAACTCGGATAAAAGCGGCAACGCGGACCCAGCAGTGGACTGATGGTCAACTGGTAGGTGCGCAGCAGGAAGCGAAGCAGACGGGTCATGGTGGGCTAAGCTGGGGGCGGCGGCGCCGAAGGCAAGGCCGTTGGCCTGCCGATGCGTGCCTGCGCCGAGAACAGCCGCGTCAACTCAACGCGCAGTTCGGCCTTGAGCTTGGCCGTGGTGGCCGGCCCATCCTTGCTATTGACCGGACGCGACAGGCGCACCACGCAATCGATGGCGGGCAAACCGGTAGTACGGAACAGCTCGCGTGTGATGCGCTTGATGGTGTTGCGGGTAACGGCGCGCGGTGCAAAGCGCTTGGCCGCCACGACGCCCAGCCGCGCATGCGGCAGGTTGTTCGGACAGGTGTAGAGCACGAAGTGCGCGCTTTTTTGTGTAGGGCGCAAACGAAAAACGGATGAAAATTCATCCGTTTTAACGATACGCCGAACGCGCGCGAAGTCGTGTGAACCTTCGCCTGTCGAGCCGCTTGAAATACAGCTTTCCACGCGATCAGCTAACAAGCAGCTGGCTTATACAGCCAGACGCTTGCGGCCTTTGGCGCGACGCGCGTTCAGCACTTGGCGGCCGCCACGGGTAGCCATGCGTGCGCGGAAGCCGTGGGTGCGCTTACGGCGCACTACGGAAGGTTGGTAAGTACGTTTCATGTTGGTCTCGCTTAAAGCAGAAAAAAATGCAAAATCGGGTATGACAGCCCGTCAGTTTTTGGTGCCAATGACACTTCGCGCACCCATGCCAACGCTACGGCACAAGCTGGGTCCATCTCATCGCCCGCAATAATCCACGCTTACTCCATATTGACGTTCAAGTGAATAAACACGGAATACGGGCGGGGAACCCTGAATTATCAGCATTTCGGCCCTGCTTGTCAACAACTGACGGTGGACTTTGGCCGCGCCGGGCAGTCCGCAAACGCGAAAAAACGCGTCGCGCCTGTGGATAACTTGTGCGGACGAGAGTAGAATAGCGCGTTACGTGTGAAAAACTTCGAAGTTGCCCACACCTTTATCCGCAGAATACGCAGTAAGAAATCACCGTTGTTTTTGTCACGATGCTCTTACCTTACTGCACACACGCTGCATACAGTAAGAAACGACAGTCGATTTCATGGAAAATTTCTGGCAGACCTGCTCCGCCCAGCTAGAGCTGGAGCTGACGCCGCAACAATTCAGTGCCTGGATCAAGCCGCTTATCCCCATCGATTACGAGGCGGGAAAATTGCGCGTGGCCGCCCCCAACCGGTTCAAGCTCGACTGGGTGAAAACCCAGTTCGCCAGCCGCATCACCGCGCTTGCCTGCCAGTACTGGGAACAGCCGATCGAAGTGCAGTTCATGCTCGATCCACGCCTGTCCGCGCCAAAAAAAGCAGCGACCACGGTAGCGCCGGTGCCCGACCACAATGGCGGCGTGCCCACCAGCGGTTCGCGCATGGCCAACGCTTCGGCGTCGTCGCTGCACGACCCGGTGCCGTCGGTGCCGGAACTGCCGGCCAGCGCGCCGCCGCGTCGCGAGCAAAGCCGCATCAACACCGACCTCACCTTCGACAGTTTTGTCACCGGTAAGGCCAACCAGCTGGCGCGCGCAGCCGCGATCCAGGTGGCCAACAACCCGGGCGTGTCGTACAACCCGCTGTTCTTCTACGGCGGCGTGGGCCTCGGTAAAACCCACTTGATTCACGCCATCGGCAACCAGGTGATGGCCGACCAGCCCGGCGCGAAGATCCGCTACATCCACGCAGAACAGTATGTTCGCGACGTAGTGACCGCTTACCAACGCAAGGGTTTCGACGACTTCAAGCATTACTATCACTCGCTCGACATGCTGTTGATCGATGATATTCAATTCTTCGGCGGCAAAAGCCGCACGCAGGAAGAGTTCTTCTACGCGTTCGAAGCGCTGATCGCGGCCAAGAAGCAGATCATCATCACGTCCGACACGTACCCGAAAGAAATCACGGGCATGGACGACCGCCTAATTTCGCGTTTCGATTCCGGCCTGACGGTGGCGATCGAGCCGCCGGAGCTGGAAATGCGGGTAGCGATTCTGCTGAAAAAAGCCAAGCAGGAAGGCGTCACTTTTTCGGACGACGTGGCGTTTTTCGTCGCCAAGCACCTGCGCTCGAACGTGCGTGAGCTCGAAGGCGCGCTGCGCAAGATCCTGGCGTACTCGCGTTTCCACGGCAAGGACATCACCATCGACGTGGTGAAAGAAGCGCTGAAAGATTTGCTGTCGGTACAGAACCGGCAGATTTCGGTGGAAAACATCCAGAAAACCGTGGCCGACTTCTTCAACATCAAGGTCGCGGACATGTACTCCAAGCGCCGCCCGGCCAATATCGCCCGGCCACGCCAGATTGCCATGTACCTGGCCAAGGAACTGACGCAGAAAAGCTTGCCGGAAATTGGCGAACTGTTCGGCGGGCGCGACCACACCACCGTGCTGCACGCGGTGCGCAAGATCGCGCTGGACCGTACCAAGAACCCGGAATGCAACCACGAGCTGCACGTGCTGGAACAGACGCTGAAAGGCTAAAAATAGCCCGGAACAGCGAGGTCGGCCCCGGTACCGGGCCCGACCCCAGGCAAGGCGCAGTACGGGGTGGCTAGCGCAGCAAATTGGCATTATGATTCAGTCAATCGGCGCACTGCCAACCTTGTTAAAAAATTACATCTTTACAACTGAGCTTCACTACTGAGGACTATCTATGCAATTGGTCAAAACCACCCGAGACACGCTTCTCCGGCCACTGCAGATCGTGAGTGGTATTGTCGAGCGTCGGCACACTATGCCGATTCTGGCCAATATCCTCATCCGCAAAGACGGCGAGAACGTTTCCTTCCTGTCCACCGACACGGAAGTACAAATCACCACCAACGCCGCCATCGGTTCCGGCGCTGAAGTGGCCGGCACCACCGTGGCTGCGCGCAAGTTATTGGATATTTTGCGCGCCCTGCCCGAGTCCGGCGACGTCACGATGACCTTGCTGAACAAGCGCCTGACAGTACAGAGCGGCAAATCGCGCTTCGCCCTGCAGACCCTGGCTGCCGAAGAGTTCCCGACCGTGCAACAGGCCGAGACCTACAGCGCCAATGTGACCCTGCCGCAAAAAACCCTGAAACACCTGTTTAACATGGTGCACTTCTCGATGGCCCAGCAAGACATCCGTTACTACCTGAACGGCCTGCTGCTGGTCCTGGATGGCAATAACGTGATCGCGGTGGCCACCGACGGCCACCGCCTTGCCTTCTGCCAGGTCGCCACCGAGCAGACTTTTGCGCGCCAGGAAGTGATCATCCCGCGCAAGACCATCATCGAACTGCAGCGTCTGCTGGAAGAGAACGACGAAACCGTCCAGCTCGACATCGCCGGCAACCAGGTCAAGCTGACCTTTGCCGACATCGAGCTGATCTCCAAGCTGGTGGAAGGCAAGTTCCCCGACTACACGCGCGTGATCCCGAAGGGGTACACCAACGAATTCACGATCGGCCGCGATGAACTGCTGCGCTCGCTGCAGCGCGCGGCCATCATGACCAGCGATAAATTCAAGGGCGTGCGTTGCATCATCAGCCCGGGCGTGATGAAGATCAGCTCGACCAATGCCGACCAGGAAGAAGCAGTGGAAGAACTGGAAATCGACTACGGCGGCGACAGCGTCGACATCGGCTTCAACGTCACCTACCTGCTCGACGTTCTGAACAACCTCAAGTGCGACCAGATCAACGTCGCCCTGGGCGACTCGAACTCGTCGGCACTGATCTCGATCCCCGACAACACCGATTTCAAATACGTCGTCATGCCGATGCGGATTTAAGCCCGGTTAGCACCACAGCAGTAGCCCCGTCATTCCCGCGTAGGCGGGAATCCAATTGCACACCACCGCAGCCGGATTCCCGCCAAATCCCGAGAACGACATCGTAGCCCCCAGCAACACGTTACATAGAGAAAGCAGTCAATGTCCGCTATTCCAGAAGAGATTCCAGCACCAGTACCGGCCAAAGTTGAAGAATACGGCGCGTCGTCCATCCAGATCCTCGAAGGCCTGGAAGCGGTGCGCAAGCGCCCGGGCATGTACATCGGCGATACTTCGGACGGCACCGGCCTGCACCACCTGGTATTCGAAGTACTGGATAACTCGATCGACGAATCGCTGGCCGGCTACTGCACCGAGATCCACGTCACCATCCACTCGGACAATTCGATCTCGATCACCGACAACGGCCGTGGCGTACCGACCGGCCTGAAGATGGACGACAAGCACGATCCGAAACGTTCGGCAGCCGAAATCGTCATGACCGAACTGCACGCCGGCGGCAAGTTCGACCAGAACTCGTATAAAGTGTCTGGCGGCCTGCACGGTGTGGGTGTGTCGTGCGTGAATGCCCTGTCGAAAACCCTGAAACTGACCATCCGCCGCGACGGCAAAGTCCACTTCATGGAATTTGCCCGTGGCGTACCGGTGGACCGCGAACTGGAAATGCGCGACGGCGTGGCCGTCTCCCCGATCAAGGTCATCGGCGACACCGACAAGCGCGGGACCGACGTCCACTTCTGGGCCGACGAAACCATTTTCGGCAACGTGGAATTCCACTACGAAATCCTGGCCAAGCGTATCCGCGAACTGTCGTTCCTGAATAACGGCGTCAACATCCGCTTGAGCGACCAGCGCAACGGCAAGGAAGACATCTTCGCCTTCGAAGGCGGCACCCGTGGCTTCGTGGAATACATCAACAAGGCCAAGACCGTGCTGCACCCGACCGTGTTCCAGGCCACCGGCGAGCGCATGTCCGACCAGAACACCAATATCTCGGTGGACGTGTCGATGCAGTGGAACGATGCCTACAATGAGCAGGTGCTGTGCTTCACCAATAACATTCCGCAGCGCGACGGCGGCACCCACCTGACCGGCCTGCGCGCCGCGATGACCCGCGTCATCAACAAGTACATCGAAGAACACGAGTTCGCCAAAAAGGCGAAAGTGGAAATCTCGGGCGACGACATGCGCGAAGGCCTGACCTGCGTGCTGTCGGTCAAGGTGCCGGAACCAAAATTCTCGTCGCAGACCAAGGACAAGCTGGTGTCGTCCGAGGTGCGCGGCCCGGTGGAAGAAATCGTCGCCAAGACCTTGTCCGACTACCTGCAGGAAAAACCGAACGACGCCAAGATCATCTGCGGCAAGATCGTGGAAGCGGCGCGTGCACGCGAAGCGGCCCGCAAGGCCCGCGACCTGACGCGCCGCAAGGGCATCATGGACGGCCTGGGCCTGTCGGCCAAGCTGGCCGACTGCCAGGAAAAAGATCCGGCCCTGTCCGAACTGTACATCGTCGAGGGTGACTCCGCAGGCGGCTCGGCCAAGCAAGGCCGCGACCGCAAATTCCAGGCCATCCTGCCGCTGCGCGGTAAAGTGCTGAACGTGGAAAAAGCCCGCTTCGAAAAGATGTTGTCCTCCGAGCAGATCACCACCCTGATCGCCACGCTGGGCACCTCGATCGGCCCGGACGAATTCAACGTCGAAAAACTGCGCTACCACCGCATCATCATCATGACCGATGCGGACGTCGACGGCGCCCACATCCGCACCCTGCTGCTGACGCTGTTCTACCGCCAGATGCCGCAACTGGTCGAGCGTGGTCACATCTACATCGCGCAACCGCCGCTGTACAAGGTGAAAGCCGGCCGCGACGAGCGCTATCTGAAAGATGACGCCGAAGAAGCCGCCTACATGATGAACGTGGCATTGAACACCGCCGCCCTCACCCCGCGCGAAGGCGCCAACCCGATCGTCGGCGAACCGCTGGCTGAACTGGTACGCCAGTTCAACCTGGCCAACGTCATCATGACGCGCTTGACGCGCGTGATCGACCGCGCCGCGCTGACCGCCATCATGACCGGCGTGACACTGAACCTGGCAACCCAGGAGCTGGCCGAAGTGTCGGCGCGCGCGCTGCAAGACAACATCAACGACATCGCCATCAAGGTCACGGTGCGTTCGGACGAACTGTCCGAGAAACACATGCTGTGGATCGAACGCATGCACCACGGTAACGTCAAAGTCAGCTCGATCGACGCCGACTTCGTGGAAAGCGCCGACTACCGCGTACTGGCCGACGCCGCCGCCACCTTCACGGGCCTGCTGGGCGAAGGCGCGTACGTGCGCCGCGGCGAAGGCGAGCGCACCAAGGAATCGGCCGTGGTGGACTTCCACCAGGCCATGGGCTGGCTGCGCGACGAAGCGGAACGCGTTGTTTCCAAGCAGCGCTATAAAGGCCTGGGCGAGATGAATCCGGACCAGCTGTGGGAAACCACGATGGATCCGACCGTGCGCCGCTTGTTGAAGGTGCAGATCGAGGACGCGATCGCTGCGGATCAGATCTTTACCACCTTGATGGGGGATGATGTGGAGCCACGGCGGGCGTTTATTGAGAATAATGCTTTGCGGGCGGGGAATATTGACGTTTAAGTCCGCAAGGCTGTGACATTGAAGGCGCTCTGTTGGGCGCCTTTTTTTATGCCTTCAAGTTCTTTCCACGTTCCTCCTATAGTCGGGTTCGCCTATAAATTAAGCGAGCCCAACTATAAATGGTAGAGTGATGCACTAGATCAATGGATCACTAGGCATCGCGCTCGGGAGCTACATGGAATTTTATTGGGTCAATATCGGCGCCACGCACAAGACGGTCATTGATCAGCATTTTCTGTGGGCGCCAAAAAGCTCGGTGAACAAGGTCGGCAACGAGGTCACCCGGCTTTACTGGGATAACGTGGGCAAGGTGCGGCAGGGCGATATCATTTTTTGCTGCTATGACCAACGCATCAGTTTTCTGGCGATTGCGGACGGCGATTCGTACACCGAAGAGCGCCCGATGACCCGGGCGTTCCAGGAGTGGGATGCGTTGGGCAATCGCGTCAATGTCCAGATTGTTGAACTCGACCGCAAAGTTCACCGCGATGAAATCGCTACTGAGTTCATCGCAAGGTTCAATAACCGCACCGCGCCGTCCCTGTTTAGCAGCCAAGCCACCTTGAACCAGATCTATATGGCCCACCTGCCGGCGGATGCGGGCATGTATCTTCTTGAAGCGGTCAATCAGACCACCCGCTGCGAGGAAGCGTTCATCAGCTCAGGGATGACTGAACCTGCAAAGATCTCCGCAACGACGCGTGAAGCGCTGATGATGTCTCGCATTGGGCAGGGCAAGTTCAGGGCTGACCTGATCAAGAGATGGCATGGCCGCTGTGCGCTGACTGGGCTGCAAAACGTAAATCTGATGGTGGCGTCGCATATCAATGCCTGGGCGCTGTCCAATAATGCCGAGCGCCTGGATGTCGAGAATGGGCTTTTGTTGGCGCCGCATATTGATCGGTTGTTTGATCAAGGGCTTATTTCCTTTTCGGAGAGTGGAACGTTGCAGATATCTCCCATGCTCAGCGGCGAGGACCGGGTGATCTTTGGACTAGATCGGTTCAAACAAATTGACGCGTTAACTAGGGAAAATTTTTCCTATCTCGAACGTCATCGCAAGCGGTTCAGTTTTATTTAAATTATCCAAAGTAATTGCACGATTAAATATCGGTTTATCCAATCACCTTGAGCGCGTGATGCTTCTTTGACTCAATCTGCAGAAAAACTACTTATAGTTGAGCTCAGCACTGCCCCACAGGAAGTTCTATCTCCATCATACGCAACAGCTTTGCCGTTTACAACATGGCCTTCATTACCGCTCGCGACTACGCAGAATTGGTGGCCTTTGATCGGACACTCACATTTGTCGCCAATCAAGCATATCGCTTTACCTCCAACGGTTATATGCGGCGCACCGCTCTCCACCACTTTTCCGCCATGCGAGGTAGGGTCACCGACTCTGATTACATTTCGCATGAAAAACTCCAATTCCAAAGATTCGATAGATATAAACTTTAGGAATTACTTACGCCGTAGGTCGTCTCCGGATTGATTGCGTCAAATTATCCCATAACTCTATAGCCTCTTCATCCGAGATGCTGGGTTTGACTTGTCCAACTCTGTTATTCACCACTCCGCTTTGAAGTTTTATGTCAAGAACAGGAAGGTATGGATTTTTTGGCTCACCTTGACTAAGAAACGCAAATTCATAAGACTCTTTCTGTCCATCTTGGGGGGGCTTACGTGCTAGGATTTGGTATCCAGACCATCTATCAATTTTGGCTCCGCCCTGGCGGAAAACTTTAATCCGAGAGTACCAGCTGCCATTTCCAGAACGTTTTGCCTCTTCCTCAGCATGGAGCAGACGTGGCTCTAAAGCATCCGATTCAACCAAGCTATTTTTCATCGTCGTTGAGATCGAAAAATGTACATCAGGAAACTCCTTGAGTCGAATGCCTAATGTGAGACTTTCGTGGGTCAGCTCCTTGGACTCCGCTACGAAACCTCCGTCAATACAAATTCCTGGTGACAATGGTACTTCTAGATCGGAACGAGCAGATATAAGTTTCGAAATTTCGTTAAGTCTCTCGACCACTTTTTGATATTCCGTTTTAGTTGTACCAGAAAAAATATTAGTAAAGAAAATTTTATCGCCATCTTTCAAGTAGGAGTTTACTTGGTAGTCATCGCCGGTACTTTTTCGAACTCCAAAAATAATTTCTGATCTTTACTTTGACCATCTATAATTTTTCCCAGCATAGAATCTCTATTTTTCAATTCTCCAAATGCAAGTTCTCTCTGCCCCTCGACTTCTGATAACTTATTCTCTAGCACTTCGTAGAACTGATCTGGCCCTTCCGGCAGCCTCACTATAGGAACCGGCGCTTCCGCTGGGCCATACACTACAAAAGCGCTGAGTGGAACATCGATCAAGAATCTTCCGAAACAAACCGTTTTCTTATTTTCTAAAATTATAGCTAATTTACTATCACCATAATTCATGCGCTTACTCCTAGTGCTTCTATTGAAAAAAATTCCAAGAAAAATCAGTGCGGTGCATAAACAGACCGAGAGCATCATGATCTTAAAAATACCCTTATTTTTTCTCATTTCCGCACCAGGTCATAGTTTCTACTAGTCGGACAATACTATACAGAGTTGCCTTCAAGACATTATTATCTGAGTAGCTGTTTTGATGTTCGTATCCAACTTGCCGAAATATCCCCTTGAATTTTCTGCTATGCAACTGGTGCTCAGCAGACCTCAGTGGTACTGTTTGATCCCCAGGTCCAGTACTTGCTCCGAGTGAGACGGAAGCGACCTTATCATTCTTACTCGAGTTGGGATCTCGTAGAGTGAATTTCCCCCTTCTGTTGTCGTTAAGAATCGCTAGCTCATCCCAGCCTTTTTTGTTGAAGTCATCATCTATATTCCAGACTATCTTTTCCCATGAGGGGCGGGTAGCTTCTGCAGAGTATGTCGCATAGCTACTATTATGGTATGTAGAATTGATGGCTAAGTGGAAGTTTTTTGCTTTTTCTAACAGACGAAGACTATTGTTGATACCGCTAATAGATGATCTAGCAGGATTGAGCCATTCAGCGCGTAAAAGCCCATACCACTTTCCTTGTAGTAAATATATTTCCGTGTACGGGTCGCCGTTGGCCGGCAAACTCTTCAGTAATTTTTTATTTTGGCGTATCTCCAACCAATGGTTGCCGTATGCATTACTTGGCAATAGCTCCATGCCCCCAACAGAATTTCCCAAAACTGCCGTAACCTCATTTCCATAGTTACCAAGTACCTTGGGCGACACCGCAAACAGTCCATCTTCAAACCCACATCGCATACGTTTATAAGCCGCTGGCGCACCGATAGCCGGCATTGCACCGTGAACAATCCCCAGCACTTCACTTTCCAAACCGCCCATTTCCGGATGAATTAAAGCTCTAGCTACCAACCCACCCATCGAATGGGTAACAATAATAACCTTCTCACATTGATAACCATCACTCCGGTATTTCGCTATTAATTCGCGCATACGCTTGGCTGTTCTCATTCCAGATACTCTGTTGGATTCCAGCCAGTTATACCCCATAGCGTGAACGGGATACCAGCATCCAGCTAACGCATTTTTGCAATCATCATAACTGATCGCTTGCAAGTTATTGGATGACAACGCTGACCATGTCGAAGGATCTACCCCCGCTATCTGTGTCCAGTATCCATACGGCACAAATGGTTCAACACTGTTAAGATGTTGTTCACACTCTTCCAAAATCTTTCGATAACTTCCAAAATAGATTTCGGCCCAACCACGGAGGCGCGCTTTAGTCTCTTTCATGATACGCACACCTGGTCGGGGCAATTCATCAGTTAGTAGTGGTGTGTCACCATCCCCCCTTAAATAAACATTGATCTCTGGAACCACATGCCGAGCATTTGGTGATTCATCCAGATCGCCGGTAGGCGCTTTCGGATAATATATGTCGAGTTCTGTGTGTTCTGGGTCCAGTTGTACTTGCCTGTTTGCTGGACTGGCGTTAATCATGTCAGCTCCCTCTGAAATATCGTCGGGCCGCCAAGAAATATTATTCGACTTCCGAAGTGCTGCTTGTGATGCAGACGACATACGCAAGTTCGACCCCATTATTCCCGGGATAAAAATTATAGGAATAACTCGCTTCGGTGGTACACTCATCTTTTGTGGAGCTTTGTCAGCAGTCGGAGTACAGTAGCCCTTCGCTATAGCTCCACCTTTTTCGACGTTTACAGGTAATTTATTCGTCATGGTGATTTTCAGTCCAAGAGTTCAATTTGGTAGGTGGCGAATGCTAACTTTGTCTTGAATTTTTTAGTCAACCCTTCGGAATCTGTAACACCTTCAACAACATTTCCATCTTCCACAGTTATTCGATATTTCTTATTTGGAATTGCTTTTTCTGAGCCAAAAACTGTTACCAGCACCTGTTGGTCATGCTCAACTTCGGTACTAGGAAGATCCATTTTTTCAGGACTTCCTCCTGAGCCATCTTGATGCACAAATTTTGATGATTTAATCGTATGCACCCCGGCACTCTGTTGTACGGCTGTCCCGCCACCATAATCCACTTGACAGCCTTGGGCCACGAATTTAAGATTCGGAGCGTGCAACTCAATCACATCATTTGCAATAATCTTGATTTTCTTTGACGAGGATATTTCAATATCTCCATCCTGCGATTGAACTCGAATACCTCCACTTGCTGCGATAATCTTTATCCCTAGTCGGAAGGCGAATAGGCTAAGCGCACGGGTCGTTCTGATAGCTAAGTTTCCTCCAGCGCTAACTCTTGAGTCACCACCACTTAAAACATCAACAGATGATCTGGCGCTTAATGCCAAGGCATCCTGACTTCCAATAAACGTTCCGGAAGGCGCACTTAGCGCGATGATGGATTTCCCGGCATCGGTGGAAGCCTTTTCGTGCCACCCCTCAATTCTTTGGACAAGATTTTTCAGTTCATTTCCGTCAGCAGCATCTTCCGAATGCTTTTGGGTTAAGTCAGACAATTGCTGCCCGATCTGCTCAGCGAGTTCTGCCCCAGCGATCAGTTCATCTCTACTCAGCAGAGTTCGATCTGAACTACCAAATCCACTGGCTGAAATTAATACTCCGTTTGATCCGCGAACGACGACAGTTTTATCGCTTTTAAGTTCGGCACCTTGCCCTCGCGCATCCCCCGTGCCATCCCGCCTCGGATTCGTCAGAAATCCTAGGTTCAGTTCACTTTGAGCGTGGTCGCTCGAAAGACGTGTACTAATCTCACCTGGAGTGTCGTCAAATTGAAGCTGGTTAGCGCGGATGCCGCCTACTTCCCGACTTTTCATTCCCGACAGGTACCGATTACCCGGCAAGTCGCCTCCGATACTCAACGCTGGAGGCTCCGCCATCTGGTTATAAAGCTGCCCCACAATCACCGGCCGATCCGGATCCCCACCCAGAAAATTCACCAGCACCTCCGTCCCCACCCGCGGCAATCCCACCGTTCCGCACTGCTGCAAACACCCCGGCCCGTTCCCCGCCCAGTTCGACGCCACCCGCACCCACGACGAATCGGCCTCCGTATCCGAAGCCCCCGCACCCGCTGCGGCCTCGTGATCCACCGCCCGCGTACCAGGAAAGCGGATCTTCACGCGGCCCAACTGGTCGCAATGCACCTCCTCCCCTGCCGGCCCCACCACGATCGCGCTTTGCATCTGCGCCGCTGGCAGGTCGGTGCGGGCGTCGTAGGTTGGGACGATGTTCACGCCGCGCCGCACTGCCGTGAATTGGACGTGCATGCGCAGCGGGCCCGATGCCACGGCGTCTGCCGGCTCACGCGACAATAGTGAAGCTGCCGATTCCGTGCCCCAACGGCTGCGGGCGAACAGCCGTTCCACGCGGGCTGCCAGCGCTTTCGGCAGGTTGTTCTGGGCGTGCACGCGCAGCGCGGTCAGGACGAAGTCGCGTTCTTCCGGCGCGTGGCCGTCCACTTCCGGGTGGTCGGCCAGCGTGAAGTATTCGCCGGCACAGAAGTCACGCACGCTGCCTTCGCCGTGGAAGCATTTCGATTCGTAGTCGTGGCGGCTCATGCGCAGCTGGCCCAGGCGGCACAGGTCTTCGTTGTCGTCGCCGGCGTGGGGCATCAGGACCTGGTAGTCGTCCAGACTTGCTGCCAGCTCGTTGCCGCTCACACCCTGGTCCACGCCGCTGACGGCATCGGCTGTCATGAAGTCGCGGCCCTGCGGGTTGCGGTAGTCCCAGCTGTGGCGCGTGACCACGCCCGCTTGCAGCGTACGAACCGCCGTCCAGGAGGTGATGGCGTCGCGCTCTTCGGTGGCGCCGTCGCGGTGGTAGCGCACGGTGCCGGCGGCGTTCTGGCGCAGGCTGTCGGCGTTGTTGAAGAGGACCAGCGTGTGCAGCGGTGCTTCGCCGTCGCCGCCAGTACGGATGTACCAGCCGATGCCGCGCCGCGCGAGCAGGCGGCGGATGAAGGCAGCGTCCGATTCGTTGTGCTGCATGGTGAACTCGCGCCTCGGATACTCGCGCTGGGCGAATGCTTCGTCCACCTCGTGGGCGAAGCTGGTGCCGAGGATGGGGCTTTTCTGGCGCCATTCGTTGAGGATGCGCTGGACGATCTCAACTTCGTTCATGTCGCGAAATACGCGGGTGTTGATGCGCTTTTCCAGGATGGCCAGCGCGTCGCGCAGCACCAGCTGGTAGCTGGCCAGGCCGCCGTCGCTGTCGCCGGCGGCCGCTTCGGTGACGATGCCGCACACGCTGCGCACGCTGCCGCTGTCGGTCACAAAATCGAGCGCGGCCGGCACGGCGATCATCTGCTTGAGCGGCAGGTGCGCGCTGGCCGACACACAGAGCACGCGGTAGTCGATGCCGCCGCACAGCGTTTCGGTGCCCATCACGCGCTGCGGCAGCAGCATGTCGTCGTTGATCCCGCCCGGCAGGTCGAGCCGCAGGCGCAAGGGCCGGTTGCTGGTCACCAGTTCCTTGGCCAGGCCCATGAAGCTGAAAAAATCGTCGTCGCTGTCCACGCTCGCTCCTCAGGTATGCAGCAGGTACATCAATTCTTCGCGGTCGGCTTGTGCGATGTGTCCAACCTCGTCGTCGACCAGGAAGGCATCCACGCTCAGACGGCTGGTGCCGTCCAGGCGCGGTGCGCGCATGGCGCTGCCCTCGCGTACCAGGAACACTTCCCAGATCATGCCAGCGCCGCAGTGCAGGCCCAGCATCGCAGCCAGTTGTAAGGCGTTGGCGCCGCCGGGCAGGAAGCGCTCGTACGCGCTCTCGGGCAGCGGGCCGATACGCAGTCGCACGCGCGCGTCGCAGCCGTAGATACGCTCGCCCAGCAGCACGCCGCTGCCCAGGTCCACGTTGGCGTGGGCCAGTTGCGCCTGGTGTTCCGGCGCCAATGGCTGCCACTGGCCGACCAGCTGCTGCACCGCGAACGGGACGTCGAAGTACTCGGCGTACATGCCCGCCATCTGCGGCGCCGACACGCTGCGGCTGCGGATCTGCATGGCGTAGCGCGCCAGTGTTTCGGGCTGCACGCCTTCGCATTCAGGCACGCCGGCCAGCGCCAGCAGCATGGTGAGAAAGCTGTCGTCTTCGTCGTCCGGTCCATCCATCGCTTCGGGGCGGTGCTTGGCCCAGGCCTGGTAAAACAGTTCGGTGGCGCGGTGCGACAGCAGGTCGAGGAAGGCGCGCGGGCCGCCGTCGTTGTGGCTTTTCTCGTGGCGGTTAACGCACTCGCTGTAATGCAGCGGCAGCACGCCCTGGCTGCCCAACATGCCGATGAAGGCGGGCGTGAGACGGATGCGGCCATCGCTCTCTTCTCCGATGTTCTCGATCTGGTTCGGCGGGAAGGCCAGCGACAGGCGGTTGCGGTAGCATGGCTGCGGCAGCCGCGCCTGCGCCAGCAGCCGTACCGCCTGGAAGAATTCGAAGCTGTGCGGCTGCTCCAGTAATTCGGCGATTACGCCAGTGTCAGCGCTCCGTTGCGAGGCAGGCATCGCAGCAGCTCCTTTCCGTCCGGGTGCGACAGCACTACCAGCTGGGTAAAACTGTTGAGATGGACGTGCAGTCCGAACAGGTGGTCGAGCAGTTGCGCAAAGGCGTGGATGCCGGTGCCGGCGTAAGCTTCTTCGTCGAGCCACACGCGCACCTCCACGCCGCGCAGGTAGGCGGCGCCGCGCTCCTGCTGCACCCACGCGGTGGCCGGCCGATGCGCCAGCGCGGCGATGCCGGCTATCTGCCGCTCTGCCACCACGCTGTCAGTGCGCGCGTACAGCCGCAGCATGGCGGCCAGCGCCGGCAATCCTTCCTGCGTAAGCGAGCGGTGGTTCAGTGCCAGGTGCGCGATCAGGCCCCATTGCTGGTGGGCGCCGGTCGATTGCCGGTACGACTGCGTGGGCCGGCGCAGCAGCCGGATCGGCAAGCCGCCGGCCTGCGCTTCGGTCACCAGGTCGCCGCCGGCGCGGCCGTACGACAGGTCGTGCGGCACGTTGCGGTTGGTGCAGGTAACGCGCACGGAGGCGGTGCCTTCGTCCACTGCCAGCGGCGAGAAGTCGCGGTCCACCAGCGCCAGCGACATGTCGTGGCCGGCGCCGGTCGCTGCCAGCTCTTCGTCGCGCTGCACGCGCCAGTAATGACCGTGGTTGCCGGCGTGGCCCAGCGCGTAGTACGGCAAAAACTCGGTAACGGTGCTGCCCTGCGGCGTTTTGCGCAGCAGCTGCACCGAGTCCACGCTGTAGATGTCGCAGGCGTGGCCGGGGATCTCGTCGGGCGCCAGCGGATAGCTGCTGCGGCGGTGGTTGATGCGAATCGGCGTGGCCGGCTGCGCGAACAGGTTGATCACCGGCGTGCAGCCCAGCACCAGGTTGTCGGCAGTGAGGGTGCGCAGCTGGCGCGCGAGCGGGTCGTCCGGGCGCAGATCGGACAGCGCCAGACGAACGGTGACACTGGTGCAACCAGCCGGCACGCCTTGCAGCAGCGCGGCCAGGTCGAGGTCGAAAAAGTCGAACTTGTCGGCAAAAGCGAAGTACTCGGACAGCAGGCGGTAGGCGCTGTGCTCCGATGGGGCCGAGGGCAGCAAGGCTTCGTCGTCCTTGAAGCCCACCGGTTCGATCGGTGGGCGTTCCAGCATGTGCCACTGGTCGCCCGCCTGGACCCAGGCGCAGCGCGTACGCATGAACAGCAGGTCGCGCAAGGTGGCGCGCAACGATGCCTCGCCGTCGATGAACACGCGCAGGTGGTTCAGTTCCAGCGCAGCCAGCGCGCGGTTGGCCACCGTGCTCTCGATGGTGATGCAGATGGCCGAGGCGGCGTCCGGCGGCAGCGGCAACGTGGCCGGCGCCTGCAGGTAAGGCTCGAACCACGCGGCGCTGATGGCGACCGGTGCGATGGTGACATCGTAGGCGGTGCGAAAGCGGCAGGTGACGGCGCCGCGTCCTTGCGACTTCATCGCGGTGCCGCGCGGCAGCGTGGTGACGCCGTTGATCTGGCTGGCCTTGGCGCCGGAAAAATCCACCCGGGCGATCGAGCAGGCCGGCATGGGGCGCAGCAGGTGCGGGTACAACATGCCCAGCAGCGCTTCGGTGAAGTTGGCGTAGCCGTCGTCGAGCAGCTTGGCGGTGCGTGCGTTGAGGAAGGCGGCGCCTTGCAGCAGGCGTTCGATGTGGGGGTCGGCACAGGTTTCGCCGTGGATTTGCAGGCTGCCGGCCAGCTTGGGATAGCGCGAAGCAAACTCGGCGCCGGCGCGGCGCAGCATGCTCAATTCGCGTTCGTAGTACGGCAGCAGTTTTTCCATCGCAGTATCCTCGTGGCACAGGAGGTCGATGATGGCACTGCTGCCACCAGGAAATTTTGAGGTAAAACAATCTTCCCTATTGGAAAAATATGGGCCAGAAATGCAAACGCCCCTGGCGGTAAGGCCAGGGGCGCTGGTTATTGCGAAGCTGGTGCTACAGGATTACTTGGTCACACGATCCCACCCCTCACGCACCGCATCCTTGAACTTCTCCCAGCTCGACTGCGGGTGATTCGATTCCCAGCTGCTGCGCAAGTCCGGTTCCGCGCTTTCCCACGGCTTGTCCTTGTAGCCGGGATTGCCGGCCATTGATTCGCCGTAGCGGTAGGCCGGGTCGTAGTCCTGGAAGGTACCGCCCGTGTACGAGTAGGTTTTCTCCCAGTGCGAGCGGAAGTAGGCCGGGTCGCTGGCGCTGTCGTCACCGCGCAGGATGTTCAGGCTGTCCTGGTTGGGCGTGGCCACGTCGCGCGGATAGATGCGCATGCCGCTGCGCTGCACGGTCGGTTCCACCGAGATCGGCGGCGCCAGGCCCTCGATCACCGGCGGCAGTACCTCGCCGCGCTGCAGCGAGCCGGTGGTGGCCAGTTGCTCGGTGCGGGCGAAGTCGACCGCTTCTTCGCGCGGACGGATGCCGTGGTATTCGGGCACGGCGGTCTGCTGCGAGTTCAGGGTGGTCTGCTGCATGCCGGTACCGCTACGCAGCGTGTCGGCGCCGGTCCAGCCGCTGGCGCGCCACATGGTTTCGTGCTCGTCGATGTCGATCGGGTTGAAGTCGTCGATGATGTCGGCCGCGCGTTCGGCGGTTTCCTGGCTGCCAGTGTTGATGGTCAGCACCACATGGCCGCGATTCAATGCTTCCGCATAGACGCTATGGTCAGCGTGTTCGCGGCCCAGCAGGTCGCTGAACATGGTCTTGACGCTGCCGAGGATCGATTGGTCATCGTTGATGTGATGGGTGCCGGCAACGCCGACGGAGTCGCTCACGCGGATGGTGTCGCGGTCAAAGCCGCTCAGTATCAGTTCGTCCTTGGCGCGGTTGGCTTCGGCACTGGTTTCGAATACGGCTGCGAGTACGTGGGTCATGATGGTCTCCCTTGATTTAGGACGCATGAGGTCGGTTGCAATACCAGTCTACGTGTTACGGCTTGAGTTTAGCGCTCGTTTGCCAGGATGAAAGCACGTTTGGATGTCGTAGCTAGGCTTGCAGAAATGCACCTTCGCCGGGGCGAAGGTGCCATGTTTTATGCCGTCAGCAGTTGTTGCTGGAAGGCTTTATTGAACGCCGGAATGTCATCGGGTTTGCGGCTGGTGATCAAGTTTCGATCGACCACCACCTCGCTGTCTTCCCAGCTTGCGCCGGCGTTGTGCAGGTCGCCTTTCAGGCTGGGCCAGCTGGTCATCTTGCGGCCATCCACCAGGCCGGCGTCGATCAGGGTCCACGGGCCGTGGCAGATTGAGGCGATCGGTTTGCCGGTGGCGCCGAAGTCGCGGACGAAGCCGATCGATGGCTCGGACAGGCGCAGCGCGTCCGGGTTGGCCACGCCGCCCGGCAGTACCAGGCCATCGTAGTCGCCGGCCTTGGCGTCTTTCACATCGAGCTCCACCGCAAACTGGCGCGACGCGGTCAGGTGCTCGAAGCCTTGCACCTGTTCGCCTTTTGCTTTCGGCGAGATCAGCGTGACCTGGGCGCCGTGTTGCTCGAGGAACTGGCGCGGTTGCTCGTATTCGACCTGTTCGACGCCGTCGGTCATCAGGACGGCAATGCGCTTGCCGGACAGGCTGCCGTTATCGGGCTGGTTCATGTTGTCCTCCGTGAGTGGAATAGGGCCTATCAAGATGCCATGCTCTGGCACGCGCGCCTGTGCGCGCACGAACATTCGGGACGCTTCCGGGTTAAGCCGGTCGGTTTTGACCTGGATCAAGGATTTTCATGCTCCTGATCAATACACTTGTTCTCGCTACTTAATCATAAAAATATGCCGGGTGGCATAGGCCGTACTTACCGTGCGGCAGATTATTGACGTGGGCCAGGCCCACATACTCGGTTGCGTCGGCAGCACTGCACACGCATGCCGGCCACCGAGAGCAGGTTACCTTTAAAGGAAGTGAAAATGAGCAAACTGATCGCCGCAGCAGCCGTCCTGGCAACCCTTACATTGAGCATGAGCGCCGCGATGGCGCAAGAAAGCCCCTTGCAAGTCCGCGCCCGCGCGGTGTACCTCGACCCCGCCGACAAGTCGGCGCCGGTGGCGTGCACAGGCGCGTCCGACCGCCTCACCGTCAGCGACAAGACCATTCCCGAAGTCGATATCTCGTACTTCTTCACGCCCAACTGGGCGGCCGAGCTGGTGCTCACCTATCCGCAAAAACACGATGTGTTCCTCGATGGCGGCAAGATCGGCAGCTTCAAGCACCTGCCGCCGTCGCTGCTGCTGCAATACCACTTCACCAACAGCACGCCGTTCAAGCCATACGTGGGCGCCGGCGTCAACTACACGCGCATCTCGAGCGTCAACCTGCTCAATGGCGGCGCCGACCTCGAGAACGACAGCTTCGGCCTGGCGGTACAAGCCGGCGTGGACTACCAGCTCGACAAGAACTGGTCGCTCAACTTCGACGTGAAAAAGGTGCAGATCCGCAGCGACGTATTCATCGGCGGCGCCAAGGCCAGCCGGGTGAAGGTCGATCCGGTGCTGATCGGCGTAGGGGTCGGTTACCGATTCTGAGGCTGGGTTACGCTGTTGTCATGAGGCTATAATGGGGTATCCACGTTTGTCGTCACCAATGGAACCCCGCCCATGCGCAAGACACTGATACTCCTGATGCCCCTGCTGCTGACGGCCTGCGTCGATGACTCGGCCTCGTACTTCGTCGACGGCAAGGCCGGCAGCCACGCGCTGACTGTGCACCGCGCGCAAAAATACTTTTGGAGCAATGTCACCACGGTCGAGCTGATCATGCAGCGCCTGCCCGACTGCATGCGCCGCTTCGAACTGACCGACCTGCCTGCCGACGAAGTGGAAATCGAAGTGCTGTCCGGTGGCGACAACGTCTGGACCCTGCGCTCGGGTAGCGAGATGTGGCAAGTGGAATCGCAAACCTGCACCATGTATCCCGACGTCAAGGGCGACGGCGGCGAGTTGATCGGCGTGTTCCGCGATGATGGCGGCAAGTTCGTTTTCGAGGAGGCGGTGCTGGAGCCGGTCCCGGTGCCGGTTCCGGTTCCGGTGCCGGTGACGCCGGCTGCGGCGCCAGTGCAGTAACCGCCAGTCGCCGGCTCTTGCGTCGTCATCCTCGCGAAGGCGGGGATCCATAGAACATTTGAATCGTGCCACCGTCTGCACGAGCCAACATGATTTCACTGCCGCATGGATCCCTGCCTTCGCGGGAATGACGGCTTTAAGAGCCTGCGGTCGAACGGTTAGCGGCTCAGAGCAACGCGCTGCGGGCTGTTGCGTGCACGCTGTGCTACCACTGCAGGCTCCTCCCCACCGAGCCTGAACCGGCTCACCAGCTCCGCCAAGTTGCCCGCCTGCTCCTGCATACTGCCCGCCGCCGCAGCGGCCTGTTCCACCAGCGCGGCGTTTTGCTGCGTTACCGTATCCATTTCCGTGATCGCCATGTTGACGTGGCCGATGCCCGTACTCTGCTCGCTCGAGGCGTCGGTGATCGCCGCCATGATCTGCGTCACCTTCGACACGCTGGCCACCACCTGGTCCATCGTCGTGCCCGCTTCAGCCACCAGCAAGCTGCCGGCGCTGATGCTATCCACCGACGAGTTGATCAATTCCTTGATTTCCTTGGCCGCCGCCGAGCGCTGCGCCAGGTTGCGCACTTCGCTGGCCACCACCGCGAACCCACGGCCCTGCTCGCCGGCGCGCGCCGCTTCCACCGCTGCGTCTGCACCACTTGCGAGACCACCTTGCCACCCTGCGCCGCCACGCTCGAGGCCGACTGCACCATGGTGTTGGCCTGCACCGCATTGGCGGCGTTCTGGGTCACGGTGGAGGTCAGCTCTTCCATCGACGCGGCCGTCTCTTCCAGCGAACTGGCCTGCGACTCGGTGCGCGCCGACAGGTCCATATTACCGCTGGCGATCTCGCCCGAGGCGGTGGCAATGGTGTCGGCGCTGCGGCGGATGTCGCCAATGGTGTCCGACAGGCGCTGCTGCATGGCTTTCATGGCGGCCAGGATGCTGTCCTGGTCGCCGGCGCCGGTGCGGATCTCGGCGCTGAGGTCGCCCTCGGCGATGCGGCGCGCCACTTCGCCCACGTGGGCGGGGTCGCCGCCGATCGAGCGCCGCACGCTGCGGTTGACCATGCTGACGATGCCCCACAGTAGCGCGCACACGACCACCAGCACGCCACCCGACGTGGCCAGCGACGCGTGGACGGCGCCGTCGATGTCATCGATGTACACGCCGGTGACAGGTCCCACTCCCACGGCGCATAGCGCTGCACGCGGCTGAGCTTGGGCACCGCCTCGGTGCTGCCCGGACGGTGCAAATAGTAATTGACGTAGCCGGCGCCTTCCGGCGACGACTACTGAAAGTCAATTGAAAGGTGAGAGACATGTGCACAGAAGAAACAAAATCTGTCAGAATGGCGATAACCTACCTTAACAATTATGCTTTTTATGAAACTTCTCCTGTCGGCGGCGCTGGTGGCCTCGTGCATCTCATCCAGCCTGGCGGCCACGCCTGCTGACCAGCCGTCGCCGGCGGCCAGGCGCGCGATCGACAGCGCCAGCTGGCTGGCCCACGTGACCACCTTGTCGTCGGACCAGTTCGAAGGCCGCGCCCCCGGCACGCCCGGCGAAAAACTTACCACCGACTACCTGCAACAACAGTTCAAGCAACTGGGACTGGCGCCCGGCAACCCGGACGGCAGCTATGTGCAGGCGGTGCCGGTGGCGGCCATTTCCAGCTACCCGACGCTCAGCTACACGGTCGGCGGCAAGCCCACCCAGCTCAAATTCGGCGATGATTACGTGGCCTGGTCGGCGCGCCCGCAAAAAGAAGTCGACCTGCATGGTTCCGAGCTGGTGTTCGTGGGTTATGGCGTGCAGGCGCCAGCGTTGCTCTGGGACGACTACAAGGGCATCGACGTCAAGGGCAAAACCCTGGTCATGCTGATCGGCGAGCCGCCCGGCGCCAAGGGTTTCGGCGGCGGTGCCAGCCAGGCTGGCGGCTACTACGGCCGCTGGGCGTACAAGTTCGAGATGGCGGCCAGGCTGGGCGCCGCAGGCGCCCTGCTGATCCACGATCCGAAGACCGCCGGCGCCTCGTACGAGGTGGTGCGCAACACCTGGACCAACGAGAACTTCTTCCTCGACAGCCAGGCACCGAACCCGGACTTTCCACTGGTGCCGGGCTGGTTGCACCACGACCGCGCCAGGGCGCTGGTCACGGCCGCCGGCTTCGACCTGGACAAGCTGACCCGGCAGGCCGGCAAGCGCGACTTCCATCCCGTGCCGCTGGGCGCCACGCTCAATTTCACGGAAGTGAACGCCTGGCGCACGGTTGCCACCAGCAACGTGGTGGCGCGCATCGAGGGATCGGACCCGCAACTCAAGCACGAGGTGGTGCTGTACAGCGCGCACTGGGATCATTTCGGCATCGACGAGACCCTGCCCGGGCCGCGTCCGCAACAGATCTTCCACGGCGCGCTCGATAACGCCGCCGGCGTGGCCGCGCTGCTGGAAATCGCCAAAGCCTACCAGGCGCTGCCGGTGGCGCCCAAGCGCACCATCGTGTTCCTCGCCACCACCGCCGAGGAACGCGGCCAATTGGGCGCGCGCCACTACGCGCGCCAGCCGCTCTATCCGTTAAAAAACACCGTGGTGAACCTGAACATCCACGGCATCAACGTCTGGGGCCGCACCCGGTCGGTGCAACTGCGCGGCATGGGCAAGTCCAGCGCCGACGACGTGGTGGCCGCCGTGGCGCGCCGCCAGGGCCGCGCGCTGCGCCCGGAGGGCCCGCTCGAATTCGGCAACATGTACCGCGGCGACCAGTTCGAATTCGCCCGCGTCGGCGTGCCGGTGGTCACCCTCGGCGACAGCCTCGACTACGTCGGCCGGCCACCGGCCTGGGGCCAGGAAAAGCAGATGCGCTACCACGCCCAGGTCTACCACACGGTACACGACGTGGTGGACCCGAAATGGGATCTGCGCGGCGCGGTGCAGGACATGAATTTGCTGTTCGAGGCGGGATACCGGTTTGCGCAGGGTAAGGACGGGCCGGTGTGGCGGGAGAAGGTGGAGTTCAGGCGGTGAGGGTTGGGTAGAGGTCGTGCCAGCGCGGGTTGGATTGATGAACCAGGTCGATCTTCCATTCGCGGCGCCATTTTTTAAGGTGTTTTTCGCGGGTAATGGCGGCGCGGATGTCGCTGTGCTGTTCGTACCAGACCAGGCGCTTGACATGGTATTGCTCGGTAAACCCGTGCGCCAATGCTTCCTTATGTTGCCAGACGCGGCGGATCAGGTCGGAGGTGACGCCGATGTACAGTGTGCCGTAAGGTTTGCTGGCGAGCATGTAGACGTAGCTGAGCTTTTGCATACTGGTTGGACGCCGCCACGACTCAAAGGTTCCATGGATCCCCGCGTGCGCGAGGATGACGGATTAACCGCAAACGATAAGCCGTCATCCCCGCGAACGCGGGGATCCATAGACAATAACGGAACTCGTGACGTCACACCGCCCGCGGCTTATGCGCCGCCAGCAACCTGGCCGCGATCGACACCCCCACCGGCGACTCCGGCCACTCATCCCCCGGCCCGAACCACCGCGCCTCCGCGATCTCGCTCTCATCCACACGGATCTCGCCGTCCAGGTAGTCGGCCGTAAACGCCACCATCAGCGAATGCGGGAACGGCCACGACTGGCTGGCGAAATATTGCAGGTTGTGCACGCGCAGGCCCACTTCTTCGTACACCTCTCGGTGCACCGCTTCTTCGATCGACTCGCCCGCTTCCACGAATCCGGCCAGCGCCGTGTAGCGTTTGTACGGCGAACTGGTGTGCATCGCCAGCAGCACCGAATCGCCCTTGCGGATCAATACCATCATGGCTGGCGAGATGCGCGGGTACGCCATCATGCCGCAGGCCGGGCACTTGAAGCAGCGCTCGCCCTCGAGCTGCGCCATCGGCGTCGCACATACGCCGCAGTAGCGGTGCGTGCGGGCCCATTCGGCCAGCTGGAAGGCGCGCCCGGCCAATCCCAGGAAACCATCATCGACCACGCCGAACAGCGAGCGCAGGCCGTGATAACCATGCTCGGCGTCGGGCGCCACCGCGGCGTCCAGCCAGGCCAGCTGGTAGTACACGCCTTGCCACAACCCCAGCGCGTGGATGCGCTCGGGGGCGATCGGCAGGGCGGCGACGATGGCCGGCGCCGGCAAGCCCAGCGTGGCGTTGTTCAGCAACAACTCTCCACGGTGAAAGACAAAGGTGCGCGGGTGGTCGGTCGCTTGCGGGCGGATCAGGGGTTCGAACGTGGCGGGCGTAGACAGCATAAGGCGGGCTCGATAAAAGGCGGGGTTCCATCTTACCGCCTTTCAGATTTGCCCATCGTCATCCCCCGAGCAGGCAGTGTTTTACATTGTTGCTCCAAGGCCAAAATGTGACCATTTCCCTGCGGCTAAACGGTATGATAGGTGAACACTTGCGCCGTCTTTTTGTTACCTGACCCCTGCCTTCATGACCACTCCTGCCCCTGCTGCCGCCCCTGCCGTGACGAACAACCCAGCCAGCGCGCTGGACAATGTGATGGCGCTGGCTGCGCAAGGGCGGCTGGCGATTGCCGACCTGTTCGGCGCGGCGGCAGTGCTCACCGAAAGCGGCCAGCCGCAGGTGGCCATCGCCCTGTACCACACCTGGATCGCCCATAGCGACGCCCGGCTGATCTATGCGGCCTGCTTCAACCTGGCGGTGGTGCTGTCGAACACCGGCGACGATGCCGGCGCCGAGGCGGCCTTGCGCAAAGCCATCGCCAACAATGCCAATTTCGTCGAGGCGCGTCTGAACCTGGGCAGCCTGCTCGAGCGCACCGGCCGGCCCGATGACGCGCTGGCCATGTGGCAGTCGATCCTCGACGGCGGCCTGGTGCCAGACATCAAGACCACGCCGGCGCTGTACGTGCAAACCCTGAACAACCTGGGCCGCCTGCTGGAAATCCGCCGGCGCTACCCGGAAGCGGAAGCGATGCTGGCGCGCAGCCTGCACGTCGATCCGCAACAGGCCAACGTGATGACGCACTGGGTCCACCTGCGCCAGAAGCAATGCGCCTGGCCCGTGTACAGCGGCCTCGAACACATCTCGCAGGCCACCATGCTCGAGGGTACCTCGGCGCTGGCCATGCTCAGCGCGTCCGACGACCCGGCCATGCAACTGGCGGCCGCGCGCCGCTTCGTGGTGGAAAAGGTCAACGCCGCCGTCGCCCCGCTGACCGGCGAGCATGGCTACGGCCACGCGCGCCTGCGTGTCGGCTACCTGTCGTCGGACTTCTGCTCGCACGCGGTCTCGATCCTCACCGCCGAGCTGTACGAGCTGCACGACCGCAGCAAGGTCGAGGTCTATGCCTTCAGCTGGAGCCGCGAAGACGGCTCGCCGCTGCGCGCACGCGTGGTCAAGGCGATGGACCATTACATCCGCATCGATCACCTGACCGACGAGCAGGCCGCGCGCGCCATCCGCGCCCACGAAATCGACATCCTGGTGGACCTGCACGGTCTCACCCTGGGCGCCCGGCCCAACATCCTGGCGTACCGACCGGCGCCGGTGCAGATGACCTACCTCGGTTTCCCCGGCAGCACCGGCCTGCCCGGCATCGACTACGTGGTGTCCGACGAATTCCTGATCACGCCGGACATGGCCGAGCACTTCAGCGAAAAGCCGCTGTATATGCCCGACGCGTTCCAGATCAACGACCGCCAGCGCCCGATCGCGCCCACGCCCACGCGCGCCAGCGTCAACCTGCCCGACGACGCCTTTGTGTTCTGCTCGTTCAACAACAACTTCAAGTTCACCGAGGAGATGTTCGCCAGCTGGATGAACATCCTGCGCCGGGTGCCGAACAGCGTGCTGTGGCTGGTGGCCGACTACCCCGAGGTGCGCGACAACCTGTGGCGCTATGCCGAGCAGGCCGGCATCGACCGCCAGCGCCTGATCTTCAACAGCCGTGCGGTGCCAGCCGAGTACCTGGCGCGCTACCAGCTGGCCGACCTGTTCCTCGATACGTATCCGTTCAACGCCGGCACCACCGCCAGCGACGCCCTGTGGGCCGGCCTGCCACTGGTTACCCGCACCGGCCGCACCTTCTCGTCGCGCATGGCCGGCAGCCTGCTGCGCGCGGTCGATCTGCCGCAACTGATCACCGACAACCTGGCAGACTACGAGGAACTGGCGGTGGCGCTGGCGCACGACCCGGCCCGCATCGCCGCCATGAAACGCCAACTGGCCGCCAACCGCCTCAACTGCGCGCTGTTCGACAGCCCGCGCTTCGTGCGCAACTTCGAGGCAGCGTTGCAGCGCGTGGCCAAGCCGGCCGCGCCGCGCCTGCCCGCACCGGCGCACGCGGTGCGCCCGTCCGAGGTGACAGCAGCAGAGGCAGCACCGGCGCCGGCACAGCTCGACCAGATCCCGATCATCACGGTCTCGCACAACGCGCCGCAGCAGATCGAGACCCTGCTGGCCAGCGTGCGCCGCTTCCACAGCAACCGCGTGACCATCATCGACGGCTCCAACCCGGACGTCGCCGAGCAGATCCGCGCCATCGCCGCCAACTACGACAACGTCGAGTTCATCGCCCTCGGCTACGACATCGGCCAGGGCCCTGGCCTGGCCTGGGCCATCGAACACCTGGGCCTGTCCGGCGAAGCGCTGCTGCTTGCCCCCGACGTGGCGCTGGTCAACGACGGCCTGCTGGCGGCGCTGCATGCCGAGCTGGCGCCTGGCATGTACGGCGTGGGTGCGGTCCACGCCGTGAACGAACTCGGTTACGACCGCCCCGACGGCGCCTTGCGCTACCTGCACCCGGCCTGCCTGCTGGCCAATATCGACGTGGTGCGCCAGTGGCCGCTGCCGATCAAGCACGGCGCGCCGCTGATCGCCGCCATGCTGGCCTTGAACCACAGCGGTAACACCGGCCTGATCAAGCACCTCGACTGGGTGCGCGCCGATCTCGAAGGAGCCGAAGGTGCACACACGCCGCGTTTCCTGCAGCGCACCGGGGCCGGCGCGGTCGCAGCGGTCCGGGCCCACCACTACGACCTGCCCGGCGCCGCCGCCACCGTCAACACCGACCTGCTGCACTTTGTGCCGACGACGGCGCGCAAGCTGGTGGACGTGGGCTGCGGCGACGGCACCCTGGCCCGCGCCTACCGCCAGCGCAACCCGATCTGCAATATCACCGGCATCGAAGCGGAACCCAGCCAGGCCCAGGCCGCCCGCCAGCATTGCGACTTCGTGTTCCTCGACCGGATGGAGACCACCGGCGCGGCGTTCTGGGACCACGTGCGCGGCGCCGACTGCTGGATCCTGGACCAGTCGCTCGAGCACATGGACGACCCGTGGAGCGTGCTGCAAAAGATCCGCACCAGCATGGCGCCGGGCGGCAAGATCGTTGCCACCATCAACAACTTCCAGCACTGGAGCATCCAGGCCCGGCTCAACGCAGGCGACCTGCGCTATGGTCCTGACGGCATCGCCATGGCCCGCAAGCGGATGTTTACCCGGGGCGCCATGCTGGCCTTGCTGCAACAGGCCGGCTTCCAGATCAGCGGTGGCAGCGCCCGCATCACCGACGAGCCGGCCCGTGAAAAATACCTGCCGGCGATCCGGCTGATGGCCGGCGCCTCCGGCATCGACCCGGTGATGGCGGTGGAAGATGCATTGCCATGGCAATATGTCATCACGGCGGTAGTCAGCTAATTGCAGGACATGCCGCTGCGGCAGGCTGGGCTTGCAACGCAGCATTTATTCTGTCATTATTTAAAATTAACTTGGTGGTGCTTCGATCCAATTGCCTGCAGACGGCCGCGAAGCTTGATTACCGCCGTTAAACGTCACGCCCGTTATTCAAACCCTCATGTCCCTACCCAAAGTCAGCATTGTCATCCCGTCGTACAAGGCAGCCCATTTCGAGGCCTGTGTGCGTTCGGCGATTGGGCAGACTTATCTGAATACGGAAATCCTGGTCAGCGATAACTGTCCCACCGAGGAGATCAAGGACATCTGTGTCCGCTTTCCCGGGGTGATCTATCAGCGCAACACCGTGATCCGCGAGGACAATGTACTGTCGGCACTGTTTTCGGCCAAGGGCCAGTACATCAAGCCACTGTTCGACGACGACCTGCTGCATCCGTTTTGCATCGAGCGCATGGTCTCGGCGATGGAAATGTCGGCACAGCACCAACTGATATTTTCCGCTTCCCAGGTCATCAATTCCGACAACCAGCGCACCGATATTCGCCGCCCTTACCAAGCCAACGGCAGCCTCGACGGACGCGACATGCAGCGTTCGATGGCTTTGGGCATGCGTAACTTTGTTGGCGAGTTTTCCACCATCATGTTCCGCCGCGATAAGTTGTGGGCGGTTGGCTACAAGGACCTGTTCCGCATCGGCCGCCACGATTTCACGCGCGGCTTGGCAGATGTGGCAGCGTACATCAACCTGGTGCGCGATGGTCAGGCTTTCTATATCGATGAAGAGCTCAGTTATTTCCGTCACGACCCACGGCTCGAATCGAATTCCAATATCAATGCCAATCCGCATTTCGGCAACTGCTTTTCGGACTATATCGACCTGCTCGTCGTCAGCCATGAAACCGGCGCCATCAACACCGAAGAGTTAATCGCGCTGGAGGCCCAGGTGGCGGAAGTCAGCGCCCGTTTGCACGACGTCTTCGTGCAAATGGCGCCGGCGCACCAGCGCTACCGCGACTACGCGGCCACTCTCAAGCAAGCCTGACCTGTCATTTCGAAAGAATTTTATGTCTCATATCGACCAATGTCGCATCATCGACCTGCCCAAGCACTCCGATCCGCGGGGAAACCTTTCCGTGATTGAGAGCGGTATTCACGTACCGTTCGACCTCAAACGCGTTTACTACCTGTATGACGTGCCTGGCGGCTCCTCGCGTGCAGGTCACGGTCATATCGAACTGCAACAGCTATTCGTCGCCATGTCGGGTAGTTTCGACGTGATTGTTGATGATGGCGAAAACCGCAAGAAGTTCTCGCTAAATCGTTCTTACTACGGCCTTTACGTGCCGGGCATGATGTGGCGCGAAGTAGAAAATTTCTCATCAGGCGGTGTTTGCCTGGTCATGGCATCAACGCTATACGACCCTAAAGATTACTATCACGACTACGACGAGTTCGTCGCAGCAACCCGTCAACCAAAGAAATAATCACGAAAATATCATGAGCGTTCCATTCCTCGATCTCAAAGCAATCAACCTGGCGCACGCGGCAGAACTCGAAGCGGCGTTCAAACGCGTGCTCAATTCAGGCTGGTACGTGCTGGGCAGCGAAACCGCCGCCTTCGAAAAAAACTTTGCCGCCTATTGCGACAGCAAGCACGGTATCGGCGTGGCCAACGGCCTGGACGCCATCTTCCTGATCCTCAAGGGTTATGGCATTGGCCCCGGCGATGAAGTCATCGTTCCAAGCAACACCTTCATCGCCACCTGGCTAGCGGTCAGCCATTGCGGCGCCCGCCCGGTACCGGTAGAGCCGGTGGAATCCACCTACAACCTGGACCCGGCGCTGGTCGAAGCGGCCATCACGCCGCGCACCCGCGCGATCATGGCGGTGCACCTGTATGGCCAGCCAGCCGACATGACGGCGCTGCGCGCGATCGCTGCACGCCACAACCTCAAGCTGATCGAAGACGCGGCCCAGGCACACGGCGCACGCGTGAACGGCAGCGTGGTCGGCCAGCTAGGCGATGCGGCGGCCTTCAGCTTCTACCCGGGCAAGAACCTGGGCGCGCTGGGCGACGGCGGCGCCGTCACCACCAATGACGATGCGCTGGCCGAACGCATTCGCACCTTCCGCAACTACGGTTCCAAGGTCAAGTACTACAACGAAGTGCGCGGCTACAACTCGCGCCTGGACGAACTGCAAGCCGCGCTGCTCGATGTCAAGCTGCCGCACCTAAACGACGGCAACGTCCAACGCCGCGCCATCGCCGCTTACTACCAGGAACACCTGGCCGGCGTGCCGGGCCTGACACTGCCTGTGGTGCCGGATTGGGCCGAGCCGGTCTGGCACCTGTACGTGGTACGCCACGCACAACGCGACCGCCTCGCGCAGCTGCTGGCTGAGCGCAAAGTGGGCACCATCGTCCACTACCCGGTGGCGCCGCATCTGCAACCCGCATACGCCGAGCTGGGCTTTAGCGAAGGCGACTTCCCATTGGCCGAAGCGATCCACCGCGAGGTGCTGAGCCTGCCGGTATCGCCGGTGATGACGCTGGAGGACGCCGCCGAAGTGGTCGCTGCCGTGCGCGCGGTCCTGGCGGATCTTGAGAAAGCAGCATGATTGCAGGCTCCACTTTCCGTAAGCCACAGCTGGTGCGTGGCAAGCAGTTGCAGTTCCGCGATGCCACGGTAGCCGATGCAGAATTCATCCTGGGTTTGCGCACCGATGAGAAAAAGGGCCGCTACCTCTCCGCCACCACGGCCGATGTCGATACGCAGCGCGGTTGGCTCACCAGTTACGCCAGCGATGACAGCCAGGTGTATTTCATCATCTGCGCGCTCGACGGCACGCCGGTGGGTACCGTGCGCCTGTATGACCAGCAGGACGATTCGTTCTGCTGGGGATCGTGGATCAAGAGCGACACTGCGCCACGCGGCTTTGGCGTGGAATCGACACTGATGATCTACGACTTTGCCTTGCAACTGGGCTTCCGCCGGTCGCACTTCGACGTGCGCCAGCAAAACGTGAGCGTCATCCAGTTCCACGAGCGCATGGGTGCAACCCGCACCGGCGAGACCGAGCTTGATTACCTGTTCGAGATGAGCAACGACGCGATCGTGAACGCGCTGGGGAAATTCCGCAGCAGCTATTTGCCGGATGGCGCTATCGTCACGATGTAACGATGGCAGGCGCCCCATCTGGGGCGCTTTTTTTGTCTGCGCGCTGGGTATGGTGTGCTTACGGCTCGCGAATCGACTCGTCCAGCGCCCGCGTGAGCGGGTACAGCAGGTACGACATGACGGTGCGCTCGCCCACCACGATTTCCGCCGAGACCGTCATGCCGGGCATCAGCTGCGTGCCCGGCGCCACTTTCTTGAGCGCCCCGGTGTACGGAATCCGGCTCAGGTAATAGGTGTCCATGCCGCCGCCGTTCTTGTCGGCGGTGTCGCGCTTGAACGAATCCTGGCTGACCGTGCGCACCTTCCCTTCCAGCATGCCGTGCTTCATGAAGGTGAACGCATCGACCTTGATATGGGCTGGCATGCCGGCCTTGATGAAGCCGATATCGACCGAGTCGATCTGCACTTCCGCCTCCAGCTCGGCGCCCAGGGGCACCAGGGTGAACATCTGCTCGGCCTCGCGCACCACCGACCCCACCGAGAACTTGGCAATTTCCAGCACAACGGCGTCGGCCGGCGCCACCATCTGCACCATTTTCAGGCGCTTGTCGGCCTTGGCCAGCTGCTCGTTGATGCCGTCACGGTCGCGCGTGGCCGACAGCAGGTCTTCCATCGCCTTTTGGCGCCAGCTGCGCTCGAAGGCGGCGCGCTCGGCCTGCACCGAGGCCAGCTCGCTGGCCATCTCGATGGCCTTGTTGCGCTGCATGTCCATGTCGCGCTCCACTTCCAGCCGGCGGTCGCGCGCCTGCAACAGCTGCATCTTGGCGCCGAAGTTTTCGGCTACCAGCTGCTCCTGCATGCTCTCCACTTCCCGCAGCGATTTGACGCGCTGGGCCAGCACCACCTGGTCGTGCTTGTTGGTTTCCAGGCCGGCCCGCAGGCGCGCGATGTTCTGGTCCATTTTCGATTTTTGCGCATCGTAGTTGCCGCGCCGCTCAGCCGACAGCTGCTGCTGCAGGCGGGCATCGTCGCTGCCAGCTTCGCTGCTGCCGGCCTTGCCGCCCAGTTCCGCTTTGAGGCCGGCGGTCTGGTTGTTCAGGCTGTCGAGGCGGATGCGCAGCTGGGTTTCATCGGCCGCGCTGAAGGTGGGGTCGAGCGTGGCCAGCAATTGACCCTTCTTGACCACCTGCCCCACGCGCACGTCGATGCTCTGGATGATCGACGTGTCGAGCGGCTGCACCACGATATTGGGCAGCGGGTTGACCAGGCGGCCGTGGGCGATCACGACCTTGTCGATCGGCGAGACGCTGGCCCAGATGATGAAGCCGACCAGCGTGAGCACCAGCAAGTGCAAGGTCAGTTGCACGAAGCGCGGCAGCGGGCCGCGCTCGATGGCGTCGGCGTCCGGCAGGAAGTCGATCTCGGTCTGATCCTTCTTGCGCCGGCTTAGAGGTGGCTTGTTTGCTGGTTCCATAAATGCTGGTAGGTGTCGCTACGGGTGAGCAGTTCTTCATGCCGGCCGGCGTCCACCAGGGAGCCTTGCTGCATGACCATGATTTTGTCGGCATTGACCAGCGTGGACAGGCGGTGCGAAATCATCACCACCGTGCGGCCCACCGCGATCTTCGACAAGTTTTTAATGAAGATCGCTTCCGATTCCGGGTCCAGCGCGGATGCCGCTTCGTCCAGGATCAGGATGCGCGGCCGCGCCACCAGGGTGCGTGCAATCGACAGCCGCTGCTTCTGGCCGCCCGACAGGTTCGAGGCATTCTCTTCCAGGACGGTGTCGTAACCCTGCGGCAGGCGCTCGATGAATTCGTCGGCGCCGGCCGCCACCGCCGCCGCCACCAGTTCTTCGAAGGCGGCGTCGGGCTTGGTGACCGACAGGTTTTCGCGCACCGTGCCACGGAACAGGAAGTTCTCCTGCAATACCACGCCAATCTGGCGCCGCAGGTGCGCCAGCTCGATCTCGCGGGCGTCGATGCCGTCGAACCGCACGATGCCTTCCTGCAGCGGATACAGGCCCTGGATCAACTTGGTCAGGGTGGTCTTGCCGGAACCGGAACGGCCGACGATGCCGACCACCGTGCCCTGCTCGATGGTGAAGCTGGCCTTGTTGAGGGCCAGGTTCTGCGCGCCCGGATAGCGGAAGATCACGTTGTCGAACTTGATCTCGCCATCGAGTTGCGGGCGCAGGCCGGTGGCGCCGGCGCGTCCTTCCGGTGCGCGGTTCATCACCTCGCCCAGCATGCGCACCGACAGCGCGGTTTCCTGGTACTCGTTGATCAGGCCGACGAGCGAAATCAGCGGCTGCGTGACGCGGCCCGACAACATCTGGAACGCGATCAGGCCGCCGACGGTGAGCGTGTTATCGAACACGTCGCCGGCGCCCACCACGATCAGGGTCACCGGCAGCATCTTGCCGAGGAAGTCGGTCACCGCATTGCCGGCGATCGAAATCTGCCCGACGCGGAAGTGCATGGTGATCGCCTCGGCCGAGCGCTGGTCCCAGGTGCGGCGCTGCGACGGCTCGATGGCCAGCGCCTTGACGGTGCGCATGCCGTGGATGGTTTCCACCAGCATGCCCTGGCGCTGGCCTTCGGCCGTGTACAGCGCGTTCAGGCGGCGCTGGAAGGTGGGCACCATGGCCAGCACCACGCCGCAGATCATGGCGGCGAACAGCAGCACGATCAGGGTCAGCTTGAACGAATAGCTGAACAGGATCGGAATGAATACCAGCAGCGAGATCACGTCGAGCGCGGTGAAGAACATGCGGCCGGTGAGGAAATTGCGGATCTTTTCCAGCTGCTGCATGTGGCGCGTGATGACGCCGGCGCTGGTGGTCTCGAAAAAATCGATCGGCAGCGACAGCAGGTGGCCGAACACGCGGCGCGTCAGGCGCATGTCGATCTTGTTGCTGGCGGCAAGCGTGAGGGTCTGGCGCAGGAAGCCGAACAAGGCGTCGAACACCAGCGCCATGGTGATGCCCACGGCCAGCACCTGCAGGGTGGTCACGCTCTGGTGGGTGAGCACCTTGTCGATCACCAGCTGGAAGAAGATGGGCGAGGCCAGCGCCAGGATCTGCATGGCGATGGCAGCGATGAAGATGTCGCGGAACGCCGCCTTCTGGCGCAGGATCTCGGGAATGAACCAGCGCAGGCCGAATGGCTGGTGCGGGTCGGTAAATTTGTGTTCGCGCTTGATGAACAGCACGTCACCGCGCCAGCGCTGCTCGAACTCGGCGCGCGCGACCATGATCACGGTGGCGTTGGCCAGCGCCGGGTTCAGTACCGCCACGTGGTCGGGCGCGCCGTCCTCGCCCGGCTTGACGCCGACGATGATGACCATGTTGCCGCTGACCAGGCGCGCCATCAGCGGAAACACGCCGCCCTGCGCAAGCAGGCGCGACCAGGTCAGTTTGTCGGCCTTGGCTTTCAGGCCGATCTCGGACGCCATGCGCAACAGCACGCCGTTGCCCGGTTCTTCCGCGCGCAGCGCGTACTCGTCGATCAGGCGTTCGGGATTGATTTGCAGGCCGTGATGCTGCGCGATCGCCGTCAGGCACTGTACCGCGGTATGGGGAAATTTATCTTGCATAGGGCCTGGTGGAAAAGGAAACCGGCGTGGTGCCGATCATGGAATTTTACCCCGCCAAGGTGTTGCCTCGGGGATTTTGTTGTTTGCAAGCAAAGGTGGTTTTACATTTCTATTCGGCAGATGAAAGCGCTGCGCGGGCCGAAAAAAAACGGCAAGACCCGCAGGTCTTGCCGCTTTCACGGTACTACCGGTTCAGCTTACGTCATCGCTTACTTGGCAGCCAGGATGCCCTGGGTATGGCCGCCTTGCAGTGCCTTGAGGCGCAGCGAGTCGTCGGTGCCCGCCTGGTGCGTCGAAGCGGTCAGCTTGTTCTCGAAGTTGCCGATGGCGCTGGCCATGGCGGCAACCGAGGCGTTCACGCCCGATGGCAGTTCCAGCTTGCCCGTGTTGGCGGTGCTGGTGGCTGCCGCGCCAAAGCTCGACAGCGCGTTCGACAGGCTGCTGACCGACGAGGTCAGGCTGCTGCCCGACTTGCTGCTGTCCTGGAACCAGACGTCCGCTGCCTGGTGCACAGCGCCGTCGGTGGTTTCGAAGGTCGAGACCATGCCGATCAGGTTGCCGTTATCGACGATCGAGGTTTTCTGCACGTCGAGGTTCAGCTTGGCGATGTTGAGGTCGGCCAGCGACTTCAGTTCCTCGCCCTGGCTGACGCCGTCGGCATTGCCGTCCACCCACACGCGCAGGTTGTTGAACTGTGCATCCTTGGCGTCGATCACGCTGTCGCCGTTGGAGTCGAGTTCTGCCAGCGCCTGGTAGCCGTTGGCCGCTTTCTGGCCGTTGGCCAGCGTGGTGCCTTCGCCGAACAGTTCGCTACCGTTGTTGATCACGCCATCGCCATTGCGGTCCAGGACCAGCAGGCCGTCGCCGCCACCCACCCAACCGACGTTGGATTTGTTGCCGGTGGCCAGCAGGTCGAACTGCACGCCGGCCGACAGGTTCAGGGTGTTGATGCCGTTGCCGTTCAAATCGAGCACCAGTGGGCTCGACAGTGGCATTGCCGCTTGCTGGTCGGCGGTGATCGCCGCTTTCAGCGTGGTATTGGCGTACAGCGCATCGACCTGGGCCATGGTCAGCGACTTGATCTGGTCGGTGGACAGGGTTACGAACTGGTCGGTGGTCAGCTTGGTGAACTGCTGCGTGGTCAGCGCTGCCAGCGACGCGGTTTTCAGCGCAGCGATGTCGGCCGTCTCCAGGGCAGCGATGCTGCTGGTGGACAGCGCGCGCAGCTGGGTGCTGGTCAGCGCGTTGATCTGGTCGCTCGACAGCGCCACCGCTTGCGCAGTGGTCAGGCCGGCAGCCAGGGCGGCGGTGCTCAGGCTGGCGACCTGGGTCGTGGACAGCGCGGCCAGCTGGTCGGTGGTGATGGCGGCGAGCTGGTTGGTGCGCAGGGCGGCAACCGCTTCCGTTTTCAGCGCGTTCAGGTCTTGCGTTTCGAGTGCAGCGACACTGGTCGTGCTCAGCGACGATACCTGGACCGAGCTCAGCGCAGCGGCCTGGCTGGTGCTCAGCGCAACGACCTGGTCGGTCGTCAGGCCGCCGGCCATTTGCGCCGTGGTCAGCGCGCCCAGCGACGTGGTCGTCAGGCTGCCGATCTGGTCGGTGGTCAGTGCACGCAGCTGGGTGGTGGTCAGCGCGGCGATCGACGACGATTTCAGCGCATTCAGGTCAGCCGTTTCCAGCGCGGCAACCGAGCCGGTGGACAGCGCAGCCACTTGCATCGTGCCCAGTGCACCGGCCTGGGCCGTGGTCAGCGCCACGACCTGGTCGGTGGTCAGCGCGCGGATGCCGGCCGTGGTGAACGCTGCCAGCTGGGTGCTGGAGAGCGTTGCGATCTGGTCGGTGGTCAGTGCGGCGATCTGGTTCGATTTCAGGGCGGCGATGCCGGCGGTGGTGATGCCGGCCAGGTCGGCCAGCTCGATCGCCACCAGGTTGCTGGTCGACAGTGCGCCAACTTGCGCGGTGGTCAGGCCGGCGATCTGGTTCGACGACAGCGCGACGATCTGGTCGGAGGTCAGGCCGTTGGCGACGTTGGCCGTGGACAGGGCCGACAACGACGCGGTCGTCAGCGCCTGCACCTGGGCGGTGGTGATTGCCGCCACTTGCGTCGAGGTCAGGCCGGCAAACGCGGCGGTTTTCAGCGCAGCCATGTCAGCCGTTTCCAGCGCGACGATGGCGTCGGTGGTCAGGGCCGCGACTTGCTGGGTGGTGAGCGCGTTGGCGGCGGTGGTGCTCAAGGCCACGATCTGGTCGGTGGTCAGCGCACGCACCTGGTTGGTGGTCAGCGCGGCCAGGCTGGCGGTTTTCAGGACAGCGAAGTCGGACGTTTCCAGCGCGACGATGGCGTTGGTGGACAAGGCAGCAACTTGCTGGCTGGTCAACGCGCCGGCCTGGGTCGTGGTCAGCGCCACGATCTGGTCGGTGGTCAGCGCGGCAGCGCCGGCGGTGGTCAAGGCAGCCACCTGGCCGGCCGACAGCGCGACCAGCTGTTCGGTGGTCAGCGCGGCAACCTGTACCGTGCGCAGCGCGGCGATGTCGCCGGTGGACAGGCCAGCCAGGTCGGCTGTTTCGATAGCCACCAGGCCACTGGTCGACAGTGCGGCCACTTGCGCGGTGGTCAGGCCGGCGATCTGGTTCGACGACAACGCGACGATCTGGTCGGTGGTCAGGCCGTTGGCGATGTTGGCGGTCGAGATGGCCGACAGCGACGCGGTGGTCAGCGCCTGCACCTGGGCGGTGGTGATTGCTGCCACTTGCGTCGAGGTCAGGCCGGCAAACGCGGCGGTTTTCAGCGCGACCATGTCAGCCGTTTCCAGCGCGACGATGGCGTCGGTGGTCAGGGCCGCGACTTGCGCGGTGGTCAGCGCGTTGGCGGCGGTGGTGGAGAGCGCCACCACCTGGTCGGTGGTCAACGCACGCACCTGGTTGGTGGTCAGCGCGGCCAGGCTGGCGGTTTTCAGCGCAGCGAAGTCAGCGGTTTCCAGCGCGACGATGGCGTTCGTCGACAGGCCAGCCACTTGCTGGCTGGTCAGTACGGCAGCCTGGGTGGTGGTCAGCGCCACGATCTGGTCGGTCGTCAGCGCCGCAGCGCCAGCGGTGGTCAGCGCCACGACCTGGTTGGTGGACAGTGCCACCAGCTGGTCGGTGGTCAGGGCGGCCACTTGCGCCGTTTTCAGGGCGGCGATACCGGCGGTGGTGATGCCGGCCAGGTCGGCTGTTTCGATGGCCACCAGGTTGCTGGTCGACAGCGCGCCAACTTGCGCAGTGGTCAGGCCGGCGATCTGGTTCGACGACAGCGCGACGATCTGGTCGGAGGTCAGGCCGTTGGCGACGTTGGCCGTGGACAAGGCCGACAGCGATGCGGTGGTCAGTGCCTGCACCTGGGCGGTGGTGATTGCCGCCACTTGCGACGAGGTCAGACCGGCGAACGCGGCGGTTTTCAGCGCAGCCATGTCAGCCGTTTCCAGCGCGACGATGGCGTCGGTGGTCAGGGCCGCGACTTGCGCGGTGGTCAGCGCGTTGGCGGCGGTGGTGGAGAGCGCCACGATCTGGTCGGTGGTCAGCGCACGCACCTGGTTGGTGGTCAGCGCGGCCAGGCTGGCGGTTTTCAGCGCCGCGAAGTCGGACGTTTCGAGCGCAGCAATCGCGGCGGTGGACAGGCCGGCCACTTGCTGGCTGGTCAGTACGCCAGCCTGGGTGGTGGTCAGCGCGACGATCTGGTCGGTCGTCAGCGCGGCAGCGCCGGCGGTGGTCAGCGCCACGATCTGGCCGGTGGACAGGGCCACCAGCTGGTCGGTGGTCAGCGCAGCCACTTGCGCCGTTTTCAGGGCGGCGATACCGGCAGTGGTGATACCGGCCAGGTCGGCTATTTCGATGGCGACCAGGTTGCTGGTCGACAGCGCACCGATTTGCGCGGTGGTCATGCCAGCGAGTTGGGTCGAACTCAGCGCGACGATCTGGTCGCTGGTCAGGCCATTGGCGATGTTGGCCGTGCTCAGGGCGGCCAGGGCCGACGTGCTCAGGCTTTGTACCTGGGCAGTGGTCAGGGCAGCAACCTGGGCCGAGGTCAGCGCGGCGAACGAGGCGGTATCCAGGCCACGCAGGTCGGCCGTTTCCAGCGCGACGATGGCGTCGGTGGTGAAGGCGGCCACTTGCGCGGTGGTCAGCGCGCCGGCGCCTTCGGTGGTCAGGGCCACCACCTGGTCGGTGGTCAGGGCGCGGATCTGGTTAGTGGTCAGCGCGGCGACCGCGGCGGTTTTCAGCGCAGCGAAGTCGGACGTTTCCAGCGCTACGATGGCGTTGGTGGACAAGGCAGCGACTTGCTGGCTGGTCAGCGCGCCAGCCTGGGTCGTGGTCAGGGCAACGATCTGGTCGGTCGTCAGCGCGGCAGCGCCAGCGGTGGTGAACGCGGCCACCTGGCCGGTCGACAGCGCGACCAGCTGGCTGGTCGTGAACGCGGCAACTTGCGCCGTTTTCAGGGCAGCGATGTCGCCGCTCGACAGGCCGGCCAGGTCGGCTACTTCGATGGCAACCAGGTTGCTGGTCGACAGTGCCGCCACTTGCGCGGTGGTCAGGCCGGCGATCTGGTTCGACGACAGCGCGACGATCTGGTCGGAGGTCAAACCATTGGCGATGTTGGCGGTCGAGATGGCCGACAGCGACGCGGTGGTCAGCGCCTGCACCTGGGCGGTGGTGATCGCTGCCACTTGCGTCGAGGTCAGGCCGGCAAACGCGGCGGTTTTCAGCGCGGCCATGTCAGCCGTTTCCAGCGCGACGATGGCGTCGGTGGTCAGGGCAGCGACTTGCGCGGTGGTCAGCGCGTTGGCGGCGGTGGTGGAGAGCGCCACGATCTGATCGGTGGTCAGGGCACGCACCTGGTTGGTGGTCAGCGCGGCCAGGCTGGCGGTTTTCAGCGCAGCGAAGTCAGACGTTTCGAGCGCGGCAATCGCGGCGGTGGACAGGCCGGCCACTTGCTGGCTGGTCAGTACGCCAGCCTGGGTGGTGGTCAGCGCGACGATCTGGTCGGTGGTCAGCGCGGCAGCACCGGCGGTGGTCAGCGCGACGATCTGGCCGGTGGACAGTGCTACCAGCTGGGTGGTGGTCAGGGCGGCCACTTGCGCCGTTTTCAGGGCGGCGATACCGGCGGTGGTAATACCGGCCAGGTCGGCCACTTCGATGGCGACCAGGTTGCTGGTCGACAGCGCGCCAACTTGCGCGGTGGTCAGGCCGGCGATCTGGTTCGACGACAGCGCGACGATCTGGTCGGAGGTCAAACCGTTGGCGATGTTGGCGGTCGAGATGGCCGACAGCGATGCGGTCGACAGGGCTTGCACCTGGCCGGTGGTCAGGGCAGCGACTTGCGACGAAGTCAGGCCGGCAAACGCGGCGGTTTTCAGCGCAGCCAGGTCGGCCGTTTCCATGGCGACGATGGCGTCGGTGGTCAGGGCCGCGACTTGCGCAGTGGTCAGCGCGTTGGCGCCGGCGGTGGTCAGGGCCACCACCTGGTCGGTCGTCAGGGCACGGACCTGGTTGGTGGTCAGCGCGGCCAGGCTGGCGGTTTTCAGCGCCGCGAAGTCAGACGTTTCGAGCGCGGCAATCGCGGCGGTGGACAGGCCGGCCACTTGCTGGCTGGTCAGTACGCCAGCCTGGGTGGTGGTCAGCGCGACGATCTGGTCGGTGGTCAGCGCGGCAGCGCCAGCGGTGGTCAGCGCCACGACCTGGTTGGTGGACAGTGCCGCCAGCTGGTTGGTGGTCAGGGCGGCCACTTGTGCGGTACGCAGGGCAGCGATACCGGCGGTGGTGATGCCAGCCAGGTCGGCCACTTCGATGGCGACCAGGTTGCTGGTCGACAGCGCAGCAACCTGGGCAGAGGTCAGGCCGGCGATCTGGTTCGAGCTCAACGCAACGACCTGGTCGGAGGTCAGGCCGTTGGCGATATTGGCGGTCGAGATGGCAGACAGCGACGCGGTCGACAGGGCTTGCACCTGGCCGGTGGTCAGGGCGGCGACTTGCGTCGAGGTCAGGCCGGCGAACGCGGCGGTTTTCAGCGCAGCCAGGTCGGCCGTTTCCATGGCGACGATGGCGTCGGTGGTCAGGGCAGCGACTTGCGCAGTGGTCAGCGCGTTGGCGCCGGCGGTGGTCAGGGCCACCACCTGATCGGTCGTCAGGGCACGGACCTGGTTGGTGGTCAGCGCGGCCAGGCTGGCGGTTTTCAGGGCGGCGAAATCAGACGTTTCCAGCGCGGCAATCGCGGCGGTGGACAGGCCGGCCACTTGCTGGCTGGTCAGTACGCCAGCCTGGGTGGTGGTCAGCGCGACGATCTGGTCGGTGGTCAGCGCGGCAGCGCCAGCGGTGGTCAGTGCCACGATCTGGCCGGTGGACAGGGCTACCAGCTGGTTGGTGGTCAGTGCGGCGATTTGATTCGATTTCAGAGCGGCGATACCGGCGGTGGTGATGCCGGCCAGGTCGGCTATTTCGATGGCCACCAGGTTGCTGGTCGACAGTGCCGCCACTTGCGCGGTGGTCAGGCCGGCGATCTGGTTCGAGCTCAGCGCGACGATCTGGTCGGAAGTCAGGCCGCTGGCGATGTTGGCGGTGGACAGTGCCGACAGCGATGCGGTGGACAGCGCCTGCACCTGGGTGGTGGTCAGAGCGGCCACTTGCGCGGAAGTCAGCGCGGCGATCGAGGCGGTTTTCAGCGCAGCCAGGTCGGCCGTTTCCAGCGCGACGATGGCGTCGGTGGTGAAGGCGGCCACTTGCTGGCTGGTCAAGGCGTTGGCGGCGGCGGTGGACAGCGCGACGATCTGGTCAGTGGTCAGGGCTTTGACCTGGGCGGTGGTCAACGCGGCGATCGAGGCGGTCTTGAGGGCGACGAAATCAGCGGTTTCCATGGCCACGATGGCCTCGGTACCGAAGGCGGCAACTTGCGCGGTGGTCAGCGCGCCGGCCTGGCTAGTGGTCAGCGCGACGATCTGGTCGGACGACAGCGCGCGCACTTGCGCGGTGGTCAGGCCGTTCAGGGCGCTTGTAGTGAGGGCGGCGAAGTCCTCGGTGGCCATGCGCGAGATGGTAGCGGTGGAGATGGCGGCTATTTGCTGCGAACGCAGCGCCATCACCTGGTTCGTGGTCAACGCCACAATCTGATCCGACGTCAGATCCGTGAAATTGGAAGTGCCCAACGCGGCGATCTGCGTGGTGGTGATGGCCGCAACGTTTTGCGTGCTTAAACCGGTGAAATAGCCCATGTGTAAATCTCCTAAAAGAAGGCGCTGATTCGATGTCTGTCCAAAAGTTAACAACGGCCCTGTCCGTCGTCGTTGGCCTTCGTCAGTGGCAATATGCCGTTTTATTAATATGTATTTATAACCAAGCCGTGAGTACCGCCGCAACAAAGCGCTCGTATCGTTCTTTACGTCAACAAAAATGTTAACTTTAGCAAACGGTGCGAGCTTTTTTTATTGCGCAATATGCAAAAACTATTTCTTATCTAATTCACCACAAGAATTCGGGGTAAAGTGCCCGAAGGGGAAAGCCAGCTGGCAGCATGGATACAGGGCGACCGGCAGGAATCTTCCGCTGAGTAAACTTATTCCCATTAGGAAAAATATCTGATTGCGGGTTGATCCATTGTCGACTCAAAAATATAAGCCTTTGAAAACAATGTATTTTTTTCAAACGATGGGGAGCTGACCAGCTACCCGGAACGTCCGAAGTAACGCAAAGTATAGCTGACTTACTTGCTGAAAAGAATTTATTTGACGCCCTGTCTCGTTGAAGCAACCAACTTTCAGACAATATTTAGCGGGCAATAAAAATGCAAAATCGGCCACCTTGCATTACTTTCACAAAATTAACCTTGATTAATGGCATTAAAACATCGTTTCTACAACAGTATTTCACAATCGTAACTTTGTGAAATCATACTGTGCATCAATGTTGTGACCGGACAATGACTTGTATTAGAGACAGTTGTTTTCAGCGCGCGGACGGCGCTTGAGAGAATGGACGGTGACGCAGGCGCCAGACCAGTACTGTTGCCGTGGCGGCCAGCAGGACCAGCGCCACCACGTTGAGGACGAACACGCCATGGCCGAACCGCGCCACCAGGCCCAGGCTCACGCCCGCCTTGACGCTGAACTGCCAGCTGCCGTCGTAGGGAAAATAACTGCCCACCTGGGGCAGGTAATAGAAGATACCGCCGATCAGACCGCTGATCATGCGCCTGAGCGACAGCACGGCCGCCAGGAAACCGAGCATGGCCACGCCGAACACAACTGCTAGCGCACCGCCGGCCTGCTGCGGACCGAGCAAGCCGAGGCTGACGGCCAGCGCCAGCGCGCTATTCAATAACAGTACCCGCGCCAGCCATTTTTCAAATTCCTGCATCTGGTGATCTCTTCGACTAACCGCGCCCGCTGCGCGCCGCGGAATTGTACCCTGCGGCGCACAGCTCACTCAGGCCGTCCTGCGGCCATGCACCAGCCGATACAACAATGGCAACACCAGCAGGGTCAACGCGGTGGAAGACAAAATGCCGCCGATGACCACCGTGGCCAGCGGGCGCTGCACCTCGGCGCCGGTGCCGGTGGCCAGCGCCATCGGCACGAAACCGAGCGATGCCACCAGCGCCGTCATCAACACCGGCCGCAGCCGGCCCAGCGCACCCGCGCGGATGGCCTGCTCCACCGTCAGGCCGTCTTCACACAGCTTGCGGATGAACGAGATCAGCACCAGGCCGTTGAGCACCGCCACGCCGGACAGCGCGATAAACCCCACCGCCGCCGAAATCGACAGCGGAATGCCGCGCAGCGCCAGCGCGGCGATGCCGCCGGTGAGCGCGAACGGAATGCCGCTAAACACCAGCAAGCCGTCCTTCAGGCTGCCGAACATGGCAAACAGCAGGATCAGCACCAGCGCCAGGGCCAGCGGCACCACCAGTTGCAGGCGCTGCGATGCCGACTGCAACTGCTCGAACTGGCCGCCCCACGCCGTCCAGTAACCGGCCGGCACCTGGACCTGGGTGCGCAACGCGGTTTCCGCCTCGGCCACGAACGAGCCGATGTCGCGCCCGCGCACGTTGGCGCTGATGACCACCCGGCGCTTGCCGTCCTCGCGGCTAATCTGGTTGGGGCCAGGGGCGATATTAAAAGTCGCCACTTCGCCCAGCGGAATGAAATTGACGCCCGCCGCGCCTGCCGTGCTCCTGGGCAGCGGCACCGGCAACCGGCGCAGCGCTTCGAGGTCCTGGCGCTGCGCGTCCGGCAGGCGCACCACGATGTCGAAGCGGCGGTCGCCCTCGAACATGGTCCCGGCCTCGGCGCCGCCGATGGCGGTGGCAATCGTGTCCTGCACGTCGCCCACGTTGAGGCCATAGCGCGCGGCCTTCTCGCGGTCGATCTGCACGGTGAGCATCGGCAAGCCGGTGGTCTGCTCGACTTTGACTTCGGCGGCGCCGGCCACGCTGCCAAGAGTGGTGGCGATTTTGGCGGCGGTGTCGTTCAGCACCTGCGTGTCGTCGCCGAACAGCTTGACCGCCACGTCGCTGCGCACGCCCGAGATCAACTCGTTGAACCGCAGCTGGATCGGCTGCGAAAACTCGTAGCCATTGCCGGGCAAGCGCGCCAGCGTGGCCTGGATGTCTGCCAGCAGCTCGTCGCGTGTTTTACGGGGTTTGGGCCAGTCCGACTGCGGCTTGAGCATGATGTAACCGTCCGAGATATTGGGCGGCATCGGGTCGGACGCGATTTCCGCGGTGCCGGTGCGGGCGAAAATGCGGTCGATCTCGGGGTACTTGTTCTTCAGTGTGACCTCGATCTGTTTTTGCATGTCCACCGATTGCGTCAGGCTGGTGCCGGGGATGCGCAGCGCCTGGATGGCAAAGTCGCCTTCATTGAGGCTTGGCACGAATTCGCTGCCCAGGCGCGTGGCCAGCAGCACCGACAGCACCACCGAGATGCCGGCAAACGCCAGCACCACCGGCGTGTTGGCCAGCACGCGTTCCAGCACGCGGCCATACCAGGCGCCCAGTTTTTTCTGCTCCTTTTCCACCACGTTGTCGCCGATGAACAGCGCCACGGCGGCCGGAATGAAGGTAATCGACAGCAGCATGGCGCCAGCTAACGCCATCACCACCGTCAACGCCATCGGGTGGAACATGCGGCCCTCCACGCCGGTGAGCGCAAAGATCGGCAAGTACACGACCATGATGATCAACTGGCCATACAAGAGCGGGCGGCGCGCCTCTTTCGCCGCCGCAAACACTTCGACGAAGCGCTCGGCGCGGATGAGCTTGCGGCCCGCCTGCACCTGCGCGTGCGCCAGCCGCCGCACGCAGTTCTCCACGATCACCACCGCGCCATCGACAATGATGCCGAAGTCCAGCGCGCCCAGGCTCAGCAAATTGGCGCTGACCTTGAAGGTGACCATGCCGGTAAAGGTGAACAGCATCGCCAGCGGAATCACCATGGCGGTAATGATCGCCGCGCGGATATTGCCGAGGAAAACGAACAGCACGGCGATCACCAGCACCGCGCCTTCGAGCAGATTTTTCCTGACCGTGCTGATCGCCTTGTCCACCAATACCGTGCGGTCGTACACGGTGACCGCCACCACGCCGGGCGGCAGGCTGCGGTTAATTTCGATCATTTTTTTATCGACCGCCAGCGACACGGCGCGGCTGTTCTGGCCGATCAGCATGAACACCGTACCCAGCACCACTTCGCGGCCGTTCTCGGTGGCCGCGCCGGTGCGCAGTTCGCGCCCGATCAGCACCTCGGCCACGTCGCGCACGCGCACCGGCACCCCGCCGGCATTGGCCAGGATGATGTTGCGGATGTCTTCGAGCGACTGCACCTGCCCCGGCGCGCGCACCAGCAGCTGCTCGCCGCGCTTTTCGATGTAGCCGGCGCTGGCGTTGCCGTTGTTGCGATTCAGGGCCGCCACCACGTCCTGCAAGGTCAGGCCGTACGAGGCCAGGCGCTGCGGATCGGGCGCCACCTGGTACTCCTTGGCATAGCCGCCGATGGAATTGATCTCGGTCACGCCCGGCACATTGCGCAACTGCGGCTTGATGATCCAGTCCTGGATCTCGCGCAGGTCGGTGGGCGTGTACGGCGTGCCGTCGGCCTTTTTGGCGCCCTCCTTGGTCTCCACCGTCCACAGGTAGATCTCACCGAGGCCGGTGGATATCGGCCCCATGGCCGGCGCCACGCCGGCCGGCAGCTGGTTGCGCGCCTCCTGCAAACGCTCGTTGACCAGTTGCCGCGCAAAAAAGATATCGGTGCCGTCCTTGAAAATGACGGTGATCTGCGACAGGCCGTAGCGCGACAGCGAGCGGGTTTGCTCGAGGTGCGGCAGGCCGGCCATCACGGTTTCGAGCGGGAAGGTCACGCGCTGCTCGGTTTCCAGCGGCGAGTAGCCGGGCGCCGACGTGTTGATCTGCACCTGCACATTGGTGATGTCGGGCACCGCGTCGATCGGCAGTTGTTGATAGTTATAGATGCCCAGCGCAGCCATCGCGGCGACCACCAGCATCACCAAGGACCGCTGGCCGATGGCAAATTGAATCAGACGTTCGAACATGGGTTTCTCCGGTCTTTAGTGGGTGTGTTCGGCGCTGTCTTTGCCCAGCTCCGCCTTGAGCACGAAGCTGCCGGCAGACACATAGCGGGCACCCGGCTTGAGGCCGGCGAGCACTTCGGTCATCTTGCCGTCGCTGCGTCCCAGCTTCACCGGCTGGGCCTGGAAGCCGCCGGCGACTTCCACGAACACCACCGGCTTTTCCTCGACCATCTGCACTGCGTCGGCTGCCACCGCTACTGCGGCGTCGGCGGCATTGGCGTTGTTACTGGCAGACCCCGACAGCACATCGACCGTGATGAACAGGCCCGGGCGCCAGGCGCGGTCCGGGTTGGCCAGCGCAACGCGCGCCTTGGCGGTACGGGTTTGCTCGCCCAGCAGCTCACCGACGTAGATGATCTTGCCCTGCGCTTGCGCCGCAAACGCGGTGGCCTTGACGGTGACCGTCTCGCCCACCCGCATCAGGTTGAGGTCGCGCGGCGGCACGGCGATTTCGGCCCACACGGTGGACAGGTCGGACAGCGTGAAGACGATGGCGTCTTCCTTGACTGCCTCGCCCTGCGCCAGGTGCTTTTCCATCACCACGCCGGAGAATGGCGCGCGCAGTTCCAGGCGGCTCAGGTTTTTACCGGAACCGGTACCGGAACCAGCGCCGGCGCCGATGGCATCGAGTTTCTGGCGCGCGTTCTGCACCGCGATCTCCGCCTCGCTCATGGCCTGCTGCGCCTGCAAATAATCCTGCTCGGCCGAGATCTTGTCCTGCCACAGGCGTTTTTCGCGCTCGAGGGTGGTCGATGCCAGGGCCAGGCGGCGCTGCGCCGACAGCAGTTCGCTGCGCTGGTCGGACAGGCCGCTGCTGGCGATCACCGCCAGTACCTGCCCTTGCTTCACGCTCTGGCCCAGGTCCGCGTGCACTTCCATCACCACGCCGGCCAGCTTGGGCACCACGTGGGCGGTGCGGTCTTCGTTAAAACGGATCTCGCCGGGCAGCGAGGTGACCACGCTGATTTTTGCCGGTGCGGCAGCGGCCAGCACAATGCCGGCAGCTTTGACTTGCGCGGCATCGAGGGTGATTTTTTCCGCGCCCTCCCCGTGCGCGTGTTCCCCCGCAGGCGCCGCTGCCGCAGTCACGGCCTTGGCCGGCGCTTGCTCGCCGCCTTCGTTGCCGTGGTCGTTGTGGGCGTCGTGAGCGTCCCCGGTTGATTTGGGCACCAGGATCCACGCCGCCAGCAGCAGGCCGATCACCGCCATGACGGCGATGATGATTTTTTGTCGTTGGTTCATTGTTCTGCTCCGAGGATGCGGATGATGGCGGCATGGGCGCGGTGCGCCTGCGCCAGGGCGTTCAGGTATTGGGACCGGGCTTCGAGCAGCGTGCGCTGGGCGTCGAGCACGTCGAGGAAGCCGAATTTGCCGTTTTCAAAACCGGTGGAAGCGGCCGCGTACGCGCTTTGCGCGCCGGGCACGATGTCGGTGCGCAGCGCCAGCGCCTGCGCGCGGGCCAGGTCGAAGTCCTCGCACGCCTGCGCCAGCTCCGAGTCGAGCCGCAGCGCGGTCGATGACAATTCGTCGCGTGCCTTGTCCACCCGGCGCGCGGTTTCCAGCACATTGCCTTGGTTGCGGTCGAACAGCGGCAGCGGCACCGAGAAACCCACGATCAGCTGCGAGCGCCCCAGTTCCTCCGAGCGCTTGCGGCCCAGGTTGAGCGTGATGTCGGGCACGCGTTTGGACAGTTCCACCTGCGCCAGCGACTGCCGGCTGGCCAGTTCCGAACGCGCCAGCGCCATGGCCGGCGCCTGCGCCAGGCGGTGGTGCAGCAACGCCTGGTCGGGCAGCGACGGCAGCAGGTCGATGTCGCCATCGGCCTTGTCGAAGCGCGGCGAAGGGTTGCCCCACATGGCCGTCAGCTTTTTACGGGCCACCGCCAGTTCGCTGCGCGCGCGCAGCAGTTCCAGCGTGACCGTGGCAGCCGCCACCTTGGCGCGGGTTTCTTCGACTGGCGAGACCTTGCCGGCGATAACCCGGCGGCCGGTCGCCTGCGCCGCGCGCTGCGCCAATTCCGACGATTCCTGCGCCAGTCGCAGTTGCTCCTGCGCGGCCAGCACCGCGAACCAGGCGTCGATGACGTTGGCGCGGATCTCGGCCTGGCGCGCGCCAAGCGCGGCGGCGGCGCTGTCGCGTGTGTGCTCGGCAGCCTGCATGCGGGCGCCGCGCTTGCCGCCCAGTTCCAGCGGCTGGCTCAGTAAAAACGTGGTTTCGCGGGCATCGTCGGCGCGCTTGCGGTCGACCCGTTCGACTTCGAGCGTGGGGTTGGGCAGCAGGCCGGCCTGCTGCACGGCGCCGTCGGTGGCCGCCAGTTCGTGGCGCGCGGCCGACAGGTCGGCATTGGCTTCGGCAGCGAGCGCCAGCGCGGTGTGCAAGGTGAGCGGCGCAGCCGGCTCGGAGGCGGCCAGCGCGAACGCCGGCCATGCCGCTAACCAAAGCGGCAGGAAATACTTGACCATCGAATTCTCCAGGTGTGGGGGAAATTCGACGAGACGGCGGCGTCAGGGCTAAACCGAGCGTCTCGTCGCACGAGAACCTATCTCGGCAACGAGCAGCCAATTGGGCCGGGGCGGCCCTTCGGCAATATGGGATAGATATTGGGCAGTGGCGGGCGGCGCGTAAACACTGCTGGTGGCGGGCGTGGCCACACCCGGCGCGTCGAGCACCGAGGCCTGCACCGCGTGATGGCAGACTTCGCAGTCGCTGTGGACCTTGGTCTTGCCCGGCTGGTGATCATCATCTTCGTCGCCGGCTTGCGCCTGGTGCTGGTGGCCGTGGTGACCGAAGTGCGAGACCGGGTGCTGTTCATTCAACTGCTCATGCTGGCAATACACGGCCGCCATCGACCAGGCGTACTGGATCGGCAAGATGGTCAGCAAAATAATGAGCAGGAATTTTTTCACCCGCCGATTGTAGCAAACAACGTGCAGCAAGAATTTTTTTCATCCCGCGACCCGCTTGTAACAAGGACGTCACATCCGGTCATTACCCTATGGCCTCTTTCATCAGCCTTGGACTCGACATGCAAGTTTCGCCACGCCCGCTCATCCTCGCCCTCAGCATCGCCATCGCGCTCAGCGCCTGCGGTGGCACCTACCATGAAGGCCCGCTGGTCATTCCGGCCGCACCGGCCGACCAGGGCGCAGCCGAGTCGGCGCCGGTACCGGCCGTGACCGCGTTTGTCGACACCATCGCCACCAACCAGCGCGGCGACGCCCGCTACGCCACGCTCGAGACCAACGCCGGCGTGCGCGTGCTGGCCGGCATGCTCGACATCTGGACCCCGCTGACCCAGCTGGTCGATGCCGGCCAGACCGCGCCGGCCGTGGGCGCCTTCCCTGCCGTGGCCGCCTCCACCTGGACCGGCGTGCCGAACGACGGCACCAACGGCGGCACCATCCGCAACGCCACTGTCCACAACTACAATATCGACTACGTGGTCAAGGCCACCACCACCCGCACCGCCGACCAGGCCACGCTGGCCTACTTCGACGACCGTCGTGGCAAGGGCTATAGCGTGACCGACGCCATGGGCCCGCTGACCGGCGCCTGGCGCGCATCGACCCAGCAAACCACCACCATCAACACCGTGCCGGCCGACGCCACCACCGTGTTGTACAACGACGGCGGCAACAACAACGGCGTGGGCGGCACTGCCAACGCCAACTTCGGCACCGTGGTCGATTTCGTCAACTCGGTCGGCGCCAATGGTTCGACCGAACCGGCCAAGCGCTTCTACAAGTACGCGCGGCCATACCGCTGGAGCTCGGCGGTGCAAGTGGTGCCGGCGCTGCTGCCGGCGCGCTCGCCGACCCCGACCACCGATGGCGGCTTTACCAGCGGTCACTCGGCCGAAGCGATGCGCAACGCGCTGGTGATGGCCTACGTGGTGCCGGAGCGCTTCCAGGAAATCCTCAGTCGCGGCCTGGAACTGGGCGAATCGCGCATCCTGGCTGGCATGCACTCGCCGCTGGACGTATTGAGCGGCCGTATCCACGGCGAAGCGGTCGTCGCCGGCAACCTGGTCGACCCGGCCAACCAAACCCTGAAAGCCAACGCCTACGCCCAGGCCCACACCACGCTGATGGCCGCCACGTCCACCACCGCCACCACCTACGCGTCGTTCGCGCAATCGGGTACCCTGGCCACCGACCGCTTTGCCGACTACGCGACCAACAAGGCCAACTACATCCGCCGCAGCACCTACGGTTTCCCGCAAATCGCCAGCACCACTGCAGCAGCCGTGGTGCCGAAGGGCGCCGAAGTGCTGATCGAAACCCGTTTGCCGTACCTGAGCGCCGACCAGCGCCGCGTGGTGCTGAAAACCACCGCGCTCGCTTCCGGCTACCCGGTGATGGACGATCCTGAAGGCTGGGGCCGTTTGAACCTGTTCGCGGCGGCCGACGGCTATGCCGCCTTCAAGGGCAATGTCGTGATCAATATGGATGCGAGCAAGGGCGGCTTCAACGCGGCCGACCGCTGGCGCAACGATATCAGCGGTACCGGCAAGCTGGTCAAGCAAGGCTCGGGCGCCCTGAAACTGGGTGGCAACAACACCTGGACCGGCGGCACCGAGCTGACCGCCGGCATCCTGGAAGCGATCTCCGCCGCTGCGTTTGGCGCCGGCGACGTGTACGTCAGCGGCGGCACCCTGGTCGCCAATGCGGCCACCCCGGTCAAGGTGGGCGGCAAGTACACCCAGCTGGCCGGCGCCACCGCGCTGGAAATCAACGCCCTGTCCGCCACCCAGGCCGGCATGACCGTGACCGGCGACGCCACCATCGGCGGCGGCGCGTTGAACGTCAAGTTCCCGGGCAGCTACAAGCCTAAAGCCGGCGACACCATCACCGTGCTGAACGCCGGGCGCCTGCAAGGCACGTTCACCACCATCACGGTGGCGGGCTTTGCCAAGGTCACGCCGACCTACAGCGGCACCACGCTGACTTTGACGGTCACCAACTAATCCGCGCCTGGGGTTATGATTGGGGCGTGTTGCACGGTGTGCGGCACGCCCCTTTTCTATCGGAAGCCCTGATGAACAAAGACGACCTGACCGCGCATCCGCAAGGCGAGTTCTTCAACACCCAGGCCGACCGCTTGCAGGCCGATCTGCAGAATTTCACGCGCCAGGTGGCCAGCTGCGACAAGCTGATCCGCATGGCCAACATCAGCCTGAACCAGATCGACGGCCGCATCGCGGAAGCGGCCAACGTGGAAGCGCGCGCCGCCGCCATCGTGGAGGCCAGCGCCCGCGAAGCGTCGCGCGCAGCCACCGAGGCGGCCAACAAAGCCGTGGCCGCCGCAGTCGGACAACTGACCGCCGCCAGCAAACAGGCCGAGCTCGTGTGCAGCGACCTGCAGCGCGCCCACGGCCGCGCCGCGCTGTGGAACGCCGGCTATATCGCCTGCGCACTGGCAGCCTGCCTGCTGACCGGTTATGTCACCTACCGGATCGGCAAGTCGGCGGCCATCACGCCCGACCTCGAGCGCGCGGTGGCCGTGGCCGAAGAGCACGAGACGCTGCTGCGCAAGGCCAGCGACAAGGAAAAGAAGCAAATCGCCGACATCCTCGCGCGCAAGCCAAAATCGAATTGACCAGACTTTGAGGCGGGGGGATGGCGCACCTCCCCCAATATGATGACCGGTTTCCCTCCACGGTGTCCTTTCTCACGCTCGGGCGACAAGTTCGCTTGACCGGCATCAAGCCGGTCCGCAGACTCGATGGTATGGAACCGGCAATCCGCCGACCGTCCCTTCCCTCTTTGACCTCAACATGACACCGACAACACTTGCCGCGCGCCTCTCCGTTGCCTTGCTCACCCTGGGCGCGCTCGCCGCTGCCGGCACTGCCCGCGCCGAAGAAAAGCACCTGGCAGTGATGCTGCAAAACGATGTATTTGCCGGCACCGACGGCGGCGGCTATACCAACGGTCTGGCCGTCGCCTATATTCGCAGCACGACGCCCGGCGAAACCGCGCTGGCGCCGGACTGGCTGCTGGCGCCGGTGGCGCCGTGGCTGGCGGTGGGACCGGCGGCGATGACGTCGATCTCGCTCAACCAGGTGATGATCACCCCGCGCGACATCACCACCAAGGAGCCGAACCCGATGGACGCACCGTACCTGGGTGCGCTGTGGGTGCGCGCGGCGCAGGTGTCGGTGCAAGGCGACGTGGCCGACATGTTCAGCCTCAACCTGGGCATGATCGGCCCGGCCTCGGGTGCGCGCCAGGCGCAAACCTTCATCCACCGCATTACCGGCTCGACCCGGCCGCAGGGCTGGGACAGCCAGGTCTCGAACCGGCTGCTGTACGGCATCGAGCGCTACCGCGCGGTGCGCTTTGCCAGCGGCGATGGCGACAGCGCGGCGCCGTCACTGGACGTGATCATGCTCGGCGGCGGCGAGGCCGGCAATATGCTGTCGTCACTGGGAGGCAGCATGATGCTGCGCTACGGCACGTCGCTCAAGCACAGTTATGCGTCGTCGGTGCGGCAACTGGCGCGCAGCGGCGACCCGTTGATTTTCGGCCGTGGCTGGATGGTGTACCTGGCCGTACACGGCGACCATTTCTTCTCGCACGCCGGCATCAGCAACGACCTGCCGCCCGGCGGTACCCGCGCCGAGCTGCGCGAGTCGCAGCTGATCGGCCAGGCCGGCATCGCCTACGGCTGGGGCGACTCGTCGCTGTCGTTCTCGCTGCAAAACACCAGCGCGCTGACCACCGGCAGCGGCCGGCGCAAGGCCTACGGTTCGCTCACTTACACGACCGCGCTGCGCTAAAGCCTCCCTCCAGCAAAAAGGGGTCGAGCCCAGGAGGGTCCGACCCCATCATCATCCGGGGTTGGCTTACTCGCCCTGGACTTTCTCATCCTCGTCCTTGGCATCCTGCATCGCATCGGGTTCCAGTTCTTCGGCCGAGCGGTTCAGATGCACGAACACACCCCAGGCCGCCAGCAACAGGCCCACGCTGGCAATCAGGGCTGCCGCATAAACGAGCTCGCTCAAATCGTCATGCACGGCATGGAACGTCGCCACCAGGCCTTCGATACCGAGCGCGACCACCACGACCACGAAAAAGCGCGACAGGAAGCGGCGCACGCGCGTCGGCGCGCTGATGTCGGCGTCGCGCACGACTTCTTCCTCGACGATGGTTTCAGCTATCTGCAAGGCCACCACGGCGGCGGCCAGGATGCCGATCGCCTCGATCACGTCCTGGGCGGCGGTCAGGCCGGCTTCACCGGCCGACATCGCCTCCCAGCCGATCTGGGCGCCGATCACGATCAGGCACAGTCCGCCGGCGGCGAACAGCAAGGCGGTGATGGCGTGTACCACGCCAAAGGCTAGCATCAATTTTTTCATGGGGTGTCCTGAAGAATGGAGAAAATACGGGAATCGTCCTCGTCGATTCTAGGGGCATCCCTGGCTGCACTATGTTCGCTGTAGAACACAACTTGGTTTCTTGACGGATATTGTGGTGGTTACTGTTGCAGCGAAGGCGTAGCGGCGGCGAAGTCGGCCAAGTGTTCGAGCAATACCCGCACGCGCGCCGGCAGGTAGCGGCGCTGGGTCCAGACCGCATAAACGTGGCGCGGCTCGGGCATCCACTCGGGCAACACCCGCACCAGGCTGCCGTCAGCCACTTCCAGCCGGCTTTGCAGCAACGGACACAGCAGGATGCCCAGCCCCGCGTGGGCCATCTCCACGGCAAGGCGCATCTCGTTCACGCGCAGGCGCGCCCGGGCCTGCGGCTGAACCACCACCTCGGCGCCGTCACCGGGCCGGCGCAGGCGCCAGGTACGCAGCGGCTCGGCGACGATCAGTTGATGCTGGTCCAGTTGCGACGGATCTTGCGGCACACCCGCGCGCGCCAGGTAAGACGGCGCCGCCACCATCACCAGCCCGGCGCTGCCCAGGCGCCGCTGCATCAGCGACGAATCGTCGAGCGACCCGACCCGGATCGCCAGGTCGGCGCCGCTGGCCACCAGGTCTTGCAGGCGGTTCGACATTTCCAGTTCCAGCTTGATGTCCGGGTACTGGTGCAGAAAGCTGGCCCAGGCCGGCGTGAGCAGGCCGCTGGCAAAGTTGACCGGCGCCAGCACCCGGATCGTGCCCGAGATATCGGACAGGCTGGCATCCAGTTGCTGCGTGGCCTGGCGCAGCGCCCGCACCAGCGGCCGGCAACGCTCGTAGTATTGCCAGCCTTCGGCAGTGGGCTGCAGGCGGCGCGCGCTGCGGTTGAGCAGGCGGTAGCCGAGTTCACTTTCCAGCTTTTGCAGGCGCCGCGTGACGGTGGCCGGCGGCAGGTTTTCGCGCAGGGCGGCAGCATTGAGGCTGCCCTCCTCCACGATGGTCACGAACAGGGCCAAATCATCGAGCATGATTTCATTTCCGAAATTTGAAATTGAATTTATGGCTCTAGTATAGATAGCTGCAAGCAACTACGCTGTGTCTTTACTTTCAAGGAGGTGCCATGTCTGAAATGTTCCGCCTGCGGCTGGTGTTTGCGCTGCTGATGTCGTTGCTGATGTCGTCGCTGATGAGCGGCTGGGTCACCTGGCTCAATATCGGGCTGCACCCCGACTTTCTATTGCGCTGGCAGTACGCCTTCATGGCCGCGTGGCCGGCGGCGTTTACGGTGGTGATGCTGTGCGGGCCGCTGGTGCATGGGGCAAGCCAGCGGCTGGCGGGATGGCGGCGCGGGTGAACCCGCGTGTCACCACCCGAACTTCAACTCCATGCCCAGGTAATTCACATCACGCCCACCGGCCCGGCGCAAGCTGTCGCCCACCTGGAAATGCACGGCCTCCAGCGACGCCGTCACGTTGGGCGTAACTGCCCAGTCGGTGCGCAGCTGGGCGTAGGCGCCGGTCCAGCGCGAGCCTTGTCCTGCCGTGCGTGGCACGCCTGCCATGCTTTGCACGTACACCGCGTCGCCGGTGGTCTGGCGCCATTGCAGGCCCAGCGCCGTGGTCACGCTTAACGTCTTGGTCGGCTTGACCTTGACCGAGGGTTTTACGTGGATCAGGTTGCTGTAGCCGGTCAGGCCAGCCAGCGAGAAGTAATAGCCGTTGGCAAACAGCGGGTTGAAAGTGCCCAGCTTGTCGTCGCCGCCATGCTTGTCGCCCGAGGCCATGTCGAACTGCAGGCCCACGCGCGGCGACCAGGTGGTATTGGCGAAGGTGTAGCCGGCGATCGAACCGAGCGCCCACGCGGACGCGCGCTTGGCCCCCACCTGGCCGTGCTGCAACATGCCTTCCACGTCCCAGTCGACGTTGCCGGTCACGCCGCTGTACCGTACATCGTAAACATCGCGGCGCTCGTTGCCGGTGGCGTCGAGAAAGCGCGCGTCGTCGCGGCGGTAGCGCGAGTAGTAGCCGGAGATATCGCCGGGACCGAAGCCCTGCCGCTCCAGGCGCAGACCGTTCAGGGTCAGGTGGCCGTTGGAATAATCGTCGAACGATTTCTCGCTGCGGTTTTGTACCGGCTGCGTGACGTAGCCGATCACGCGCCACGGGCCATGCTCCCAGTCGGCCCATACGCCGTCGAACGACTGCCGTACATTGGGGCCGTCGCGCGCGGCGATAAAGCGCTGCAAGTCGAAGGCCATCTCCTGCCGGCCGACGCGCATCTTGACCGCGCCGTTTTCCGTCGGTACGGCCACGGTCACGAACAGCTGCTCGACATCGAACTTGTCGCGGTCGGGCGGGGCGATGGTTCTTTTCTCGAACGTGCGCGCATCGACCAACTGGCCGAACACCTGCACGTAGGAGCCCAGGCGCAGGTCCGCATGGACATTGGCGCGCTGGATCACGTAGCCGTCGGCCGGCGCGCTGCCGGCGCCGTACACGGGCGCATCGATATGTTCGTAGCGTTCGCGCAGGCCGGCGCCCAGCGACAGGTAGGAGCTGCCATCGCCGAGCGGGATGTATTTCAGACCGTCGAGCGGCTGGCGCGGCAGGCACGGGTTGGCCAGCACGTCCCAGTTCTCGGCCCAGCGATTGAAGTTGATGGCCGGGCGCTTGACGTCGCACGCCGCTGGCGCTGGCGCCGCTGCGGTTTGCGCAGTGAGCGACTGGGCGCCAGCCACGCCGGGCAGCGCGCTCACGCCGCCCACGGCACCGATCAGCAAAGCCAGCAAGCGCGGAATGTGCTGACGGCGCGCCGCTTTCATGCTGACTTTAGCGCTTGACCGCATCGTGAATCTCGCTGATGTAACCGCCGGGGAATTGCAGCATCGCCGACATATTGCCGGTGCTGGTCTGGCGTGGCGCCGCCAGCACGGTGGCGCCGTTGGCGGCGGCTTTTTCCAGCGTGGCCGCCATGTCGTCGACCTGGTAGCCGGTGGTCTCGCGGCCGTACGGGAAGGTCAGCTTGCCGTCGGTGACGAACACCGTCATCTTGCCGAATTTCGATTCCAGCTTCACGCGGCGGATGGTGTCGCCGGCGCGGCCGATTTCGCCGCCGTCGATCTGGCCGTCGGCCACGATCTTGGCATGGGCGAAGGTCTTGAACTGCGTGACGAATTTATCGGCCGAGACCTTGGAGACATACACGCGGTTGTCCGGCACCGAGTGCAGCGGCGCATACGACGGCGCCTTGGTATGCCAGTAAAGCTGCATGTTCACGCCACCGGCCCACTGGATCAGCACATCCTTGCCGATCGGGTCGTCGAACGGCTCCACCACCACGTCTGCCCCCGCTTCCACTGCCGCATCGCGGGCGGTGTTGATGTCGGTGACCAGGTAGCCGGTGCGTTCATTACCGAAGCCATACGGGATCGGCGTCTGGAACGCGAACACCGACAACATGCCCACCGGCGTTTGCACGTATTGCGAGGCGGTCTTGCTCGGCGTGGGCGTGACGGTAAACACCGCGCGCGGCGAAGCCTTGCCGCCGAAGGTGCCGACAAAGCTGTTCACGAAGGCATCGAGATCGGCGTTGGCCACGTACACGTGGGTGGTGTCGTACTGCGGCGCGACCGCGACATCTGGCGCGGCCAGCGCCAGCGCCGGCGCGACCAGGGCGAGGGAGAGCAGGGCGGAAGCGATGCGATTGCGGATGGTGTGGGTAGTCATGAATCACTCCTGGGGAAGATGGGAAACCGTGAATCCACTATACCCAGCCGCGCTGCGCATGCAACCTGCCATCTGGTCAGGTAGCAGCCATGCCCTGCCTTATGACAGAGCCGCATGCCTGATGAGAGGCGGGTGAGCGCACGATTGAAACGCCGCTATAGTGATTTCACCGCCCCCTACAAGGAACACGCAATGATTCGCTGTGTACGCATCTGGACCGAAGCAGGCAATTCCGTATTCGAGGAGGGCTCGATCGCCCTGCCCCACGGTGAGCGCGGCGACGTGCTCAGTCATGTGCTGGGCACCCGCAGCATCTCGTTTCGCGAAACACGGTCGGGCGGCGCCTTCGCCCCGCACCACGCACCCACACGCCAGCTGGTGATCACGCTCGGCGGCACGCTGGAATTCAAGACCATCGCTGGCGCCACTTTTGTCATTCGCCCGGGCGACCTGCTGCTGGCCGAAGACACCACCGGCAGCGGCCACAGTTGGCGGCTGATCGACGACCAGCCGTGGCGCCGCGCCTACGTGATCGTGGACGCCGACGTCGCCGCCCTGTTTCAACCTTCAACCGCTTCTTAAAGGAACCCATCGTGACGTCAACTGCCACCACCCACGACATCGTTTTAATCGGCGCCGGCATCATGAGCGCCACCCTGGGCGTGATGCTCAAGGAGCTCGATCCCTCGCTCTCGATCCTGATGGTCGAAGCGCTGGGCGACTGCGCGCAGGAAAGCTCGGACGGCTGGAACAACGCCGGCACCGGCCACGCCGCCAACTGCGAGCTTAACTACACGCCGCAGCGCGAGGACGGCAGCGTCGATATCAGCAAGGCGCTGGAGGTAAATACCGAGTTCGATATCTCGCGCCAGCTGTGGGCGTACCTGGTACGGCGCGGCGCCATTCCCGATCCGCGCGCCTTCATCCACCCGTGCCCGCACATGAGCTTTGTCTGGGGCGACGATAACGTGGCGTTCCTGCGCGAGCGCTTTAAAACCATGTCGGCGCACCACTGCTACCACGGCATGGAATACAGCGAAGACGCAGCCGTGATCGCCACCTGGGCGCCGCTCATCATCGAGGGACGCGACCCTGCGCAGTCGATCGCCGCCACCCGCATGGCCACCGGCACCGACGTCGATTACGGCGCGCTCACCCATCTGCTGGTACACCATCTCTGTTCCCGGCCCGGTTTCGCGGTGCGCTACGACAGCCGCGTGACCGATCTCGATCGGCAGGACGACGGTACCTGGCGCATCGCGGTCAAGGATGTGCAGGATGGCGCCAAACATATTGTCTCGGCCAGGTTCGTGTTCATCGGCGCCGGCGGCGGCGCGCTGCCGCTGCTGCAAAAATCGAAGATACCGGAAGCAAAGGGTTACGGCGGCTTCCCGGTCAGCGGCATCTGGCTGCGCTGCGACGTCGACGCGGTGAGTCACCGCCACCACGCCAAGGTGTACGGCAAGGCCGCCAGCGGCTCGCCGCCGATGTCGGTGCCGCACCTGGACACGCGCATCATCGGCGGCAAGCAGTCGCTGTTGTTCGGCCCTTACGCCGGCTTCTCCACCAAGTTCCTGAAACACGGGTCGTTAACCGATTTATTTTCGACCCTCAAGCACGACAACATCATCCCGCTGCTCGACGTAGCGCGCGATAACATCGAACTGACCGAATACCTGATCGGCCAGGTGATGCAAAGCGCCGACCACCAGTTTGCCGCGCTCAAGGAATTCTTCCCGAACGCGGTACAGCAGGACTGGAAAAAAGCGGTGGCCGGCCAGCGCGTGCAGACCATCGCCCCGCACGAAAGCGCGGGCTGGTTCAAGCACGAACAGGGCAAGCTGGAATTTGGCACCGAAGTGGTATCTGCCGCCGACAAGTCGCTGGTCGCACTGCTGGGCGCCTCGCCCGGCGCGTCCACCGCCGCCTTCATCGCGCTGGAAATCCTGCAGCGCTGCTTCGACGCCAAGCTGACCGACGACGCCTGGCTGCCCGGCCTCAAGGCCATCATCCCCACCTACGGCATCGACCTGAAACAAGATGCCAACGCCTGCCGCACCACGCGGACAGCCACCGCAGCCCTGCTCAAGATCGACAATGTGTGACATGCCACCCGTACAGGAGAACCAGCATGGCTGAAAACGACCTCATTTCGGAAAACGATCTCACCGCCGGCCTGACCGCAAGCGGCACCCGGCAGGAATTCGACTCGATGGGCACCATCGATGTCCCGGCCGACAAATACTACGGCGCGCAAACCGCGCGCTCGCTGGTTCATTTTTCGATCGGCGACGACCGCATGCCCAAGGCCGTGTACCACGCATACGGCATCGTCAAGAAGGCGTGCGCGCTGGTCAACCTGGCCGAGGGCCGCCTACCGGAAGTGAAAGCCAAAGCGATCATCCAGGCCGCCGACGAAACCATCGCTGGCCAGCTCGACGCCCACTACCCGCTCTACGTGTGGCAAACCGGCTCGGGCACCCAGTCCAATATGAACGTCAACGAAGTGCTGTCCAACCGCGCGATAGCGCTGCTGGGCGGCACGCTGGGTAGCCAGCAGCCGGTGGGCCCCAACGACGACGTCAACATGGGACAGAGCTCGAACGACACCTTCCCCACCGCGATGCACATCGCCGCCCTCGAGGCGCTCGACCGCCGCCTGCTGCCCGAAGTGGACCGGCTGGCCGCCGTCATCGAAGCGAAAGCCGCGCAGTGGATGGACGTGGTCAAAATCGGCCGCACCCACCTGGAAGACGCCACCCCGCTCACCGTGGGCCAGGAATGGTCGGGCTACGCGGCCCAGCTGCGCGCAGCCTGCGCCGCCATCGCCGCCAGCCGCGCGGGCCTGTACGAATTGGCCATCGGCGGCACCGCCGTGGGCACCGGCATCAATGCGCCACCAGGTTTTTCGGTGAAGGTGGCGCAGCAGATCGCGGCGCTGACCGGCAAGCCGTTCGTCACCGCGCCCAACAAGTTCATGGCGCAAGGCTCGCTCGACGCCATGGTACGCGCCCACGCCGCGCTGCGCGGACTGGCCGTGGCGCTGATGAAGATCGCCAACGACATGCGCTGGCTGGCCTCGGGCCCGCGCTGCGGCCTGGGCGAACTCAAACTGCCGCAGAACGAACCGGGATCGTCGATCATGCCCGGCAAGGTCAACCCCACCCAGTGCGAAGCGATCGTGATGATCGCCATCCAGGTGATGGGCGACGACAGCGCCGTGGCCTTCGCCGGCTCGCAGGGCAATTTCGAACTGAACGCCATGCGCCCGATCATCATCAACGCCTTCCTGCACTCGGCCACCATCCTGGCCGACGGCTGCGAAAAATTCCGCACCTATTCGGTCGAAGGCACGGAACTGAACCGGCAAAAAATCGCCGGCTTCGTCGAAAACAGCCTGATGCTGGTGACCGCGCTCTCGCCGGTGATCGGCTACCAGAACGCCGCCCACATCGCCGAACAGGCGGACGCCACCGGCACCACGCTGCGCGAAGCCGCGCTGGCATCGGGCCACGTGGATGCGGCCACGTTCGATCGGGTGGTCGATGCACGGGCGATGACGGGACACGGTGTGGCGGGCGCATAGGCGCAGGCCAAGATCATGATTTTGCGGACGCGGCACAGCATCGAATTGCTCGATGCGTCGCCGCAGGCGGCGCTATTGGCGGTGATTTTGATGACGACACTGGTGGAGCGGAAGAGTGAGGAGAGCAAGCTGGGCAACGTAGATCGTTTTCACGACCGGGTGGCTGCTGTCGAAGGCGTATGACATGAATCCGTCCTGGCGCGCTCGCGCGAAGAAAGCGCATATCTCATCGTTGGATATACAAGAGATGGAGCATGCTTTTTCCACAACTTGGAAAACATAAAACGTCCATCATGATGTGCATCGATCCCTATAAAAAACCCCAACACTCTCACGAGCAATGGGGTTTTTTGTTTTTCTCTAAAGGTAAGAGATTCTTAGAACGGGATATCGTCATCCATATCCGAGAAATTCGGCGCCGGCTTTGGTGCCGGGCGTGGTGCTGGTGGCGCCATGGCCGGGCGCTGCTGCTGCGGCGCTGACGCCTGGCGTTGTGGTGGAGCATCATATCCGCCACCGCCGCCGTTGCCACCGCCGTAACCACCACCACCGCCCGCGCCACCACCGTAGCCTCCGCCGTCGTCCATGCCACCGGCGCCTTGACGGCCGCCCAGCATTTGCATGTTTTCAGCGACGATGTCGGTTGCGTACTTTTCGACGCCGTCCTTGTCGGTATATTTACGGGTTTGCAGGCGGCCTTCGACGTAGATCGACGAGCCTTTTTTCAGGTACTGTCCGACGATTTCGGCCAGCTTGCCGAAGAACGAGATGCGGTGCCACTCGGTGGTCTCTTTTTGCTCACCGGTGTTGCGGTCTTTCGACTTGTATGAGGTCGCCACGGCAATGTTGGCGATTGCATCACCGCTAGGCATGTAGCGGATCTCCGGATCGCGACCCAGATTGCCGACGATGATGACTTTGTTGACTGATGCCATGAATAAAACTCCTGAGTAACGACGGCCGCGTGGGCAGGCTGTGTAGTGAAATCTAAACAGGGATTATAGACGAAGGGGCCGCCGGGCTACCACTTGCACTACCAATTTTGGCTCCCGTCCCCATGTAGCCTGTTCTGCGCCGAAGCCTGTTGAATCGACGCAAGCAAATACTGGTATTATATACAGTGTCAAGCCTCCCGCGCGTGATCCAGCGCAAGGACGGCGCATCTTTTCAAACCCCGCTATAGTGTCGGGTTGATATCTAAGGACTTACTCCATGGAACAGATCCGCATTCGCGGCGCACGTACGCACAACCTCAAAAACATCAGTCTCGACCTGCCGCGCAACCAGCTGGTCGTGATCACCGGGCTGTCCGGTTCCGGCAAATCGTCGCTGGCGTTCGACACCCTGTATGCCGAGGGCCAGCGCCGTTACGTGGAATCGCTGTCGGCGTATGCGCGCCAGTTCCTGCAGCTGATGGAGAAGCCCGATGTCGACCTGATCGAAGGCCTGTCGCCGGCGATCTCGATCGAGCAGAAAGCCACCTCGCACAACCCGCGCTCCACCGTCGGCACCGTGACCGAGATCCACGATTACCTGCGCCTGCTGTATGCGCGCGTGGGCACGCCTTACTGCATCAACCACCCGGACCAGGCGCTGGCCGCGCAGACCGTGTCGCAGATGGTCGATGCGGTGCTGGCCATGCCCGAGGGGACCAAGCTGATGGTGCTCGCGCCCGTGGTGGCCAACCGCAAGGGCGAGCATTCGGACCTGTTCGAGCAGATGCAGGCGCAGGGCTTTGTGCGCTTCCGCGTGCAGAGCGGCACGCATGACGCCAAGATCTACGAAGTGGACGAACTGCCCAAGCTGAAGAAAACCGAGAAGCACACGATCGACGTGGTGATCGACCGCGTCAAGGTCAACGCCGACATCAAGCAGCGCCTGGCCGAGAGCTTCGAGACTGCGCTGCGCCTGGCCGATGGTCGCGCGGTGGCGCTCGAGATGGACACTGCAGTCGAACACGTGTACTCGAACAAGTTCGCCTGCAACCAGTGCGGTTACTCGCTGCAGGAACTGGAACCGCGCCTGTTCTCGTTCAATAACCCGATGGGCGCCTGCCCCGAATGCGATGGACTCGGCCATATCGAGTTCTTCGACCCGAAACGCATCGTCGCCTTCCCCAACCTGTCGCTCGCGTCCGGCGCCGTCAAGGGGTGGGACCGCCGCAACCAGTTTTATTACCAGATGCTGTCCAACCTGGCGGCGTACTACGAGTTCGATCTCGATGTGCCGTTCGAGCAGCTGCCCAAGCCGGCGCAGGACGCGGTGCTCAACGGCTCCGGCAAAACCGCTATTCCCTTTACGTACGTGAATGAGCGCGGCCGCACCGTGGTCAAGGAGCATACCTTCGAAGGTGTGGTCAACAACCTGGCGCGCCGCTACCGCGAAACCGACTCGATGGCGGTCAAGGAAGAACTGGCCAAGTTCATCAACGAGAAAAAGTGCCCATCATGCGAAGGCGCGCGCCTGCGCATCGAGGCGCGCTTCGTCAAAGTCGGCACCGGCAAGCAGGAAAAAGCGATCTACGAGATCGCCGAAAAACCGCTGCGCGAATCGCTGTCGTTCTTCGAGCAGTTGAAGCTCAAGGGCGCCAAGAAGGAGATCGCCGACCGCGTGGTGAAAGAGATCATCTCGCGCCTGCAGTTCTTGAACAACGTCGGTCTCGACTACCTGTCGCTCGACCGCAGCGCCGACACGCTGTCCGGTGGCGAAGCGCAGCGGATTCGCCTGGCCTCGCAGATCGGCTCCGGTTTGACCGGCGTGATGTACGTGCTCGATGAGCCGTCGATCGGCCTGCACCAGCGCGACAACGACCGCCTGATCGACACGCTGCGCCACCTGCGCGATATCGGCAACAGCGTGCTGGTGGTGGAGCACGACGAAGACGCGATCCGCACCGCCGACTACATCGTCGACATGGGCCCGGGCGCCGGCGTGCATGGCGGCGAAGTGATCGCGGCCGGTTCGCTCAAGGACATCCTCAAGAATAAAAAATCGCTGACGGCGCAGTACCTCAACGGCACCCGCAAGATCGAGGTGCCGGCCAAGCGCCACCAGGCCGATCCCGATCGCCAGCTGGTGATCACGGGCGCTACCGGCAACAACCTGAAAAAGGTCAGCCTCAAGCTGCCGGTGGGACTGATGACGTGCGTGACCGGCGTGTCCGGTTCCGGCAAATCGACGCTGATCAACGACACGCTGTTCCCGGCCCTGTCGCGCCACCTGTACGGGTCACAGACCGAGCCGGCGCCGCATGATTCGATCGCGGGCCTCGAACACTTCGACAAGGTGATCTCGGTGGACCAGGCGCCGATCGGCCGCACGCCGCGTTCCAACCCGGCCACCTACACCGGGCTGTTTACGCCGATCCGCGATTTGTTCGCCACCGTGCCGACCGCCAAGGAGCGTGGCTACAGCGCCGGGCGCTTCTCGTTCAACGTCAAGGGCGGCCGCTGCGAAGCATGCCAGGGCGATGGCGTGATCAAGGTCGAGATGCACTTCCTGCCGGACGTGTACGTGCCGTGCGACGTCTGCCATGGCAAGCGTTATAACCGCGAGACGCTCGAGGTGAACTACAAGGGCAAGAACATCACCGAGATCCTGGACATGACGGTGGAAGACGCGCACGAGTTCTTCAAGCCGGTGCCGGTCATCGCCCGCAAGCTCCATACGCTGCTCGACGTGGGCCTGGGCTACATCAAGCTGGGGCAAAGCGCGACCACGCTGTCCGGTGGCGAGGCGCAGCGTGTCAAACTGTCGCTGGAACTGTCCAAGCGCGACACGGGCCGCACCTTGTACATCCTGGACGAGCCGACCACCGGCCTGCACTTCCACGATATCGACTTGCTGCTCAAGGTGATTCACCGCCTGCGCGACCAGGGCAATACGCTGGTCATCATCGAGCATAATCTCGACGTGATCAAGACCGCCGACTGGGTGGTGGACCTGGGGCCGGAAGGCGGCGCTGGCGGCGGCAAGATCATTGCCACCGGCACGCCGGAGGATGTGGCAGCCAATGCCGACAGCGTGACCGGGAAGTACCTCGGCCCTTTGTTGAAATAGCCTTAGTCGCTGCACTCTGTTCCGTCATCCCCGCCCAGGCCGGGATGACGGGTTTGGGGCTAGCCGGGTTCGGTCAGGCCAGCAAATCGGCCACCTGGTGGAACACGCGCTTCGGCTGCTGCGCCACCAAGGCGTCGACATGATTGAAGCCCCACGCCACCGCGCCGAAATCCACGCCGGCTTCCGCTGCCACGCGCGCATCGCGGATCTCGTCGCCGATCAACAGAGCGTGCGCTGCCGCAATGCCGGTGGCCGCAAGTACCTTGCGCACCTTGGGCAGCTTGCCGAATAGGCCTGCGCCACATTCCACCTGGGTGAATAACGCCAGCAGCTCCGGGCCGAGGATGCGCTGCACGTTGGCGCGCGAATTGGACGTGACGATGGTCAGCACCACGCCGCGCTGTTTCAGCGCGCGCAATGCCGCATCGACGCCATCGAACAGCGTGATGGTATGCGCCTCGTCGCCGATGCGTGCGCGCATGAAGCGGGCGATCGCCGGGGTTTTCCATAGCGGGATATCGTGCAGCGCCATGATCTGGCGCGCGTCGAGGCCGCGCAGGCCCTGGGCGTTGTCGCGGTCGAGCGGTTTGAATTGGTATTTGGCTGCCGCTTCGTCGAACACGCGCACGAAGCAGGGAAAGGTATTGGCCAGGGTGCCGTCGAAGTCGAAAATGATGAGCTTGCGGTTCACGTGGTTCTCAGTACATGGGAGTTTTCTGTTGAGCCGGTCAGCCGGGCCAGCATACACGAAAAAAAACGGTGCATGTTTCCATGCACCGCTTCTGTCTCCACCTAATCAGGCCGGCTTATTTTGCCAGGCGCTGCTCCAGCTCAGCTTTCACTGCCGTCAGTTCCTGCGGCAGGTGGTAGGCCAGCTTGGTGAACAGTTCTTCGTGCAGTTTCAGTTCTTCGCGCCAGGCATCCTTGTCGATCGAGGTGATGGTCTCGAACTCTTCCGGCGTGAACGGCAGGCCGTCCCAGTGGATGTCGCCATAACGCGGGGTGGTGCCGAAGATGTTTTCGACGCCGCCGGCTTTGCCTTCGATACGCTCGAGCATCCACTTCAGTACGCGCATATTGTCGCCGAAGCCAGGCCACACGAAGTGACCCTGGTCGTCGGTGCGGAACCAGTTGACGCAGTAGATTTTAGGCAGGGTAGCGCCGTCGATCTTGCCCAGTTTTTCGCCCAGGTTGAGCCAGTGCTGGAAGTAGTCGCTCATGTTATAGCCCATGAACGGCAGCATGGCGAACGGATCGCGGCGCACGACGCCCATCTGGCCAGCTGCTGCTGCAGTGGTTTCCGAACCCATGGTGGCTGCCATGTACACGCCTTCCACCCAGTTGCGCGCTTCGGTTACCAGCGGTACGGTGGTCGAACGGCGACCGCCGAAGATGAAGGCCGAGATCGGCACACCGGCCGGATCGTCCCAGGCCGCGTCGATGACCGGGTTCTGGGTAGCAGCGACGGTAAAGCGGGCGTTCGGGTGGGCAGCCTTGGTGCCGGACGTTGGGGTCCAGTCGTTGCCTTGCCAGTCGATCAGGTGCTCGGGCGCCTGCTTGGTCAAGCCTTCCCACCATACGTCGCCGTCGTCGGTCAGCGCGACGTTGGTGAAGATGGTGTTTTCACGCATGGAGGCCATGCAGTTGAAGTTGGTCTTTTCGTTGGTGCCAGGGGCCACGCCGAAGTAGCCGGCTTCCGGGTTGATCGCGTACAGGCGGCCATCGGCGCCCGGCTTGATCCAGGCGATGTCGTCGCCGATGGTGGTCACTTTCCAGCCGTTGAACGTGGCTGGCGGGATCAGCATGGCGAAGTTGGTCTTGCCGCAAGCCGACGGGAAGGCGGCAGCGACGTAGTGCTTCTTGCCTTCTGGCGATTCCACGCCCAGGATCAGCATGTGTTCGGCCAGCCAGCCCATGCCGTCCTTGGCCTGGTCCTGGTAACCCATGGTCGAGGCGATACGCAGCGCGAAGCATTTCTTGCCCAGCAGCGCATTGCCGCCGTAGCCCGAACCGTAGGACCAGATTTCGCGGGTTTCAGGGTAGTGAACGATGTACTTGGTGGCGTTGCAAGGCCAGGCCACGTCTTTCTGGCCGGCGGCCAGCGGTGCGCCCACGGTGTGCACGCATGGCACGAATTCACCGTCGGCGCCCAGCACGTCATAGACGGCCTTGCCCATGCGGGTCATCACGCGCATGTTGACGGCCACGTATGGCGAATCGGACAGTTCCACGCCGATGTGCGCGATCGGCGAACCCAGCGGGCCCATCGAGAACGGCACGACGTACATGGTGCGGCCGGCCATGGCGCCGTCGAACAGCGGGTTCAGGGTGGCGCGCATTTCGTCGGGCGCCATCCAGTTATTGGTCGGACCGGCTTCTTCCTTGGTGGCCGAGCAGATGTAGGTGCGGTCTTCCACGCGCGCCACGTCGGTTGGATCGGACTGGGCCAGGTAGGAATTGGGACGCTTGGCTTCGTTGAGTTTTTTCATGGTGCCGGCGGCAACCATTTCACCGCACAGGCGGTCGTACTCTTCTTGCGAGCCATCGCACCAGTAGATGCGGTCGGGTTTGGTCAGTGCGGCGACTTCCGTCACCCAATTGATCAGTTTTTGATGCTTGATGTAAGCTGGGACGTTCAGCGTTGCAACGCCACCCATGATGGGCTGATTCATACTACCTCCAATGCCAATTAAAATTCTTTCGGCAGGATCGTCGTCAGCAATAGCTTAGCGCGCGGAGTCTCATCCGAGATGAGTCGGCGCATCGGCGTATTTACGGCGGTCTTGTCGTGGGACCAGGTTCTGTGAACCCGGCAGTGACAGCAAAATCGATGTTCGGCTGTTCATTTTTTGAGCGATTGTACACCGCTGGTCCCACGATTCAACAGAAATGTAGGAGAAATAGTTGAGTAAAGTAGTAAGCTATTCAGCTTTTGGCAGTGCCCGTTATTCCGCTACGAATTTCAACCTAAGATCGGCTATCTCACATGAAAATCGCCATACTTGACGACTACCAGAACGCCAGCTCTGGAATAAAAAGTTATGAAATATTGAACGGTCACGACGTAAAAGTGTTCAACAATACAACACGTGGCCTGGGCCAGCTGGCAATCCGGCTGGCGCCGTTCGATGCGCTGGTGCTGATCCGCGAACGCACCGCGCTGAACCGGGCGCTGCTGGCCAAGCTGCCCAATTTGAAACTCATCTCGCAGACCGGCAAGCTGGCTGGCCACGTCGATGTGGCTGCCGCAACCGAACTGGGCATCGCGATTGCCGAGGGTGTCGGCTCCCCCACCGCGCCGGCCGAGTTGACCTGGGCGCTGATCATGGCGGCGGCGCGCAAGATCGTGCCATACGCGAACAACCTGCGCGACGGCTTGTGGCAAACCGCGTCGGTCAATCCGCAACTCAACGGCTTGGGCTTCGTGCTCAAGGGACGTACGCTCGGCATCTGGGGCTACGGCAAGATCGGCCAGCTGGTGGCCGGCTATGGCCGCGCGTTCGGAATGAAGGTGGTGGTGTGGGGCAGCGAGACCAGCCGCAACAAGGCGGTGGCCGATGGTTATGCGGCCGCTTTATCGCGTGAAGAATTCTTTGCGCAAGCGGACGTGCTCAGTTTGCACCTGCGCCTGAACGACGCCACCCGTGGCATCGTCACCGCCGACGACCTGGCGCGCATGCAGCCCGCAGCCCTGTTGGTCAACACCAGCCGCGCCGAGCTGGTGGCGACCGGCGCGCTGGAGCAAGCACTCACACAGGGCCGGCCCGGCTACGCGGCGCTCGACGTGTTCGAATCGGAACCGCTGGCGCCGACCGACGCGCTGCTGCGCATCCCGACCGTGCTGGCCACACCGCACCTGGGCTACGTGGAACAGGACAGCTACGAGCTGTACTTCCGCCACGCGTTCCAGAACATTGTCGATTTCGAGGCGGGCAAGCTTGATGCGATCAACAATCCTGACTTCCAGCACAACGCACGCGGGCGTGAGCGCCCGGCATAACCTTAGACCCAGGGGGTCGGACCCCGTACGGGGTCCGACCCCGGTTAGCGGTGCGGGTTTTCAGTCGGTCTTTTCCGGCAAACCGGTCAGGTTGATGCGCGGCGCAGGCATCACGTGCACCTTGCTCCACAAGCCAGCCCAGCCGGGCGGCCAGGTGATGTCCGGGCCGCTGTACGGCGGCAGCGTAGCGCGCACCGGCATGACCGGTACCGGCGGCATGTCGATCAAGGGAGAACCTTCGGGACGCTGCATGTCCAGGCTGTACATATAGCCGGGCAAGAGCGCATCGCACACGCTGGCGAACCAGGCGGCGTGGTCTTCGTCGCGGCCCAGCGCCTGCGCCAGTCCTTGCGGATCGAATTTGGCCAGCGCATGGATCAACTCCTCGGTGGTGGCGCCAGGATTGTCGCCCCAGCCCATCACGGGATTGCTGTTGTAGTCGGCGCCGGAGCCGTACCAGCCTTCGCGCCAAGAGCGCTGCATCCAGTCGCGCTTGCCGGTAAACAAATGCCAGCGCCAGTGCAGGCCGGACGGCTTGGGCCACGAATACAGATACAGTTTCTGGTAGCCGGCCTGGTGCAGCGCGCGCACCACGGCCATCAGCCGCGCGTGGGGCATGCGGTCGGGCGGCGCGCGGCGGAACAGGATCGCTTCGCCATCGGCGTATTGCACCGCGTCGGTCGATAAATTCAGGTCGAGCGTGCGCGACTCGCTGCCGAAGCGCGCGGAGATCCAGCCGGTGAGGAGGTTGACGGCCGTGATCACGCCATAGCCGCGATGGCGGTGAAAAATGACAGTTCCGGGGGCTAAGGCTTTCATTGGCAATCCACAAATAATGGCCGCAACAAAGGGCCGGCAAACAGACAATATAGGCATAGTACGCCGATATTTCCAGTGCGAAGACGGCAGTTTGTGGTTTCTTTTTACGTGGCGGTTTGGGTTATGATGCAGATCATTTTCACTGAACCGAGCTTTCACCATGACCTTGCGCATCCTCGCCACCGGCGGCACTTTCGACAAACACTACAACGAACTGAACGGTACCTTGGGCTTCGCCGATAGCCATGTGCCGGCCCTGCTCGAGCGTTGCCGCCTGACGGTGAACGTGGCGCTGGAACAGTTGCCGCTGATGGATTCGCTCGACATGGTCGATGCCGACCGCGAGCGCATCCTGGCTTCGTGCCGCGCCGCCAGCGAAAAGGAGATCGTCATCATCCACGGCACCGACACCATGCCGCAAACGGCTGCCGTGCTGGGACCGGCCAACCTTGGCCAGACCATCGTGCTGACCGGCGCGATGATTCCCTATTCGATTGCCAATTCGGATGCAATGTTCAACCTGGGTTTTGCGTGCGCCGTGGCGCAGACTCAGCCGCCGGGGGTGTATGTGGCGATGAATGGCAAGATTTTTGCCTGGGATAATGTGCAGAAGAATAAGGCGGCTGGGGTGTTTCAGCCGCTGTAGGCAGAGCATGCGCTCTATGGATTCCCGCGTTCGCGAGGATGACGGATTTTAAGCCGCTGGCCCTTGAACCGTCATCCCGCATCGGCGGACCGCCGCGCACGCGGGGATCCATACAGTATTTGATTTGTTGATCAGGCTTTCGCTTCGCCGCCCAACGCCTCAACCACATCCGCCATCATCTTGGCCAGCTCGCCCGTCATCAGCATGAAGTCGCCATCGAAACGCTCTTCATCGTTGCGGGTGCTCGATTCCTTTTCGGCCAGCACGTCGAGCGCCTTGACGCTCTTGATCGCCAGCGATTCGGTCAACACGAACGAAATCTTGCTGTCCCACGTCAGCGCCAGGCGGGTGCACTGCTTGCCCGCTTCGATGTGGCGGCGCACTTCGGCCGGTTCCAGCGTGTGGCGCACGTAGCGCACGGCTGCCTTGCTCTCGCCGGTGGCGCGCAGTTCGGTGTCCATGTCCACCGTGAAGCCGGCTGGCGCCTCGTCGGTTTGCAGCCATTCGGTCATCACGCCCACCGGCGAGCGCTGTACGCGCAGGCTTTCCAGCGGCAGCTTGTCGACCGCCTTCAACAGCAGCTTGATCACTTCGTCGGCCTTGGCCGGGCTGGCCGCATCGACCACCAGCCAGCCGTTGACCGGGTCGATCCAGGTCCAGACGTTGCCACGGATCGAGAAGGCGCGCGGCAGCAGTTCGTCGGCTACGCGTTCTTTCAACTCCTTCATGGCTTTTTTGCCGGGGGCGAAGCCTTGCGCTTCTTCCATCTCGGCGGCGCGGGCCTTGGCGACCTGGTTGATCACGCTCGATGGCAGCAGTTTTTTCTCGGTACCCAGCACGATCAGCATTTGCTTGTTGACCACGTGGACCAGGCCGCCGTTAGGACGCGGCTTGTCCCAGCCCTGGCGCAGCAGTTCGTTGCTGCTGGCGGGAACAAACGCGTGCGGTTCGAGCGCTGCTTCCAGTTGTTCGGGGGTGTAGGCCCACGGGGCCGGCAGACGATAAATCTGTAGATTCTTGAACCACATGAGTGTTGCCTTGTCCTGAATTGAATATACCAAAGGAGCGCCATTTTACACGGTGATGGCGGCGCTGAACCATTTACGAACTCAAGCTAAGCGAACAAATCACCCTGCACCGGCAGCGGCTTGTGCGCGGCTGCGCCCGGTACTTCCAGGGTGCTGGCACGTACCCCCAGCAGGCGCAGCTTGCGTTGCAGCGGCACGCGCTTCAAACACTCGCGCGCGGCCTGCAGGATGGCAGCCGCATCGGCCACCGGCTCGGGCACGGTGACGTTGCGGCTGACGATCTGGAAATCGTCGTAGCGCAGCTTGATGCTGATAGTGCGGCTCACGTAACCCTTGCGCTTCAAGTCTTCGGCCAGCCGGTCGCACAGCGTGACCAGGATGCCCGACAGCGTTTCGCGGTCCTGGCGCGCGTGCAGGTCGCGCTCGAACGTGGTTTCGCGGCTCATCGATTTGCTCATGGCGCGGTTGGCCACCACGCGCTGGTCGATGCCGTGCGCCGCCTGCGTGAGCCAGGAAGCGTAATGCGCACCGAAGTAATCCTGCAGCATGCCTTGATCGGCCCGCGCCAGCTGGCCGATGGTCTCGATGCCGAGCGACGCCAGCTTGGCCGTGGCCTTGGGACCGATGCCGTTCACCTTGCGCACATTGAGCGGCCAGATCCGCTCCGGAATGTCGTCGAAGCCGAGAATGGTGATGCCGTTGGGCTTGTTCAGGTCCGAGCAGATTTTCGACAGCAGCTTGTTGGGCGTGATGCCGATCGAGCAGGTCAAGCCGGTGGCGTCGAACACGGCCTGCTTGATGCGCGCGGCCAGTTCGTCGGTCTCGCCCTCGACGTCGGTGAGGTCGATGAAAATCTCGTCGATGCCACGGTCTTCAATCTGCGGCGCAATCACCGCCACCGCCTGCTTGAACAGGCGCGAGTAGTGGCGATAGTCCTCGAAATTCGCTGGCAATAAAATTGCGTCGGGCGCCAGCTTGGCCGCCTTCATCATGCCCATCGCCGACCCGACGCCAAAGGCGCGCGCCTCGTAGGTGGCCGTGGTAATTACGCCGCGGCCCACGTAGGTGCGCAGGCGCGCAAACTGGTGGCTGCCGTCGGCCTGCAACACCGGGATGGCGTTGCGGCCACCGATCACCACCGGCTGGCCGCGCAGTTCGGGATAGCGCAACAACTCCACGGACGCGAAAAATGCATCCATGTCGAGGTGGGCAATCCGTCGTGGGGGTTCAACCATACCGCTGCAAAGATTACTGTGAATACATACAGTATCCACCGAAACAGCGTGAGCTGCAACTCTAACGTCGCGTGCGCTCCATCGTCACCACCAGCACCGCCCCGGCCACCAGGCTGGCCGCCAGCAGGTAGATGCCGCTTGCCGTGCTATTGGTCGCATCCTTGATCGCGCCCACCAGGTAAGGGCTGACGAAGCCGGCCAGGTTGCCCAGCGAATTGATCATGGCGATGCCGGCCGCTGCTGCCGCGCCACCGAGCATGGCCGTGGGCAGGCTCCAGAAGATCGGGAACGTGGACAGGATGCCGGCCGTGGCCACGCTCAACGCCGCCAGCGCAATGACCGTATTGTCGCTGTAGGCGGTGGCCACCACCAGGCCCAGCGCACCCGCCACGCCGGCACAGGCCGCGTGCCAGCGGCGCTCGCCGGTGCGGTCCGAGTGGCGGGCGGCCAACACCATCACCACTGCCGCCACGCAATACGGAATCGCGGTCAGCAGGCCGATGTGGAACACATCCGCCACGCCGCTGTTCTTGATCAATTGCGGCAGCCAGAAGCTCACGCCGTACAAGCCCATCACGAACAGGAAGTACACCAGCGCCAGCAGCCATATCTTGCCGCTCCTGAACACCAGCGCCAGCGGCAGGTGCTGCTGGCCCGCGCGGTCTGCGGCGATGGCCGCTTCCAGCACGCGCTTGTCGGCTTCGCTGAGCCACTTGGCATCGCGAATGCCATCGTCGAGATAGAACAAGGTCCAGATGCCCAGCAGCACCGACGGGATGCCTTCGAGCAGGAACAGCCACTGCCAGCCGGACAGGCCGTGCTCGCCATCGAACGCCTTCATGATCCAGCCCGACAGCGGTCCACCCACCACGCCGGCAATCGCCACCCCGCTCATGAACACCGCCACCATGCGCGCGCGGCGGTGCGCCGGGTACCAGTAGGTCAAGTAGAGGATGATGCCGGGGAAGAAGCCCGCCTCGGCCGCGCCCAATAGAAAGCGCAGCACGTAGAACGTGGTCACGCTGTTGGTGAACATCATCGCCGACGAGATTACGCCCCAGCTGATCATGATGCGGGCGATCCACAGGCGGGCACCAGCGCGCGTCATCAGCAAATTGGACGGCACCTCGAAAATGAAATACCCGATAAAGAACATGCCGGCGCCGACGCCATAGACGGTATCGGAAAAGCGCAGGTCGGCCAGCATCTGCAACTTGGCAAAGCCCACGTTGACGCGGTCGAGATACGCGGCCACGAAGCACAGGAACAGGAACGGCATCAGGCGCCAGCTTACGCGGCGGTACAGGGCGTCGAGGTTGTCGGACATGAGTAACTTTCCTGGAGAAGATGCGGCGACGCCATGATAGGTCCTTCCCCAGGGAATTTTCTAAATAATTTATAAAACCCCTTGCAGACATGCGAAACGCCCCTGTAGAATACGGCCTCGTTCAGCAGTTGTCACACAGACTGCAAGGTTTTCTGGGTGCTTAGCTCAGTTGGTAGAGCGGCGCCCTTACAAGGCGTAGGTCGGGAGTTCGAGCCTCTCAGCACCCACCAGGAAAACCAAAGACGTAGGAGTGGTAGTTCAGTTGGTTAGAATACCGGCCTGTCACGCCGGGGGTCGCGGGTTCGAGTCCCGTCCACTCCGCCAACATTCCTTTAAGGGCCCGAAGCGTTATGCGCTTCGGGCCCTTATTCATTTCCGCATCAGTTTCAGGCAATATGCTGCAACCGATGAAGACGCTCCCCTATTCCTATCTCTCCTTTCGCCGCCGCGTGGCGCGCGCGTCGCTGGTGCAATTCATTGCCAGCGTGGTCAATTCGCTCGAAATGGTCTTGCTGGCATTTGCGCCCGTCATGCTGGGTCTGCTCGCGTGCATCGCCCTGCCCGGTCTGCTGGCGCCCACCTTGCCGTGGTTCGAGGCGGTTGCCCTGTTGATCGCGCAGATCTTGCTGGTGGTCGCGCCCGTGTGGCTGCTGCGGCAACGGCTGCATCCGCTGGACGTGGCGCGCTGGAGCCGCGCGCTGCCCGTCTCGGCGCGCCAGCAGTGGCTGACGGAAGCGTCGGTGGCCGGCCTGATCGTGGGACCGGTGGCGCTGGCGCACGTGGTGTCGTGCGCGGTGTGGCTATACCAATGGCCGGACTGGCTGCGACCGGTGGCGCCGTGGTCGCTCGCGGGTGCGGTGCTGTCGCTGTTGCTGGGGTGGGCGCTGGCAACGGTGCTGCTGATGCGGCGGGCCAAGCCTGGGCCCGTTGCGCCGCGTGCTGCTGCCGGGAGTGCGGCCAGGGCGCCGGCGCATTACGCCGCGCCGCCACGTGCATGTCTGCCTGCCTGGTTTTACTGGCGCCAGCTGTTCTGGCTGCCGTGCTGGCGCGGCGAGAGCGTGGTCGGCATCCAGCAGACCTGTCTTTTGATTGGGGCCTTGCTCAGCATGGGCCTCTGGCTGTGGCAACCAGCTATCGTCGCCTGGATGCCGCCGGCCGCCTGGGGCGCCGGCACCGCCATGCTGCTGGTGCTGCTGACCGATCGCGGCGACAAGGCCGTGGCGGAACAGATCGCGCGCCTGCGCCCGGCGGTGGCCAACTGGCCGCTGTCGATGGAACGGCTGTTCACCAGTGCGATCATGCTGACCTTGCTGCCCGGCGCGCTGGTGATGGGGTGCTTTGCTGCACTGACGCTGGCTGCCGGCGCCAACGTCAGCCACACCGTCGCCCTGGTCTGGCTGGCTTGCGCAAGCGTGGCGCAACTGGCCATCGTCGGCCTGCGCACGCTCACTGCGCGCGGCCGCGTGGCGCTGGTCATGGGCGCCATCCTTATCCTCACCGCCATTGGAAGCGAATTATGGAACTGACTGCCGTGCTCACGATCTCACAGCTGAACTTCAACCACCCGGGCCGGGCGCTGTTCCACAACTTCGACCTGCAACTGGGCACGGGCGTGACCTGGCTGCGCGGCGAGAACGGCGCCGGCAAGACCACGTTATTAAAACTGGCAGGCGGCGCGCTCGATCCGCACGGCGGCAGCATCCGGCTCGATGGCATCGAGATCAAGGAGCAGCCGCTGGCCTACCGCCTGCAGACGTTTTACTGCGGCGGCGACCTGCCGCAACTGCCGTGGCTCACGGTGCGCGAACTGTTCGACCTGCACCTGTCGCTGTATCCGGCCACCGACGCCGGGCTGCTCGATGCGCAGGTGCAGGCGCTGCACCTGGTTGGCGCGCTCGAACAGCCACTGACCACGCTGTCGCTGGGCCAGCACAAGAAGGTGCAACTGGCGCTGGCCCTGGCGCTGCCCGTACGGCTGCTGCTGATCGACGAACCGTTCAACGGTCTGGACGCCGATGCGGTGGCCTGCCTGCGCCGCCAGCTCGCGGTGCCGGAGCGACTGGCGCGCCAGTGCATCGTGCTCACCAGCCACCTGGAGCCGGAGCTGCCGCTGGCGCGCACGGTCATGCTTTGACTGCCATGCAGTCACGCAGCCAGCGCACGCAAGGCGACGACCAGGCGGTCCACCTGCGCCTCCGATGTAAAAATCGCCGGCGTCACCCGCACGCACGCGCCGCTGGCCAGGCCATCGCGCATCACCGCAAACACCCTGTGCTCGCGCAGCAGGCGCTGCGACAGCGCGGCGTTCTGCGCCACTGACGTTTGCCCCCGCAGGCGAAATGAAGAGATGCCACTGCCCAGCCGGGGATCGCGGGCCGCCAGCACTTCCACGCCGCCGATCTCGCGCGCCGCATCGACCCAGCGGTTGCGCAGCCGCCGCAGGCGCGCCTGCTTGTTGGCGACACCGATGGCCGCGTGCAGGTCCAGCGCCACCGGCAGCGCCGCGTAGGCGGCGAAGTTGACGGTGCCGGTGTGAACGCGGGTGCGGATATCATCGCCCTCACGCTCGCCCATGTAGGGATCGATATCACCCACGCGGCCGCGCCTGATGTACACCGCGCCCACGCCCACCGGAGCGCCAATCCACTTGTGCAGGTTGATGCCCACGAAGTCGGCCTGCAGGTCGGGAATGCGCATATCGAGCTGGCCGAAACCGTGCGCGGTATCGACGATGGTGTCGATGCCACGGGCGCGCGCCATGCGGCTGATCTCGGCCACCGGCAGCACCATGCCGTTGCGGTGGTTCACGTGGGTGAGCAGCACCAGGCGCAGCCTGGGGTTGCGGTCCATTGCCTGTGCATAGCAGTCGATCAGCGACTGGTGGGTGGCGGTGGCGGCATCGGGCATGGCGATCGACACGACCTCCACGCCACGGCGCGTGCGCAGCCAGTGCATGGCCTTGATCATGTTGTCGTAGTCGACGTCGGCGCATAGCACCACGTCGCCGGGACGCAGGCGGTTGTAGCCGCCGATCAGCGCCAGCAGGGCCTCGGTGGCGCCGCGCGTCAAAACGATTTCTTCGGGTTCCACGCCCAGCGCCTGCGCGGCGCGGGTGCGGGCGGTGTCGAACTGGCGCGGGAACGCCAGCCGTCCGTACAGGGCGTTACCCTGGTTGGCTTGCTGCGTGTGCTGCTCGTACGCTTGCAGCACGGGCCGCGCCATCGAGCCCCAGTAGCCGTTGTCGAGCATGGCGACATCGGTCTCGACGTCGTACTGCGCCGCCACGGCCTGCCAGTATGCGCTGTCGGCGGCCAGCGCGTCCGGCGCCAGCGCTGGGGGTGCTGGCAGCAGCGGCATGGCCTGTGAACGCGCCGGCGCCGCCAGCGCAGCCGTTGCCAGCGGCAGCAGCGCCCCGGCGCGCAGCCAGGCGCGCCGCTTGGCGTCGGGCGGCATCAGAACTTCACCGTGTAGTCGAGGTAGAGGCTGCGGCCATCGGTGTCGTACGGCGCGTTGCGCGAGTAGATCAGGCCTCGGCTGGCCTGGAAGACCGCTTCATCCGGATACTTGCCCAGCACATTGTCCACGCCGAAGCGCAAGGTCTGTTTTGACGTGACCTTGTAGCTGGCGGCCAGGTCGAGGAAGTGCATGGCGCCAAAGCGCTGGAAGATGTCGCCGGTGGCGTTGCCGGTGCTGTCGGTCCAGGCGCCGTAATGGCGCACGCGCGCCAGCAGGCCCCAGGCGGCGGTGTCGTAGGTGGCGCTCACGGTGGCCTTCTGACGTGGCAGGCGGTCTTCGAAAATGGTGCGCTGGCTGTCGTTGGTGGCCACGCCGGTGCTGCCGCCATCGACCCGGGTCTTGTTGTAATTGAAGGCGGCAGTCAGATTGAGCTTGCCGTCGCCCACGCGGCGCAGGTAGTTGGCCACCACGTCCACCCCGCGCGTGGTGGTGTCGAAGTCGTTGGTGAAATAGTTGATCGACGTGTAGCGCAGCGGATTGGTCACCCCTGCCGGCACCGCGAACGACGCCGAGGTGCTGAAGCGGTCGGTGAGCTTGATGTGGTACACGTCAACGGAGCCGGACAGGCCCACGGCGGTTTTCCAGGTTACGCCCAGCGAGGCATTTTTCGATTCTTCCGGCTTGAGCGGTTTGGCGCCCAGCGCCACCGCCAGCGGATCGTTGTTGGCCAGGCGCCCGCTGGTAAATACCAGCAGCGTCTTGGTGTCGAGGCCCTGGCCGGTGCTGTTGGTGTTCAGCTGTGCCGGCGTGGGCGCGCGAAAGCCGGTCGAATACGAACCGCGCACGGCCACATCGGGCGTGACCGCAAAGCGCGCCGACAGCTTGCCGTTGACGGTGTTGCCGAACGCCGAAAAGTCTTCGTAGCGCACGGCTGCGCCCACGGTGAACTGCGCGGTGAGCGGCGCTTCCACGTCCAGGTAGGCGGCGTAGCTGTCCTGGTCCCATTTGCCGGCCTGGCGGTCGCTGAAGCCCGGCGCGCCGTTGGCGTTGGCATCGAGGCCGGCGGCAGCGCCCGGGCCTACCGCGTACGAGGCGGCGTCGCCGGCGCGCACCTTGTAAGTCTCGTTGCGGAACTCGGCGCCCATGGCGACGTTGACCGGCTGCGCCAGCGCGGCCACGTTCCACTCGTAATTGAGGCTGGCGTTGACCAGCTTTTCCTGCTGCGTCAGACGGCCCAAGTAGAACGCGGTGGGGCTGGCGGGACCGAGCGACGCGTTGAGCGAGTTATGCAGGCCATAGTCGATGGCGTTGCTGCCGTACGAGGCACTGACATCCCAGCCCAGCGCCGGGTTAAAGCGGCCACGCGCGCCGGCCAGCACCTGGAAGTCGTGCTGCCGGTTCGTGTACTGCGGGCTGAAACCGAGCGGATACACGTTGCGCACGTCCCAGCCGGGGAATACGGCGGCAGGCTTGTACACCGAGGTGCTGGTGTCGGGATTGCGCCAGTTGAAGTCCGAGGTGCCGTCGCTGTGCGAGTACAGGCCATAGCTGTACAGCTGGACGTCGCCACCCAGCTCGAAGGTGGCGTTGTAGCCGGCGCGCTGGCTTTGCAGCTCGGGCTGGCCCCAGCGCTGCACCGGGTTCGGCACATTGAGTTCCGGGTGCGCGGCCTGGAAGGCGATGGCGTCGGGCCGCTGGCGCGTGCGCGAGGTGGGGTCGGATTTGGCCGCTTCGGCAAACAGCACCACGCTCCCGCCGTCGCCCACTGCGAAGCCGTGTTTGGCGCGCAGCTCGTACGATTTGCCATCGCCCTCGCTGTACTGGCCGTAGCGGGCCGTCAGTTCGGTGCCGATGGTATCGTCGAGGATGATGTTGATCACGCCGGCGATGGCGTCGGAACCATACTGCGCCGAGGCGCCGTCGCGCAGCACCTCGATGCGCTTGATGGCGCTGGTCGGTATCTGCGCCAGGTCCGGCGCCTGGGCGCCGCGCGCGCCCAGCAGCGCGCTGCGGTGAAAGCGGCGGCCGTTGACCAACACCAGCGTCTGGTCCGGCGACAGGCCACGCAAGGTGGCGGGGCGCACGAACACCTGGCCATCGGCCATCGGCAGGCGCTGCACCACGTACGACGGCACCAGCTGCGCCAGCACGTCGTTGAGGTCATCGGACGCCACCGCCGCAATCTCTTCGCGGGTAAACACGTCCACCGGCGCCAGCGTGTCGAACTGGGTGCGGTTGCTGCTGCGGGTGCCGGTGACGATCACGGCCTGGGTGGCGTCGGCGTCGGCGGCGGCATTGGCTGCGGTAATGCCCGGGTTGGCGTTTTGGGCATGGGCGCTGAACAGGGCCTGGCTGGCGCACAGCGCAACGGCGCTGGCGATCTGATTGCGTTGGAAGGTCATCTGGAGGTGCCGCTAGTTAAAGTGGCGACAGATTAGCGGCGCAGTGTGTCATGGGTATTACATTGCAAGCGACATTGCTGGTGCTGGCCCTTCTCAAAAATATTCCATGCTGAAAGCTGCCAGGATGGCAAACATTGCCGCAAACCAGCGACAATAGCGGCTTGCCTTCAGTTCGCTAGCGGAGTTCGCCCCGATGTTCGGTTTCCTCAAGTCCCCCACCCTGTCACCGCGGCTGTTGCAGCTCAAGGCGTCGCCGTTGTTCGACACGCTCACGCCGCTCGAACTGCAATCGATCGACGGCCTGATCCACGAGCGCCGCTACCTGGCCGATGAGATCATCTTCGACGAGGGCGAGGAAGGCCAGGCGCTGTACCTGGTGATCTCGGGGCGGGTGCTGATCAGCCGGCTGCACCACGGCGGCCGTGAACTGGTGGCCGAGCTGGAACCGGGTGACTTCTTCGGCGACCTGGCGCTGCTCGACAACGCCCCGCGCAACGCCCAGACCCGCGCCATCGACAACTGCGAGCTGGCCGTGTTCTTCCGTGGCGACTTTTTAGGGCTGATGGAAACCGACGCCGTCATCGGCTACAAGATCGCGCTGGCCCTGGCGCGCCACCTGGGCGGGCGCCTGCGCGAATGGATGGTGGGCGCCTCGCGCACCGAGGTGTTATGAGCGTGCTGGCCACCCATCAGCGCGCCGGTCCGGTGGTGTGGATCGGCATCGTCGCCGCCACCTGCACGCTGCTGTTCCTGCTGCAGCAGATGCTGTTCCTGGCGATCCCCTTCCTGCTCGGCATCGTGCTGTACTACATTTTGCTGCCACCGATGCGCAAGCTGCTGCGCATGGGCTTTGGCCACAGCATGGCCGCCCTGCTGGTCGGACTGATGTTCGTGGTGTTGGTGGGGCTGGTGGTGTTCCTGGTCATGTTGTGGCGCTCGGCGCCGTCGGAGTCGTGGCAGCACACCTTGTCGGTGTACCTGGCCGGCGGCATCGATTTCGTGCGCCATACCACGCAGGCGCTCGAGCAGCAATTCCCGTTCCTCAAGCAGGTCAAGTTCGCGCGCAACATCAATAACCGCCTGGCGTCGTTTACCGGCGGCTTCGTGCAAAAGCACCTGACCGACATCCTGGTCTCGGTGGCGGCGTGGCTGCCGTCGCTGCTGCTGGCGCCTTTTTTGACCTTCTTCTTCCTGCGCGACGGCGTGCGTTTCAAGAAGTTTTTGGCGCGCGCGGTGCCGAACGCGTTTTTCGAGCGTACCCTGTTCCTGCTGCACGAGGTACACCAGACCGCGTACCGCTACTTCCAGGGCCTGCTCAAGCTCACCATCCTCGACACCGCCGTGCTGGCGCTCGGGCTGTGGGCGATCGGCGTGTCGTCGCCGCTGCTGCTGGGCTTCATGGCGGCGGTGCTGGCCTGGGTGCCGTACGTGGGCTCCATCGTCGGCTGCATGCTGGTGGTGATGGTCGCCTCCACCGACGCCCCCAATGATCCGATGGTGGCCTACCTGGCGATCGGCGTGTTCATTTTCGTGCGCCTGCTCGACGACTTCGTATTCATGCCGCTGACCCTGGGCCGCAGCCTGCACATGCACCCGTTGATCACGGTGCTGATGATCTTCATCGGCGGCTCGGTGGCCGGCGTGGCCGGCCTGATGCTGGTGTTGCCGCTGCTGGGCGTGGTGATGGTCATCGGCGAAACCTTGGGCCGCCTGATCACCGACCCACGCCTGCGCGCGCGCCACCGCAACGCCATCCACCTGCGCACGCGGCAGGCCAGCGTGGACCTGGTCAACTAGCTGTCATACCCACAGCCGGTACATCCAGAACGATTCATCTTCGATAAAGCGCCGGGCGAATTCGCCGGGGGCGAAGCCGGTGATGCGTTTGACGGTGCGGTTCATGTGGGCCTGGTCGGCAAAGCCTTCAGCGAGCGCCAGCCCGGCCCAGTCGAATGGCTGGCCTGCTTCGTAACGCTCGCGCGCCGCAAAGAACAATCCTTCGGTGCGGGTGAGCGCCTGCCATTCGCGCAGCGAGCGGCCACTGAACGACTTGATGCGGCGCTCCACGTGGCGCGGGCTGTGCTGGTTACGCCAGCCGTGCGCGTGCCAGGCCAGGCGCTCGACCCAGTGGCGGCCCACCTGGCGCAGCGACGGCGCGGCCGATGCACGCCCTTGTAACGCCTGCCAGCGCGGCGCCAGGTGCCGCTCCAGCACCGCCAGCAGATCCTGGTCGCGGCTGGCCAGCAAGGCGTCCCACAGCGGTAAAAACTGCGCGCCGAGCACCTGTGCCGCTGGCACGAAACGGTTCTGGATCGTCGCCATCTCCACCTCGAACAGGGCTTGCGCGGCATCTGCGGTGAAGCACGCGATATAGCCACGTCCGGTGCCCGGCGACCAGCTCACCGTGGGCGCCGACCAGGTGCCAGAGATAACCACCTGCGCCCCGAACGGCTGCCAGCCGTCCTGCGTGACCTGCCCCACCTCCACGCCATCGAACCACGACAGCGTTACCATCGGCGAGGCGGGAACATGCGTGAGACGCTGGGCCCGGTCCAGGTTGAGGCGGCGGGTATCGCGGGCAATCAGCGCAACCAGGGCGCCTTGCAAGGACGGCGGACCCAGGCGCAATGCCGAAGCGTCAACCGTATCGGCCGGGTCGGCAGCGCAGCTTGCGCGCGGCGCCCGCGCCAGCGGGTCGGGGCAATCGGAACAGGTGTCGTAGGTCTTCATGGCTTGCCAGTATAACCAGCTGCCGGGGGCCGCGGCATGTCGGTTCGGTTCAAGACGCCGCGCCGCTGGTGGCGCAGGATCGGCACCATGACCACGCCAACCACCAGCGCCTGCCCCTTCCACGCCGATCGCGCCGGCGGCATTACAGCCAGCATTACAGCCAGCGGGCAGTTGGCCAACCCGGGCCGCCATCGGGCATCACCGGCTGGGGCCTGCTGCGGCGCATGTCGAAAGACCTGCTCGCAACCTTGGCGGACTGGCGCGCCACCTACGGCAACCTGGTACACCTGCGCATCTGGCCCGAGCACCAGGTCATCGTCACCGATCCGCACCTGGTGCGCGAGCTGCTGCTCACCCACCACGACAAGCTGGTGCGCTGGGAACGCGGCATTGCAGTAATGTCCCAATTACACGGCAACAGCGTGCTGACGGCGGAAGGGCCGGCCTGGCAAAGCAGGCGGCGCGCCTTGCAGCCGAGCTTTTCTCCCAAAGGGGTACAAGCTTACGTGCCGCCGATCGCCGCCGCCACGCACACCGCGCTGGCGCAGTGGCCGGCCGAAGACGGCGACTGGCCGATCGAAAGCGCCATGACCTCGCTGGCGATGGACGTCATCATGGGTTTTCTGTTTTCCAGCCCGGCCGATGCCGACGCGCGCCGCATCGAGCAGGCCGTGCACTGCATGAGCGTGGCAGCCAATGCCGAATTCTATTGGCCGGCAAGCGCGCCGGACTGGGTGCCGTGGAAACGCGCCAAGCGCGCAGCGAAACAGGTACTGGACCAACTGATCAAGCGCCAGATCGACACCCGGCTGGCACTGGACCGCGCGGCCTGGCCCGACGATCTGCTGAGCAAGCTGCTGGCCCTGCATGCAGCGGCTCCCGCCGCCTGGCCGCGCCAGGCCGTGCGCAACGAATGCATGACCGCCTTCCTGGCCGGCCACGAGACCACGGCCGCCACCCTGACCTGGTGGGCCTGGTGCATGGCCGCCAATCCTGCCGCCCAGCAGACCGCGCAACAGGAAGTGGCGGCAGTGCTGCAAGGCCGCACCCCGACGGCGGCCGACCTGCCGGCGCTGGCCGGCATCACGCGCACGCTGCAGGAAACCCTGCGCCTGTACCCGGCCGCTCCCGTGCTGCTGAGCCGGCGCGCAGTGGCACCGCTCACGCTCGGCGGCTGGCAACTACCGGCTGGCACCATGTTCATGGTCCCGGTCCAGCTGATGCAGCAAGATCCGGCCTGGTTCGCCGATCCCCTCGCCTTCCAGCCCGAACGCTTCGCCGCTGCAACCGACAACGCCCCGCGTGGCGCCTACATGCCACTGGGCGCCGGTCCGCGTGTCTGCCTGGGCCAGCACCTGGCCATGACCGAGATGACGGTGATTGCGACGATGCTGCTGCAGCGTTTTGAGCTGGCGGTACCGGATGGGATGGTGATACCAGAACCAGCGCTTCATGTCACGCTGAGGCCGACGCATTCTTTGCATTTAAAGCTAAGGCAGCGGCAAAGGTTTTAGCATCATGCTAGCCATTTGTCGTAGCTGGTTCATTTATCACGGTTGAGCTATTTCAGCCGAGGTCATCGCGAGCATTGCATTGCCCAGCTTGCAACTGCGCCCGTTCTGCTGCTTGTTGCAACCTGGCTTCCAACACCGCACGTGGCGGTAGGGTCGTCAAATACTCGGCAACGTGAATGCCAGACTTGTCCAATTCCAGCAGTTCAATTTGCTCTGATTTCTTGCCTGTACAAAGAATGATACCCAAGGGCGAATCTTCCCCAGGTTCCCGCTCGAATTTGTCGAGCCAGCGCAAGTAAAGCTCCATCTGTCCCTTGTAAGCAGCCTTAAAGTCGCCGACCTTGAGTTCCACAGCAACCAAGCGGCGCAGCTTGCGGTTGTAAAACAGCAAATCAAGGTGGAAATCATCATCGTCAATCTGGATACGCTTTTGCCGAGCAACGAAAGTGAACCCGGCGCCCAATTCCAGCAGAAACGATTCCATTTCGCGGATGATGGCGGTCTCCAAGTCGCTTTCCTGCCAAGTATCTTGCAAACCGAGGAAATCCAGGATGTAAGGATCGCGCATGATCGACGTGGGCGAAATCGGCTGATTGTTGCGCATGGCGGCTAGCTCTACTGCAATCAGTGCATCGGGCTTCCTGGACAATGCCGTGCGCTCGTACAGCATGGAATCAATACGTACCCGTAAGGTCCGTACGCTCCAGCGCTCAATACTGGCCATTTGTGTGTAGTAGTCACGCTGCATCGGCTCTTTAAGAGCCAGCAACATGACAAAATGGGACCAGCTCAATTGTCGCGACAGTGTCGCGACAATTGGCTCCTCCGGATAAGTGATCGCGAATTTAACCATTCTGCGCAGATTCTTCTCGCCAAATCCGCGACCATATTGAAGCGTCAACTGCTTGGCAAGGGAAGATAAAATCTCCTCGCCATATTCCGCTCGCCTGCCGGCCAACAGCTCAGCATGTATCCGCTGACCGATATGCCAGAACAGCAGTGTAAGCTCCGCATTGACGGCTACGACAGAACGTTGGCGCGATGTCTCGATCAGCGTTTGTATATCGCCCAGCAAGGCCGGCGGATCAAGGGGTACAGGGAAACTCATGGCCATCTCCGTCGTTCAAACGGATTAGACAGCACTTCGTAAGCAAGGTTCTGTCCTTACCCTCGTTTGGCATGACGACGCATAAAAAAAGCCCGGTCAGCGAACTGAACCGGGCTTTCCGTGATGCGGGTAAGACTTACGCGGTCATCGCGTGCTTCTCGGCCGATTCTTCCACCACTTCCATGTCCGAACGGATCAGGTGGTCGAAGGCCGACAGGGCCGCTTTGGCGCCTTCGCCAGTGGCGATGATGATCTGCTTGTACGGCACCGTGGTGACGTCGCCGGCAGCGAATACGCCGGGGATCGAGGTCTGGCCACGCGCATCGACTTCGATCTCGCCGTGGCGCGACAAGGCCACCGTGCCCTTGAGCCACTCGGTGTTCGGCACCAGGCCAATCTGGACAAATACACCTTCCAGGTCGATCTTCTTCGCTTCGCCCGACACGCGGTCGTTGTACGACAGACCGTTGACGATCTTGCCGTCGCCGTGCACTTCGGTCGTCTGCGCCGAAACGATCACCGTCACGTTCGGCAGGCTGCGCAGCTTGCGTTGCAGCACCGCGTCGGCGCGCAGTTCTGCGCCGTATTCGATCAGCGTGACGTGCTTGACCAGGCCGGCCAGGTCGATCGCCGCTTCCACGCCCGAGTTGCCGCCGCCGATGACTGCAACACGCTTGCCCTTGAACAGCGGACCGTCGCAGTGCGGGCAGTACGCCACGCCCTTGTTGCGGTATTCCTTCTCGCCGGGCACGTTGATTTCCCTCCAGCGTGCGCCAGTGGCCAGGATCACGGTTTTGGCTTTCAGTACGGCGCCGCTGGCGGTCTGCACTTCGATCAGCTTGGCGCCCGGCACCAATTTTGCAGCGCGCTGGGTGTTCATGATGTCGACGTCGTATGCCTTGACGTGCTGTTCGAGCGCCATGGCAAACTTAGGGCCGTCGGTTTCCTTGACCGAGATAAAGTTCTCGATGGCCATGGTATCCAGGGTCTGGCCGCCGAAGCGCTCGGCCAATACACCGGTGTTGATGCCTTTGCGGGCAGCGTAGATTGCTGCAGCTGCGCCGGCAGGACCGCCGCCGACGATCAGCACGTCGAACACGTCTTTCTTGCTCAAGGCCGCTGCCTGGCGTACGCCGGCATTGGTGTCGAGCTTGGCGAGGATTTCCTCGACATTGGTGCGGCCCTGGCCGAAGTGCTGGCCGTTGAGGAACATCATCGGCACGGCCATGATCTGGCGCTCTTCGACTTCTTTCGGGAACACGCCGCCGTCAATCGTGGTGACCTTGATGCGCGGGTTGATCACCGACATGGCGTTCAGTGCCTGCACCACTTCCGGGCAGTTATGGCACGAGAGCGAAATAAAGGTTTCGAACTCGAAGTCGCCGTCGAGGTTGCGGATTTGCTCGATGACGGCGTCATCGAACTTGATGGTGTGGCCGCCCACTTGCAGCAGCGCCAGCACCAGGGAAGTGAATTCGTGGCCCATCGGCACACCGGCGAAACGCACGCCGATGTCGGAGCCGGCACGGTTGATACTGAACGACGGGGCGCGTACACCAGCGTCGCTGCGCTCGACCAGCGTGATCTTGTCGCTCAACAGGACGATTTCCTGGAGCAGTTCTTTCATCTCGCGGGCTTTGGCGCTGTCATCGAGAGATGCGACCAGCTCAAGCGGATACACCACTTTTTCCAGGTAGGATTTCAGTTGGGTTTTGAGGGTTGCGTCTAACATGATTCTTTTTCCTTTTACAAATATTTAGGCGTATGCCGGGCCGGACGCCCGGGCCGGCATCGCGGTAACTACTTGTTTGCTGCGGTGTCGCTCAAGAGTTGACTCTTGATTTAGATCTTGCCGACCAGGTCCAGCGATGGGGTCAGCGTAGCGGCGCCTTCGGTCCACTTGGCTGGGCACACTTCACCTGGGTGCTCTGCAACGTACTTGGCTGCTTTGACTTTGCGCAGCAGTTCCGATGCATCGCGGCCGATACCGTTGTCGTGCACTTCCATGATCTTGATCTGGCCTTCTGGGTTGATCACGAAGGTGCCACGCAGTGCCAGGCCTTCTTCTTCGATCATCACTTCGAAGTTACGCGACAGCTTGCCGGTTGGGTCGCCGATCAGTGGGTAGTTCACTTTCTTGATCGCGTCCGAGGTGTCGTGCCATGCTTTGTGAGCGAAGTGGGTGTCGGTCGATACGCCGTACACGTTCACGCCCAGGGCGGCGAATTCAGGTTGTTTGTCGGCCAAGTCTTCCAGTTCGGTTGGGCACACGAAGGTGAAGTCGGCTGGGTAGAACATCAGGACGGCCCACTTGCCCTTCAGGGATTCGTCGCTGACGTCGATAAATTTACCGTCAACATAAGCGGTGGCATTGAATGGCTTGATTTGGGTATTGATCAGGGACATAGTCGTTTCCTCGTTGGGTTGTGAATCATTGAGACGCCAGTGTATCGCCTTTTCGGCGATTTGCAAAATTGATTGTTCCAATAGAATCGATTTGTTTTGACTATGACTGGCGTAACAACGCGTCAAACTCTGCCGCAGGGATGGGCTTGGCAAACAGGTAGCCCTGGCCATAATCGCACCCGGCGCGCGCCAGCAGGTCGCGCTGCTCGGGCGTTTCCACGCCCTCGGCAATCACCTTCAGGCCCAGCTTGTGGGCCATCACGATGATCGCTTCCGACAGGGCCATGTCGCTCGACTCCGGCGCCAGGTTGCGCGTAAACGACCGGTCGATCTTCAGGTAATCGATATCGAACTTCTTCAGGTACGACAGCGACGAGTAACCGGTGCCGAAGTCGTCGAGCGCGACCTGGATGCCGGCATCGCGCAATTGCAGCAGCTTGTCGCTGACGGTGGCCGTGGCGTCGAGCAGCAGGCCCTCGGTGATTTCCACCACCAGCGCCTGCCCCGGCAAACCCAGCTCGCGCAAGTGGCGCAGCCAGTCTTCATAGCCAACGCCATCGCCGCCGTCGTGCTGGAACTCCAGCGGCGACTGGTTGATGCTGATCTGGAACGCCGGATCGACCTCGGCGCGCCAGCGCTGGGCCCAGTCGGCAGCCTCGTGGAAGACCCACTGCCCGATCTCCAGGATCAGGCCGCTCGATTCGGCCAGCGGGATGAATTCGCACGGGCTGACCATGCCGCGCTGCGGATGCTGCCAGCGTACCAGCGCCTCGGCCTTGTGGATGCGGCCGGTCGCCAGGTGGACGATCGGCTGGAAGTACAGCGCCAGCTGGTCGCCCTTGAGCGCGCCGCGCAGGTCGTTGGTCAGGCGCATGCGGTTCAGCGCGGCCACCTGCAATGCCGGCGTGAAATAGGCGTAGCGGTTGCGGCCGGCATTCTTGGCCGCGTACATGGCCTGGTCGGCGTGCTTGAGCAGGTCGTCGATGTCGAGCGCATCGTCCGGGTACAGGGTGATGCCGATGCTGGCCGACACGAACGCCTGCTCCTGGCCCAGCGCAAACGGCGCGCGCAGGCTATCGATGATTTGCTGGGCGATGTGGGCCACCCGGTCGGCGCTGTCGAGCTCGGTGAGCACCACCGTGAATTCATCGCCGCCCAGGCGCGCCACCGTGTCCGACTTGCGCACGCAGTCGCCGATGCGGCGCGCGGCGTCCACCAGCAGGATGTCGCCGTGCTGGTGGCCCAGCGTGTCGTTCACTTCCTTGAAGTGGTCGAGGTCGATGAACAGGATGGCCAGCCGCGAACGGTCGCGCTGGGCGCGAACGACGTCGGTCTTCAGGCGATCGAGCAGCATGCGGCGGTTGGGCAATTGCGTGAGCGGGTCGAAGTTGGCCTGTTGCCAGATCAGCGCTTCGCGCTGCTTGTCGGCCGTCACATCCTCGATCATGCACAGGTGGTGCTGGTGGCCGCCGGCATCGGCAGCCGTATCGATGGCGGTGATCGACATGTCGATCCAGGCCAGCACACCGTCGGGCCGGAACACCCTTATCGTGGATTTGAAGGCGCCGATGCGTCCGGCCGTCAGTTGCCCCATCTGCGATTTGCACTCGGCAATGTCATCGGGGTGGGTAAGGTCGAGCCACTTCTGGCTGCGCAGCTCGGCCAGCGGCCGCCCCAGGATCTCGAGGTAGCGGGCGTTGACGTCGCGGTAGGCATAGGTGCCCGAATCGACCAGCGCCATGCCCAGCGGCGAGGCTTCGAACATGGTGCGAAAGCGCTGTTCGCCCTGGCGAATGGCCGCGTTCGAGCGGCGCCGTTCGCGCGCCAGCAAACTGAAGTGCACCGCGCCCGCCACTACCAGCAGCACCACCGCCACACCCAACACGCGGTACAGCCATAGCGCCGTCTTGCGGTTGTCGGGGTCGTACAAAAAGCCATCGAATTTCACGTTGGGCGGCAGCACGCCCAGGCTGGCATACACGTCGGCGATATGGCGCCAGCGCTCGGGGTTCATGTAGCCGATCTCGACCAGCACTGGTTGTACCAGCGCCACCATCTGGCGCGCCTCGTACAACAGGTGTTCGCGGTCGTTGCGGCGCGAATACTTGTTGAGAATCAGGTCGACGGTTTCTTCATGGTGACTCATCGCCCATTGCCAGCCACGCAGACTGGCGGCACGGAACGCCCGCGCCCGCGCCGGGTTGGTGGCCAGTTCGCGCTCGCTGGTAAACAGGTTGTCGCCGTAGAAATCGATGCCCGCCGCGCGCGGCGAGTGCAGGTCGTAGGCAAAGCCGGCGCGGTCGAAGGCATCCGGTTCGTTGGTGGTGTACACGCCCATGGCGGCCACCTTGGCGTCGATCAGGTCGTGTGGATCGAAGCTGGGCGCCAGCCGCTCGTAGCTGTCGGCAGGCACGCCCTGCCTGACCAGGTAGGCCAGCAGTTCGTCGGCGTTGCCCATGCCGCTGGCCTGGCTGCCCAGCATCACGCGCTGGCCGCGCAGCCGCTGCAGGTCGGGCGGCTGGCCCGGTACTTGCGGTGTGGCCAGCGCAAACGCGGAATGCTGGAAAATCACGCCCAGCACCACCACCGGTTGCCCCGACAGGCGCGCCAGCAACAGGCTGCTGCTGCCCACGCCATATTCCGCCTTGCCAGACACCACGTCGCGCTCGGCCTGGCTGCTGTCGGCCGCGTCCAGGATGCGCACGTCGAGCCCGGCCTCGCGGTAATAGCCCTGCTCGAGCGCCGCGTAATAGCCGGCAAACTGGAACTGGTGGGTATGCTTGAGCTGGAGCGTGACGCGCTCCAACGCCGTTGCCGGCGCGCCGGCCAGCGCCAGCAACAGCAATGCCGCCAGCCGCAGATAAAGAGAGCTCAACAAACGTAATCCAACCGGCGTCCCCTAGTAGGCAATCGATACCGGCGCCGGGGTGTTGGCATTGTTGCCGTTGCCAAGCTGGCCGTCGGTGTTCAGGCCCCAGGTCCACAGGCTCAGGTTGTTGCCGTCGGTTTGCAGGGCGGCGCTGTGATTGGCGCCGGCGGCCACGGCTTTCCAGGTTCTCAGGCTACCCACCTGCAACGGCATCAGGCTGCCGGCCACGGTCTGGCCCAGCTGGCCCTCGACACCCCGGCCCCAGGTCCACAGCGTGCCATCGTTGCGCACGCCGATGGAGTGGCTGACACCGCCCGCCACCTGGGTCCAGCGCGCGCTGGCGTCGCTGATCTGGGTGGGCGACGATTGCAAATTGGTGCTGTTGTTGCCGACCTGGCCGCTCTCGCCGGCGCCCCAGGCAAACAGCACGCCGTCGTCGTTGCGAATCGCCAGCGAGTGGCGGCTGCCGGCCGCTACTGCCGACCAGTTGGCGGTGCCGACCTGGGTGGGCACGCCCACCTTGGCGCCGGTGGTGCCGTTACCCAGCTGGCCATAGGTGTTGTCGCCCCAGGTCCACAAGCTCTGGTCGCTGCGCTTGATGGCAATGGTATGGGCGTCGCCCGCCGCTACCGCCAGCCAGCTATCGGTGCCGAGGCGGGTAGGTACCAGCAGGTCGACGGTCTTGCCATCGCCCAGCTGGCTGGCGTAGTTGTTACCCCATACCCACAGCGAGACGACCGCCGGGCCGGTGGTGGCGGCGGTCGTGCTCAAGGCCACCACGTGCGACTTGCCCACCGCGACATAAGTCCAGTTCTTGGCCACGCCCACTTGGGTCGGTACCGTGCGCGGCAACTGGTCGCCCTGGCCCAGCTGGCCGAACAGGTTGTTACCCCACGACCACAGGGTGCCATCGGTGCGAATGGCCACGGCAAAACTGTCGCCCACGGCCACTTGCTTCCAGATGGTGCTGTTGCCAGCCACCGTCACCGGGGTATTGCGCTGCGTATTGGTGCCGTCGCCGAGCTGGCCCTGGATGTTCAGGCCCCAGCTGTAGAGCTTGCCATCAGTCTTGAGGGCGATGGTCTGGTTGCCGCCGGCCGCCACCTGGGTCCACGGCGCGATCGAGGTGACGTCGACGGAGCCGGACACGGCCGCCACAGTGCCGGCCGCAGGCTGGGTGGCGATCACGCTCTCGGTGCCGATCGACCGGCCGCTGACGATGCCGGCGCTGGTCACCTGCACCACGGTCGAACCACCGGACTTGGTGGTCCAGGTCAGACCGGTGAGCGCCTTGGTGCTGCCGTCGGTATAGGTGCCGGTGGCGGTGTAGGTTTGCGTGGCGCCGCCCACGATCAGCGTGGTCGTGGGCGCGGTGATGGCAATACTGCGCAAGGTGACCGCCACTGGCGTGGTGGGAGTGGTGGTGCCGCTGTCACCCCCGCCGCCGCCACCGCAGGCGGACAGCAGCACGGCGAACAGGGCAAACAACGGCGCCAGCCACAGCGCGGGGAAGGTGAAGTTTTTCATGTTAGTCCTGGGAAAGGTTTGCACCAGTGTAGCCCGTACCAGGGGGGTGGCATCAACCGAGCAGGACGCTTTTCACTGCGTAATTGGGCTATTGGCGCAATTACGCAACACATAAAAAAACAGGCACCGGTGAGGGTGCCTGCTTTCGATTTACTTCGGTTTGGCTAGTTACTTGCGCCCGCGTGGCGCCGGTGCTGACCCGCGCGCCGGCTTGCCGCCCTTGGCTGGCGGCGGCGTGGCCTTCTTGACCTTGATGGTGTCGAGAATCGACGCGCGCACCTTGGTTTCCACGGTCTGGCGCGCAGTAAGCGAGCCGGTCAGCGCATTGGCGCGCTGGCCCGGTTGCTGCGGCGCACCGCCTGCCACGATGCCGGACTTGGCGCCACGGGCACCCTTGGCGGTGCCGGGTATCGGCAATGCCGACGCCGGGCCACGGCGGCCATCGGTATTCGGCTTGCTGTTGGCTTCGCCCGCCGACCAGGCCGGAATCAGGTGCTTCTCGCCATTGCCGATCAGGTCGGCGCGGCCGAGCGCGACCAGTGCTTCGCGCAGGATCGGCCAGTTCTCCGGGTCCTGGTAACGCAGGAAGGCCTTGTGGGTGCGGCGAATCTTGCCGCTGCGGGCCGTCTCGACCACTTCCGAGTCTTCCGTCACCTTGCGCAGCGGATTCTTGCGCGAGTGGTACATGGTGGTGGCCATGGCCATCGGCGTCGGCATGAAGGTCTGTACCTGGTCGAGCTTGAAGTTGTTCTTCTTCAGCCACAGCGCCAGGTTCAGCATGTCGAGGTCGGTCGTGCCCGGGTGAGCGGCGATGAAGTACGGGATCAGGTATTGCTTCTTGCCGGCTTCCAGCGAGAAGCGCTCGAACATTTCCTTGAACTCGTCGTAGGCGCCGATGCCCGGCTTCATCATCTTCGACAGCGTGTTTTCTTCCGTGTGCTCGGGCGCGATCTTGAGCAGGCCACCGACGTGGTGCGTGACCAGTTCTTTCACGTATTCCGGCGAACGCACGGCGATGTCGTAGCGCAGGCCCGAGCTGATCAGGATTTTCTTTACGCCCGGAATCGCGCGCGCCTTGCGGTACAGCGAGATCAGCTTGCTGTGGTCGGTGCCGAGATTGACGCAGATCGACGGGTACACGCACGACAGGCGGCGGCAGGTTTCCTCGATCTTCGGATCCTTGCAGGCCAGCCGGTACATATTGGCGGTAGGGCCGCCCAGGTCGGAAATGGTACCGGTAAAGCCCTTGGTCTTGTCGCGGATGTGCTCGATCTCGCGCAGGATCGACGGCTCCGAACGGCTCTGGATGATGCGGCCTTCGTGCTCGGTGATCGAGCAGAAGGTGCAGCCGCCGAAGCAGCCGCGCATGATGTTGACCGAGAAGCGGATCATTTCCCAGGCCGGGATGCGGGCCTTGCCGTAGAACGGGTGCGGGGCGCGCGCGTAGTTCATGTCGTACACGCCGTCCATCTCGTCCATGCGCAGCGGCAGCGGCGGCGGATTGATCCACACGTCGCGCTCGCCGTGGGCCTGCACCATGGCACGGGCGTTGCCGGGGTTCGATTCCAGGTGGAACACGCGCGAGGCGTGCGCATACATCACCGGATCGGCGGCAACAGTCTCGAACGAGGGCAACCGCACCACGGTCTTGGTGTGCTTTTCCTTTTCCATGGCCAGGCGGTCTTCGCGGCTCATGAAGCGGATGGTCTTGACCACGCCGCCGGCGGGCGCGGCCGCAGGGGCCGGCGCTGGCGCGGCTTCCACCACCGCCTTCGGCTCGACCATGGCTTCGTTCACTTCCGCGCCATCGGCCTTCGGCGCGTTCTCGGTCGCGCACGACGAGGTGTTCTGTTGCACCATCATGTATGGGTCGATCGGCGGATCGATCTTGCCTGGCGTATCCATGCGGGTGCTGTTGTGCACGCCCCACTCTTCGCTCGGCAGCCAGCCGCCCGGCACCAGGAAAGCGGTGCCGCGCAGGTCGCGGATGGTCTTGATGTCTTCGCCGGCGGCCATGCGGTGGGTCAGGTCCACCAGCGCGCGCTCGGCGTTGCCGAAGATCAGGATGTCGGCCTTGGAGTCGGTCAGCACCGAGCGGCGCACCTTGTCGGACCAGTAATCGTAGTGGGCAATGCGGCGCAGCGACGCTTCGATCGAACCGATCACCACGGGAATGCCAGGATAGGCTTCGCGCGAACGCTGGGCATAGACTGTGACCGCGCGGTCGGGGCGTTTATTCGGTTCGCCGTTGGCGGTGTAGGCGTCGTCGGAGCGGATCTTGCGGTCGGCCGTGTAGCGGTTGACCATCGAGTCCATATTGCCGGCGGTAACGCCAAAGTACAGGCGCGGCTTGCCGAGCGCGCGGAAGGCGTCGGCCGAGTGCCAGTCGGGCTGGGCGATGATGCCAACCCGGAAGCCTTGCGCTTCGAGCAGGCGGCCCACCAGCGCCATGCCGAAGCTCGGATGGTCGATGTAGGCGTCGCCGGTGATCAGGATGACGTCGCACTCATCCCAGCCGAGCGCGTCCATCTCCGCGCGGGACATCGGCAGGAAAGGCGCAACGGCAGCGCGGGCAGACCGCTTGGGAACGGTCGCAAATAAATTGGTAGGGGAGATCATATCGGACGGCATTGTACCGGAAATGCCTGTCCCCCGCTCACCGCGCCATGAAAAATTCTTTTACTATTCAATCACTTGTAGAGAAACATGCACCGTTATCTCTACATCAATAATCAAATCCCCATGTTCGACAGGATGCGTCCCAGCTCGCGCAGGGCCGGCTCCAGGGTCGGATGCTGGGCCGCGAACCTGGCCGAAATTTCCTGGGTACGCTCGGCCAGGCCGTACGTGGTGCTCTCTTCCACGTCCGGCACCGGGTTGATGGCGGCCGGCACCGTGGCCACGCCAGCGACCGCCGGCGACGCAGCTGCCATGCCCAGGCCCTGGCGGCGCGCCAGCAGCGACTGGATGTCGCCATCGAGGCGCAGCAGCAGGCTTTTCAGTTCTTCGTCCACGGGGCCGGCCACGGCCAGCTTGCCTTGCAGGTCTTGCAGCGATGCTTTGAGATGGTTGTCCATGTCTATATCCTTGTTATTCAATCGGCAAACTTGGTGGCTTGATACAGTTCTTCCACCTGGGTTCTTGCCCACGGCGTGCGGCGCAGGAACTTCAGGCTGGACTTGATGCTCGGATCGCTGATAAAGCAGTTGATGTCGATCTTGCGACCCAGCTGGTCCCAACCGTAATGCTCCTGCAAGCGCGTGACCATCGCCTCGAGCGTGACGCCGTGTAAATCGTTACTCATAATTATTCCAAAAAACTTGGGGCTGGGACGATTCTGACATAGATCGCGCCCAGCCCCGGTACGGTCGATAACCCTGGTTACTTCTCGGTCAGACCACGCCGTTCGAGCAGCGGCTCCACCTTCGGATCATGCCCGCGGAACTCGCGGAACATCTGCATCGCATCCATGGTGCCGCCCTTGGACAGCAGCATCTTGCGGAAGTAGTCGCCGTTCTTGCGCAGCATGCCGCCGTTTTCGTTGAACCACAACACCGTTTCGGCATCGAGACGTTCGGCCCACAGGTAGCCATAGTAGCCGGCCGAATAGCCGCCCGAGAACACGTGCGAGAAGTACGTGGTGCGGTAGCGCGGGGGCACCGGCGCGTAATCGACACCGGCCGCTTTCAGCGACGCCGCCTCGAAGCCCAGCACGTCGGTCGGGATTTGCGATACGCTCAGCTGGTGCCATTTCTGGTCCAGCATGGCCGCGCCCAGGTACTCGGTGGTGCGGAAGCCTTCGTTGAATTTCTTCGACGCGATCACCTTGTCGAGCAACTCCTGCGGCATCGGCGCACCGGTCTGGTAGTGCCTGGCGTAGTTGGCCAGCACCTTCGGCTCGGTCGACCACATCTCGTTGACCTGCGACGGGAATTCGACGAAGTCGCGCGGCACACTGGTGCCCGAGAAGCGCGGGTATTTTACGTTGGAGAACATGCCGTGCAGCGCGTGGCCGAATTCGTGGAACAGCGTGCGCGTTTCGTCGTACGTCAGCAGAGTTGGCTCGCCGTCGGCCGGTTTCGGAATGTTGAGGTGGTTCGCCACCACCGGGTGCGTGCCCAGCAGCGACGACTGCGATACGTAGGCATTCATCCAGGCGCCGCCGCGCTTGTTGCCGCGCGCGTAAAAGTCGGCGATGAAGATCGCCAGCTGCTTGCCGTCGGCGTCGAACACGTCGAAGGTGCGCACGTCCGGGTTGTACACCGGCAGATCCTTGCGTTCCTTGAACGTCAGGCCGTAGACCTGGTTGGCGGCAAAAAACACGCCGTTGACCAGCACGCTGTTGAGCTCGAAGTACGGTTTGAGCTGGTTCTGGTCGAAGTTGAAGCGCTCGGCGCGCACCTTGTCGCTGTAGAACGACCAGTCGTGCGCGGCCAGCTCGAAGCTATTACCCTTGCCGCCGTTTTCTTTATCGATCACCTGCTGGATCTCGGCGCCTTCCTTCCTGGCGTTGGCGACAGCCGGGCGGGCAAAGGCGGACAGCAGTTCGTTGACCGCTTCTGGCGTGCGCGCGGTCTGGTCTTCCAGCGAGTACGCGGCAAAGCTCGGGTAGCCCAGCAGCGCGGCTTTTTCGGCGCGCAGCTTGGCCAGTTGCAGCACCACGGCGGTGTTGTCGAACTTGCCGCCGTGGCTGCCGCGGGCCAGCGACGCGGCCATCAGGCGCTCGCGCACGGCGCGGTTGGTCAGCACGGCCAGGTTGGCCTGGCCGGTGGTGTTGACCACGGGAATGGCGAACTTGCCTCCCAAGCCGCGTGCGGCTGCCACCTTGGCGGCCGCGTCGATGGCCTTGTCGGTCATGCCGGCGAGCTCCTCGCGGGTATCGACGATCAGGGCCGAGGCGTTGGCTTCTTCCAGCACGTTCTGCGCGAACGTGGTTTGCAGCTCGGCCAGTTGCGAGTTCATGGCCTTGAGCTTGTCCTTGTCGGCGGCAGACAGCTTGGCGCCGGCACGGACGAAATCGGTGTGGTAACGCTCGAGCAGGTACTTCGATTCGGCGTCGAGTTTCAGGGTGTCGCGCCGGTCGTACAGCGACTTGATGCGGGCGTACAGTTTAGGATTGAGGCGGATGGCGTCGCCGTGCGCGGAGCGCTTGGGCGAGAGGTCGCGTTCCAGCGCCTTGAAGGTGTCGTTGGTGTTGGCGCCGGACAGGTTGCCGAACACGCTCGACACGCGCGCCAGCAGGCGACCCGATTTTTCCATCGCCACGATGGTGTTGTCGAACGTGGCGGGCGCCTTGTTGTTGGCGATTTTCTCGATCTCGGCCGCTTGCTGGCGCATGCCTTCGGCAAACGCCGGCGCGTAGTCCGTGTCCTTGATCTTGTCGAATTGCGGATAGCCGTATTGCAGCGGGCTGACCTTGGCGAACGGATTGCTCGCCGCAAGCATCGATGCCGGTTCCGGTATAGCGGCGTTGGCAACACTGCAGATGGCAGCGATGCTGGCGGCGATGATCAGGTTATGTCGAATCATGGTGTCCCTTCGATACAAAAAAATATTACCCCGCACCGCGCCGGGGTCGGACCCCGCACGGGGTCCGACCCCATCGATTGGTGGGGTAATGGTCAAATTACTTGCCGGTCAAACCACGGCGTTCCAGCAACGGCTCGATGATCGGATCGCGGCCACGGAAGTTGCGGAACAGGTTCATGGCGTCGTCGGTGCCGCCGCGCGAGAGCAGCTTGCTGCGGAACCAGTCGCCGTTTTCGCGTTTCAGGCCGCCCTTCTCCTTGAACCATTCGACGGTGTCGGCATCGAGCTTTTCCGACCACAGGTAGGCGTAGTAACCGGCCGAATAGCCGCCCGAGAAGCTGTGCGAGAAGTACGTGGTGCGGTAGCGCGGCGGCACCGGCGCAAAATCGACGCCCATGTCCTTGAGCGACTTCGCTTCAAAGGCCAGCACGTCGGTCGGGATTTGCGCCGGCGTCAGCTGGTGCCAGCGCTGGTCCAGCAGCGAGGCCGACAGGTATTCGGTGGTCTTGAAGCCCTGGTTGAATTTCTTCGAGGCGATCACCTTGTCGAGCAGTTCCTTCGGCATCGGCGCGCCGGTCTTGTAGTGCTTGGCGTAGTTGGCCAGCACTTCCGGCCAGATCGCCCACATCTCGTTGACCTGCGACGGATATTCGACGAAGTCGCGCGGCACGCTGGTGCCCGAGAAGCGCGGGTATTTTACGTTGGAGAACATGCCGTGCAGCGCGTGGCCGAACTCGTGGAAGGCGGTGGTCACTTCGTCGTAGGTCAGCAGGGTCGGTTCGCCGGATGGCGGTTTCGGAATGTTGAGGTGGTTGGCCACCACCGACTTGGTGCCCAGCAGCGACGACTGCGAAATGTATTCGTTCATCCAGGCGCCGCCCTGCTTGTTGCCGCGTGCGTACATGTCGGCCAGGAAGATTGCCAGTTGCTTGCCATCGGCATCGAACACGTCGAACACGCGCACGTCCGGGTTGTACACCGGCAGGTCCTTGCGTTCCTTGAAGGTGATGCCGTAGAGCTTGGTCGCGGCAAAGAACACGCCGTTGATCAGCACGTTGTCGAGTTCGAAGTACGGCTTGAGCTGGCTCTCGTCGAAGGCGAAGCGCTGGGCGCGCACCTTGTCGGTGTAATAGGCCCAGTCGCCGGCGCTGATCTTGAAATTCTGCTTGTCGGCATCGACCACCGCTTGCAGGTCCGCTGCTTCCTTCCTGGCGTTGTTGACCGCTGGCGTGGCCAGTTCGGTCAGCAGCTTGTTGACGGCAGCGGTGTCGTGCGCGGTCTGGTCTTCCAGCGAGTAGGCGGCGAAGTTTTCGTAGCCGAGCAAGGTGGCTTTTTCGGCGCGCGCCTTGGCAATTTGCAGCACCAGCTGGCGGTTGTCGAACTGGCTGCCGTGGCTGCCGCGCTCGAGCGAGACGGCCATCAGCTTCTCGCGCACCTTGCGCTTGGTCAGCACGGCCAGCGGTGGCTGGCCGGTGGTGTTGACCAGTGCGACGACGAACTTGCCGTCCTTGCCCTGCGCCGTGGCCGCTGCAGCGGCAGCGTCGATCTCGGCCGCGCTCATGCCGTCGAGTTCTTCGCGGGTATCGACCACCAGCGCCGAGGCGTTGATTTCCTTGAGCACGTTCTGGGTGAAATTGGTTTGCAGCGTGGCCAGCTTGCCGTTGAGCTCCTTGAGCTTTTCCTTGTCGGCAGCGGACAGCTTGGCGCCGGCGCGCACGAAGTCGGTGTTGTAGCGCTCGAGCAAATGCTTCGATTCGGCATCGAGTTTCAAGGTATCGCGCTTGTCATACAGCGCTTTGACGCGCGCATACAGTTTTGGATTCAGGTAGATGGCGTCCTGGTGGGCGGCCAGCTTGGGCGACATTTCGCTGTCGATCGCGTCGAGCTTGTCGTTGGTGTTGGCGCCTTGCAAGTTGCCGAACGTGGTTTGCACGCGGGTAAGCAGCGCACCCGATTTTTCCATCGCCACGATGGTGTTGTCGAACGTGGCGGGCGCCTTGTTGTTGGCGATCGCGGTGATTTCCTTCAGGTGAATCTTCATGCCCTCGGCATACGCCGGCAGGAAGTGCTCATCCTTGATCTTGTCGAAGGCCGGGTACTGGAACGGCAAGGTGCTGGCGGTGGCGAGCGGATTGCCTGCCAGTGGCGCGGTAGCAGGAGCAGCTGCCAGGACGGGTTGCGCAAAGGCGATGCCAAGCGCGGCGGCAACAAGCAACAGGTGAGGACGGGCCATGTCGGTTTCTTTCATTAAACGCCAAGGGAATGCCGGCACGGTGGGGATCGCCCACCAATGCGCAGCGCACAAGCGTTCGATCATAGCAGGGCGGCAAGGAGAACGTCACGGTCAAAAATTGCTGCAGTGCAGTTGATCGGAACGCGAAGCAAATTCCCGAATAAAGATTAGCGCATGAAAATTTTTTTCAAACAAAGCTGACGCGCTGACGCAACACGGATGTGAAAAAGTCGGCGTGGGTAGCGCTCTCATGCGGCGACTTGGCAGACGGCTCCGAAATTGAATTTAGTTTTGGGTATGGCTCGTGGTTTCTTCGTATCGGCCCTTGCACTCGGTGACGAGGAGGACATTGCGACAAACAATATTCACTTCCATTCTCCTTATTAATTTATTCCGGCAACACCGACATAGCACAGAGGAGCGCAGCGCACAGGGCCCAACAGTTGAGGTACCTCATGCGTGTGTTATTGACCATCGGATCTTTAAAAATCACCATGAATTGCTACTTCTTTGATTTTGCTTAGGAGGTTACGCCGTGAATGATTTACTCGAAGACATAAAACCCAGCGGTTATTTCTGCAACCACCGCCAACATGGCCACGCAATATTGGATCACCTGGTGATCGTCGCAATGACAGCAGTGGCTGCGCTCGCTCTCTACACAGTAACGACACAAGTCGTCTTTCATCAGCCATCCGACCTGAGACACGGCGCCGTTAGCTCCATGGGCGACAAGACGACATGCAGGCCTGATGAATCGCTGTCGCCAATACCAGCCTCCACCCCGAGTTGCACCAACTGAGCGAACAGCTCGGCATCCCGTGCGCCTGCATGGCGCTGTTCTCAACCCTCACCAGGAGTAAGACATGTTTGGATTTCTGAAAAAAGCCAAGTCTGCCAACACGGCGCCCGCGCTACCGCCGCTCACCGCTGCCCAGTTGCGACCGCGCATCAAGCATGTCAACTACATCAAGACCCTGCGCGAGGCGGGCGTGCCGCCGGACCAGATTCCCGACCATGCGCCACTATGCGGCGACCTGCTCGTCACTTATGCTTTCGATTTGCCCGACAGCTTCATCATGGCCACGGCCCCGCTGCTCGAGAGCGCCGGCATCGCGCGTGAAGACGCGCCGCGCCTGGCGCGCGAGAACCTGGGCAGCACCTTGCCAAGGGTGTCGTTCCAGACCAGCGACGGTTACGGGATGGCCATGACCGGTGGCGAGCTGGAGGCGTCGCTGCTGGTGCTGAACGGATTGTGGAAAGTCGTGCAGGAAGATATCAGCGGCGAATTGCTGGTGACCGTGCCGCGCCGTAACCGCCTGCTGATGTGCGACAGCGCTCACGGCCACGCGGTCGATGCGTTGCGGGCGCAGACGCTGAAATTTTCGCGCGAAACCCAGGACCAGCATTGCCTGTCCAACCAGGTCATGGTGCGGCGTGACGGTGCATGGTCGCTGTTCGATGCTCATTAGGGTGGACGGCAGGTTGTCGAAATTTTCGACAATAGGACGCAAACTTTTCCGCTTTGGTTTTCAATTACATTCGAACATACTTCGTTTCAGCAGCGCAGAACACAGCGCAGTCCAGCAAACTAACCAATCGAATTTATTGAATATCTTAGGAGAATATATTATGCCAACCGCCATCGCCCAACCAGGTCAAACGCTGCTGAACCCAACCAACCACGCCCTGATCATGATCGATCACCAGTCGCAGATGGCGTTTGCCACCAAGTCGATCGACATGGTTCAGTTGCGCAACAACGTGGCGCTGGTGGCCAAGGCTGCCAAGGAATTCAAGGTGCCGACGATCCTGACCACGGTGGCGGAAAAATCGTTCTCCGGTCCGATCTTCAACGAAATCAAGGCAGTGTTCCCGGATGAAGTGGCGATCGACCGCACCAGCATGAACACCTGGGAAGACCCGCGCATCGCCGACCGCGTCAACGCCATCGGCAAATCGAAAATCGTGCTGGCCGGTCTTTGGACCTCGGTGTGCATCGTCGGCCCGGCACTGTCGGCGCTGGACCAGGGTTTCGACGTGTACGTGATCACCGATGCGTCGGGCGACGTCTCCGACGAAGCGCACGAGCGCGCTGTCGAACGCATGGTGCAGCTCGGTGCCCGTCCGATGACCTCGCTGCAGTACCTGCTGGAACTGCAACGCGACTGGGCTCGCGGCGAGACCTACGACGAAACCGTCAAAACCTCGATCGCCAACGGCGGCGCGTACGGCCTGGGCCTGATCTACGCCAAGACCATGTTCAACGCCTCCGAAGGCCACTGATCGGGTGAGCCGGCCGCCGCACTCAGGAGCGCATCTGCGCCTCGATGCGGCGGTCCGGCAGAAACCAGACCCCGGCGCAGATGATGTACAACGCGTATGCCGCGTACACATGCACGTAGGCCAGCGGAATGGCCAGCAGGTACAGCACCACCGATACCGCGCCCTTGTATTCCTTGCCAACCGCGTTGGCAAGGATATGGTCGCTGGGATTGCAGGAAATCAGGCATTTTTCAAGGATGTAGTAGGCCACCGCCGCAAACGACAGCACCACGCCATACAGCGCCACCGGCAACGGCGCCATCACGTTCTCGCCCACCCAGGTAGTGGTAAACGGAATCAGCGACAGCCAGAACAGCAAATGCAGATTGGCCCACAACACATTGCCGTTGACACGCGCCGAGGCGTGGAGCATGTGGTGGTGGTTGTTCCAATAAATTCCCACGTACACAAAACTGAGCACGTAGCCGAGGAACACCGGCGTCAGTTCCACCAACGCCGCCAGGCTGGCCCCGTGCGGCACCTTCAGCTCGAGCACCATGATGGTGATGATGATGGCGATCACGCCATCGCTGAACGCTTCCAGTCGATTCTTGCCCATGTATTTACCTTTAAGCCACGATGCCGCATTCTAGCGCCGAAAGTGGCGGGCGATCCTCTGTGTAAAGGCAGAGCTTTTGCCTCGATGAGCGATCGGCAAGGTTATTGCTGTCTATCCGGCGCCAGGGTCATGCCACGCCCCTGCTGCTTGGCCTGGTACATGGCGCCATCGGCGCGTTGCAGCATGGCTTCGATGGTGTCGGCGTCGGACAGGCGCATGGCGATACCAGCGCTGTACGATAACTCGAAACCGAGCTTGCTGGGCGCGTGCAGGCGCAGCCAGTCGCGCAGGCGCTGGTCATAGGCCTGCACTGCTGCGATATCGGCGCGGTTGAGCAACACGCAGAATTCCTCGCCGCCATAGCGACAACACAGGTCGCCGGCGCGGCTGACGGCGAGCATGGCCTTGGAAAATTTTTGCAGCGCCAGGTCGCCCACGGCATGGCCACGGGTGTCGTTGATCTGCTTGAAATAATCGAGGTCGAGCATCAGTACGCCCATCGGCTGGCGGTAGCGCACGCTCATGGCGCGGTCGATGCCGGCCTGCTCCAGCCAGGCGCGGCGGTTGAGGGCGCCGGTGAGTCCATCGACGGTGGCCAGGCGCTCGAGCTCACGGGCGGTCTCGTCGCGGTGGGCCAGCAGCACCGCCGCCAGCGACAACATCACCGTGATGTTGGACACCAGTGAAAACACCATGTTGACCATGTGCGGCGCAAAAAAATGGGGAAACTGCTCGGTATAGAACGCGCCCAGCACGCCACGCCAGCCGGTCACGATCATCTGCGCCAGCAGCGAAATCACCAGCAGCCAGCGCCAGCGGCCCACGCGCACTTGCGGGCGCCGGCACAGCGACACCACTACCATGGCGATCTGCAGCGCCAGCAGACCATTGGCCCAGCCCACCCGGAACGGATAATTGTTATAGCCGATGCAGTAACCTACCGTGAGCAGCGCCGCCACGGCCACCGACGCGCGCACCCGGGCCACGCGGCCGCACCACAAATCGAAGGCGGCCGCGTTAAAGACCATGCCGCCGGCGATGGCGGCCATCGACAAGGTGGACAGGGTGCGGTCGAGCAGGCTGAACGGGGTGACTACGCAAGCGATCAACAACAGGTTCCAGCCGGCCGTGTGCAAGCCCATCCCGGCCTGGGCATAGCGGGCGGCCCGGTTCACCTGCCCCATAAAATAGGGCAATGCGATCGCCATGATTGTCAAATTGAGTGTCATGGCGACGAGCAATGAAGAGATGTCTAACTGCATCGAGTCGGGCGGAGAAGGGGGCTGGGTGCGGGATTCGGCCCGCAGTATACCGCACCCAGGCGGCCTGAAGATCGTCGCGTGGACAATTACAACGTTTCGCCCTATGCTGGAAACTTGAACTTTTGTGACATGAGGGCAACATCGATGGAAAATTTCGCGGAACAGCTGGAAACCCTGACGCGCCAGGAACAGGAACTGCAATTTACCGCTTTCACCAGCGATACCGCGCTGGCGCTGGGCCTGAAAGTGATCGAGATCGTGCGCCAGCGCGGCAAGGTCGTCACCGTCAACATCACGGTCAACGGCAAGGTGCTGTTCCACCACGCCATGCAGGGCGCGGCAGCCGACCAGGCCGACTGGATCCGCAGGAAAAACAACGTGGTGGAACGGTTCGGCCGCTCCTCATTCTTTGTCGGCATCGACCACAAGCACCGTGGCGTGGCCTTCGATGAAATCAAGTACCTGCCACCGCAGGACTACGCCGCCCACGGCGGCGCGTTCCCGATCGTGATCAAGAACGTGGGCCTGATCGGCACGGTCACGGTCTCCGGCCTGCGCCAGGCCGACGACCACGCGATCGCGGTCGAAGCGCTGCGCGCAGTCCTGGCGTAGCTCGAACCTGAGTTCGGGGTCAGTGCCGACATTCGGACACGAGCTCGAGGATTAAAGGCAGAGGTCGTGTCCAAATGTCGGCACTGACCCTAATGCCCTCTGACCCTAATGCCCTGACCCTAATGCCGCTGCTAATGCCGCTAAGTTAAGCGGAAAGTCTTAATTTTGTTAGTCTGAAACGTCGTCCCCGCGCAGGCGGGGATCGTTGGCAATTCGACGAATTTCACAGAACTTAGATACCCGCCTTCGCAGCGGTCCGCCGATGCGGTATGACGGGTACGCAGAGCTTGACTTAACGGCATTAGGCACTGACCCCGAAGTTTTTTAGTAGTGCGGGGGCGGTTCGTGCGGCAGTTGGCCGCCGCCGTTTTGCGGTTGGGTGCGCACGTGCTGGATCAGGGCGGCGCATAGCTGTTCGAGCTTGTCGAGCTGCTGCTGTTGCTCGTAAATGCGCTCACCCAGCGATTCCACCAGGTGCTCCTGGTGGGCGATCTTGGTCTCGAGGTCGATGAAGCGGTCTTCGGTATTGCTCACGGCGGTACTCCAGTCTGGGAAGCGGGCATTCTACAGGCAACGGCTACGCGGCTGGCGGCGGCTTTGGGGTCGATAACAGTTCCTTCATGCGCGCCAGCCGTTCCTTCGGCGTGATCACTTCCGACTCCTGCGGCGCGGCCGTGCCTTCGTCGAGCGCCATTTCCTTGATGAACCGCGACGGGTCGCAGTGCACCTGCTCGCCGGCGCGCTTGCGCTTTTTGCACCAGGTAATTTGCAGCGTGCGCTGGGCGCGAGTGATGCCCACGTACATCAGGCGCCGTTCTTCCTGCACCCGCGCGGCAATGGTTTCGGCCGGCGCGTCCGGGTCGCCCTTGTGCGGCAGGATGCCCTCTTCCACGCCGACCAGAAACACGTGCGGATATTCCAAGCCCTTGGAGGCGTGCAGGGTGGACATGCGCACTGCGTCCGGGTCTTCGTCCTGCCCTTCGAGCATCGACATCAGCGCGACCATCTGCGTCAGTTCCAGCACGTTCTTTTCTTCGCCGTCGCGGTCCTTGCCACCGCGGCCGCGTTCCTTGAGCCAGTTGACGAATTCCATCACGTTCTGCCACTTCGACTGCGCGGCGCGCTCGTCGAACATGTCGTACAGGAAGGACTCGTAGTTGATTGCCTCGAGCATGTCGTCAAGCACTTGCGCGGCGTTGTCGCCGCTGCCGCTCGGGCCCGGGCGGCTGGCGCGCGCTTCGAGATTGTTGATGAAGTTGCAGAAGTCGCGCAAGGGTTTCAATTGCTTATCGGCCAGCAGGCCCTCGATGCCGCCCTTGAACACGGCTTCGAACAGCGAACACTGCCACTGGCCCGAGAACGTGCCCAGCGTTTCCAGCGTGGTCTGGCCCACGCCCCGGCGCGGCGTGGTCACGGCGCGGATGAAGGCCGGGTCGTCGTCGGTATTGGCCAGCAGGCGCAGGTAGCTGATGATGTCCTTGATTTCGGCCTTGTCGAAAAAGCTCTGGCCGCCCGAGATCGTGTACGGAATGCGCTCCTTGCGCAGCGCCTGCTCGATCACGCGCGCCTGGTGATTGCCGCGGTACAAAATCGCGTAGTCGGACCACTTGTTCTTGCGCTGGAAATGGTCGGCCGAAATCATCATGGTGATCTGGTCGGCTTCCTGGTCGTCATTGGCCATGCCCAGCACGTTGATCGGCTCACCCAGGCCGTGCTCGGACCATAACGATTTTTCGAACAGCTTCGGGTTGTTGCCGATCACCGAGTTGGCTGCCTGCAGGATGCGCGTGGTGGAGCGGTAATTCTGCTCGAGCTTGATCACCTCCAGGTCCGGGAAATCGGTCTGCAGGGTTTTCAGGTTTTCCACCGACGCCCCGCGCCAGGCGTAAATGGCCTGGTCGTCGTCGCCCACGGCGGTAAACATCGGCTTCTTGTTGATGCCGGTGACCAGCAGTTTGACCAGCTCGTACTGGCAGGTGTTGGTGTCCTGGTATTCGTCCATCAACAGGTAGCGCAGGCGCCGCTGCCACTTGTCACGGATCGGTTCGTTGTTGCGGAACAGTTCCACCGGCAGCCGGATCAGATCGTCGAAATCGACCGCCTGGTACGCCGACAGCGTGGCGACGTAACTGGCATAAATGCGCGCCGACTGCGCCTCGTCCTCGTCCCTGGCGTTTTGCAGCGCCGCCATCGGCTCGATCAGGCCATTCTTCCACAGCGAGATATCGGTCTGGATGCGGCGCACGATCTGCTTGTCGGTGGTAATGGCCAGGTCCTGCACCAGCGAGCCGCAGTCGTCGCTATCCATGATGGAAAAGCGGTCCTTCAACCCCACGCCGTTGGCTTCCTGGCGCAGGATTTTCACGCCCAGCGAGTGGAAGGTCGAGACCGTCAGTTGCTTGGCCTGCTTGGGCTGCTTGAGCAGCTTGGCGATGCGCTCCTGCATCTCGAGCGCGGCCTTGTTGGTGAAAGTCAGCGCGGCGATGGTGCGCGGGTCGTAGCCGCGGTCCTCGATCAGGTGGGCGATTTTCTGGGTGATCACCCGGGTCTTGCCCGAACCGGCGCCGGCCAGCACCAGGCAGGGGCCGTCCAGATAGGCAACGGCCGCACTTTGCGGGACGTTGAGACCGAATGAGGGTTTGGACATGAACGCTAACAGGTGGGGACGGAAGAGCCGCCTATTGTAGCAGCGCCTGCCTCTGACGATCGGCAGAGCGGTTGAAATTGCCGATTGCGTTACCATCTGGGGCTGAACGCGCACTGGCGCCAACTGCTACAGGCTTAGCCATGAAATTTGAACACCTTATCGAAATCAACGACCCGCTCAACCCGCTGCTCGACGCCTTGACGATCGAACAGCTGTGGAGCGGCCTGGTGCTGCGCGCCGAAGCGCCCAAGCTGTTCGTGCCGCAACTGGACGAAGCCATCATCGACGAGCGTACCGACGACAGTTTCCGCCGCCGCCTGCGCTACGGCCAGCTGGTGATCGAAGACCGCGTGCGCCTGGAGCCAATGCAGCGCGTGGTGTACGACGTGCCGGCGCAAAACGAGATCACCGCGTCCACGCTCACCATGAGCATCGAGCAGCCGACGGCGGACACGCTGTACGTGCGCTTCCAGTACGACGACGGCCACGATGCCGAAACCGATGCGGCCAACGCCATGTACGACGAGTTCAAGCGCTCGGCGTACAAGGAGGCCGATATCGATACCGTCGGCATGATCCGCGAGCTGGCGACCCAAGGCCGCCTCGGCGCCACGCTCAATTAAGAGCGCCGAACGGAACCTCCAGAGCCGCGTTGTGGCGCCTTGCCGTACAGTCGTGCTGTCTTCGGCGCTGCACCATGCTCTGAAGGCCCGTTAGGCCCTCTGGATCACGGCGCCGGCGTGCAGTCCACGCACGGATCGTCGTGCTTGGGCTCATTGGCCAGCTCGTGCGCCAGGTGGCGCAGCGCCGTGCGCACACCCTCTTCCACCACCGGATGGTAAAACGGCATGTCCAGCATCGCTGACACGCTCAGGCCCGCCTGTGCGGCCCAGGCCAGCAGGTGGCCGATGTGCTCGGCACGGGGGCCGATCATCTCGGCGCCCAGGAAGCGGCCGCTGCGGTACTCCGCGTACACGCGCAATAATCCCTTGTTCTGCAACATCACCCGGCTGCGGCCCTGGTTCTCGAACGACACCTGCGCCACGGCAAAGCGCCCAGGGTGCGATTCGCACAATTCTTTGTAGCTGGCGCCGGCCGTGGCGATCTGCGGGTCGGTAAACGCGATGCCCAGCGGCGTACGGCGCAGGCCCGGACGCACGTCCGGGTAGCGCGCCGCGTTGTCGCCGGCGATGCGGCCCTGGTCGGCCGCCTCAGGCAGCAGCGGGCGCTCGTCGTCGGCGTCGCCGCCGATGAAAATCGCGCTGTCGCCGCACTGCATGGTGTACTTGTTAAACACCGGCACGCCGTGGTGGTCGCGCACCAGGCCCGTGTGCTCCAGGCCCAGCTGGTCGAGGTTGGGTTTGCGGCCGATGGCCGACAGCAGGAAGTCGAAGTGTTCGGTACGGCTTTCACCGTTCTTGTGCTCGCTGGTGACGGTGACCTGTTCGCTGTGCTGCTCCACCTTGACGACCTTGGTATCGAAGCGCAGGTCGAGCTCGTCCTTGAGCACCTTGCGCGCCACGGTCAGCACTTCCGGGTCGCCCAATTGCGCCACGCTGCCGCCGCGCCCGAAAATCGTCACGCGCACGCCCAGCCGGTGCAGCGCCTGGCCCAGTTCCAGGCCAATCACGCCGGCGCCGGCAATGGCGATCGACGTCGGCAGGTCGTCCCAGTAAAACACGTCGTCACTGGTGATCACGCGCGAACCGGCGCGCCACTCCTCGGGCACGATCGGGCTCGAGCCGGTGGCGATGACCACCCGCTCGGTCTCGACGATGGTGTGCTCGTCGACCTGCAGCCTGGTCGGGCTGAGGAAACGGGCGTAGCCATGCAGCTTGTCCTCGGCCGGATAGTCGTCCACCGCTTCGGTGACGAAACCGACAAACCGGTCGCGCTCGTTGCGTACGCGCGCCATCACGGCGCGGCCGTCAATCTTCAATTCGCCCGCCTGCACGCCAAACGGCGCCGCCTCGCGCACTGCATGAGCGGCGTCGGCAGCCGAGATCAATAATTTGCTGGGCATGCAACCCACCCGGGCGCACGTGGTGCCGAACTGGTTACCTTCGATGAGCACGGTTTTCTTGCCGCCGCTGGACGCGGCGCGGTAGGCGGTCATGCCGGCGGTACCGCCGCCGATGACTGCAACTTCTGTCTTGATAGTTTTCATTATGTGGTTTGCCTTGGGGCTGTTCCGCTTGAAACACGGAAAGTTTGCTTCATGGAAAAATCAATTAGTATTGCTTATCGTTTTAAAATTTTATAAGTACAGCTTATGGGCAACCTCGATTATCGTGCACTGACCGTCCTGGACGCCGTCGTCAGCCAAGGCAGCTTTGAAAAAGCCGCCTTGGCGCTGGGCATCAGCCAGTCGGCCGTGTCGCAACGCATCAAGGCGCTGGAAGACGCGGCTGGCCGGCTGCTGGTCGTGCGCGGCCAGCCAGCCGTGGCCACCGGCCTCGGCCAGCGGCTGGTGTCGCACCACCGCAACGTCAAACTGATGGAAGCGGCGCTCGATATCGATCTCGGCAACAAGATTAGCATGCCAGAGGTGGGATTGGCGGTCGATGCGGCCAGCCTGGCCACCTGGTTGCCGCTCGGTTTGCAGCCGTTGCTGTCGCCGCCCCGTTGCCAGCTCAATATCGAACAGGCCGATCGTGCCAGGGCCCTGCATCTGGTGCGGGAGGGTAGCGTATTTGGCGCCGTTGCGGCGGCAGGCGCCGACGACCAGCCGGTGGGCGGCGGCGCTGCCCCCAGCGTCACGCCGCTGGGCGTGATGCGCTACGTATGCGTGGCCACGCCGGCGTTTGCCGGCCACTGGTTCGGCGACGGCTTCGGACTCGAAGCAGCGCAACTGGCGCCAGCCATGACTTTCGATGCCGACATGACCGCAGGCTTCCTGCGCGACGTGCTCGATTTGAAGGGCCCGTACCCGCACCACACCATGCCGCCCTCGGCCGCCAGCCTCGAATGCATTTACGGCAGCCTGGCCTACGGCCTGATGCCGCTGCCGCAAGTGGCGCGCGCGCTGGCCGAGGACCGACTGGTGGACCTGGCGCCGGGCCGCCACGTGGACGTGATGCTCAACTGGCATGCGTGGAAGCTCGATACGCCTTTTACCCGCATTCTGAGCGAGCAGTTAGTGGCCACGGCGCGGCGGGTGCTGCTGCAAGCTTAAATATCGAGCGGATCGACTTCCAGCGACCACTTCACCCGGCTGGTCTTCATCTCGCGCAGCATTTTCATCCACTCCTTCAAGAACGCCTGCAACTGCGGGCGTGACGGCGACTCGATCAGCAGCTGCGCGCGGTCGACGTTGTGCACGCGCGTCATCGTCATCGGGATCGGGTCGTTGATGGTGATGTTGGGGTGGGCCAGGCAGTCGCGCGCGATGGTCAGAAATTCCAGCGCGGTGGCCAGTTCGCGCGCTTCGGCGCGCAACAGCGCCTGGAACAGGTACGGTGGCAGCGCCGCCTGTTCGCGCTCTTCCAGCAGCGCGGTGGCGAAATGGTCGTAGTCGTGGTTGACCACCGCGCCATACAACGGGTGCTGCGGATAGCGGGTCTGGATCAGCACCTCGCTCTCGCTGCCGCCCTCGGTGCGGCCGGCGCGCCCGGCCCGTCCCGCCACCTGCATCAGCTGCGCGAACAGCCGCTCGCTGGCGCGGTAATCCTGCGAGAACAAGGCGGTGTCCGGGTTGAGGATGCCGACCAATGTCAGTTTTTTGAAGTCGTGGCCCTTGGCCACCATCTGCGTGCCGATCAGGATATCGACCTCGCCCCGGTGCACGGTGTCGAACGCTTCCTGCGCGCTGCCCTTCTTGCGGGTGGAGTCGGCGTCGATGCGCAGCACCCGCGCCTCCGGGAACAGCGCCTGCAAGCCCTCTTCCACGCGCTGGGTGCCGCGCCCCAGCGGTTGCAGGTCGACGTTGCCGCAGGTGGGGCAATGACGGGGGATGCGCAGCTCCAGGCTGCAATGGTGGCAGCGCAGCCGGTGCTCGGGCCGGTGCAGCACCATGAACGACGTGCAGCGCGTGCACTCGCTGATCCAGCCGCACGACTCGCAGCAGATCACCGGAGCATAGCCGCGGCGGTTGAGGAACAACAGCGACTGTTCGCCGCGCTCCATGCGCAGCTTGAGTGCGGCGATCAGCTGCGACGTCAGGCCGTCTTTCGGCTTGTCGCGCTCCATGTCCAGTAGTTTTACCTGGGGCAGCACGGCGTTCTTCACGGCCCGCTCGCGCAACTCGAGCTTGCGGTAGCGGCCTGACTGCGCGTGGTGCCAGCTTTCCAGCGACGGCGTGGCCGAGCCGAGCACGATCGGGATCTGCAACTGCCAAGCGCGCCACACGGCCAGGTCGCGCGCCGAGTAACGCAAGCCTTCCTGCTGCTTGTACGACGGGTCGTGCTCCTCGTCGATGACGATCAGTTTTAAATTGGGCAGCGAGGCCAGGATCGCCAGCCGGGTACCGAGCACGATGCGCGCGCGGCCCTGGTGGGCAGCGAGCCAGTGCAGCATGCGTTCGCCCTCCGACAGGCTGCTGTGCAGCGTGGCCAGCATCACGCCCGGGAACCGCGCACGGATATTGCCCTCCAGCTGGGGCGTGAGGTTGATCTCGGGGACCAGGATCAGGATTTGCGCATCCGGCTCGCGCGTGAGCACCTGGTCGCACGCCTGCAGATACACCTCGGTCTTGCCGCTGCCGGTCACGCCGTACAGCAGCGTGGGCGTAAAACCGCTGGCGCCGCCGATGGCGTCGGCTGCGGCTTGCTGCTGGGCGTTGAGCGGCGGCGGATTGGCGGGCGTGGCGTCGTGCGGCGCCTCGTTCTTGGCCAGCTTCCTGATCGCGCGGTCGAGCGCTACCGTGGTACCCACGCGCAGGTTCTTGGGCAGGCCCGGCAGCGCCACCTCGCCGAGCGGGCGCTGGTAGTAGTCGGCGGCAAAGCCCGCCAGCGCCAGCCATTGCGGCGACAACGGCGAGAGCTGGCTGCGCACCGCCAGCGCATCCTTGAGCTTGGCTTCCGGCACATCGGTCTCGTCGAGCACTTCCACGATCAGCCCGGTCACCTCACGGGAACCGAATTGCACCAGCGCCAATTGCCCGACCAGCGGCCGCGCCTCGGGTTCGCAATGCCAGCGATAGTCGAAAACTGTGTTGAGCGGCGTATCGAGCGCGATGCGCAAAATGCAATGAGGAAAGAGTGCAGTCATGGTGCCGGATTTTATGTGGATAACTTTGTGGACAAGGGAATCTTAACCTACAGAAAGTGGTGACATCACCCATGCAAGCGTGCAAAAACAGGTGAGATCGCTAATTTATTTCCCTTTAAAATCAATCACTTGTAAAATCCGTCATAGAGAGGACTTTAAAACCACTATTTATGCGCCGCTGTGCATAAGTAAAGTAATTAGCACGGAAAGCGCAGCATAAACACGCCCGGCTAGTGAGATTATCCCCAACCATGCGCTAAGTCGCGGTTTACTAAGGCCTTTTATTTTTTATCCACAGTTTATGTGGATAACTTTGTGGAGAATGGCAAAATAACGTGGTCAGCGATTGTGTGCAACCTGAGCTTTATGGTCAATCATGCCTTTCATGACACATATTTTCTGTTTATAAATCAATGACTTGCAATCGACTCCCCAGAGAGGCAAATGGCGGTGCCCGTTATTTTTGCAGTAAAAAAAATTGTGCATAAGTCGGTTTGCTTGCTCGGATGCACCAAGCAAAAAGGGCACGTCCCCAGAGGAAACGTGCCCTTCCCGGGAGAGAACCGTTAGCTGGCGCGCTGGGCCCGGCTATAGCTGTGGACAGCTTCCACCATCACCGACACGCTCTCCGGCGGGGTGAATTGTGAAATACCGTGGCCGAGGTTGAAGACGTGGCCATGGCCGTCCTGCGGCTTGCCAAAGGCGTCAAGTACTTTGTGCACTTCGGCAACAATCTGCTCCGGGTTGGCGAACAGGATGGCCGGGTCGAGGTTGCCCTGCAACGCTACCTTGTGGCCCACCGCAGCGCGCGCGCGGGTGAGGTTGGCGGTCCAGTCGAGGCCCAGGGCATCGGCGCCGATGTCGGCGATCTGCTCGATCCAGTGGCCGCCACCCTTGGTGAAGACGATGGCCGGAATCTTGACGCCGTCTTTTTCGCGCTTGAGCAAGGACACTACCTGGCGCATGTAATCGAGCGAGAAGGTCTGGTAGGCGCCGTCAGCCAATGCGCCGCCCCAAGAATCGAAAATCATCACGGCCTGGGCGCCGGCGTCGATCTGGGCGTTCAGGTAGGCCGCCACCGCCCGGGCGTTGGTGGACAGGATGTGGTGCATCAGGTCCGGACGGCTGTAGAGCATCTTTTTAATGGTGTGGAACTCCCGCGAGCCCTGGCCTTCGACCATGTAGCACGCCAGCGTCCACGGGCTGCCGGAGAAGCCGATCAGCGGCACCCGGCCATTCAACTCGGTGCGGATCTGCGTGACGGCCTTGAACACGTAGTCGAGCGAGTCGAGTTCGGGCGCGCGCAGCGCCAGCACTTCGGCCTCGGTCTTGAGCGGACGCTCGAACTTAGGGCCCTCGCCTTCCACGAAGTACAGGCCCAGGCCCATCGCGTCCGGCACGGTCAGAATGTCCGAGAACAGGATCGCCGCGTCCAGCGGAAAACGGTCCAGGGGCTGCAACGTCACTTCGGTGGCGTAGTCGGGATTGGTGGCCAGGCCCATGAACGAGCCGGCCTTCTGGCGCGTGGCGCGGTATTCCGGCAGGTAGCGCCCCGCCTGGCGCATCAGCCACACGGGGGTGTGGTCCGTCGGCTGGCGCAGCAGCGCGCGCAGGAAAGTATCGTTCTGGAGCGGGGCGAATTGTGGCATGGAGGTCATCAAATGGCGGCGAAAGGATTATTATCGCACTCCGGGTGCGCTTTCGCTGGAAGCTTGCCTCTTTGTTCACCCTTTTTGGAGAAGCCATGACCGCCACGCCCACCATCGCCCCCTACGGAACCTGGACCTCGACGATTACCGCCGAACGCGTAGCGGCCGGCGCCACGCCCATGTCCGGCCTGCAGGTGGGCGGCGCGGATGGCAACGACATCTTCTGGCTGGCCGGCCGCGCGGCAGAAAGCGGCCGCAACGCCCTGCTGCGCCACCACGGCGCCGAAACGCAGGAACTGACGCCAGCACCATTCAACGTGCGCACCCGCGTGCACGAATACGGCGGCGGCGCGTACTTGGTCGCCGGCAGCACCGTGTATTTTTCGCATTTTGTCGATAACCGCCTGTACCGCCTGGCCATCGATGAAGACAACGCCGCGCCAGTGGCGCTGTCGCAGGGCGGCAAGCACCGCTTTGCCGACTTCGTGCTCGATGCCGCCTATGAGCGCCTGATCGGCGTGCGCGAACTGCATGGCGACGACGAACACGCGCAGCCGGTCAACACCCTCTGCGCGGTGGGCTTCGACGGCGTTGAAACAGTATTGGTGGAAGGCGCCGACTTCTACTCGTCGCCGCGCCTCTCGCCCGATGGCCGCACGCTGGCATGGCTGGCCTGGGACCACCCGCGCATGCCGTGGCAGGGCACCACGCTGTGGCGCGCCGACGTCCAGCAGGACGGCACCCTGTCCGCGCCGGTAGAAGTGGCCGGCGGCGCCGAGGAATCGATCTGCCAGCCCGAATGGTCGCCGGACGGCCTGCTGCACTTCGTGTCGGACCGCAGCGGCTGGTGGAACCTGTACCGCCAGCGCTCGGTCGGCGAAAAAATCGAGGCGCTGTGCCCGATGGAGGCCGAATTCGGCGGTCCGCACTGGACCTTCGGTAACGCGATGTACGGCTTCCGCTCGGCCGGCGAAATCATCTGCACCTATATCGACAAGGGCGTCAGCCGCCTGGCGCGCCTGCTGCCGGCCAGCGGCAAACTCGAGCCGATCGCCAATCCGTACCAGGAAATCCGCGAACTGCGGGTGGCGCCCGGCTACGTGGCCATGCTGGCCGGCAGCCCGACCATCGCGCTGGAGCTGGCGCGCATCGACTTTACCGAAGAAGGCGTGGAAATCCTGGCGCAGTCGATCGACGACCTGCCCGACGAAGCCAACCTGTCGGTGCCGATCAACCTCGAATTCCCGAGCAACGGCCGCACCGCCTACGCCTTCTTCTACCCCCCGCGCAACGCCGACGTTGCCGCGCCCGACGGTGAAAAGCCGCCGGTGATCGTGATCAGCCACGGCGGCCCCACCGGCATGGCCGTCAATACCCTGAAGCTGGCGACGCAGTTCTGGACCAGCCGCGGCTTCGGCGTGCTCGATGTGAACTACGGCGGCAGCACCGGCTTCGGCCGCGCCTACCGCGACCTGCTGCGCGGCCAGTGGGGCATCGTGGACGTGCGAGACTGCGTGGCCGGCGCCCGCGCGCTGGTCGAGCGCGGCCTGGCCGACAACGACCGCCTGATCATCCGGGGCGGCAGCGCCGGCGGCTTGACCACGCTGTGTGCGCTGACGTTCCACGACGTGTTCAAGGTCGGCGCCAGTTATTACGGCGTGTCGGACCTGAAAGGGCTGGACCAGGACTCGCACAAGTTCGAATCGCACTACAATGCCTACCTGGTCGCGCCGCAGCCGCAGGCCGAGGCGCTGTACCAGGCCCGCTCGCCGATCAACCACACCGATAAACTCAAGCGCCCGATGATCTTCTTCCAGGGGCTGGACGACAAGGTGGTGCCGCCGCAGCAGTCCGAGATGATGGTGGACGCGCTGCGCGCGCGCGGCGTGCCGGTGGCGTACGTGCCGCTCGAAGGCGAAGGCCATGGCTTCCGCAAGGGCGAGAACATCGTGCGCACCCTGGCTGCGGAACTGTATTTTTACCAGCGCATGTTCGGCCTGCACGACGCAGCCGCGCCGGCGCCGGTTCACATCGATAATTTGCCCGACTGAGAGTCAATGACGTCAATCACCGACACCACCTTGCAGAGTGAATTCGATGCACTGGAATTCAATGAAAAAATGATCCTGGCGCTGCTGGCGCTGATCGGCGAGCCGGTGGGACGCACCGCCATCCTCGACCTGCTCAAGCACGCCCGCATCGAAAACGCCGACGGCAAGCGCTACACCGTGCTCACCCTCGACGACGCCATGCAAAAGCTCGACCGCCTGGCGTTCGTCAGCGTGGTGGTGGGACGCGGCCATGTATGCAATCCCAAGCTGCGCTGGCCTGCCATTCGCGCGGCCATCGGCACCCATGCACTCGACGACCTGTGCACGGCCTACGTGGAACTGGTGCCGCTGCGCCAGACCTGGGGCGGCTACGAGCCGCGCAGCTACCGCGCCGGCATGGCGCTGCTGCGCATGGGCCTCCTGCGCGGTCACACGCCGCAGCAGATCGCTCCCACCCTGGCGTTTTGCCTGAACAGCTACGAAGCGGCGCAACTGCATCCGATCGTGGAAATCTTCGGCCGTCCGTTCGAGCCGGGCATGCTGGCGCGCGTGCACCCGTTGATTCAGGACGATATCCTGGCCATGATGCTGCACAACGCCCAGTACGAACCGCACAGCGCCCCGAACATCCGCGAATTTTGCGCGCTGCACCTGCAACGCCGGCTGGCGGCAAAAGACGATATTGCACCCGAACTGCACCTGGCGCTGGCCGCCGACGCCATCCTCGGCGGCCGCATCGACGACGCCAAGCGCCACCTCGAACGCACCGGCGGCACCACCAGCCAGTACCTGGCCAGCACCGTGGTGCTGTTGCAGGGAGCGGGCAGCGCGGCACTGGCCGGTTTTGACGCGGCCCTGAAAGCGGTGCGCCGCGAGACCGGCAAGCGCAAGCAGCTGTTCGACGGTTTCGGCAGCTACCTGTACCTGGCCGCGCTGCTGCGCAGTGCCGACCCCAAGCACCAGAAAAGCGCGCAAACCTACCTCGAGATCGCGGTACGCATGCCACAAAACCGGGGCAGCGCGATCTTCCAGCAACTCGACATGCTGCGCCAGGTCCGTGCCGGCACCATGACCGCCGACGCCATCGGCAGCCTGGCGTGGGACCCGGACCTGCAAACCCAATTGTTCCAGTGCCTGCTGTTCTACTGGCTGTCGGCGCCGCAGCTCGGTGAGCGCAAGCTGCAGTTGCAGGAACTGTTCGAGCAGTCCGACCGCGCCGGCTTCCATTTCATTGCGGCGCAGGCAGCCACCCTGCTCGGCCACCAGGGCAACGTGGCGATGGCCGAGCGTGGCGCAGCCCTGCGTACGCGCCTGGCGCTGCCCGACCTGTCCGCCTGGTTCGAACGGCAGGAAGGCTGGCAGCGCCAGCTCACGGCGTTGATCAACCTGCAGCAGCCCGAGGGCGCAGCAGTCGCTGGCGCCGGCAAGGCCTCGCGCCTGGTGTGGCTGCTCGAGTACCAGCCGCGCTGGGGCGTGACGGAAGTGACACCGGTCGAACAAAAGCGCGACGCCCGCGGTATCTGGAGCAAGGGCCGCGCGGCCAGCCTCAAGCGGCTGCGCTTCGAGACCGAGGCGTTCGACTTCCTCACGCCGCAGGACGTGCGCGCCACCGAGTCGATCACGGTCTCGCATCGCGGCTATACGTCGAGCGGCATGGCGTATGAAGTCAACCCGCAGCGCGCAGTGGCCGCGCTGGTGGGCCACCCGCTGCTGTACTGGGCCGATGCACCCGACATGCGGGTGGAAATGCTGGCCGGCGAACCGGAACTGCTGATCCGCAAGAGCGCGGGCAACCTGGAAATCCGCCTGCATCCGCCGATTCCCGACGACAGCGCCACCGTGATCGTCACCAAGGAGACGCCCACGCGCCTGCGCGTGGTGACGATCCAGGACGAGCACCGCCGCATCGGCGCCATCGTCGGCGATGCCCTGAACGTGCCGGCCCACGCCGAAGAACAGGTGCTGCACGCGATCCGCTCGATTTCGTCGCTGGTGACGGTGCAGTCGGACATCGGCGGCGCCGCGCCCGACATGGAGCAGGTGGAAGCGGACATGCGCCTGCACGTGCACCTGCTGCCGTACCAGCACGGCCTCAAGATGCAGATCCTGGTGCGCCCTCTCCCCAACGGCGCCTATTACGCCCCCGGCGACGGCGCCGACAGCGTGATTGCGGACGCCGGCGGCAGACCGATGCAGGCGCGGCGCCAGCTGGTCGATGAACGCGACGCCGAACGTGCACTGATCGCCAAGTGCCCGATACTGGAATCGGCCGAACAGGAACACGGCGAATGGCTGCTGGGGCAACCGGCCCTGTGTTTGCAACTGCTGACCGAATTGCAGGAACTGCCGCCGGACTCCATCGTCATCGCCTGGCCCGAGGGCGAAAAATTCCGCGTCACGGCCAAGGTGGAGACCAAGCAGGTGCGCCTGGCCATCAAGAGCAACAAGGACTGGTTTGCCGCCAGCGGCCAGGTGCAGATCGACGAAGACAAGGTGATGGACTTGCGCACCCTGCTCGAACTGGTCCAGAAAAGCAAAAGCCGCTTCGTGGAACTGGGCGAAAACCGCTTCCTGGCGCTGGCCGACGAACTGCACCGGCGCCTGCGCGAAGTCTCGGCCTACGGCGAGCTGACCGAAGACGGCGTGCGCCTACACCCGCTGGCGTCGTTCGCGCTGGAAGAACTGGCCGATGACGTGGGCGGCGTGAAGGCCGACAAGCTGTGGAAAGAGCACCTGGCGCGCATGGCCGAGCAGACCACGTTCGAGCCGGTGCTGCCCACCACCTTGCAGGCCGACCTGCGCGACTACCAGGTCGACGGCTTCAACTGGCTGGCGCGCCTGGCCCACTGGGGCGTGGGCGCCTGCCTGGCCGACGACATGGGCCTCGGCAAAACCCTGCAGGCGCTGGCGCTGATCCTCTCGCGCGCGCCGGACGGCCCCACCCTGGTGATCGCGCCCACGTCCGTGTGCCTGAACTGGGTGAGCGAGGCGGCGCGCTTTGCGCCCACGCTCAACGTCAAGATGTTCGGTGCCGGCGACCGCGCCGACACGCTGGCCACCTTGCAGCCGTACGACCTGGTCGTGGCCAGCTATGGCCTGCTGCAACTGGAGGCGGCGCTGTTTGCGGGCGTCAAGTGGCGCACCATCGTGCTCGACGAAGCGCAGGCGATCAAGAACGGCGCCACCAAGCGCTCGCAGGCGGTGATGGCGCTGAACGGCGAGTTCCGCATGGCGTGCACCGGCACACCGCTGGAAAACCACCTGGGCGAGTTGTGGAACCTGTTCCGCTTCATCAACCCGGGCCTCTTGGGCAGCATCGAGCAGTTCAACCTGCGCTTTGCCGCGCCGATCGAAAAGCCGCAGGACCACCGCGCCGAAGTGGGCGCGCGCAACCGCCTGCGCCGGCTGATCCAGCCGTTCATGCTGCGCCGGACCAAGTCGCAGGTACTGACCGAACTGCCGCCGCGCACGGAGATCACCTTGGAAGTGGACCTGTCGGCGGAAGAGACGGCGCTGTACGAGTCGCTGCGCCGCACGGCGCTGGAAACGCTGGCAGCGGTCGAGGGGCCGGCCGAGAAAAAATCGATCCAGATCCTGGCCGAGATCATGAAGCTGCGCCGCGCCTGCTGCAATCCCAATTTGGTGTCACCGGAACTGGGCATCGCCAGCAGCAAGCTGGCCGCCTTCGCGCACCTGTTGCAAGGCTTGCTCGAGAATCGTCACAAGGTGCTGGTGTTCAGCCAGTTCGTCGATCACCTGGCGCTGATCCGCGCCCACCTGGACGCCAACCAGATCGGCTACCAGTACCTGGACGGCTCCACGCCGATGAACGAGCGCAAGAAGCGGGTGGACGCGTTCCAGGCCGGCATCGGCGACGTGTTCCTCATCAGCCTGAAAGCCGGTGGCGTGGGCATCAACCTCACCGCCGCCGATTACGTGATCCACATGGACCCGTGGTGGAACCCGGCAGTGGAAGACCAGGCCTCGGACCGCGCCCACCGCATGGGCCAGCTGCGGCCGGTGACGATTTACCGGCTGGTGGCGCGCCACACCATCGAGGAAGGCATCGTCGATCTGCACCAGCACAAGCGCGACCTGGCCGACAGCCTGCTCGAAGGCAGCGATGTCTCGGGCCGCATGTCGGCCGGCGAAATGCTGAGCATGCTGCACGAGGGTCTGCAACGATAGTGCACTAAAGCCGAGAACTTCCGGCAGCGGGTATCGTCAAACCGGGAACGGCGCCGCCGGCGCCGCTCACCAGGAGATCGATATGAGCACGATTGCAGAAGTCATGAGCCGCGATGTGACCAGCGTGGCGCCCGACAGCACCATCCGCGAAGCGGCCGAACTGATGGACGACCTCGACGTGGGCGCCCTGCCCGTCACCGAGGGCAGGCGCCTGGTCGGCATGGTCACCGACCGCGACATCACCGTGCGCGCCACGGCCGCCGGCCTGGGGCCGGAAGAAACCGCCGTCAGCGAAGTGATGACCGAAGATATCTGCCACTGTTTCGAGGACCAGGACGTGGAAGACGTGATGCAGGACATGCGCGACATCCAGATCCGCCGGGTGCCGGTGGTCAGTCGTGACGACCATTCCCTGATCGGCATCGTCGCGCTGGCCGACCTGGCCGACATCGGCGCCGACACCGACCCGGAGGAGACCGCCGCTACGCTGCGCGACATTTCCTCCCCCGAGCCGCTCAGCGACGGCGGTGCGCGCACCTGAGGGGCCATCATCATCACCAGCGGCCAGCCCATGCAGTTGCTCCTGCGGGGCAGGTCGCGGAATATGTCGTCTTGTAACGAACGCTCTCAAGCGGGCGGATTAATGATAATCTCCCACGCTTCGACTCGGCTCGCGTGCGGGCCTTGTCACTTTCACACAAGGCTGCATACGATGATCAAGACAAAACTCGCGCTGGCGATGGTAATGGCGGCACTCGCCTTTGCACCGGCCAGTGCCGCGACCCAGAAAAAGTCCGCAAAAACTACAAAAAACACCAAGAAAAGCACCGCCAAGAACACCGCCAAAACGGCTGCCAAGGCCGCCCCCGCAGCGGTGCTGGCCGAGCGCTGGCCGGACCGCCAGTTCGACTCGCTGAGCAACCAGTTCCTTAACGCCCAGTGGCGCATCGATTCGGAAAGCGCGATCTACGCCGGCAAGTACGATACCGCCGCCACCCTGTTCGTGCCTGACCAGGCCGGCATTGCCAGCGAACTGGCCTTTATCGACGAATGGCTCGAGCGCTTCGGCAAGGTCAACGTCAAGCAATTGTCCGCCAAGCAGCGCACCGACCTGCAACTGCTGCAAAACAAGCTCGAAGGCGACCGCTGGCGCCTGACCTCGCTGCGCGAATACGAGTGGAACCCGGCCAGCTACAACGTGGCCGGCCCGCTCGACCTGATCCTCAACACCGAATACGCGGCCCGGCCGCAGCGCCTGCGCACCCTGCTCAAGCGCATCACCAGCATTCCCGCCTACTACGACGCGGCGCGCGCCAACATCGTCAACCCCACGCGCGAGCACACGCGCCTGGCGATCAAGCAGGCGCCCGGCGTGATGGCCGTGCTGGTGGAAGTGAACAAGGCGGCGCAGGCGTCGATCCTGAACGCGGCCGAGAAGCAGCAATTCACGCTGCGCGTGGATGCGGCGCTGGCGGCGGTGAACAACTACGTCACCTACCTGACCGAGCGCGAAAAGCTGATGGATACCAAGGGCCGGCGCAGCTTCCGCATCGGCAAGGAGCTGTACGAGAAAAAATTCGCCTACGATATCCAGTCGGGCAGCACCGCCGAGCAAACCTATCAAAAAGCGCTGGCCGCGCGGGAAGACCTGCTGGCCAATATGGACCGCCTGTCCGACGAGATGTGGGACAAGTATTTACCCGGCGTGGCAAAGCCGGCCGACCGCTATGCCAAGATCGGCATGATGATCGACAGACTGTCCGAGCGCCACGTCGCGCGCGAGAATTTCGTCACCGAAATCAAGCGCCAGATTCCCGAGTTGCAGGCCTGGGTGATCAAGCACGATCTGCTCACGCTCGACCCGAACAAGCAGCTCGAAGTACGCGCCACCCCGGCCTACCAGGCCGGCGTGGCAGGCGCCAGCATCGACGCGCCGGGTCCGTACCGGCCGCAGGACCGCACCTACTACAACGTCACCCCGCTCGACGGCGCCACGCCCGAGGCGGCCGAGAGCAGCCTGCGCGAATATAACCACTGGATCCTGCAGATCCTTAACATCCACGAAGCGATTCCCGGCCATTACGCGCAGCTCATCTACGCCAACAAGTCGCCGTCGATCGTCAAGTCGATCTTCGGCAACGGCGCCATGGTGGAAGGGTGGGCCGTGTACGGCGAGCGCATGATGCTCGAATCAGGCTATGGCGACAACGCGCCGGAGATGTGGCTGATGTACTCGAAGTGGAACCTGCGCAGCGTGACCAACACCATCCTCGACTACAGCGTGCACGTGCTGGGCATGACCGAGGAACAGGCAATCGACCTGCTCACGCGCCAGGCCTTCCAGACCCGCACCGAGGCCACCGAGAAGTGGCACCGGGTGCAGGTGTCGTCGGTGCAGCTGACCAGCTATTTCAGCGGCTACAGCGAGATCATGGCGCTGCGCGAAGAGCGCAAGCAGGCGCTGGGCGGCAACTTCAATCTGAAACAGTTCCACGAACAGTTCCTCAGCTACGGCAGCGCGCCGGTGCGGGTGATCCGGGAATTGATGATCAATAAGTAAGTGTCGGCGAACAATAAAAACGGCTCAAATGGCCGGATTTGGCCAGATGCGGTCGGTAAAGTGATGCGCGGAGCAGCAAGATGGCGTCGCGAATAATCATCAAAGTACTCAAGGGAACGTATGGGAACCTACGGCGCTGGTTTATTTCACGACGATACGGCGAGTGACGTGCGAGAAGACTTTCTCAATCGACTCCGGGAGGGACATTCTGCGGAGGAGGCGTCGAAGGCGCTCTTGTGTGCGTGGTCCTCGTCCATTGACGATACCGACGACGGCCCGGTGTTCTGGGTGGCACTTGCGGCCACACAATGTGAGTATGGATGCTTGCAGTCGGAAGTTTTACACCACGCGTTGGCGGTAATCGACCGCGACTCTGACCTGGGTAGGTGGTCAGGCAAGCTTCTTGAAAAACGGCGCGGAATCTTGGCAGAACTGCGGACAAAGTTACTCGGGCCGCAGCCTAAAGCCCGTCGCCCGAGAAAGATTAAAAAGGCTGAGCCAGTACCCAGCCATGAAGTCGCATCCCCAGATGGACGCGGCAAGGCAGTGGCATTCAGTATGCCCGGCGCGGCATTTATGCAAGTCTATCTAGAGCGGGAGGTCCGCGAGTCGCGCGGCGGGGGCAGCGTGTTCGTCGCTTATTGTGCTTTCGATGACGTGGAAATGGAGTGGATGTCGGGGCCGACGTTGCACATTTCCTATCCAGCCGGTGCTGTGGTACAGCAGCAATCCAGCCAGCACTTTTACTTTGGCGAGATAATTCCTATCGTTTACCGGTTGAAGGAATAAGAAAACGACACCGATACACGCCGACTGTTGCTGGCCAATGCCTCCACTCTTAACCAACTGCTGCTTCGGGCGACAACGGCGTGTCGGGTCAGGCCATGATTTTTTCGCAATGGCAACATGCTATGCTAGCCCGACCGGCCAAGAACGGCCAGAAGCACATCGACCTATCACATGAGCAATTGATGATGACTACGGATTTCCAATTTTCTTATGTTGATAATTGGCTCATCGCCCCTGGTGCTTTCTGGGCCCATGTGCCGGTAGTTGGCAAGCCCGGAACGTTTGAACCACCGGCACCCACTGAGGTTCTTCATAAAGGTTACGCACTGCTACAGGTTGAATTCCAGTCGGCTACACTTGTCTTCAGCTCTGCAGCTCAGTTAGAGCATTACATTGATATATTGGCTCGAAAGTTACTGCCGACTACCCGTCAGCTGTCTGTGCAAAGAACCAGTGATGCTGGACCAAATGGGCACTGGCTGAGCAGACTACCAAGTAATTTGAAGACTCCAAGGACGCGTTCAGAGTTGGTTCGTACGTTAAGGGCGGCCCGAGACTTCGCTTCCTCAAGCGCTCCGGGCGGATGGTTTCCCAGATGAGTCGCGGACACCTATCGGCCAAGAGCAGCCACACGTCCTCAATATTAGGAAGGATTGGAGATGAAGTTCGATTGGCATGGTGGAGAAATTTCGCGTACAACGGAAATCGATTCTGATTACAAAAATACGCAAAACGTTCGGCGTTTTCTTTCCCAGCAATGTGGGCCAGATTTCAAGTTTGACCGCGAACTGATGGCGTGGGTGCGCAACGGCATTGCGAAGAACATGGGCGACGTGGCGGACGAATGGATGCGTCGTGTAAGGCGCGGCTGAGTTCGGCCACTACCGGACATTCGAATTATGGGGGGGGAGTTGAAAAGATTTACTTTGGATTGCGAATCTGTCCAAGCGGACGGGGACTTCTGGGACCTCTACTGTGAAGTCGTTCGCCCTGAAGATGAGGGATATTTTGGACGGAACTTAGATGCGTTTTGGGACGCGGTTTCGGCAGGTGGGCCCGGTTGGCCTGGCGAATGCCAAATTGACTTGGTAAATTCAAGCGGATTTGCAAGAAAAAATCCTCGACTGTTCAAGGGGCTGCAACGCATAGCCCAAGAATTAGGCGAGAATGCTAACGTGAGAATCGTGATTCCAGCGGCACTGTGATGTGTTCGATGTGCACCTTTCGACAAAAAGCGGACCCTGCCCGCAATCTCTTTCAACCTGGATATCGTGACCGAGCATGGCAGACCTAAGATGAATACAAATAGACCTGCGTGGTTCGACGGAATCAGCTGCGAAGGGGGCCCTGTCATCGTTGCAAACCTCGATGATTTCTTGCAGTGGCGTGGCAGCGAACGGTTCGACCCGTCGGACGCAACAGAAGTGCACTACTGGTCCCCATTCACCGCTGAGTTGCCACAACAGTGGCAGCCCAATGGACCATCTGGGCACCAGTACATCTCTTGCGCCAACCCGGTCCAGACACGTGAAACGCTGATGGCCTTTTTGACTGAACGCTGGCCGGGCACAACGGTGGACCGTAGCAATAGCGGTTGGCGTGCTGTTCGTCCAGATGGGAGAGCCCTGAACGCTTCGCTGTCGCCGGATAGCGAATATGACCGAGCTATCCGCGATCTGGGCGCTGACGGCGTTCACATTTATAGTCAAGGCGCATCTGGCTATCTTTGGAGTGCTTGTCCCGGTATGGTGCGCATTGATATCGACGAGACACGGCGCTGTCTGTTGCTATCCCAAGTCGAGTACGCCGACGATGAGACTGATGTGCAAGTCGCCTACACGCACGCACGTAGCGCGCCATACAATCACATGCAGCCGAGCCAGCAATATCAGATTACTGAAGGGTCCGTCGTCGTGGCGTGGGCACCTAATAGTGCACGTGATTGGTCCAGGTCGAGAAGCTCCATGGAAACAACGTGTGCACTTCCGGGGACGCTGCTTGATTTGTCTATAGACGGTAGCGGAGCATTGCTGTGGCTCGAACCAGGCCTTTATCAATCGACTTTGCAATATCACGAGGAAGGCAGCTGGGCAGTGTCGTGGTGCCGACTGCAGCGTCTTGATCGGTAAGTTAAATCGACTTGTAGTCAATGGGTGAGGGTCCGCTTTGGGGAAAGCAGCCATTTGAATAACACGAAAATCTTGGCCCCTTACGTTATCCCAAACTGACTCATGGCCAAAACACCCACGCAAAAGCCCCGCAGTGGCGACACTGCGGGGCTTTATTTTATCCGGCGATATTACGATTGCTTTTCTTCGGGGGCAGTCGACATCTTGACGAACATCGGCGCGACCAGCAGCCCCAGTTCAAACAGCAGCCACATCGGAATAGCCAGCGAGAACATCGACATCGCGTCCGGCGGCGTGACCACGGCAGCGATGACGAAAGCGCCCACGATGGCGTACGGACGGATTTCCTTGAGCTTGGCCACCGACACCAGCCCGGTGCGCACCAGGATCACCACCACTACCGGCACCTCGAAGGTGGCGCCGAAGGCCAGGCACATCGACATCACGAAGTCGAGGTAGTTCTCGATATCGGGCGTGACCGCGATCGACGTGGGCGAAAACTGGGCAATGAAGTGGAACACGCGGCCGAACACGAAGAAATAGCAGAACGCCACGCCGGCCATGAACAGCAGCGACGACGAAATGACCAGCGGCGCCACCAGGCGCTTTTCGTGCATGTACAGGCCCGGCGCGACGAACGCCCACATCTGGTACAACACCCACGGCAGCGCGATGATGATACCGAGCACGATGGTCACCTTCATCGGCACCAGGAACGGCGAGGTCACGCCGGTGGCGATCATCTTGGAACCGACCGGCAGCGATTTGATCATCGGCTGGGCGATGAAGTCGTAGATTTGCGCGGGGCCGGGCCAGAACATCAGTGCGGCAACTACTACCACCACGCCGATGGCAGCCTTGACCAGCCGGTTGCGCAGTTCGACCAGATGGGAGATGAAGGTCTCTTCGCCTGTGTTTGGGGTAGTCATCAGTAAAACGAGTTCTGGATGTTGCCGCGTGGGCGGAACCGGGCAACGCGCGCGGCGCCGGACGTGACGTGCAGCTTGCCGCCGTGGCGTTGCTTGTACCAGCCCGGCACGGCCGAGTTGCGCACCAGCTTCTTGCGGCGGAACTCACGCGCCTTGCGCGCCAGGTCATCGCTGCTCACGGTGGAAAACGAGGTAGAGGCCGAGGAAATGTCTTCCATGGCGGGCGTGTCGTGCCAGGCGTTTTGCACCTCGCTGAGGTTTTCCGCGATGGAGTTTTCAACGTCGCTCTTGATGCTGTGCGCGGCGTCCTGCACTTCCTTTTGCAGGTTGCGCAGCTCTTCGAGCTCGATTTCGCGCGTGACTTCGGACTTGACGTTGTTGAGGTAACGCTGGGCGCGACCATACAGGTTGCCGGCCATGCGTGCCACCTTGGGCAGCTTTTCAGGGCCGATGACGATCAGCGCAATCACGCCGATCACCGCCATTTTGGTAAGACCGAGATCGATCATAGGACAGAAGCGTCAGCTCGCGCGGCCCCGCTGGGGGGCCGCTGCGGCTTACAGCTTGTTTTTCTCTTTGACGTCGACGTCGATGGTGCTCGGGGTGGCCGGCGGTGCAGGCGGGGCGACCGGCTTGTCCTCGTCGCTACCCTTGACGCCATCCTTGAAGCCTTTGACGGCCTTGCCGATGTCACCACCCATATTGCCCAGCTTTTTAGTGCCGAAGATCAAAATCACCACCACCAGAACAATCGCCCAGTGTATCCAGCTCATCGAACCCATCTTATTCCCCTTGGCGGCGCAGTGCGCCGGTTAACCTGTTGATCCAAAATGCAGCGACAGTATACGTCAAGCTTCGCGTGTCATGTGTATGTCATGCAGCAAGCCTTGTGACCAGTTATCAAGCTGACAGGTGTTAGCGTTCGCCACGCCATGGGTGGGCGCCGCCGATCACGTGCATATGCAGATGGTACACCTCTTGTCCACCGTCAGGCCCACTGTTGATGACGGTCTTGAAGCCGGCCACCGGCTGACCTTGCTCATCATAACTGACCGCGCAACCGAATTCCCCTGCAAGACGGGGGGCCAGCGCCAGCATTTTGCCCAGCAGTGGCGCATCGTCCACGGTGCAGTCGGACAAGGTGGAAAAATGCTTTTTCGGGATCACCAGCAAGTGCACCGGTGCGTGCGGGTTGATGTCCTTGAATGCGTACAGGTCGTCGTCTTCGTAGACGGCGGTGGAAGGGATTTTCTTTTCAGCGATCTTGCAAAACAGGCAGTTTTCCACGGGGGCTCCTCAATCCTTGCGCGAGTTTTTCTCTTCGATACCCGAAACACCTTCACGGCGCGCCAGTTCGTCCAGCACTTGCTGCGGCTTCAGGTCGAATTGCGCCAGCAACACCAGCGTATGGAACCACAGGTCGGCCACCTCGTACAACACCTTGTCAGCTTCGCCAGAGACGCGCGCGTCCTTGGCTGCCATCACGGTCTCGGTGGCTTCTTCGCCGATTTTTTTCAGGATGGCGTCGTCGCCCTTGGCGTACAGCTTGGAGACGTACGACGTGGCGGGGTCGCCGCCGTTGGCCAGCTTGCGCGATTCCATCAGCTCGGCCAGGCGGTCCAGGATAGTGCTCATAAACTTAACTCGTTTTCGGTTTGGTATAGATGTCGCCCGGATCTTTTAATACCGGCTCGGCGTTGTGCCAGTCGCCGCCCTCGGCGTCGCCTTCAAACTTCTGGTAGAAGCACGAATGGCGGCCGGTATGGCAGGCGATGCCGCCGGCCTGCTCGATCTTGAGCAGCACCACGTCTTCGTCGCAGTCGAGGCGAATTTCCAGCACCTTTTGCGTATGGCCGGACTCTTCGCCCTTGTGCCACAACTTCTTGCGCGAGCGGCTCCAGTACACGGCTTCACCGAGCTCGACCGTTTTGGCCAGCGCATCGCGGTTCATCCAGGCGAACATCAGGACGTCGTTGCTGCCAGCCTCCTGGGCGATCACGGGCACCAGGCCGTTTTCGTCCCAGTGGATTTTTTTCAGCCATTTGGCCTTGGCAAGGCTGTTCGGGGGGGTGGACATGTGGTTTCCGCTATTTGCTTAATCGAGGCGCATCGGAATGCCCTGCTCTGCCATGAAGCGCTTGGCTTCCTGCACCGTGTGCTGGCCGTAGTGGAAAATGCTCGCTGCCAGCACCGCGTCGGCCTTGCCCAGCTTGACGCCGTCGGCCAGGTCTTGCAGGCCGCCCACGCCACCCGAGGCGATCACGGGAATGCCGATGGCGTCGGACACGCCGCGCGTCAAACCCAGGTCGAAGCCGGACTTGGTGCCGTCACGGTCCATGCTGGTGAGCAGGATTTCGCCGGCGCCCAGTTTTTCCATCTTGACCGCCCACTCGATGGCGTCGATGCCGGTGGCCTTGCGCCCGCCATGGGTAAATACTTCCCACTTGCCGGGCGCGACCTGCTTGGCGTCGATGGCCACCACGATGCACTGCGAGCCGTGTTTTTGCGAGGCGTCGAACACCAGCTGCGGATTCGACACGGCCGACGAGTTCATGCTGACCTTGTCCGCGCCGGCGTTGAGTAGGCGCCGTACATCGGCCACCTCGCGCACGCCGCCACCGACGGTGAGCGGAATGAATACCTGCGAGGCCACGGCCTCGATGATGTGCAAAATCAGGCCGCGGTTGTCGCTGGTAGCGGTGATGTCGAGGAAGGTCAGTTCGTCGGCGCCCTGCTCGTCGTAGCGACGGGCGATTTCCACCGGGTCGCCGGCGTCGCGCAGCTCGGTGAAGTTGACGCCCTTGACCACGCGGCCATCGGTCACGTCCAGGCAGGGAATGATGCGTTTGGCAAGCATGTAATCAGTCTTCCGGGTAATCCGGCAGGTCGCCGCTGAGTTCGTCGGCACGCAGTTGCGCCGAGGCCAGGTCGATCGTGCCTTCGTAAATCGAACGGCCGCAGATCACGCCTTCGATGCCTTCGTCCTGCACCGCGCACAGGGCTTCGACGTCGCCGATATTGTGCAGGCCGCCCGAAGCGATGACCGGGATCTTGACCGCTTGCGCCAGCTTGACGGTGGCTTCGATATTGACGCCACCCATCATGCCGTCGCGGCCGATGTCGGTGTAGATGATCGATTCGACGCCATAGGCTTCGAATTTCTTGGCCAGGTCGATCACTTCGTGGCCGCTCATCTTGCTCCAGCCGTCGGTCGCGACCTTGCCATCCTTGGCGTCGAGGCCGACGATGATGTGGCCGGGGAAGGCGCCGCAGGCGTCGTGCAGGAAGCCCGGCTCTTTGACCGCAGCGGTGCCGATGATGACGTAGGTGATGCCGGCGTCGAGGTAGCGCTCGATGGTGTCGAGGTCGCGGATGCCGCCGCCCAGTTGCACCGGGATTTCGTCGATATCGTTTTCTTCGGCGAATTCCTGCACCACTTTCAGGATGGCCTTGACCGCGCCTTCATTCTTCGGCTTGCCGGCAAAGGCGCCGTTCAGGTCCACCAGGTGCAGGCGGCGCGCGCCTTGCTTGAGCCAGTGCAGGGCCATGTCGGCCGGGTTGTCCGAGAAAACGGTGGCAAGTTCCATATCGCCTTGCTTGAGGCGAACGCAGTGACCGTCTTTGAGGTCGATGGCAGGAATGAGCAGCATGATAGGTCTGGGGTCTAGGGAAGTTGGGGTTAAGGGTTCCAGCGGACGAAATTACGGTACAGCTGCAGACCGGCCGCGGCGCTCTTCTCCGGGTGGAACTGCGTGGCAAAAATATTATCACGGGCGACCGCGCAGCTGAACGGCGCGCCATACGTGGTCAGGCCCACGGTATGCTCGCTTTGCTCGGGCTGGGCGTAGTAGCTGTGGACAAAGTAAAAATAGCTATTGTCCGCAATGCCATCCCACATAGCATGAGACGCGTTTTGCTGCACTTGGTTCCAGCCCATTTGCGGCACCTTGAAGCGCGAGCCGTCCTGCTGCAACTGGCCGTCGAGCTGGAAGCGCACGACCTTGCCGGGCAACAGGCCCAGGCCGGCGGCGTCGCCTTCTTCACTGCCGTCGAACAGCATCTGCTCGCCGATGCACACGCCCATCAAAGGCTTGCTGCGCGCCGCTTCCAGCAACGCGTCCTGCACACCGGACTCGCGCAGGCTGCGCATGCAGTCGGGCATGGCGCCCTGGCCGGGCAGCACGATGCGGTCCGCGCTCTGGATATCGGCCACTGCGCCCGAGATCAGCACGTTGGCGTCCGGGGCAACCGCGCGCAGCGCCTGCGCGACCGAACGCAGATTACCCATGCCGTAATCAACTACTACGATTTTTTTCATGATAGTTCTTACAGAGTGCCCTTGGTCGACGGGATGGTGCCGGCGGCGCGTGGATCGAGTTCGGACGCCATGCGCAGCGCGCGGCCGAAAGCCTTGAACACGGTCTCGCACTGGTGGTGGGCGTTGGTGCCGCGCAGGTTGTCGATGTGCAGGGTGACCAGCGCATGGTTGACAAAGCCGCGGAAAAATTCCAGCGTCAGGTCGACGTCGAAGGTGCCGATCATGGCGCGCGTAAACGGGATGTGGTACTCGATGCCTGGCCGGCCCGAGAAGTCCAGTACCACGCGCGACAGCGCTTCGTCGAGCGGCACGTACGAGTGGCCGTAGCGGACGATGCCCTTGCGGTCGCCAATGGCCTTGGCCACGGCCATGCCCAGCGTGATGCCCACGTCTTCCACCGTGTGGTGGTTGTCGATGTGGATGTCGCCGGTCGCTTCCACTTCCAGGTCGAACAGGCCATGGCGGGCGATCTGGTCGAGCATGTGGTCGAGGAAGGGCACGCCGGTATTGAGCTTTTGCTGGCCGGTGCCGTCGAGGTTGATGGAGACGCGGACTTGCGTCTCGTTGGTATTGCGGGTGATTTCTGCGGTGCGGTTCATGAGGGGGCTCGCGAGGTTACTCAGGCTGCCAGCGATGCGGCGAAGGCATCGAGGAAGGTGGCGTTTTCTGCCGGGGTACTGACCGTGATGCGCAAACAATTGGTCAGCACAGTATGCATTTTACTCACATTTTTAATTAATACCTTGTGAGACAGTAGTTTCACGTTGGCATCGTCGGCATTGGGCACCCGGATCAAGATAAAATTCGCCGCCGACGGGAAAACCTCCACGCCGGGAAATTTTGCCAATGCAGCCATCAGATCGGCGCGTGCGGCGCGCAACGCGGTCGCTTGCTGGTTCAGCACCTCCACGTGGTCGAGCGCGAATTCGGCCGCCGTCTGCGTCAATACGTTGATGTTGTAAGGAGGCCGCACTTTGTCGAACTGCGCGAGCAGCTTGGGGGCCGCCGACATGTAGCCGAGCCGAATGCCGGCCAGTCCCAGCTTCGATACGGTGCGCATCACGACCAGGTTGTCGAACTGCGGCAGGCGGTCCATGAAGGTCTGCTGGGCAAACGGCTCGTACGCCTCATCGACCACGGCCAGGCCAAAACCGTCGAGCGCCTTGATGATGGCGACGATGTCGCTCTCGGCAAACAGGTTGCCGGTGGGGTTGTTCGGGTACGACAGGAACACCAGCGCCGGCTTGTGCTGTTCGATGGCCGCCAGCATGGCCGGCAGGTCGAGCGTGAGGTCGGCTTTCACCGGCACGCCCACGTAGTCCATACCCGCGTACTGCGCCGAGCGTGCGTACATCACGAACGACGGCGTAGGCGACAGCACCACCGCGCGGCGCTCCTGCTGCGCGCAGGCCATGCACAGGATAGCGATCAGTTCATCGGAACCGTTACCGAGCATGACGTCGTAGCCGGCCGGTACGCCCAGCGTGTCGCGCACCTTTTGCCTGGTCGTGGCGTAGGAAGCCACCGGGTAGCGGTTCAGGGTGGCGGCAGCCAGGCGCGCGCCCAGTTCCTGCAACAGGTGCTCGGGCAGGTGGTACGGGTTTTCCATCGCATCGAGCTTGATGAAGCCACTCGCGTCGGCCACGTGGTAGCCATGCATGGCTGCCACGTCCGGGCGGATGGTATTGGCTACGAGGGTGTCGATGGCGGACATCTGGATGGGGCTCCTGTCTAGACTGCGGTTGAAAGTCGTTTGGCGGCCGGCTTGGGTTTGGCGGCGGCGATTTTTTTGGGTGTGGCTTTGGGTGGTGCTTTGGGTGCGGCCTTGGCGGCGGGTTTCCTCGGCGCCGGCTTTTTTTTCACCACCGGCGGCAAGTCCAGCGCCGCCAGGCGTTCATCGATGATGGCGCAGTAATCGGGATTGAGTTCGAAGCCGACGAAGCTGCGCCCGCAGCGCTTGGCGGCGATTGCGGTCGTGCCGCTGCCCATGAACAGGTCGAGCACCACGCCGTCGGGCGGGCACGAAGCCTTGACCATGCGCTCGATGATTTCCAGCGGCTTCTGGGTCGGGTGGTCGGCGCGCTCGGGATGCTCGCGGTGCAGGCGCGACACACTCCACAAATCCTTGGGGTTGTAGCCCACTTCGAGCCACTTGGCGCCGATGAAGATCGAGCGCGAACGCGCCTTTTTCGTTTCGGCGTCGTACGCGATGCGCACGGCGTCGAGGTCGAAATAATAGTCCTTGCGGCGCACGAAAAAGCCGATGGTGTCGTGCACCGACGAAAAGCTGCGCACGCTGCCGCCCATCGACGGCACGCGGCGGTCCCAGATAATCTCGTTCATCATCGTCATGCGCTTTTTCAGCAGCACGAAGATCTCGGGCGAGAAGCGCCACGTCAAAAAGATGTACAGGCTGCCGTTGGGCTTGAGCTTGGGCAGCGCGGCGTCGATCCACTGCTCGGTCCAGCGCAGGTAGTCGTCGACCGTCTGCTGGTCGGAGGCATTGCCGTAATCCTTGCCCAGGTTGTACGGCGGGTCGGTCAGAATCAGGTCGATGGAACCGTCGGGGATGCGCGCCAGCCCGGACAGAGCATCCTCGCAGAAGACCTGGTTGAGCCACTGGTCGGTCATTGGGCTTTCAACCTCAATTCGGCGCTGCGGGCGTGCGCCTGCAAGCCTTCGCCATAGGCCAGTTCGGCCGCGATCTTGCCCAGGGTCTGGGCGCCCGCTTCGCTCACGTGGATGATCGACGAGCGCTTCTGGAAGTCGTACACGCCCAGCGGCGACGAGAAGCGCGCAGTGCGCGACGTGGGCAGCACGTGGTTCGGGCCGCAGCAGTAGTCGCCCAGCGACTCCGACGAGAAGCGGCCCAGGAACATGGCGCCCGCGTGGCGGATTTTATCGGCCCACTGCTGCGGGTCTTCGGCCGAGATTTCCAGGTGCTCGGCCGCGATGCTGTTGGCGATCGCGCACGCTTCCTCCATGTCGCGCACCTTGACCAGCGCACCACGGTCGGTGAGCGAGGTGCGAATCGTGTCCTGGCGCGGCATGGTCGGCAGCAGTTTTTCGATGCTCGCTGCCACCCGGGCGATGTAGTCGGCGTCCGGGCACAGCATGATCGCCTGCGCCAGTTCGTCGTGCTCGGCCTGCGAGAACAGGTCCATCGCCACCCAGTCCGGGTCGGTGGTGCCGTCGCAGATCACCAGGATTTCCGACGGACCGGCAATCATGTCGATGCCGACGATGCCGAACACGCGACGCTTGGCGGCAGCGACATACGCGTTGCCAGGACCGACGATCTTGTCGACCGGCTGTATCGTCTCGGTGCCGTGCGCCAGGGCAGCCACCGCCTGCGCGCCGCCGATGGTGATCACGCGCGTCACGCCGGCAATGGCGGCGGCAGCGAGCACCATCTGGTTCTTCACGCCGTCCGGCGTGGGCACGACCATGATGATTTCCTGCACGCCCGCGACGTGGGCGGGAATGGCGTTCATCAGCACCGACGACGGGTACGCCGCCTTGCCGCCCGGAACGTAGATGCCCACGCGGTCCAGTGGCGTGACTTTCTGGCCGAGGACGGTGCCGTCAGGCTCGGTGTAGGTAAAGCCGTTGAGTTCCTGCTTTTGCCGTTCGTGGAACACGCGGATGCGCTGCGCAGCCACGTTCAGGGCGTCGCGCTGGGCGGCAGGGATCGACCCCAGCGCTGCCTGCAGTTCGTCCTGGCCGATGTCGAAGGCGGCCATGCTGGCGGCGCCGCCGTTGGGAATGCGGTCGAAGCGGTTGGTGTATTCGAGCACGGCGGCGTCGCCGCGCGCCTTGACGTCGGCCAGGATGCCGGCGACGGCGCGCTCGATCGCCTCATCGGTGCCTGCTTCAAATGCCAGCAAGGTGTCCAGGGACTTTTTGAAATCGGCTTGGGTGGAATCGAGCTTGGTAATTTGAATCGACATGATGGCTTCCAGATTGTTATTTTTTGGCCGCGCGCTCGAACGCTTCGAGGATCGGCTGCAAACGCTGTCGCTTGAGCTTTAACGCCGCCTGGTTGACGATCAGGCGCGACGAGATATCCATGATCGCTTCCACTTCCACCAGGTCGTTGGCGCGCAGCGTGTTGCCGGTGCTGACCACGTCCACGATGGCGTCGGACAGGCCGACCAGCGGCGCCAGTTCCATCGAACCATACAGCTTGATCAGATCGACGTGCACGCCCTTCTTGGCGAAGTGCTCGCGCGCGGTCTGCACGAACTTGGTGGCCACGCGCAGGCGCGCGCCCTGGCGCACGGCGGTCTCGTAGTCGAAACCGTTTTTCACCGCCACCGACATGCGGCAGGCGGCGATATTGAGGTCGATCGGCTGGTACAGGCCTTCGCCGCCATGCTCGAGCAGCACATCCTTGCCGGCCACGCCGAAGTCCGCCGCACCGTGCTGCACATAGGTCGGCACGTCGGTGGCGCGCACGATCAGCACGCGCACGCCGGGGTCGTTGGTGGCCAAAATCAGCTTGCGCGAGGTTTCCGGATTTTCGGTGACGGTAATGCCGGCCGCTTCCAGCAGTGGCAGGGTGTCGTCGAAAATGCGGCCCTTGGACAGGGCGAGGATCAGTTGCTGGTTGTCTTGAAATGCACTCATGGTACTTCCAGAATTAGTTATCATCCGATCCGTCATTCCCGCTAAAGCGGGAATCCATACTTCGGATGCTCAGCATGAACTCCCGCTTTCGCGGGAGTGACGGTGCTTGGTGCACGGGTGTCAATGACGACAGTGGCTGCATAGCGCCTTACTTGATGCGCCGAATATTGGCACCCACCGCCGACAGTTTCACTTCCATCTGGTCGTAACCACGATCGAGGTGATAGATGCGGTCGATCAGCGTCTCGCCTCGGGCGGCCATGGCGGCGATCACCAGCGATGCGGACGCACGCAAGTCGGTCGCCATCACCGGCGCGCCAACCAACTGCTCGACGCCCTTGATGAAGGCGGTGTTGCCGTCGGTCTCGATGGCCGCGCCCAGGCGGTTCATCTCCTGCACGTGCATGAAGCGGTTTTCGAAAATGGTTTCGGTCACACGGCTGGCGCCATCGGCCACCGTGTTGACCGCCATGAACTGCGCCTGCATGTCGGTGGGAAAGCCCGGATATTCGGTGGTGCGGAACGTGACCGGGTGCGGGCGCTGGTCCATGCGCGCACGGATCCAGGTGTCGCCGATGGTCAGCTGCAGGCCCATTTCGCGCAGCTTGTCGAGCGCGGCGTCCATGATGTCCACGCGCGTGTTGCGGATCGAGATATCGCCGCCGGTGGCAGCGACCGCGCACAGGAAGGTCGCCGCTTCGATGCGGTCGGAGATCACCGCGTGCTTGGCGCCATGCAGCTCGGCCACGCCCTGGATCACCAGGCGGTTGCTGCCGATACCTTCGATCTTGGCGCCCATGGCCACCAGCAGGTTGGCGAGATCCGTCACTTCCGGCTCGCAGGCGGCGTTTTCCAGCACGGTCTCGCCGTCGGCCAGCGTCGCTGCCATCAAGAGGTTCTCGGTGCCGGTGACGGTGATCATGTCGGTGACGATGCGCGCGCCCTTGAGTTTGGCGCACTTGGCGTAGATGTAGCCGGCCTCGATGGTGATCTCGGCGCCCATCGCCTGCAGGCCCTTGATGTGCTGATCGACCGGACGCGAACCGATGGCGCAGCCACCCGGCAGCGACACCTTGGCCTGGCCGAAGCGCGCCAGCAGGGGACCCAGCACCAGGATCGACGCGCGCATGGTTTTCACCAGTTCATACGGCGCTTCGAGCTTGTCGATGGCGCTGCCGTTGAGGGTGACCTTGTCGTTGTCCTGGCTGACCTTCAAGCCGGTCTGGCCCAGCAGTTTCAGGATCGTGGCCACGTCGTGCAGGTGCGGCACGTTGGACAACTCGACGTCGCCGGACGTCAGCAGGCCGGCGCACAAAATCGGCAGCGCGGCGTTCTTGGCGCCGGAAATCGTGATGTCGCCGTGCAGGCGATTACCGCCTTGAATGAGGAGCTTGTCCATGCTTAGCCTTGGTATTCTTCGGGAGTGAGGGTTTTCATCGACAGCGCGTGGATTTCTTCGCGCATGCGGTCGCCCAGCGCGGCGTACACCAGCTGGTGACGCTGGATCGGTCGCTTGCCGGCAAACGCCGGCGAGACGATGATGGCCTGGAAGTGCTGGCCGTCGCCGTCCACTTCGAGGTGCGTGCATTCGAGGCCGGCCGAGATATAGCCGTGGATCAGTTCTGGAGTGGTAGCCATGATGGGGTCCTGTGTTAAATCTGTTATCTGTATTTGACGCATAGTGTTGCGCTCAGTGCCGCTGCCAGTAGCTGCTGCGCAGCATGCGCAGCGCCGCCAGCGACAGCACCACCAGGAAGCCCGAAACAATGGCCAGGCTGGCCCAGGGGTTGGTGTCGGACTGGCCGAAGAAACCGTAGCGGAAGCCGTCGATCATGTAGAAGAACGGGTTCAGGTGCGACACAGTGAACCAGAACGGCGGCAGCGAATTAATCGAGTAGAACACGCCCGACAGGAACGTCAGCGGCATGATCAAAAAGTTCTGGAACGCGGCCAGCTGGTCGAATTTTTCGGCCCAGATGCCGGCGATCAGGCCCATGGTGCCGAGGATGGCGGCGCCCAGCAGCGCAAAGGCGGCAATCCACAGCGGCGCCGAAAAGCTCATGTGGGCAAACCACGCGGTCACCGCAAACACGCCCAGGCCCACGGCCAGGCCGCGCACCATGGCCGCAATCACGTACGCCGAGAAGATCTCCCAGTGCGACAGGGGCGTGAGCAGCACGAACACCAGGTTGCCGGTGATTTTCGACTGGATCAGCGACGACGACGAATTGGCAAAGGCGTTTTGCAGCACGCTCATCATCACCAGGCCGGGAATCAGGAACGACGTGTAGCTCACGCCTTCGTACACCTGCACCCGGCCCTCCAATACGTGGCCGAAGATCAGCAGGTACAGCATGGCGGTCAGGATCGGTGCTGCCACGGTTTGGGTGGCGACCTTCCAGAAGCGCAGCGTCTCTTTGTAGACCAGGGTGCGGAAGCCGCTCGAGATAAAATTCATAACGTGCCCTTGTCCATGATTTGCAGGAATATGTCTTCGAGGTCGGCCTGTTGCAGCTGCATCTCGTCGATCACGGCGCCCGACTCGCGCAAGCGCGCCAGGATACCTTCCACTTCCGCATACTCGTTGATGCGCAGGCTGTACTTGCGGCCATGGTCGGAAGTCTCTGCGTGCGTGACCAGGTGGCGCAGCTCGTCCGGCAGGTCGCCGGCCGTCATGTTGACGATCAGCTGCGAACCGGAAATGCGGCGGATCAGCGCGGCCATCGAGTCGAGCGCGACGATCTTGCCGCTCTTGAGCATGGCCACGCGCTTGCACATGGCCTGCGCTTCTTCCAGGTAGTGGGTGGTGAGGACCACGGTGTGGCCTTCGCGGTTCAGGCGCGAGATGAACTTCCACAGCGTCTGGCGCAGTTCCACGTCCACGCCGGCGGTCGGTTCGTCGAGCACGATCACGGGCGGCTTGTGCACCAGCGCCTGCGCCACCAGCACGCGGCGCTTCATGCCGCCCGACAGCGCGCGCATATTGGTGTCGGCCTTGTTGGTCAGGTCGAGGTTGTGCATCACCTCGTCGATCCAGGGGTCGTTATTGGGCAGACCGAAGTAGCCCGACTGCAGGCGCAGCGTTTCGCGCACGGTGAAGAACGGGTCGAACACCAGTTCCTGCGGCACCACGCCGAGCTTGCGGCGCGCCTCGCGGAAGTCGCCGGTGACGTCGTGGCCGTGGATGGTGACCGTGCCGGCATCGGGCCGGATCAGGCCGGCGATGATGGAAATCAGGGTGGTCTTGCCGGCGCCGTTGGGGCCCAGCAGGCCGAAAAACTCGCCCTCCTCGATGGTGAGCGACACGCCGCCCAGCGCCTGGAGCGACTTGTAGCGCTTTTCGACATTCGTTATTTGGATCGCTGACATTCTAGACTTTACGTTGTGCGGCGGCAGGGCCGGCGCTGAGTGCCCGCCACGGGCCAAAACGGCGCGCGGCGGTGGTACAGGGCGCCACAGCACTGTGGCTGCGGCAACGTTCAATTATAGGGGAAATCTGAGTCGGTCGAACCGGACCGGCGGTATTACAAGGGCAACACAGGGGTACGACGGGGCGGAGCGGGGGTCAATGATGGTGGTGCTGGTCGGCAGGCGCGACGGCCGGGGCGACGGAGGTGCAATCTTGTTCTTCTTCCTGACCGGGGAACACCAGGCCGCATACCCCATAGAGCTTGGTCAGGTTTTTCAGCGACGCAGGCAGGTTGTGCAACATCAGCTGCACCCCGGCTTCGCGCGCGGCGCGCTGCCAGGACAGCAGCACCGACACGGCCACCGAATCGACCGAGGTAACGTTGCTCAAATCAAACGCCTGCTGGCCAGCCTTGATGGCGGCCAGGCCGCGCTCTTGCGCCGCAGTGGCGTTGAGCACGGTCAGGGACGTGAGCGATTGCAGGTTGTCGGTCGATTCGGCGGTCATGGCGTGTACTTGGTTACTTACTTAGCTGGCGTGGCGGGATTGGCTTTGAGGGGCTTGCTGGCCAGCGACTTGTTCTTGTCGGCCAGGGTCTTGATCAGGCCATCGATGCCACCCTTGTTGATCTCGGACGTGAACGTACCTTTGTAGGTTTCAACCAGCCAGGCGCCCATGACGTTGATGTCATAGATTTTCCAGCTGTCGCCAGCCTTGGCCACGCGGTAGTTCAGCAGGACCGGATCGCCACGGGTCATGTTCACTTGCGAACGCACTTCGACGTCGGTGTCGGCCGCATCGGCGCGCATCGGCTTGAAGGTGATGGTTTCGTTCTTGATCTGCGACAGCGCGCCCGAGTACGTGTACACCAGCAGCGTGCGGAACTGTTCCGACAGCGCTTTCTGTTGCTCAGGGGTGGCCTGGCGCCAGAAGCGGCCGGCCGCCAGCGCGGTCATGCGGTTCGAATCGACGTACGGCAGGATCTTGGTTTCGACCAGGGCCATGATTTTTTGCTGGTTGCCGGACTGGATGTCCTTGTCGGCCTTGGCAGTGTTGATCACGTCTTCGCTGATGCGCTTGACCAGCGCGTCAGGCGCCTCGGCCGCTTGCGCGGTCGCGGTAAAGCCCATCGTTGCCACAGCGGCGACTGCTAACAGTTTTTTAATCAGGTTCATCGTTTATCTACCTTTGGTGAGTTCTTCGGGTCACCGGCTGGCTCAGTTCGCAGCCGGTGTACCGGAGTTTAACGCGTTGGGGGCGGATTCCGCTGACACGGTTGGCGAAGTTTCCACTGGAGCAACAGTTGCGACTGCGGTGGCAGGGGCAACGGCGGCGGTTTCAGCGGTGGTCGCGGGTGCAACAGGTGCGACAGGTGCTGCATCAGCTTGCGGCGGCGTCGTGGGCGCGGCGGCCGGCGCCGGCTCGGCAGCAGGCGCTGGCGTCACTGGCGTAGCCGGCACAGCTTGCGGATCGGCAGCTGGCTTGGCGCCGTCGTCTTCACCGTAAGGATCGTCGTTCTGCTTTTTCTTGCGCGGATTGCCGTCAGGGAAGACCTGGCTTTCGCGGCGTTGCAGGTAGCCGTCGCGCAGGAACACGTAGCGGTCGAGCGCAGCGTCTTCGAACAGCGAACCGGCGTCGAGCAGGCTGGCGCGGGTGTCGATCAGGTTGATGCCGGTGCCGATGTTGCGCACATTGGTCGGATCCTTGTAGCGCCAGATATTGCCAGCGAAGTCGGCCGGCAGCGCCACGGTGTCACGCACGGTGGACGGTCCCAGGATCGGCAACACCAGGTAAGGGCCCGATTCCAGGCCCCACACGCCCAGGGTCTGGCCGAAGTCTTCCTTGTGCTTCTCCAGGCCTGCCGGGGTGGCGATGTCGAACAGGCCCAGGATACCGAGCGTGGAGTTCAGCGCGAAGCGGGTGATATCGGTCATGCCGTCGCCGCCCTTGCCTTGCAGCAGGTTGTTGACGCCGCTCCAGGCATCGGAGATGTTGCCGAAGAAGTTGCCCACGCCGGTTTGCACGAACGACGGCGTAACGTCGCGGTAGACGGTGGCCACCGGTTTCAACGCATAGGTATCGACCTTGTCGTTGAAGGTGAACATGGCGCGGTTATAGCTTTCGTACGGGTCGCGCGGGTTGGGACCGGCGCAGCCAGCCAGCATCATCGCGGTACCCAGCACCAGCGCGGCGGTGCGCAGCGAGGTTTTATTGGTCTTCATTGATTATTCCTTTTTACCGTCGGCAGCCTTGCTGTAGATGAACTGATTGATCAGGTCTTCCAGCACGGCAGCCGATTGGGTCCTTGCGATTTTGTCTCCGGCAACCAGGTTTTTCTCGTCGCCGCCAGCTTCGATGCCTACATATTGCTCACCCAACAGGCCTGCCGTCAGAATCTTCGCCGAGCTGTCTTTCGGGAAGTTATAGCCTTCATCCATGTTCAAGGTCACCAGCGCCTGGTACGTCTTGTCGTCGAAACTGATGTCGCCCACGCGGCCGATGACCACGCCCGACGCCTTGACGGCCGCTTGCGGACGCAGGCTGCCGATGTTGTCGAACTTGGCGGTAATCGCGTAGGTTTTACCGAAGGACAAAGAGCCGGTATTACTTGCTTTTAACACCAGAAACATCAGTGCGGCCACGCCGATGACGATAAACAGGCCGACCCAGACATCCAGAGATTTGCGTTGCATAACTATCCTCGTTTAATTCCGTTTTATCTTACAACTATTTGCTGAACATCAGCGCCGTCAACATGAAGTCCAGCCACCAGACCATCAGCGACGAGATCACGACCGTGCGGGTGGTGGCGCGGGCCACGTCTTCCGGGGTCGGACGCGCCTGGTAACCCTGGTACAGCGCGATGAAAGTGATGGCCACGCCGAACACGATGCTCTTGACGAAGCCGTTGAGCACGTCCTTGAACAGGTCCACGCCGCCCTGCATCTGCGACCAGAAAGCGCCCTCGTCGACGCCGATCAGCTGCACGCCGACCAGGTAACCGCCCATCACGCCGACTGCACTGAATACCGACGCCAGCAGCGGCACCGAGATCACGCCGGCCCAGAAACGCGGCGCCAGCACGCGCTGGATCGGATTGACTGCCATCATTTCCATGGCCGACAGTTGCTCACCCGCCTTCATCAGGCCGATTTCGGCCGTCAGCGAGGTACCGGCGCGGCCGGCAAACAGCAGCGCGGTGATCACCGGTCCCAGTTCGCGCGTCAGGCCGAGTGCCACCAGCAGGCCCAGCGATTGCTCGGCGCCGTACTTATTGAGCGTGTAGTAACCCTGCAAGCCCAGCACCATGCCGACGAACAGGCCGGACAGGGTAATGATGACCATCGAGTAGTTACCAATGAAGTGCAGCTGCTCGACCAGCAGGTGCGGCCGGCGGAAAATCAGGCCCGGCGACAGGCGCAGGATTTCAAAAAAGGTACGCGCAGCGAAGCCGATGCCCTCGACGAAATCGCGCAGCGGCGCGCCGAGTTTCGACAACAAATTTCTTACACTCATGCTTTGACTCCCAGGCCAAGGTCGTCGGCCAGGGATTTGCCGGGATAGTGGAACGGCACCGGTCCATCCGCTTCCGCGTTGACGAACTGGTGCACATACGGGTCGGTGGAGGCCATCATGTCGGCCGGCGTGCCGTGCGCGACGATTTTGCCCTGCGACAGGAAATACACGTAGTCGGCAATCGCGAAGCACTCCTTGACGTCGTGCGACACCAGCACCGAGGTCGAACCGAGGGCGGTATTCAGATTGCGGATCAGGTTGGCGGTCACGCCCATCGAGATCGGGTCGAGGCCGGCAAACGGCTCGTCGTACATGATCAGTTCGGGGTCGAGCGCGATCGAGCGCGCCAGCGCCACGCGGCGCGCCATGCCGCCGGAGATTTCTCCGGGCTTCAAGGCAGCGGCATTGCGCAGGCCCACGGCGTGCAGCTTCATCAGCACCAGGTTGCGGATCAGTTCTTCCGGCAGGTCGGTGTGCTCGCGCAACGGGAAGGCGACGTTTTCGTACACGGTGAGGTCGGTAAACAGCGCGCCATGCTGGAACAGCATGCCCATCTTGCGGCGCAGAAGGTACAAGCCGGCGGTATTGAGCTTGTGCACCACTTGGCCTTGCACCTTGACCTGGCCCTTGCGCGGGATGAGCTGGCCACCGATCAGGCGCAACACCGTGGTCTTGCCGCTACCCGAACCGCCCATGACTGCGATCACTTTTCCACGTGGGAAATCCATGCTCAGCCCGGACAGGATGGCTCGCTTTCCATACGAGAAATGTAAATCGCGAATTTCGACTAGATTGGACACGACGGAACTCTTTATTTTTTGATGCCGTATTGTAGTGCAGAAAGGTCAATCCTTGCTGGAAGCACCTCCGTTCGACGCAAAGGGACGGACGATGTACCGCCGATAATACAACACTACTGAATCCAAAGTCAGCAATTTACATGAGGCATGCTTTGTTACATGGTGCGGCGCATCATCGGCGGCTATAAAAAAACCGGGAGGCACGGGGATTGCCCGCCCGCTCCCGGGTTGAAATCGAGGCCTTGCGGCCGTGATCAGCGTGGCAGTTCGGAGCTGCCCATCAGGAATTCATCGACTGCGCGCGCGCACTGGCGGCCTTCGCGGATCGCCCACACCACCAGCGACTGGCCGCGGCGCACGTCGCCTGCAGCAAATACCTTGGCCGACGACGTCTTGTAACAGCCTTCGCCGTCGGTGGTGGCCTTGGCGTTGCCGCGTGCATCTTTTTCCACGCCGAAGGCGTCGAGGATATTGGCGACCGGCGAGACAAAACCCATGGCCAGGAACACCAGGTCGGACTTCATCTCGAATTCCGAGTTCGGCACTTCGGCCATCTTGCCGTCTTTCCACTCGACGCGGCAGGCGATCAGGCGCTCGACCTTGCCGCCCTTGCCTTCGAGGCGCTTGGTGGCCACGGCCCAGTCGCGCTCGCAACCTTCGTCGTGCGACGACGAAGTACGCAGCTTGGTCGGCCAGTACGGCCAGACCAGCGGCTTGTTTTCCTGCTCCGGCGGCATCGGCATCAGTTCGAACTGGGTGACCGAGGCGGCGCCCTGGCGGTTCGAGGTGCCGACGCAGTCGGAACCGGTATCGCCGCCGCCGATCACGACCACGTGCTTGCCGGTAGCCTTGATCTGATCCTTGACCTTGTCACCGGCATTGATCTTGTTTTGCTGGGGCAGGAAGTCCATGGCGAAATGCACGCCCTTGAGCTCTCGGCCCGGCACCGGCAGGTCGCGCGGCTGCTCGGCACCGCCGGCCAGGACCACGGCGTCGAATTCTTTTTCCAGGTCTTCAGGGAAAATGGTTTCCTTGGCCCAGTTGTTGACGTTGGCCGGGAAATCCTTGCCGATCAACACGCTGGTGCGGAACACCACGCCTTCGGCCTCCATCTGCTTGATGCGGCGGTCGATGTGCGACTTTTCCATCTTGAAGTCCGGGATGCCATAACGCAGCAGGCCGCCGGCGCGGTCCGATTTTTCGAACACGGTGACCGCGTGGCCGGCACGCGCCAGCTGCTGGGCAGCAGCCAGGCCGGCAGGACCGGAACCGACGACGGCAACCTTCTTGCCGGTCTGGTGCGCCGCAGGCAGCGGCACGACCCAGCCGTGTTCCCAGCCTTCGTCGATGATCTTGTGCTCGATCGACTTGATGCCGACCGGATCTTCGCTGATGCCCAGGGTACAGGCCGATTCGCACGGCGCCGGGCAGATGCGGCCGGTGAACTCGGGGAAGTTGTTGGTCGAATGCAGCGTGTCCAGCGCTTCACGGTAGTTGCCGCGATAGACCAGGTCATTCCAGTCGGGGATGATGTTGTTGACCGGGCAGCCGTTGTTGCAGAACGGGATGCCGCAATCCATGCAGCGCGCGCCCTGCACCTTGGCTTGCTCGTTGGTCAGGGGAATGACGAACTCGGCGTAGTTTTTCAAACGCGTCGCAGCTGGCAGATAGCCTTCTTCCTGACGCTGGAATTCCATGAAACCGGTGATTTTACCCACGATTAAATCCTCTTTATTCTGTTGTGCCCCGGAACCGCCGCTCCGTCATTCCCGCGCAGGCGGGAATCCATAGAAAGCTGGCGCTGAGCAACCGTTCTATGGATCCCCGCCTTTGCGGGGATGACGACTTTTCGGCTAACGATCCGTTGAGCTATCGAAATTAATGGCTACCGGTTTAAGCTGCCACCGGCTGCACCACCGCCGTCGCGTTCGCCACGTCTTCCGCCATCTCGGCCAGCACGCGCTTGTATTCGCTCGGGAATACCTTGACGAACTTGCTGCGGCTGTCGGCCCAGTTGTCGAGCAACAGGCGGGCACGGGTGCTGCCGGTGTGCTTGAAGTGGCGCTCGATCAAGCGCTTCAGGATCGCTTCGTCCGACTCGCGGCCCAGGTCCTTGTGCAGCACGTGGTAGGTCGCCGTGTCGGCCGACTGTTCCTTGCTGCTCAGCACGCGCTCCAGGGTCACCATTGCCGTGTTGCAACGCGATTCGAAGTCGCCGTCCGGGTCGTACACGTAGGCGATACCGCCCGACATGCCGGCTGCAAAGTTGCGGCCGGTGGCGCCCAGCACCACCACGGTGCCGCCGGTCATGTATTCGCAACCGTGGTCGCCGGTGCCTTCGACAATGGCCGTGGCGCCCGAGTTGCGCACCGCGAAACGCTCACCGGCCACGCCGTTGAAGAACGCTTCGCCGCTGATCGCGCCGTACAACACGGTATTGCCGACGATGATGTTGTTGACCGCCCAGCCACGGAACTCGGTGTTCGGACGCACGATGATGCGGCCGCCCGACAAGCCCTTGCCCACGTAGTCATTACCTTCACCGACCAGGTCGATGGTGATGCCGTGCGCCAGGAACGCGCACGCCGACTGGCCGGCCGTGCCTTGCAGCTGGATGTGGATGGTGTCGTCCGGCAAGCCGGCGTGGCCGTAACGCTTGGCCACTTCGCCCGACAGCATGGTGCCGACCGTGCGGTTGACGTTGCGCACCGGCGAGATGAACGACACGCGCTCGCCTTTTTCCAGCGCGCCCTTCGCTTGCGCAATCAGCTTGTGATCGAGCGCCTTGTCCAGGCCATGATCCTGGTCCATGGTGTGGAAGATCGATTGACCGTTCTGCACTTCCGGCTGGTGGAAGATGTTGGTGAAGTCCAGGCCCTTGGCCTTCCAGTGCGAGATCGCTTTCGATTTGTCGAGCAGGTCGACGCGGCCGATCAGTTCGTCGTAGGTGCGGATGCCCAGCTGCGCCATCAGTTGACGCGCTTCTTCGGCGACGAAGAAGAAGTAGTTGACCACGTATTCCGGCTTGCCCGAGAACTTGGCGCGCAGGACCGGGTCTTGCGTGGCCACGCCCACCGGGCAGGTGTTCAGGTGGCATTTGCGCATCATGATGCAGCCTTCGACCACCAGCGGCGCCGTGGCAAAGCCGATTTCGTCGGCGCCGAGCATGGCGGCAATCACCACGTCGCGGCCGGTACGCATCTGGCCATCGGCCTGCACCCGTATCCGCGACCGCAAGCCGTTCAGCACCAGGGTCTGCTGCGTTTCCGCCAGGCCCAGTTCCCACGGCGTGCCGGCGTGTTTCACCGACGACAGTGGCGAAGCACCGGTACCGCCGTCGTGGCCGGCCACCACCACGTGGTCGGCCTTGGCTTTCGTGACGCCGGCGGCGACGGTGCCGATACCGACTTCCGAGACCAGCTTGACCGAGATCGAGGCGCGCGGGTTGGCGTTTTTCAGATCGTGGATCAGCTGCGCCAGGTCTTCGATCGAGTAGATGTCGTGGTGCGGCGGCGGGGAAATCAGGCCCACGCCCGGCACCGAGAAGCGCAAGGTGGCGATGTATTCCGACACTTTATGGCCTGGCAGCTGGCCGCCCTCGCCCGGCTTGGCGCCTTGCGCCATCTTGATCTGGATCTGGTCGGCCGAGTTCAGGTAAGCGGCAGTCACGCCGAAACGGCCCGACGCCACCTGCTTGATGCGCGAACGCAGCGAGTCGCCTTCCTGCAAGGCGATGTCCACCACCATCTGTTCCTTGCCCATGACCGAGGCCATGGTCTCGCCCTGCTTGATCTTGATGCCTTTCAATTCCTGGGTATAGCGCGATGGATCTTCGCCGCCTTCGCCGGTGTTGCTCTTGCCGCCGATGCGGTTCATGGCCACCGCCAGCGTGGCGTGCGCTTCGGTCGAGATCGAACCCATCGACATGGCGCCGGTCGCGAAGCGCTTGACGATTTCCTTGGCCGGCTCCACTTCGTCGAGCGCAATCGCCTTGCTTGGATCGATCTTGAACTCGAACATGCCGCGCAGGGTCAGGTGACGACGGCTCTGGTCGTTGATGATTTGCGCGTATTCCTTGTAGCTCGAGAAGTTGTTGGCGCGCGTCGAGTGCTGCAGCTTGGCGATCGCGTCCGGCGTCCACAGGTGGTCTTCGCCACGCACGCGGAACGCGTATTCGCCGCCCGCATCGAGGTTGTTGGCCAGCACAGGATCGTTGCCAAAGGCCAGTGCATGCAGGCGCAGCGCTTCTTCCGCCACTTCGAACACGCCGATGCCTTCCACGTTCGACGACGTGCCCTTGAAGTACTTGTTTACCAGCGACTTGTTCAGGCCCACCGCTTCGAAGATCTGCGCGCCGCAGTACGACATATAAGTGGAGATGCCCATCTTCGACATCACCTTCATCAAGCCCTTGCCCACGGCCTTGGTGAAGTTGTAGATCGCTTTTTCGCCCGACAGGTCGCCCGGCATGCCGTGCGCCAGCTCGATCAGGGTTTCCATCGCCAGGTACGGGTGGATCGCTTCGGCGCCGTAGCCGGCCAGCAGCGCGAAGTGGTGGGTTTCACGGGCCGAGCCGGTCTCCACCACCAGGCCGGTGGACGCGCGCAAGCCCTTGCTCACCAGGTGCTGGTGGATGGTCGACGTTGCCAGCAGCGCGGGAATCGCCACGCGGTCCGGACCGATGGTGCGGTCCGATACCACCAGGATGTTGTGGCCCGATTTGACGGCATCGACCGCTTCCGCGCACAGCGAGGCCAGGCAGGCCTCGATGCCTTCCTTGCCCCACGACAGCGGGTAGCAGATGCTCAGCTCGTAGGACTTGAACTTGCCGCCCGTGTGCAGGCTGATGTTGCGCAGGCGCTCCATGTCGTCGAAGCCCAGAATCGGCTGCGACACTTCGAGGCGCATCGGCGGGTTGACGTTGTTGGTGTCGAGCAGGTTGGGCTTGGGACCGATGAACGACACCAGCGACATCACCATCGCTTCGCGGATCGGATCGATCGGCGGGTTGGTCACCTGCGCGAACAGCTGCTTGAAGTAGTTATATAACGGCTTCAGTTTGTTGGACATCACCGCCAGCGGCGAGTCGTTGCCCATCGAACCGGTCGCTTCCTCGCCGGCGGCAGCCATCGGCGCCATCAGGAATTTCAGGTCTTCCTGGGTGTAGCCGAATGCCTGCTGGCGGTCCAGCAGAGACGGCACGGCTTTTTCGCCCTGTGCCGGCGCAGCGGTCACGGTCGTGCCCGCACCGTACTTGGCGCGGTTGTGCGCCAGCTGGCTTTCGCTGAGCTTGATTTCGTTGAGCTTGATGCGCACCGCGTTGATCCACGCCTTGTACGGCTTGGCGTTGGCGTAGGTGTCTTTCAGTTCCTTGTCGTCGATGATGCGGCCCGCTTCGAGGTCGATCAGGAACATCTTGCCCGGTTGCAAACGCCATTTCTGGATGATCTTCGACTCGGGAATCGGCAGCACGCCCGATTCCGACGCCATCACCACCAGGTCGTCGTCGGTGACGATGTAGCGGGCCGGACGCAAACCGTTGCGGTCCAGGGTGCCGCCGATGTAACGGCCGTCGGTGAAGGCCATGGCGGCCGGGCCGTCCCACGGTTCCATCATGGCGGCGTGATATTCGTAGAACGCGCGGCGATTGTCGTCCATCGTGCCGTGATTTTCCCACGCTTCCGGGATCATCATCATCATGGCCTGGGCCAGTGGATAACCTGCCATCAACAGCAGTTCGAGCGCGTTGTCGAAGCAGGCGGTGTCGGACTGGCCTTCGTAAATCAACGGGAACAGCTTCTGCAGGTCGTCGCCCAGTACGGCCGACTTCATCACGCCTTCGCGCGCGCGCATCCAGTTGAAGTTGCCCTTGACGGTGTTGATCTCGCCGTTGTGGGCGATCAGGCGGTACGGGTGGGCCAGCGGCCACTCGGGGAAGGTGTTGGTGGAGAAACGCTGGTGCACCAGCGCCAGCGCGGACACGCAACGCGCATCCTGCAGGTCTTTATAGTACACGCCCACCTGGTCGGCCAGCAGCAAGCCCTTGTACACGATGGTACGGGCCGACATCGAGGTGACGAAGAATTCCTTACCGTGGATCAGGTTCAGCGCCTGGATCGCGTGGCCCGACGATTTGCGGATCACGTACAGTTTGCGCTCGAGCGCGTCGGTGACCATGATGTCGGCGCCACGGCCGATGAAGATCTGGCGGATCACCGGCTCTTTATCACGCACGGTCGGCGACATCGGCATGTCGATATCGACCGGCACGTTGCGCCAGCCCAGCAAGACCTGGCCTTCGGCGCGCACTGCGCGCTCGATTTCCTGTTCGCAAGCGATGCGCGAGGCGTTTTCCTTCGGCAGGAACACCATGCCCACGCCGTACTCGCCCGGAGGCGGCAGTTCCACGCCCTGCTTGGCCATCTCGTCGCGGTAGTACTGGTCCGGGATCTGGATCAGGATGCCGGCGCCGTCGCCCATCAGCGGGTCGGCCCCGACCGCACCGCGGTGGTCGATGTTTTTCAGGATCATCAGGCCCTGCTCGACGATGGAGTGACTCTTGTTACCCTTGATGTGGGCGACGAATCCGACGCCGCAGGCATCGTGTTCATTGGATGGATCGTACAGACCTTGGGCTTTCATGGTGCTCTCCACTGGCAGATTGGCTATGAGAATGGAGAGTAGAACAATCCCACACAAAAAACAATGACAATAATTAGGGTCGGAGTCGAATTAAAATATTGAATATGCCTAGAATTTTTTATTAGGGACAGAGTGGTTTGGGTGCGAAAAAAGCCGCAGCAGCGAAATATACTGCGGCGGCTTTGACGGATTTATGCGTTTTCTTGCTTGATCTTGAATGGCCGTCCGCGCTTGGCGGGTAGCACCCGGCGCTTGACCTTGTTTTGCAAAACAGTCTTGAACTGGTCCGAGCCCAGCGGCCAGCCCTTGAGCAGGGCATTGCTGATGCGGGTGATATCGTCGCTGGAGATCACCAGTTCGAACAAGGCAACGTAGGCAGCCTCGCGCTCGAACGGCGTGTTGCCCAGCTCCCAGAACTTCGGATGATCGATGATCAGCCCGTCCGGGCGGATGCCGGCGTGGTGACAATAGCTCGACCAGCGGTAGTCCTCGTGGCGCACCGCCAGGCCGCTCCGGACCGGGTTCGATTCGATGTACCGGCTGCACAACATGAAATAGGCATCGGCGTCGATCAACGAGGTCTTGTAGCGTCCGTTCCACAAGGTACCGCTGCGGCTGTATTTCTGGTTGAAGTACGGCACGTAGTAGCGGCCCACCCACTGCATCATCTGGCCCAAGCCCTCCTCATCGGTGGGCGTGACCAGCAAATGCAGGTGGTTGGGCATCAGTACATAGGCGTGGACCTGCACCTTGTAGGTCTTGGCGGCTGCGCGCAGCCAGCCGAGAAAAGCCAGGTAGTCGTCATCGTCGTGGAACACCGGTTGTTCGTTGTTGCCGGTCTGGATGACGTGGTGCGGCTGGTGGGGAACGATGAGGCGGGGCAAGCGGGCCATGATCATTGCGTAAAATTTGGCCACGCGACGCTGCATCGTCATTCCCGCGAAGGCGGGAATCTAATTCGCATGCGTGGCGTCGGCGCCCGAAAACTGGATTCCCGCCTGCGCGGGAATGACGGAGCTAAAGCTGACGAAGCAAGATACCACTGTGGCCCTGTAAAATCGAGCGAATGGGCAAATCTGCTTCCGCCCTGCCTTTATTTATTTCAAAGTCAGGACAAATTGAAACTGGCGGAGAGGCTGTAACCCTCGCCGTAGGCGCTGCGCAGCGGCAGGTCCTGGCCCAGGCCGGTGCGGGCCTTCTTGCGCAGGCGGTACACCAGCATGTCCACCCGGCGCCCGGCGTCGGGATCGTCGCCGCCGATGCCGGCCACGATCACCTGGCGCGGCACGGGCCGGGTGTTAATCGTGAGCAGGTGCAGGAAGTTGCATTCCTTTTCGGTCAGCGTGATCGCCGTGCCTTGCAGTTCCAGTTGGCGGGCGCTCACTTTCAGGGTCCACTTGCTCGGTGTCGGTGCAGTTTCCTGCGGTCCCACGCGGCGGTCGAGCGCCTCGATGTGGGCGGCCAGCTCCGGGAACTTGATCGGCTTGGTCAGATAATGGTCGGCGCCCAGGCGCAGGCCGAGGATGCGGTTGTCGAACGCCACGCGCCCGGTCAGGACCAGCAAACCGATCTGCGGATACAGCTGGCGCATGCGCGGGATGACGTTAAAACCGTCTTCGTCGGGGAGGCCGAGATCGAGTACGACCACGCCCACGTTGCCGTGGCTCAGTGCGGTCCACATATCGCTGGCGTTATTGGTGATGTGCACCTCGTGTTGAAGTTCAGTCAGGAACTCCGCCATTTCCTCGGCGTAGTCCAGATTGTCTTCCACGATCAGTATTTGCGTCATTGATGCGCCATTCGATGTTTTACGGACAAACTGCCCAGTGTAAACTTGCTATTCAGTAGAGCATCAGCGGGCCGCGAGCCCGTCACCTACATCGGGGGATTATCACTGTTGCTACCCACTCGCGCAAGGCTTTTCCCCGGCTTGGCCGTCACCGGCAGCCAAAAGCGAAATTCCGCGCCGCTTTCAGAAACATTTCTGACCGTAATGGTGCCTCCGTGGACATCGGCGATCGACCGCGCCATGTACAGCCCCAGGCCGGAACCGGCGACACCGGCGGCATTGCTGCCACGGGTGCCACGGCCGAAGATGGTCTCCAGTTCAGCTTCCAGCACGCCGGCGCCGTGGTCGCGCACCAGGAATTCGACGCCGCCTTCGACTGCCATCTTGCCGGTCAGTTCCAGCGGCGCGTCGGCCGGCGTGTATTTAATGGCATTGTCGAGCAGGATCTCCAGGCACAGGCGAATGCCGGCCGGGTCGCACCGCATCCACTGCGGCAGCGCTTCGATGTGCAAATCCACCCGGGCGCGGCGCGTACGCGCCACTTCGGCAGTCGCTTCGAGCAGGTTGGCCGGCGAAATCTCGTCCGGTTGGCGGGCGCGGCCGATGCTGGCCATGCGCTCGGGCGACAGGTACTCGTCGAGCATGGCCAGCATGCGGTCCACCGCCGCCTGGATCTTGCGGTAGCGCTTGCGCGTGCCTTCGTCGTGGTGGGTGCCGGTCATTTCCAGGCGCTGGACGGCGCCGTCGATGGTGGACAGCGGCGTGCGGAACTCGTGCGACAGCATCGAGGCGAATTTTTTCTGCTGGTCGGCCAGCGCGCGCCGCTCGGTCAAATCGCGCACCACGCCCAGTACCGAGACCGGCACGCCGTCGGCGTCCAGCATCAGCGTCGATTCGATTTCCACCGGCACGGTGTGGCCGTCGGCATGGGGCAGTTTGGTTTCGCGCACCAGGCGGCGGCGGCTGAGGTCGCCGGATTCGTAGCGGTCGAGCCGGGGCGCCAGTTCCTGCGCCAGGTCCCAGGCCAGGGCCCGGGCGGTGTCCAGCGTGTAGCCGAACTGGGTTTCGGCGGCATGGCTCAGCCATTCGAGTTCGCCGCTGGCGCAGTCGATCATCCAGCTCACTTCGCCACTGTGGTCGAGCAGCTGGCGGTAGCGCGCTGCCTCCTGCTGCGACTGGCGCAGCGCACTTTCCAACTCAGCCACGGTCGCCATGATCGATTACTCGACCAGCGGGGCGAAGATTTGTTGCAGGTCTTCTTGCGTGAGTGCCATTTTTTGCGACTCCCCTTCTGCCAGGATCGATTGCGCGAGATCCGATTTTTTCTGTTGCAGGATCTGGATCTTTTCTTCCAGCGTGCCCTTGGCGATCAGTTTATACACGAACACCGGCTTGTCCTGGCCGATGCGCCAGGCGCGGTCGGTGGCCTGGTTTTCCGCTGCCGGGTTCCACCATGGATCGTAGTGGATCACGGTGTCGGCCGCAGTCAGGTTCAGGCCCACGCCGCCCGCCTTCAGGCTGATCAGGAAAATCGGCACCGCGCCCTGCTGGAACGCCGCCACTTGCGCGCTGCGGTCCTTGGTGTCGCCGGTGAGCAGCGCGTACGGAATGTCGCGCGCTTCGAGTTCCTGTTCGATCAGTTCCAGCATGCTGGTAAATTGCGAGAATACAAGGATCTTACGCTTTTCTTCCAGCAAGTCTTCAACCATTTGCATCAGGTCGATCAGCTTGGCCGAGCCGGCCGTCTGTTTTTTCGACGACAGCGATTTCACCAGCCGTGGATCGCAGCACACTTGGCGCAGCTTGAGCAGCGCTTCGAGAATGACGATCTGGCTGCGCGCCACGCCCTTGCGGTCGATTTCGTCGCGCACTTTCTGGTCCATGGCAAGGCGCACGGTTTCGTACAGGTCGCGCTGGGCGCCGGTCAGTTCCACGCGGCGCACCATCTCGGTCTTCGGCGGCAGTTCCTTGGCCACGTTGTCCTTGGTCCGGCGCAGCAGGAACGGCTTGATGCGGCGATTGAGCAGCGAGCGGCGCAGCGGATCGTCCTGGCGTTCGATCGGATGGCGGAACACGGTATTGAACCCCTTCTCGTCACCGAGCAGGCCCGGCAGCAGGAAGTGGAATTGCGACCACAGTTCGCCGAGGTGGTTTTCCAGCGGCGTGCCCGACAGGCACAGGCGGTGACGCGCGCGCAGCAGGCCGGCGCTCTGGGCCGCCTTGCTGCGGGTGTTCTTGATGTAATGCGATTCGTCCAGGATCACCAGGTGGAAATCGTGCTCGCGCAATTTTTCCTCGTCGCGCGGCAACAGCGCATACGTGGTGAGCACCAGGTCGGCGCCGTCGATCTGGTCGAACTGCGCCATGCGGTCCTTGCCTTGCAACAGCAGCACTTTCAGGTCGGGAGCGAACCGCGCCGCCTCTTCCTGCCAGTTGCCCATCAGGCTGGTCGGGGCGATCACCAAGGCCGGTGCGGTCAGGCGCCCGGCTTCCTTTTCCACCAGGATGTGGGCCAGCGTTTGCACGGTTTTACCGAGGCCCATGTCATCGGCCAGGATGCCGCCGAAGTTGTATTCGCGAAGGAACTGCATCCACGACAAACCATCGGTTTGATAGTCGCGCAGGGTGGCTCGCAGGCCGGCCGGGGTGGCGATGCGCTTGACGGCGCCGAACTGGTTCAAGCGTGAGCCCATGTCGCGCAGCTCTTCGCCGCCGGTCCATTGCATCTCGACGTTGCGGGACAGTTCGTCGAGGCGGGCGGCGTCGAGGGTGGCCATGCGCAGCGAGGTCTTGATCTTGTCGTTGAAATACAACTCGCCCAGGGTGCCCAGGATGGGCTTGATGCGCGCCCACGGCAGCGCCACCCGTGAGCCGTCCGGCAAGGTGGCCAGCATCTGGTCGTCGTCGCCGTGGTGGGCGATGGCCTTGGGGGTGAAGTCGAGCGGCGCGCTGCGGATCAGTTGCACCAGCACCGGCAGCAGCGGCACCCGTTCCTGGTCCACCAGGATGCCGAGCTCGAGGTTGAACCAGGTGTTGCCGCCGTCGGCTTCGTCAGCCGTGACGTCGGCGTACCAGGCGCCGGCGTCGCGCAGGTCGTAGCGGTACTTGGCGGTCTTTTCCAGTTTCCAGCCCGCTTCTTTCAATTCGGCAATGCCCTCGCGGGCAAAGCGGATCCAGGCGGCCTGGTTGGGCAGCAGCAAACCGCCCTTGAGGCTGCTGAGCGGCAGCGTGGTCGGGGCAGTAAATGTGCGCTCGGACAGCAGGGCCAAGGCAGAGGCTTCGGCCGCCACATCGCGCTCGATGATTTCGGTAACGTCACCCTTCTGGCGCACCACGCGCTGCGACGGATCGAACGACACCCGTTCGCCGTCGTAGTCGAACGACAGCACGGCAAAGTCGTGCCAGCGCTGCAGCGAACCGTCGGCCAGCATGGCGGCGTCGAGCGTGAGCACCGGGCGTGGCTTGACGTCGTCGCGCAGGCGCTGCGGCAGCGGTTGCGGCAGCGGCATCAACTGCTGCAAGCCGTGGGCCAGCAGCAATTGCGAGACGCGCATCTTGTCGTGGTTGGTCAGCAGCGGCGCTTGCGCCACCAGCGCCTGCAGGTCGGCCAGCGGGATCGCGGCGCCGCCCTGGTTCAGTTGCAGCACGCCGCACGACAGGTTGTCGATATACCACGGTGGATCGGTGGGCAACATGTAGTCGACCTGGTCGGCGCCGGCTTGCCCCGCATGGCGCGCGCCCGGCGCCGGCTGCACGGCCCAGCCCAAGCGTAATCCTTTGCCCTCTTCGCGCCAGGCCAGGTTGGCTTCGCGCAGCACGCCGCCCTTCAGTGGATAGACCAGGCCGTTACCGACGTCGGCCCAGGAGTTGGCCCACAACAGTTTATCCTGCTCGGCCAGCATTTGCAGCAGCGCCGCGCCGATCTTGCCGCGTGGTTCGGTGGCCGAACCGGTCTGCGAATTTTGCCCGCTGCGCATCGCCACGAAAAAGCGCACCAGGTCCTCGTCGCCCGCGACCAGGAAGTTGGGCGGCGCCGACAGCAGCGAGAAAATTTCACTGACCGGCGTGGCAGCCGCGACGTCGCCATTGGACCGCAACCGCGCCTTGTACAGGCACAGCGCCACGTGACGGCCACCGCTGGTGGGCGCGAGCACGTAGATCAGGCGGTACTGGGTTTGCTTGGGGTCGGCGTCAACCGGCGGCGGCGTGAGCTTGGCCTTGGGATGCGCTGCGGCGTCCACCCGCTGCAGCCACGTGGCGACAGCATACGAGAGTTGATTCGCAGGGGGCGTCAGGCGCGGGGGTGCAGCCGGTGCCGAGGGGGCAGCTTTTACTTCGGAAGCGTCGTCGCGGGTAAAATCCATGGGTCGCATTGTTGTTCAAAGATGGTTCAAAATCGGCAACAGGCGATATTATCCGCCATACACGCGTTCGTGTTTGCGGATTCTATCGAAAAGCCGCCATTCAATCGGTGTTTCCGCACGCATTCGGCACACATCCGCGCGCACACAGTCCGTTTCCGCTGTCAAGACTGGCAGATTCGCCAAGATTGCGTATGATTCCGGGCTTGACTGCTTAGGATGCCCTCTCATGTTGCCTTCCATCGAACAACGCCTCGCCCTCGAACTTGCTGCCAAACCGGCCCAGGTTGCCGCCGCCATCGCCCTGCTCGACGAAGGCGCCACCGTGCCGTTCATCGCGCGTTATCGCAAGGAAGCAACGGGCGGCCTCGACGACATCCAGCTGCGCCTCCTGGAAGAACGCCTGCGCTACCTGCGCGAGCTGGAAGACCGGCGCGCCGCTATCGTGGCATCTATTACCGAACAGAACAAGATGACGCCGGTCTTGCTAGATGCAGTCATGCACGCCGAAGACAAGACCCGCCTCGAAGATTTGTATCTTCCGTACAAACAAAAACGCCGCACCAAGGCCCAGATCGCCATCGAAGCGGGCCTGGCGCCGCTGGCCGACGGCCTGCTGGGCAACCCGGACCTGAACCCGGAAACCGAGGCCGCCAACTACCTGCGCGAGGCCTTTACATCCACCGACGGCAACAACCCGGGCGTGGCCGACACCAAGGCAGCGCTCGATGGCGCGCGCCAGATCCTGATGGAACGCTTTGCCGAAGATGCAACCTTGCTGCAATCGCTGCGCGAATACGTACAGGAGCATGGCATTGTCCAGTCGAAAGTCATTGAAGGAAAACAAGACGAAGGCGAAAAGTTCGCCGATTATTTTGATTATTCCGAACCCCTCGCCAACGTTCCTTCGCACCGCGCGCTGGCGCTGATGCGCGGCCGCCGCGAGGGCATCCTCGACGTGGCGCTGCGCCTCGACAGCGAACCGGAAAAACCGAAATGGGACGCGCCGCACAATCCGTGCGAGAGCCGCATCGCCGCGCGCTTCGGCATCCGGCAGCAGGGTCGCCCGGCTGACAAGTGGCTGGCCGACACGGCGCGCTGGACCTGGCGCGTAAAAAGTTTCATGCACCTCGATACTGAATTGATGGGCGCGCTGCGCGAAAAATCCGAGCTCGACGCCATCAACGTGTTCGCTACCAACCTGAAAGCCTTGTTGCTGGCAGCACCCGCCGGTCAGCACGCCACCATGGGCTTGGACCCGGGCCTGCGCACCGGCGTCAAGGTGGCGGTGGTCGATGCCACCGGCAAGGTGGTCGATACGGCCGTGATCTATCCGCACCAGCCCAGGAACGACTGGGACGGTTCGCTGCACACGCTGGGCAAGCTGGCCGCCAAGCACAATGTCTCCTTGATTTCGATCGGCAACGGCACCGCCTCGCGCGAGACCGATAAATTGGCACAGGACTTGATCAAGCGCTTCCCAGAGCAAAAGATGAGCAAGATCGTCGTCTCGGAAGCGGGCGCGTCGGTGTACTCGGCGTCCGAATTCGCGTCGCGCGAGTTGCCGGATATGGATGTATCGCTGCGCGGCGCGGTATCGATTGCCCGCCGCCTGCAGGATCCGCTGGCTGAACTGGTCAAGATCGATCCGAAATCGATCGGCGTGGGCCAGTACCAGCACGATGTGTCGCAAACCCAGCTGGCGCGCACGCTCGACGCCGTGGTCGAGGATTGCGTCAATGCCGTGGGCGTGGACGTGAATACGGCATCGGCGCCGCTGCTGGCGCGGGTGTCGGGCCTGTCGGCGTCGGTGGCGCAGGCCATCGTCACCTATCGCGATGCAAAGGGCGCGTTTACGTCGCGCAGCGGGCTGAAATCGGTACCGCGCCTGGGTGATAAAACGTTCGAGCTGGCGGCGGGCTTTTTGCGCGTGACCGGCGGCGACAATCCGCTCGACGCCTCGGCCGTGCACCCGGAATCGTATCCGCTGGTGGAAAAAATCCTGGCTGATATCAAGAAGGACATCAAGGGCGTGATCGGCGAAGCTGCACTGATCAAATCACTGAATCCGGCCAAGTACGCGGACGACAAGTTCGGCGTGCCGACCATCACCGACATTTTAAAAGAGCTGGAAAAGCCGGGCCGCGATCCACGGCCGGAATTTACCACTGCCACCTTCAAGGAAGGCGTGGAAGAAATCCGCGACCTGCGCCCGGACATGATCCTCGAGGGCGTGGTGACCAACGTCGCCGCCTTCGGCGCTTTTGTCGACATCGGCGTGCACCAGGACGGCCTGGTGCATATCTCGGCGCTGTCGAACACCTTCGTGAAAGATCCGCACACGGTGGTCAAGGCCGGCCAGGTGGTGAAAGTGAAAGTGCTGGAAGTGGACGAAAAGCGCAAGCGCATCGCCCTGACCATGCGCCTGACCGACAGCGCCCCGCAGCCAGGCGCCCAGCCACAACAGCGCGCCGACCGCAACGACCGCAAGAGCATGGGCCAGCACCAGAAGCAAAGCGCCCGCGAACAACCGGCCGGCGGCAGCATGGCTGCTGCGTTTGCCAAGCTGCGGGGTTGAGCTTCGGGGTCAGTGCCGACATTCAGACACGGCCTCGGCCGCTAAATGCTGAGCACGTGTCCAATTGTCGGCACTGACCCCGAAGTGGCAGTACGCGTGCGGCGCATTTCTTATAAAATGTCGCCATCTATTTACTTCATTACCGAGGCAGCTATGAGCGACGTACAAACCTGGATCAAAGAGACCGTGAGCAACACCCCGGTGGTGCTGTTCATGAAGGGCACCGCCCAGTTCCCGCAGTGCGGCTTTTCCGGCCGTGCCATCCAGATCCTGAAATCTTGCGGCGTTGAAAACATTGCCACCGTCAATGTGCTGGAAGATCCGGAAGTTCGCCAGGGCATCAAGGACTACTCGAACTGGCCAACCATTCCCCAGCTCTACGTCAAGGGCGAATTCATCGGCGGTTCGGACATCATGAACGAAATGTTCGAGTCGGGCGAACTGAAAGCCCTGTTGAATGGCTGATCGCCCGCTGCGGCTGATCGTTGCCATCACCGGCGCCACCGGCGCCATCTATGGCGTGCGACTGCTGCAGCATTTGCAACACACCGCCGGCGTCGAGACCCATGTACTGGTCTCGGATGCCGCCGTGCTGACCTTGCACCAGGAAACCGGCTTGCAGCGACGAGACGTGGAGGCGTTTGCCCACGTGGTGCACAAGGTACGCGATATCGGCGCCTCGATTGCCAGCGGTTCGTTCCAGTCGGATGGGATGGTAGTGGCGCCGTGCTCGATGAAGACGCTGGCGTCGGTGGCGCACGGCCTGTCGGACAATTTGATTACGCGCGCGGCCGACGTGGTGCTCAAGGAGCGCCGGCGCCTGGTGCTGATGGTGCGGGAAACGCCGTTCAACCTGGCGCACCTGCGCAATATGACGGCGGTGACGGAAATGGGCGGGATTATCTACCCGCCCCTGCCCGGCTTTTATCACAAGCCGCAATCGATCGAAGAGATGGTGGACCACACCGTGGGGCGGGTAATCGACTTGTTCGGCATCGACCACGCACTGACGCCGCGCTGGCATGGCATGAAGCCGTCCGGCCAATAAACACCACTGCAACATTGCCACGCTGCCAGGCCAACCTGGCCGGCAGCGCCACCGAGGTCCTAGCGCGCGCCGAAATGCAGGCCGTCTTCCGCTTTTTTCAGTTCCCTGGCTTCTTCCACCATGCGCCGGTCGGCGATGCGCTTGCGCATGACCTCGGCATGCTTGGCGGCCGTCATGGGCGGGGCGGTCATCAATTCCTTCAGCTGCGCGACATTGCTGTAGTTACTTTTCATATGGCTGCTCAAAGGCTGGACTCCAAGTAATCACTACGACTGCAACCGCAAGTCTGTGACAACAACTGTCGATGACAACTTGCCGTTGCAAGTCAGCGGTGCTGACGCCTTATTGTGCCTGAAATCCAATTCTGGATCATGACAATTCGCAAACGTACTTCAAATAAAAAAGTAGCGTTGACGTGAATCAATCCCGCCACCGTGATTCCGAACAAAAAGCGGAAAAGTCATGAAACAAGGTTCACGCGGCAACAGTAAAAATGGCCCTTTCCGCCACTGCAAAAACCGCGCAACTTTATTACTTTTGGTAGTTAACCCGGACCAGCATGCGAATAAATTCGCGGGCAATTTGCTTGTGATGTTCGTCCAAGCGCTGTAAATCGGCAATTAACTTGACGTCAGCCGACTCGAAGCGCGAGACACCGTTGGCGCCGTCGCCTTCCGGGGTACCGTGTTCGGCGCCGCCAAAGCGCAACCACTCCGCAGGCACGCCCAGCCATTGGGCGATCATGCGCAGCTTCTCCTGGGTCGGTATCGCCTCGCCCACGAGCCACTTGCGGGCTGCGTGGACGGTAATCGGTCGCCCGTCAAAGCGGATATTGAACTCGCGCGCCAGCCGGGTGGGGCTGTCTGGGGAGTAGTGGGCATTCTTCAGCGCTTGCTGAAGGCGCTGGCTAAAGCTTTCGCGTTCATTTGAGGAATTCATCGTTGCACTATTTCATGTTGCGTCATGAAAGTCAGTCTCTTGAAGCAGAGCTTGATTTGTGACGCTGTGTGGTTCTAAAGTTAACGTTATCGGCTCTGCCAAAAGCGGGAGGGCCCTGGTGGCTGAGCAAATTTTATTTTGTTTTTTGCTTCTATGGAACACTAAACCGTGGAGCGTTATAAATCAAGAAATGTCGCAAGCATCTGCTGCCGCGCTACAATGGCCACTAACGTTAACGTAAGCGGAAATCCAACAATTATTTTGCCGATGTCCACCTATACCATTACCGAACTGGCCCGTGAATTCGACATCACGGCGCGCGCCATCCGCTTCTATGAAGACCAGGGGCTGCTGAGCCCGTTACGCGAGGGCACTGGCGGGCGCAACCGCGTGTATACGCCGCGCGACCGTACCCGCCTCAAGCTTACCTTGCGCGGCAAACGCCTGGGTTTGCCATTGTCGGAAATCCGCGACTTGGTCGACATGTACGAAACACCCAAAGACACGGCGGTGCAGATGAATCACTTTCTCGGCGTACTGGCGCGCCACCGCGAAAATCTGGAACAACAGCGCGAAGACATCGAAATGACCTTGGCCGAGATCACGGCCCACGAACAGGAATGCCGGCGCCTGATCGCCGCCGCTGCCGATGGCAAACCGGCTGCGCTGGACTGAGCACGGTTGACGTTTACGGTTGACGTTTACGTTAACGTCACTCAAGAGTATCATCGGATGTTCCAGGGAACCGGATTCCCGCCCATGACAACAATGAGGAAGAGACATGCTCGATCTGCCCGGACTGACCTTTGACCACGGCGAGGACATCGCCGCCCTGCGCGCAGCGGTGCAGCAGTTTGCCGCTGCCGAAATTGCGCCGCGCGCAGCCGAGATCGACCGCTCCGACCAGTTCCCGATGGACCTGTGGCGCAAGCTCGGCGACCTGGGGGTGCTGGGCGTGACCGTCGGCGAGGAATACGGCGGCGCCAACATGGGCTACCTGGCCCACATCGTGGCGATGGAAGAAATCTCGCGCGCTTCGGCCTCGGTCGGCCTGTCGTACGGCGCCCACTCCAACCTGTGCGTCAACCAGATCAAGCGCAACGGCACCGCAGAGCAAAAGCAGCGTTACCTGCCCAAGCTGGTCTCGGGCGAATTCATCGGCGCGCTGGCCATGTCCGAACCGAACGCCGGCTCCGACGTGGTCAGCATGAAGCTGCGCGCCGAACTCAAGGGCGACCGCTGGGTGCTCAACGGCACCAAGATGTGGATCACCAACGGGCCAGATGCCGACGTGCTGGTGGTCTACGCCAAGAACGACCTCGAGGCTGGCGCACGCGGCATGACCGCGTTCCTGATCGAAAAAACCTTCAAGGGTTTCTCGGTGGCGCAAAAGCTCGACAAGCTCGGCATGCGCGGCTCGCACACGGGCGAACTGGTGTTCGAGGACTGCGAAGTGCCGCTGGAAAATGTGCTCGGCGGCGTCGGCAAGGGCGTCAACGTGCTGATGTCAGGCCTCGATTTCGAGCGCACCGTGCTCTCCGGCGGCCCGCTCGGCATCATGCAGGCCTGCATGGATTCGGTGGTGCCGTACATCCACGAGCGCACCCAGTTCGGCCAGGCCATCGGCGAGTTCCAGCTGATGCAAGGCAAGCTGGCCGACATGTACTCGACCATGATGGCCTGCAAGGCCTACGTTTACGCGGTGGGCCAGGCCTGCGACCGCGCCGCCACGCCCGAAGCGGTGCGCAACCTGCGCAAGGACGCCGCCGGCGCCATCCTGTACAGCGCCGAAAAGGCCACGTGGATGGCCGGCGAAGCGATCCAGGCACTGGGCGGCAATGGCTACATCAACGAGTACCCGGTCGGGCGCCTGTGGCGCGACGCCAAGCTGTATGAAATTGGCGCCGGCACCAGCGAAATTCGCCGCATGCTGATCGGCCGCGAACTGTTCGCGGAAACCCGCTAAGCGCGCCAGGCGGCCCTGCCACGGTGACATCGACCATGACCCGGGCCGCCTTCCCCAAGCTGCTGCGCTCGCAAATCGCGTTCGACATCGCCCGCGCCATTCTCGACGGCTTCGACAAGCACTACCGGCTGTTCCGCGCAACCAGCCGGCAGGCCAAGCGCTATTTCGAGCGCGGCGCCTGGGCCGAAGCGCAGCAAGCGGCGCGCGAACGGATCGACTTTTACGACCGCCGCGTGCAGGAGTGCGTGCAACTGCTTGAAGACGAATACAGCCAGGCCGACCTGTCCGACGACGTGTGGCAGGAACTCAAGCTGCACTACATCGGCCTGCTGTCCGACCATGCCCAGCCGGAGCTGGCCGAGACGTTTTTCAATTCCGTGTGCTGCAAGCTGCTGCACCGCAGCTACTTCCATAACGCCTACATTTTCGTGCGGCCGGTGATCTCCACCGAATACATCGACACCCGGGAACTTGCGCCCACCTACAAGGTCTATTACCCGGATGCCGATGGTGTGCATTTCGCGCTCAAGCGCATCATCACCAATTTTCAACTGAACGCGCCGTTCGCCAACCTCACGCGCGACGTCGAGCAAGTCGAGTCGCGCCTGCAGCAGCTGTTCGGCGCCACCCGCATCGAGGCCAACCACCAGATTCATGTGCTCTCAAACCTGTTCTTCCGTAACAAGGGAGCGTACATCGTGGGCAGGATCATCAATGGCAACCGCGAGTACCCGTTCGTCGTGCCGATCCTGCACGACCGCGAAGGCCATCTCGTGCTCGACACCGTGCTGCTCGACCCCGAGCAGATCACGGTGCTGTTCTCGTTTACGCGCGCTTATTTTTTGGTGGACATGGAAGTGCCGTCGTCCTATGTGCAATTCCTGCGCACGCTGTTGCCGCGCAAGCCGCGCAGCGAGATTTATACGATCCTCGGCCTGCAAAAACAGGGCAAGACGCTGTTCTACCGCGACTACCTGCAACATCTGAAACACTCGTCGGACCGCTTCGATATTGCACCCGGCATTCGCGGCCTGGTGATGCTGGTGTTTGCGCTGCCGTCGTTTCCGTACGTGTTCAAGGTGATCAAGGATTTTTATCCGCCACCGAAGGACACCACGCGCGCGCTGATCAAGCAGAAGTACTTGCTGGTCAAGCACCACGACCGCGTGGGCCGCATGGCGGACACGCTCGAATACTCCAACGTGGCGTTCCCGCGCCACCGCTTCTCGGAGCGCCTGGTCGCCGAACTCGAGCAATTTGCGCCGTCAATGGTGGAGGTCGATGGCGACCAGCTGATCATTCGCCACCTGTACATCGAACGGCGCATGGTGCCGCTCAATATGTGGCTGGCCCATGCCGACCAGGACGGCGACGATGTCCAGCTCGAACACGGCATCGTCGAGTACGGCAACGCCATCAAGGAACTGGTTGCCGCCAACATTTTCCCCGGCGATATGCTGTACAAGAATTTCGGCGTCACCCGCCACCAGCGCGTGGTGTTCTACGATTACGACGAAATCGAATACGTCACCGACTGCAACTTCCGCGACATCCCGCCAGCCCGCACGGAAGAAGACGAGATGGCGTCCGAGCCGTGGTACCCGGTCGGCAAGCACGACGTTTTTCCCGAGCAGTTCGGCCAGTTTTTACTCGGCAACCCCAAGATCCGCCGCTTTTTCCTGCAGCACCACGCCGACCTGCTCACGCGCGACTACTGGCAGGCGCGCAAGCAGCGCATTCTTGATGGCGTGGTGGAAGACGTCTATCCGTACCCGCAGCACATCCGCTTTTTCCATCATGTCAACACCCCGGCGGTTCCGCCGCCACCGTTTATGGAGATACTTGAAAATGAATGATCCAATTGTGATCGTGGGCGCAGCCCGCACCCCCATGGGCGCCTTCCAGGGCGACTTTTCCGGCCAGGCCGCGCACGACCTGGGCGCAGTGGCCATTGCCGCCGCCGTCGAGCGTGCCGGTATCGATGGCCAACTGGTCGAGCACGTCTATTTCGGCAACTGCCTGATGGCGGGCCAGGGCCAGGCGCCGGCACGCCAGGCGTTATTGAAAGCGGGCTTGCCCACCTCCACCGGCGCCGTCACCCTGTCCAAGATGTGCGGCTCGGCGATGCAGGCGGCGATTTTTGCGCATGACCAGCTGATCGCCGGCAGCGCCGACGTGGTGGTGGCCGGCGGCATGGAATCGATGACCAATGCGCCGTACCTGGTGCCCAAGGCGCGCGGCGGCTACCGCATCGGCCACGGCATGCTGCTCGACCACATGATGTACGACGGCCTCGAAGACGCCTACTCGCGCAACGAGAAAACCGGCGAAGGCCGCTCGATGGGCACCTTTGCCGAAGAGTGCGTAGCCAAGTATCAATTTACGCGCGAAGCGCAGGACAATTTCGCCATCGAGTCGGTCAAGCGCGCGCAAGCGGCGACCAGCGAAGGCTGGTTCAAATGGGAAATCGCGCCTGTCACGGTCAGCAGCCGCGCCGGCGACACCGTGATCGACCGCGACGAAGGTCCGTTGAAAGCCAAGCTCGACAAGATCCCAACCCTGCGCGCCGCGTTCAAAAAGGACGGCACCATCACCGCCGCCTCGTCGTCGTCGATCAACGACGGCGCCGCCGCCCTGGTCATGATGCGCGAATCGACCGCCGTCAAACTGGGCGCCAAGGTCATCGCCCGCATCCACGGCCACGCCACCCACGCCCAGGCGCCGGACCTGTTTACCACCGCGCCGATTGGCGCCATCGAAAAGCTGTACAAGAAAACCGGCTGGGCCAGCCGCGACGTCGATCTGTTCGAGATCAACGAAGCGTTCGCGGCCGTGCCGATGGCCGCCATGCGCGACCTCGACATCCCGCACAGCAAGATCAACGTGCACGGCGGCGCCTGCGCGCTCGGTCACCCGATCGGTGCCTCGGGCGCGCGCATCATCGTCACCCTGCTCGGTGCGCTCAAGCGCACCGGCGGCAAGAAAGGCGTGGCGGCATTGTGCATCGGCGGCGGCGAGGCGACCGCCATGGCTATCGAACTGGTGGAGGCATCATGCCAACCGCACTGATCATTGGCGCCTCGCGCGGCATCGGCCTGGAACTGGTCAAACAATATCGCGCCGACGGCTGGCGCGTGATCGCCACCGCGCGCAAGGCCGAGGACTGCACCGCCTTGACAGCGCTGGGCGCGGAAGCGCACAAGCTCGACGTGACCGACGTCGAAGCCTGCGCCGGCCTGGGCTGGAAGCTCGACGACGAGGAACTGGACGTAGCGTTCCTCAACGCCGGCGTGTATGGTCCGCGCCACGACGGTTTTCCGCAGCAATCGGATTTCGACACCGTGATGCATACCAATGTGCTGGCTGCGATGCGCCTGTTGCCGATCATCGCGCCGATGGTGGCCAGCAAGCGCGGCAAGCTGGCGGTACTGTCGTCGCACATGGGCTCGCTCAGCGAACGTAGCAACCCCAGCGGTTCGCTGTACCGCGCCAGCAAGGCGGCGCTGAACTCGGTGCTGATCGATACCGCGCTGGTGCATGGTCCGCAAGGCGCCACCTGCGTGGCGTTCCACCCGGGCTGGGTACGCACCGAGATGGGCGGCGCCGGCGCCGACATTTCGCCCGAGGAAAGTGCAGCGGGCATGCGCCATACGCTGGCCACCTTGCCGGCATCGGATAAAGCTGTGTACCGCAATTACGACGGCAAGCCGATCGGCTGGTAGCCCATCCTCCGCCCTTGAACGATAAAAAACACGAGACACCATGATACTGAGCCAGGAACACGACATGATCCGCGACGCCCTGCGCGCTTTTGCGCAGGAGCGTCTCGCCCCCAACGCCGCCCGCTGGGACAAGGAACACCATTTTCCGAAGGAGGAATTGCAGGAGCTTGCCGCCCTCGGCGCCTTCGGGGTAGCGGTGCCCGAAGCCTTGGGCGGCGCCGGCATGGATTACGTGTCGCTGGCGCTGGTGCTCGAGGAAATCGCCGCCGGCGACGGCGGCACGTCCACCATCATCTCGGTCAACAATTGCCCGGTGTGCAGCATCGCCATGATGTACGCCAACGACCGCCAGAAGGAACAATGGCTGCGTCCGCTGGCGCAAGGCGCGATGCTGGGCGCGTTCTGCCTGACCGAGCCGCACACGGGCAGCGACGCTGCCGCCCTGCGCACCACGGCCACGCGCGATGGCGACGAGTACGTACTCAACGGCGTCAAGCAGTTCATCACCAGCGGCAAATATGCGGACGTGGCGATCGTGCTGGCGGTGACCGACAAGGCCGCCGGCAAAAAGGGCATCAGCGCATTCTGGGTACCGACCAGCACGCCCGGCTACGTCGTCGCAGGGCTGGAACAGAAGATGGGCCAGCACTCGTCGGACACGGCGCAAATCCTGTTCGAGAATTGCCGCATTCCGGCAGAAAACCTGATCGGCGAAGAGGGGCAAGGCTACAAGATCGCGCTGTCGGGCCTGGAAGGCGGACGCATCGGCATCGCAGCCCAGGCCGTGGGCATGGCGCGCGCGGCGTACGAGGCAGCACTGAGCTACGCGCGCGACCGCGAAAGTTTCGGCAAGCCGATCTTCGAGCACCAGGCCGTGCAATTCCGCCTGGCCGACATGGCCACCCAGATCGAAGCGGCGCGGCAATTGATACGCCATGCGGCGTCGATGAAGGACGCGGGCTTGCCGTGCCTGAAGGAGGCGGCAATGGCGAAACTGTTCGCCTCCGAGATGGCCGAGCGCGTCTGTTCGGACGCGATCCAGGTCCACGGCGGCTACGGCTACGTCAGCGACTTCCCGGTCGAACGCATCTACCGCGACGTGCGCGTGTGCCAGATTTACGAGGGCACCAGCGATATCCAGAAACTGCTGATCGCGCGCGCCTTGTAGCAGTTACTGTGCAGGCGGGAAGATGGCCACGACCTTGCCGACGATGGCGCCGGACGGTACGAAGCCCCAGTAGCGGCTGTCCTGGCTGTTGTCGCGGTTGTCGCCCATCACGAAGTAGGCGCCGGCCGGCACCTTGCAGCGCAGGGTATCGTTGGCGCTCACGCAGTCGGCTGGCAACGATTGCTGATCATGGGCGATTGCCGGCACGTCGGGATCGATCACGATATCGAACTCCGACTTGACCGAGCGTTCACGGTAGCGCTGGAGATATTTTGGCGCAGGGTCGGTCAGCAGATGGTCATCGAGCCGTTTTCCACGGGTATCACTGCCATTGATGAAAACGTGCTTGTCGCGGTACTCGACCAGGTCGCCCGGCACACCAATCACGCGCTTGACGAAGACGGTCGCGAGGTCGCGCGGATAATCGAACGCAATCACGTCACCGCGCTCCACGGTAACCGAGAGCGGACGCGTGATCAATTTCGCGCCATACGTGGAATAATGGCCGTAACCCCACTTTTGCACGAGCAGGTTGGAGCGCACCGGGATGGTGGGCGTCATCGAGGTGGACGGCGCGTTGAACGGCTCCACGACAAACAAGCGTACCGGCACGATCACGACCGCCATGGCAACAACTGCGCCGATCAAACCGTACCGGCGGGCATACCACGGCTGCGGCACGCCTTCGCTGGCTGTGGCGGCCCGGCTCGCCAGGCGGTAGGCCAACACGGCGCAAGCCACAGCAAACGCCAGGGTTGCCAAGGCCATCATTGGCGAGTCCGGCAACGTAAAACCTATCCCCGCGAGCACCAACTGCAGAGCGAGCATCACCACCGCCAAACCCGGCCGTCCCAGGTACAAAAAGCCCAGCAACGGCATGAAGAACCCGAGCACGGTGGCCAACCACCTTTTTGGTTTGTAAAGCACGACTACCCCGTCAACGTGTATATTAATCAGCAATCTTACTGCGAAAAACCACTTAAAAACCATGACTGATTACATCGATTCTGTCCCACTGGAAAAAGCTTACCGCCTGCTCACCCACGGTCCGACCGTGCTGGTTTCGAGCCGCCACAACGGTGTGGATAACGTGATGGCCGCCGCCTGGTCGTGCGCGCTCGACTTCGCCCCGCCCAAGGTGACAGTGGTGATCGACAAGATCACCGCCACCCGGGCGCTGGTCGAAGGCAGCGGCATGTTCGTGCTGCAAGTGCCGACCGTCGCGCAGTTGCAACTGACCGAGCAACTGGGCACGACCAGCCTGGCGACCGAACCACACAAGCTGCAACGCGCCCAGGCCGAACTGTTCCATATCGACGGCCATGACCTGCCGTTCGTGGCCGGCTGCTCGGCCTGGCTGGCGTGCCGGCTGGTGCCGGAACCGCACAACCAGCAGACTTATGACTTGTTCATCGGCGAAGTGGTGGGCGCCTGGTCCGATACGCGCGCGTTCAAGGACGGCCACTGGCAGTTCGAACATGCCGATCCGGCCTGGCGCAGCCTGCACCACGTGGCCGGCGGACACTTTTATGCGATTGGCGAGGCACTGACGGTCACGCCGGAAAAATAGGCGAAAAAAAAGCCCGCTTAGCATCAGCTAGCGGGCTTCGTTCCAATGTATTACCAATGCTTTAATCGTACCGTTCTCCAGGGCTATCTGCCAAGTGAGGCGGTAATCTCAGGCGCCCATGCTATCTGCATAGTGCCCCTGACGTGTAAGTCGACCAACGTATTCGAAAGACAGCTGCAGCATCTGCGTCACCAGCGCTACGAACTTACACAGTTCTCGCGCGGCGCATTTGCCAGAGGTGGGACTGTCGGCACGCACAACGTGCAGACCTCAACCACGAACGTAGTGTAACACAGATATTTGTGCGCCGCACAAATTATTTCATTGGTGTTGCTTCGGTGGTCAACGGGCGCACGGTCCGGCGCGGCTTGTGGCGGCAGGCGCGTTCGAACTCCGAGATCACCTGGGCCCCGAACAGCAGCAGGGTGGCGCCGATTTCCAGGCTGAACATGACGATGATGGCGGTCGTCATCGAGCCATACACCACGTTCACCTGCGACAGCGTGGTGAAGTACCACACCAGGATGTGGCGCGCGCACTCCCACAGCAGCGCTGCCGTCACGCCGCCGATCAACGCGTGCGACAGCGACAACCTGCCCACCGGCATTACCAGGTAGATCGACGTGAGTACCAGCACCTCGCCGCCAAAGCCCACCATGTAGAGCAGCACGCCCGAAATGCCCTGCAACGACCATTCGTAGCCGAACAGCGACACGCTTTCTTCGCCCATCACCTGCAAACTGCCGGCCACTAGCGTGACCAGCAACATGCCCGCCCCCAGCGACAGGATGTAGCAATACGGCATGATGGCCGAGATCAGGAAACGCCGCCGCTTGACCTCCACCCGGTGCTTGAAGATCACCGACATGGCGTTTTCCAGCACCGTGAACGCCAGCGAGCTGAAGAAGATCATGCTGATCAGCAGCACCCCGCCCACCACGTCGCGATGATCGAGAAAGTGCGAGACCTCCTCGACGATGGGGCCGGAGTGGCCCGGCACCAGCCAGCCCAGGTAGCGCCCGACGGTCTCGAGCAGTACGGCCTCGTCGATGACGTGGGACAGCGCCACCACCACCAGCATCAAGAGCGGCACGATGGACAGCAACGAGTAATAGGCGACCGCGCCCGCGAGCAACAAGCCCTGGTTGGCGCGAAAGCCTTTCAGGCATTGCACCAGGAAAGCCATGGGATGGGTGATCACGTAGACCAGGCCCCTGCGATTAAGAAATTTCATTGCCTTATTTTACGCACAAGCCGGGGACAAGTATGTGCGGCGTCGCCCAGACTCCAGCGCCGGCGCGCCGGTCCAGCTCCGGCCCCACCGATGGCGCGCGGCAGCGATCCCCCGCTATACTGCGACTATTGCCCACTGATTTGAAGAAAATACGCCTCTATGTCGCTCACCTATATCTGGTCTGGATTTTTCGTGGTCGGCTTGCTGGCCGCACTGGTGCAGTTTTTCTTCATGGGCGACACCGAGATTTTCAAGCGCATTGTCGATGGCACTTTCGTCTCGGCCAAGTCCAGCGTGATGGACATCGCGCTGCCGCTGGCCGGCGTGATGACCTTGTGGCTCGGCATCATGAACATCGGTGAAAAGGCCGGCGCGGTCAACCTGCTGGCGAAGATTATCGCGCCATTCTTCTCGCGCATCTTCCCCGGCGTGCCATCGAACCACCCGGCCAACGGCCACATGGTGATGAATTTCTCGGCCAACCTGCTGGGCCTCGATAACGCCGCCACGCCGTTCGGTTTAAAGGCGATGGAAAGCCTGCAAACCCTCAACCCCAAGGCCGACGAACCGACCGACGCCCAGATCATGTTCCTGGTGCTGCACACCTCGGGCCTGACCCTGATCCCGGTGGCGATCATGGCGCAGCGCTCGATCATGGGCGCGGCCGACCCGGCCGACATCTTCATTCCGTGCCTGATTGCCACCTACGTGGCCACCGTGACCGGCATCATCGTGGTGTCGATCCGCCAGCGCATCAACCTGATCAACCGCGTGGTGCTGGGCTGGCTGGGCGGCATGACTGCCGCCATCTTGGGCATGATCTGGTATTTCACCGAATACCTGACCAAGGCCGAGATCCAGAAGTTTTCCACCGTGTTCAGCAACCTGCTGCTGCTGGTCGTCATTGTCGGCTTCATCCTCGGCGCCTTGCGCAAGAAGGTCAATGTCTACGATGCCTTCATCGAGGGCGCCAAGGGCGGCATCGAAACCTCGATCAAGGTCATTCCGTACCTGGTGGGCATGCTGGTGGCGATCAGCGTGATCCGTAACGCCGGCGTGTTCAACTTCGTGGTGCAGGGCTTTACCTGGGTGTTTACCCACATGGGCATCAATACCGATTTCGTGCCGGCGCTGCCCACCGCGCTGATGAAGCCGCTCAGCGGCAGCGGCGCCAAGGCCATGATGATCGATACCATGCAAACCTACGGTCCCGATTCCTTCGTGGGCCGCCTGGCGTGCGTGTTCAACGGCTCGGCCGATACCACCTTCTACATCGTCGCGCTGTACTTCGGCTCGGTTGGCATCCGCAAGACGCGCTACGCGATCTCGTGCGGCCTGATCGCCGATTTTGCCGGCGTGATCACCGCCATCGCGGTCGCTTACCTCTTCTTCCATTGATCGGGCTGTCCATGTTGCGTCGTACCTTGCTTGCCGCCCTGCTGTTCGTTGGCTCCGTTCATGCCGCGCCGTTGCCGGAGCCGGTCGCGCGACTGATGAAATCAGCCAAGATTCCAGAGTCGGCGGCCGGCATCGTCGTGCTGCGCGGCGACACCGTGCTGCTGGCGCACAATGCGCAGCAGGTGATGCAGCCGGCCTCGACCATGAAGCTGTTCACGGCCATGACCGCGCTGGAAAAACTGGGACCGGTATTCCGGGGCCGCACCGAGCTGCGCAGCAGCGCCGACGTCGTGCAAGGTGTGCTGCAAGGCGACCTGATCGTGCGTGGCGGCGCCGATGCCGACTTCAACGAAGATGTGCTTCTGCACATGCTGCAGGCGCTGCGCAACCAAGGCATCACCGCCATCAACGGCGACGTGGTACTGGACCGCACGCTGTTCCAGCCGGCGCGCCTCGACCTCGGCCAGCCGCCGTTCGACGAGTATCCGTGGGCCTACTACAACGTGATTCCCGACGCGCTGCTGATCAACACCAACCTCTTGAAACTCGAACTGCGCGCAGTCGGCGGCCAGCTCGCGATCGTGACCATGCCCGAGATGGACAACGTCACCGTGCGTTCCGACCTGCGCATGACCGATGCGACGTGCGCGCAGTGGGAGCAAGGCTGGCGCACACCCGATTTCGTGCGCAACGGCGACCGCATCAACGTGGTGCTGCACGGCAGCTTCCCGCGCGATTGCGTGAAAACCGTCAACGTCAACGTGCTCGATCCACACGATTACCTGGCAGGGCTGGTGCGGGCGACCTGGCGAAAGCTCGGCGGCACGATTGCCGGCACCGTGCGCGAGGCCAATGCGCCGGTCCCGCAGTCCGCTGGATTGGCAAGCGCCCCGGCTGCGCAACAACCTGCGGTAACGACACTGTCCCTAGCTGCACAGCAGTCTGCCGCCCCGAACGCCGCGCCGGCCAATGCCGACGCAGACGAAGGCGTGCCGGCCGCGCCGCCAGCGACCACGCCGGTCGCACCGGTCACCACGCGCCTGCTGGCCGAACACGTTTCGCGCGCGCTGCCGGAAGTGCTGCGCGACGTCAACAAGAACTCCGACAACACGCTGGCACGCACCATTTTCCTCAGCCTGGGCAGCCTGGAAGCCGACCCGGCGCTGGGCAGCCGCCCGCTGCCACCGGACGGCCTCAACACCACCACCAGCGCCCGCGCCGATGCGACGATCCGGGCCTGGCTGCAACAGCACAACATCGACAGCACCGGCCTGGTGCTCGACAACGGCTCCGGCCTGTCGCGCACTGAGCGCGCTACGGCTACCCAGCTGGCCGGCGTGCTGCAGGCGGGATTAAAAAGCAACTGGATGCCGGAGTTTCTGTCGAGTCTGCCGATCGCAGCCACCGACGGCACCATGCGGCGCCGCCTGAAAGACAGCCCGGCCGCCACCCGCGCCCGCATCAAGACGGGCAGCCTGAACGGCGTGATTGCGATCGCCGGCTATGTGCAGGACGCCAACAACCAGCCTGTGGTGGTGGTGGCCATGCTGAACGATCCGCGCGTGGCCGGTGGTGTCGGGCGGGCGGTGCTCGATGCGCTGATTGACTGGGTGGCACGGCAATAGCGACAGCAGAACGCTCTCGGCCTAGATGTTCGTATCATCCACTGAAGGTAAGTCCAATACTCGCTGTTTGGATTCGGGACTTTCCGGCAAATCGTCGGTACCGAACGCAGGTATTCCCAATGAGTCAGCGAATTTGCGCAAGCCAGCATCTTCCGAAACGAAGGCGATCCGAGGTACGCGGATCAAGCAACCTGATGAGTGTGCCTGCATCGAAAAGTACCTTCACTCCACACCCCGCATGTCGAGATGGACGTGGACAGGATCATCGAGATCGTTCCAGCTGTTTCCCTTGGTGAGCCTTGCGGCGTTGAGGATATCCGAGATCGGCGTTTCGTCGAGTAATTCCCAGCCGGTGATCTTGAACTTCTCCAGCGTCCAGAGGCCATTTTCGCCGCGCAGCCAATCACCGTTGCCTGTGACCCGAACCGGGAGGGAGAGGCAGTGCTGAACCAGCTCGCGCGCCATCTCGCTATTTGCTTCGCATTTATGGACGGTGCCATCTGCGTCCTTGAGCCACACCGGAATGGTCTGGTCCTTGCCACCGATGCGAATGACGACCCCGTCCAGGACACCTGCCTCTTTGACGCGATAGGTTTTTTGAACTGCTGTATCCCTGCCAGGAAAGACCAAAATCAGCGCGCTGGTCGGTAAGTTGATTTGGCCAACTGCATGGTCGGATTTCAGCATGCCGTTGATATTGTGGTAGGCCCGTCGAACGTCATCCGGTGCAGCGATAGTATTGGCCAGGCGCAGGCGCGACTCCACAGAGGCAATTGCATCGCATTCGACATGGGCATGTAACACCGCGCTGCCTTTTCTCACTTCCTTGAAATGTACGCAAGCCTGGCTGCCATAGAGGGCTGCCAGTTCGTGCAAGTATTCAGCAAGTCGGGACATGGGAATAGTCTCCGGGCTGAATACATCAATACTGAAGTCGAGGGATTGCGAGTTTTCCATGACACGGCGAAATGGACAAAATGATCAGCCACAGTATGAGCCAGATAGATGAAATGTCAATCGTCACCGAGCGGAACCTCACTTGACAAGTACTTCACTCCACCGGCGCAGTCTCCACACCCGCCGGCACCGCCACTGGCGCGGCCGGCAACACCGGCAGCGGGCTGGTCAGCACGTCCAGCAAGGCGGCGGTTTCCGCGTCCGGCGTGCCGTCGAACAGCGCCGGGCGGTACTTGGTCTGGAATACGGCCACCACGTTGCGGGTGGCCGTGTCGAACACGCCGGTCTGCGGTACGGCGTAGCCTACCTGCGCCAGCGTGCGCTGGAACCAGAAGATGTCGGGCAGTTGCTGCTGGTAGCCGGGCAGGCGCGCGGCCACGCGGCTCGGTTCGGGCCAGGTGATCAGGCCTTCGTCGGCCAGGCGTTTCCAGGGAAACAGCGGGCCGGGATCGAGCTTGCGCTGCGGTGCGATCTCGTTGTGGCCGAGGATGTTTTCCGGGCGGATGTTGTGACGCTTGACGATGTCCTTGAGCAGCAGCACCAACTGGTCGATCTGCGCCGGCTTGAACGGATACCAGGCGCGGCCCTCCGGCGTGTCCTTGTAGCCGGGGTTGACGATCTCGATGCCGATCGAGGCGGCGTTGAGCTGGTTGTAGATCTTCCAGTTGCTGTAGCCGGCGTGGTTCGACTGGCGCGATTCGTCCACCAGGCTGTACACGGTGGGCTGGTCGGCGTCGGTCACAAGATAATGGGCGCTGACGTCCTGCGTGGTCAGGATCTTGACCGAACGCGGCGTGTCCGACACCGTGTAGTGGATGATGATGTACTTGACGCGGTCGCTCTGGCCGCGCGCGCTCAGGGTGCGGTCGATGGCCAGCCCGGCGGGCGGCGGGGGCGGCACGGTGGCGCAGCCGGCAAGCGCCAGCAGGGTGGACAAAACAGTCAGCGTTACGATCTTCATGGGCGGTCTCAGGTAATCTCGGGCAACAGTTGCAGCAACATGCTCATGCGTGGGAGTGTAGTGCAATCCGCGCGGCCGCGTGGTGCGCCGGAACACTTATTTGCGTGAGCGAAAGTTCTGCCGGCAGCGCTGAACGCATCGCCTTCAGGATGGCCGGATGCAGGGTGGCGGCGCGTCCGCTCACTGCGATCGGCCGCGCGCCGTAGCGGCCCACCAGCGCCAGCGCGATGCGCGCCAGCTCGCGCCCAGCCTGCTCGAGGATGGCGCGCGCCACCGGATCGGCGTCCGCTGCCTGCGCGACCGCCAGCGCCAGCCGGCCGATCGCACCCCGATCCTGGCCATAGATGAACTGGCGCGAGACCGCCCAGTCGCTGCCGCCCACGTGGTCGAACACGGCGCGCGCCAGCGCCGACTGTTCCCATGCGCCCGGCTGTTCATCCTCGCGGCGCCAGATATGGCGCATCGCCTCGCGCGCGATCCAGAAGCCGCCGCCGCCATCGTCGAGCGTCACGCCGCGGCCGCCGGCGCGGTGCAAGCTGCCGTCCACATCGATCCACGCTGCGATCGAGCCGGTGCCAGCGACCACCAGGTAGCCCTCGCCCGGCGCAAAGCTGGCCAGATAGGCGATGTCGATGTCGCTGCGCACCGTGACCGCTGCGGGACTCAGTTCCAGTGCTGCGGCCAGCAGCATGGCCGGTGCGCTGGAGAGGCTGTCGAACCCGGCCAGCGTTGCGGGCGCGATGTCCAGCACTGCGGCCAGCTGCGCGGCCGGCGTGGTGGCAGCGCCGTCAAAGCCGGTCAGTCCGGCGCAGACGAAGGCAGGAGTGGCGACCGCCAGCACCTGCCCGGCCAGGTCGGCCAGCACTGCGCGCACCGCCGCAACACCAGCGGCAGAGCCCAGCTGGTTGGCCGAGATGCCGGCTACAAAACCTTCCGCCACGATGGTGCCGGCAGCATCGGCCAGCGCCCAGCGGGTTTGGGTGCCGCCGGCGTCGAGGCCGAGCGCCATCGAGTTCACGCTCATCACCAAGCTCACGCCTGCAAGGCGACCGTCACGCGCGTGCTTTCATTGCCGAGCCGGTCAACGGCACTCACCACCACGGCCTGGGCCGCGCCGGCCACCGCATCATCAGGCAGCAACATTACCGGGCGCGACGAGGGCGCCACCGCGAAGCGCCACTGGGCGCCGTAGCGTGTCCAGATCGCGTAATGGCTCACCGGCTTGCCGGCGCCAGCAGACAGGCGCAAGCCGGTGCCGTTGGTTTCACGGCGCGCGGTCGCTGTTGGCGCCGTGGGCAGATCGGAGCCGAGCCACGGCGTGGCCGGCGCCAGCGCAGCGCTCTGGTAGGCGCGGGCGCGCAGCTGGTCGGTGATGCCCTTGCGGTTTTCCATCAGCGGCGCAATGCTGAAATGCACGTGGCCACGGGCGCCGGCGCGGGTGCGCGTCACGCCGATCTGTTTGACGATCTCGTCGGGCGCAAACGACTTGGCGCTGTTGTCGATACGGCTCGTGTACAAGCCGGGCCAGACGTGACGCGCGTACGTATTTTGCGCCAGCCAGTAGTCGAGCAGCACGCCGAACGCCTGCGGCGCCTGCGCCACCGGCCAGTACAGCTGCGGCGCCAGGTAGTCGAGCCAGCCGTTGTTGAGCCACAGTTCGGCATCGGCATAGAGCTTGTCGTACTGGCTGAAGCCCACGATGCCGGTGGGGCGGCGGTCCGGGCGGCCGATGCCGAACGGGCTGATGCCAAAGCGCACCCAGCTTTTCTCACGGTGGATGCCCTTGTACAGCGCCTCGATCAGGGTATTGACGTTCTGGCGCCGCCAGTGCGGACGGTCGAGCGCGCCGCCGCCGAGCAGGTAGCGCTGCCACGACGGCTCGTCCGGGAAATCGAGTTCGCGCCGTGCGGCGCTGCCGCCATCGAGGGCCACGCCCTCGGCGCCGGCGGCATTGGTATTGTCGATCGGGTAAGGATAGAAATAGTCGTCGATGTGGACGCCGTCGATGTCATAGCGGCGCACCACGTCGAGGATCACGTCCAGCGTGCGCTGGGCGGCAGCCGGCTCGCCCGGGTCCATCCACAGGTAGCGCCCGTACGTCTTGACCGCTTCGGGATGGGTGTACGACATGTGGTTGCGCGCCAGCGGCGACTTGGCCGTGGCATGGCGCGCGCGGTACGGGTTGAACCACGCGTGCAGTTCCAGCCCGCGCGCATGGGCCTGCTCCACCCAGAATTGCAGCGGATCGTAGGTGGGCGCGCGGCCCTGCTGGCCGGTGAGAAACTCCGACCACGGCTCGAGCGCGGACGGGTAAATGGTATCGGCGCTGGGGCGCACCTGCAGCACGATGGCGTTCAGGTTGAGCAGCTTGCAACGCTCGAGGATGGCGATGGCTTCGGCCTGCTGCTTTTCGGCAGACAAATTGCTGCGGCTGGGCCAGTCGATATTGGCCACCGTCGAAATCCAGGCGGCGCGGAACTCGCGCGGCGCCGGCGGCGGGTTGACCAGGCTGGGCGGCGTCGGTGTGACCGGCGGCGGCAAGGCCCCGGGTGCAGCCGGCGCGGCCGGTCCTTCGGGCACGACCGCAGTCGGCGTGCTCGAGCAGCCCTGCATGATGGCAGCCACGGCGCCGGCCACGCCAGCGCTCAAGGTCAGCCGTTTCTTCGCATTGAATACCAAAACATTCCCCGATACAGTTGAGGAAACCGCTAAAAACCTACTGCGCGGCCCGCTATCGCCGCTGCGTTGCTCAGCGTACCTGCGTACGCTTGCGCTACTCACGACGATAACGAACCGCTCGCTACGGCTTTTAGGGGTTTCCTTGAGCGTCGTATTGTAATGCGACGATCACCGATTGCTAGCCCTGCTTCTTACCGAATCCGGGCTTGATGTCCACCAGCGCGGTCATGAAAAACGCGGGCAGCGTCGAAATACATGCCCAGATGAAAAAGTTCTGGTAGCCGAGCAGGTGTTGCAGCTTGCCGCTGATCATTCCTGGCAGCATCATGCCCAGCGCCATGAAGCCGGTGCAGATGGCGTAATGGGCGGTCTTGTGCTCGCCATCGGCCACCATGATCATGTACAGCATGAAGGCGGCGAAGCCGAAGCCGTAGCCGAATTGCTCGACGGCCAGGCAGCCGGCAATTACCTCGATGCTGGTGGGCATGGCGGTGGCCAGGTACACGAACACCAGGTCCGGCACGTGCATGATGAACAACATCGGCCAGATCGCCTGTTTCAGCCCGAAGCGGGAGATCACGATGCCGCCGGCAATGCCGCCCAGTACCAGCGCCACCACGCCGATGGTGCCATACACCAGGCCGAACTCGGACGTGGTCAAGCCCAGCCCGCCCTGCGCGCGCGGGTCGAGCAAGAACGGCGCCGCCATCTTGAGCAGCTGCGCCTCGCCCAGCCGGTACAGCAGCAGGAAGCCGATGATGGAGCCGATGCCCTGCTTGCGGAAGAAGCTGCGGAAGGTCTCGATAAAATCGGCCCACAGGGCGCCGGTCTTGGCCGTGCTGTGGTCGCCCTGCGGGCGCGGCAGCACCAGCTGGTGATACGCGCACAGCGCCAGGAAAATCGCTGCGGTAATGCCGAACACCACCGACCAGGCAGTCGCCGGATCGTTGCTCGACTTGATCAATTCGCCGGCCAGGTACACCAGCCCGCCCTGCCCGGCAATCATCGCCAGTTTATAAAAGGCGCTGCGCACGCCGACAAACGCTGCCTGCTGGTGCTGCGAGGGCAAACCCAGCATGTAATAGCCATCGGAGGCGATGTCGTGGGTGGCGGAAGCGAATGCCATCAGCCACAGCACCGCCAGGCTCAGGGCAAAAAATTGCGGTAAATGCAAGGTAAAGGCAACCGCCGCCAGCGCCGCGCTCGACACCAGCTGCATCAGCACGGTCCAGTGGCGCTTGGTGCCGAACAGGTCCACCACGGGCGACCACAGCGGCTTGAGCACCCACGGCAGGTACAACCACGACGTGTAAAACGCCAGGTCGTCGTTGGAGACGCCCAAATTCTTGTACATCACGGTGGACAACAACATCACCGCCACGTACGGCACGGCCTGGCTGAATGACACGCTGGGCACCCAGGCCCACGGGCTGCGTTGCTGCGGACTGCTTCGACTCATACAATTCTCCTCACGGCGCTAGTCTAACGGCGCCGCTCCCGGGCGGCACCTGTTATTTCTTCATCTGGTGTAACTTCGCGCCGGGCGCAAGCACGCCATTTGACGGATAATGCTCGCTTGTCAGACCTGCCCACCGTGCCTCCATGTCCAAGAAGTCCCCTGCGTCCGCCGGCTGCCCCTGCGGCGGCCCCGCGCTGGCCACCTGCTGCGGCCCGTACATCGAAGGCGCCGCCATCGCGCCCACGGCCGAAGCGCTGATGCGCTCGCGCTATACCGCCTACGGCCAGCGCAACGAGCCGTACCTGCTGGCGACCTGGCACGCCAGCACCCGTCCGACCGAGCCTTTATTTGGCGCCGAGGAAAAATTGCACTGGCTGGGACTTGAGGTAAAATCTTCTTTACGTTTACGTCAACGTAAAGCAGAACACGCCGACGAGGAGCGCGACACGGTGGAATTCGTGGCACGGTTCAAGGTTGGCGGCCGGGCCGAGCGGCTGCACGAGGTCAGCAATTTCGTGCGCGAGGCCGATCCTGCCGATGGCGCCTTGCGCTGGTTTTACGTTGACGGACATTTTCCGCAGTAATCGACACGAGACCACGCGCAAAGGACAACCATGCCGCAGATCGACACCAAGCTCAATCCCCGTAGTGCAGACTTCAAGACCAACATCGCCGCCATGCAGGCGGTGGTGGACGACTTGCGCGCCAAGGTCGCTGCCATCGCCCAGGGCGGCGGCGCCGCAGCCAGCGCCAGGCACGTCGCGCGCGGCAAGCTGCTGCCGCGCGACCGGGTACAAATGCTGCTCGATCCCGGCACGCCATTCCTCGAACTGTCGCAAATGGCCGCCTACGGCATGTACCAGGACGCCAACGGCGTCGATGCGGCGCCGGCGGCCGGCATCATCACCGGCATCGGCCGCGTGGCCGGCCAGGAGTGCGTGATCGTCTGTAACGACGCCACCGTCAAGGGCGGCACCTATTACCCGATCACGGTCAAAAAACACCTGCGCGCGCAGGAAATCGCCGACCAGAACCACCTGCCCTGCATCTACCTGGTCGATTCCGGCGGCGCCAACCTGCCCAACCAGGACGACGTCTTTCCCGACCGCGACCACTTCGGCCGCATCTTTTACAACCAGGCCAACCTGTCGGCCAAGGGCATCCCGCAAATCGCCGTGGTGATGGGTTCGTGCACCGCCGGCGGCGCGTACGTGCCGGCTATGAGCGACGAGTCGATCATCGTCAAGGAACAGGGCACGATTTTCCTCGGCGGCCCGCCGCTGGTGAAAGCGGCCACCGGCGAAGTGGTCACCGCCGAAGACCTGGGCGGGGGCGACGTCCACACCCGCCTGTCGGGCGTGGTCGACCACCTGGCGCAGAACGACCTGCACGCGCTGTCGCTGGCGCGCACCATCGTCTCCAACCTCAATCGCATTAAACCGCAGCAGGGCGCCTTGCGCGCGGTGGTGGAGCCGAAGTACCCGGCCGAGGAACTGTATGGCGTCATTCCGGTCGATACCCGCAAGCCGTTCGATGTGCGCGAGGTGATCGCCCGCATCGTCGATGGCAGCGAATTCGATGAATTCAAGGCGCGCTTCGGTGCCACCCTGGTGTGCGGCTTTGCCCATATCTTCGGCATGAAGGTGGGCATCATCGCCAACAACGGCATCCTGTTCTCGGAGTCTGCCGTCAAGGGCGCGCACTTCATCGAGCTGTGCGCGCAGCGCAAGATCCCGCTGGTCTTCCTGCAAAATATCACCGGCTTCATGGTGGGCCGCAAGTACGAAAACGAAGGCATCGCCCGCCACGGCGCCAAGATGGTCACGGCCGTGGCCACTGCCGCCGTGCCCAAGTTCACCGTCATCATCGGCGGCAGTTTCGGCGCCGGCAATTACGGCATGTGCGGCCGGGCGTTCTCGCCGCGCTTCCTGTGGATGTGGCCCAACGCGCGCATCTCCGTCATGGGTGGCGACCAGGCTGCCAGCGTGCTGGCCACCGTCAAGCGCGACGGCATCGAGGGCAAGGGCGGCACCTGGTCGGCGGATGAAGAAGCCGCCTTCAAGCAGCCGATCAAGCAGCAGTACGAAGAACAGGGCCACCCGTATTACGCCACCGCGCGCCTGTGGGACGATGGCGTGATCGATCCGGCCGACACCCGCACGGTGCTGGGCCTGGGCCTGTCGGCTGCGCTCAACGCACCGATCGAGGACACGAAGTTCGGCGTATTTCGCATGTAAGGAGCGGCCATGACCTACGAGACTTTAACCGTCGCGCGTGCCGGCCAAGTGGCCACCGTCACCCTGAACCGTCCCGACGTGCGCAATGCCTTCAACGAGGCGACCATCGCCGAACTGACGCAGGCGTTCTCGGCGCTGGGCGCCGACGGGTCGTTACGCGCAATCGTCCTGGCGGCCAGCGGCCCGGCCTTTTGCGCCGGCGCCGATTTGAACTGGATGAAGAAAATGGCGGGCTACACGCACGCCGAAAACCGTGCCGATGCGCTGCAACTGGCCACCATGCTGCGTACGATTTACGCGTGCCCGCAGCCGGTGGTGGCGCGCGTGCAGGGCGACTGCTATGCCGGCGGCATGGGCCTGGTGGCCGCGTGCGACATCGTGGTGGCAGTCGATACAGCGCAGTTCTGTCTGAGCGAAGTGAGACTGGGCCTGATTCCAGCCACCATCGCCCCGTACGTGATCAAGGCCATGGGAGAGCAGGCCTCGCGCCGGTACTTCCTGACGGCCGAGCGGTTCACCGCCGCCACCGCGCTGCGCATCGGCTTCGCCCACGACGTGGTGGCCGCCGATGCGCTCGACGCTACGGTGGCGGAGATCACCAAGGCGCTGGTCAACAACAGCCCCGCTGCCGTACGCCAGGCCAAGACGCTGGTGCGCGAGGTGGCGGGACGGCCGGTCGATGACGCGCTGGTGGACGATACCGCCGCGCGCATCGCCGCCATCCGCGCCTCGGAGCAGGGCCGCGAAGGCGTGGCGTCGTTCCTCGAGAAGCGCAAGCCGGCCTGGTTGAGTTAACCCAGCATCGTCATTCCCGCTTTCGCGGGAATGGCGGATCTAGCGTCTGTAGATATTGTAATCATTGGAGCAGTTTTGGAATTGAATAATCAAAGCGAATGGGTCACCCGCAGCCTGCGCAGCGTCTGGCATCCGTGTACCCAGATGCAGCACCACGAAACCGTGCCGCTGATTGCCGTCAAGCGCGGCCAGGGTGCCTGGCTGTACGACCATGAAGGCCGCCGCTACCTCGACGCCATCAGCTCGTGGTGGGTCAACCTGTTCGGCCACGCCAACCCGCGCATCAACGCGGCGCTGAAAGACCAGCTCGACACGCTGGAACACGCCATGCTGGCCGGCTTCACCCACGAGCCGGTGATCGAGCTGTCGGAAAAACTGTCGGCCCTGACCGGCGGCGCGCTCGGTCACAGCTTTTACGCCAGCGACGGCGCCTCTGCCGTGGAAATCGCCCTCAAGATGAGTTTTCACTCGTGGCGCAACCACGGCAAGACCGCCAAGCAGGAATTCGTCTGCCTCAAGGGCAGCTACCACGGCGAGACCATCGGCGCTTTGGCCGTCACCGACGTGGCCCTGTTCAAGGACGCCTACGGCCCGCTGCTGCGCGCCTCCCAAACCGTGATGTCGCCCGATGCACGCCAGGCCCGTGACGGTGAAACCGCCGAAGACATGGCGCGCCGCGCCGCCGCCGACGTCGAGCGCCTGTTCCAGCAAAAGGCGGACAGGATCGCCGCCATCATCATCGAGCCGCTGGTGCAATGCGCCACCGGCATGGCCATGCACGACCCGCTGTATCTGCAACTGGTGCGGGCGCTGTGCGACCGGTACTCGGTGCACCTGATCCTCGACGAAATCGCCGTCGGATGCGGGCGCACCGGCACCTTCTTCGCGTGCGAGCAGGCCGGCGTGTGGCCCGACTTCGTGTGCCTGTCCAAGGGCATCAGCGGCGGCTACCTGCCGCTCTCGCTGGTGATGACGCGCGACGACATCTACCAGGCGTTCTACAGCAATGACGTCACGCGCGGCTTCCTGCATTCGCACTCGTACACCGGCAACCCGCTGGCGTGCCGCGCCGCGCTGGCCACGCTGCAAATCTTCGAGGAAGACGATGTGCTGGCCGCCAACCGCGTCAAGTCGGCGAAACTGACCGCCGCCCTGCAACCGCTGGCGCAGCATGCCAAGGTACGCAACTTCCGCAACCGCGGCATGATCTGGGCCTTCGACGCGATCGATGCCACGCCCGATTTTTCGCGCCGCTTCTTTGCCACGGCCGTGCAGCACGAACTCTTGATGCGCCCGATTGGCGCCACCGTGTACCTGATGCCGCCGTACATCCTGGACGACGACGAAATCGCCGGCCTGGCCGCCAATACGCTGGCGGTGTTCGATCAAGTGATGGCGGGCTGACATGCAGCTGCTTGCCCAACTCTCGCAGCAGTTGCAGGCGCTCGACGAGCGCAGCCTGATGCGCCGCCGCCGCACGGTCGATACACCGTGCGGTCCGCGCGTGACGGTCGATGGCCGCGAACTGCTGGCCTTTTGCAGCAACGACTACCTGGGCCTGGCCAACCATCCTTTGATCGTCGAAGCCCTGCGCGAAGGCGCGTCCCTGTACGGCGCCGGCAGCGGCGCCTCGCACCTGATCAGCGGCCACACCCGTCCGCACGCGCTGCTGGAAGACCGGCTGGCCGGGTTTGTCGGCGCCCACCTGGAGCGGCCACGCGCACTGACCTTTTGCACCGGCTACATGGCCAACCTGGCCATCATCAGCGGCCTGACGGCGGGCGACCGCGATGCCGAAATTTTTTCCGAGTCGCTCAACCACGCCTCGCTGATCGACGGCGCCCGTCTCTCGCGCACGCGCGTGCACGTCTATCCGCACGCCGACCTGGCTGCCCTCGAGGCCATGCTCAAGGCCAGCAATGCCGCGACCAGACTCGTGGTCACCGACAGCGTGTTCAGCATGGACGGCGACCTGGCGCCGCTACCCGCACTGCTGGCGCTGTGCGAACAGTACAACGCCTGGCTGGTGGTCGATGACGCCCACGGCTTCGGCACGCTCGGCGCGCGCGGCCACGGCGCGCTCGAACACTTTGACCTGCGCTCGCCGTACCTGGTGTACATGGGCACCCTGGGCAAGGCAGCCGGCGTCGGCGGCGCGTTTGTCGCTGCCCACGAGACGGTGATCGAAACGCTGATCCAGAAGGCGCGCCCGTATATCTTCACGACCGCCGCACCGCCGGCCATGGCCCATGCGCTGCTGGCCAGCCTGGACCTGATCGACGGTGCCGAAGGCGCCCTGCGCCGCGCCCACTTGCAGGCATTGGTGGCACAATTGGACGATGCTGCGACAGGCCTGCAGTTGCAACGCTGGCAACGGCTGCCATCGGCCACCGCCATCCAGCCCATCCTGATCGGCGATAATGCCGAAACCATGCGCGCCGGCGCGGCCCTGTATGAACAGGGACTGTGGGTAGGCACGATCCGCCCGCCCACCGTGGCAGCTGGCACCGCGCGGCTGCGGGTGACGCTGTCGGCCGGGCATAGCACCATGGAAGTGTCGCAACTGAGCGCCGCGATCAATGCACTGGAAAAGGAATGGACATGAACCTCGACGCCCCCGTAATAGTCGATAACCCGCCGGCCGATGCCGAAGTGGCTGGCGAAATCGTTCTCGACACCGAGATCATCGACACCGATGCCGATGATGCAGCCAACGCCCAGACCGCAGCCACCGCCGCCGTGGCAGCCGCTGCGCTGCCGCCGCGTTTTTCCTGCTTCGTTACCGGCACCGACACCGAGATCGGCAAAACCCTGGTCTCGTCGGCCATGCTGCACGCGCTGGTGCAGGCCGGCGTGCGCGCCTGCGGCATGAAGCCGGTGGCTGCCGGCGCCGAGCTGCGCGACGGCGTGTGGCACAACGACGACTGCGATCAGCTGGCCGCCGCCGGCAACGTCCACCTGCTGCCATCGATCACCACGCCGTTCCTGCTGCGCGAGCCAGCCGCACCGCACATCGCGGCAGCCCTGGAAGGCGTGGAGATTTCGCCGGTGCCGATCCTGGCCGCGTACGTGGAAATCAACGCCGCCTCCGACGCCGTGGTGGTCGAAGGCGTCGGCGGCTTCCGAGTGCCGCTCAACGACGAATTCGACACCGCCGACCTGGCCGAGCAGCTCGACCTGCCGGTGGTGCTGGTGGTGGGCCTGCGCCTGGGCTGCATCAGCCATGCGCTTCTGACGGTCGAAGCGATCGCCGCGCGCGGATTGAATCTGGCCGGCTGGGTGGCCAACGAAACCCAGGCCGACATGGCCTTTGCCGACGAAAATATCGCCGCGCTCGAACAGCGGATACCGGCGCCGCTGCTGGGCCGCGTACCGCGCCTGGCGCAACCGAGCGCGCAAGCGGCTGCCGCCTACCTCGACTTTACGATGCTGCCCGACTGGCCGGCACAAAAGAACACCTGAACTAAACACTTGATCCACGAAGGAAAACCGATGTCCATGAACACCCTCCAAGAACCGAAAGTCGTCGCCCTGCACCGCCCGACCGCCGCCATCACGCTGCCGCCCGCAGCCACCTGGCCGATCGACGACGTGCTGGCGCTGTTCGAGCTGCCGTTCAATGACCTGATGTTCAAGGCGCAGCAAACCCACCGCGCCAACTTCCCGGACGGCGACGTCGAACTGGCCACGCTGCTGTCGATCAAGACTGGCGGCTGCGAGGAAGACTGCGGCTACTGTCCGCAGGCGGCGCGCTACGACACCGGCGTCGAGGCGAAGAAAATCCTCGACATCGACACCGTGCTGGCAGCGGCGCAGCAGGCCAAGGACAACGGCGCCACGCGTTTCTGCATGGGCGCCGCCTGGCGCAGCCCGAAAGAGCGCGACATGGACAAGGTCGAAGAGATGGTGCGCGAGGTAAAAGCGCTGGGCCTGGAAACCTGCGCCACGCTGGGCATGCTGGAAGAAAAACAGGCGCAGCGCCTGAAAGACGCCGGCCTCGATTACTACAACCACAACCTCGATACCGCGCCCGAGTTCTACGACAACGTGATCTCCACCCGCGAATACCAGGACCGCCTCGACACCCTGGGCCACGTGCGCGAAGCAGGTTTAAAGGTGTGCTGCGGCGGCATCGTGGGCATGGGCGAGACGCGCCTGCAACGCGCCGGCCTGATCGCGCAGCTGGCCAACCTCAATCCCTATCCGGAATCGGTACCGGTCAACCACCTGGTGCAGGTGGAAGGCACGCCGCTCTACGGTATCGATCCGCTCGACCCGTTCGAATTCGTGCGCACCATTGCGGTCGCACGCATCACCATGCCGAAGGCGCGCGTGCGCCTGTCGGCCGGCCGGCGCCAGATGGGCGAAGCGGTGCAAGCGATGTGCTTCCTGGCCGGCGCCAACTCCATCTTCTACGGCGACAAGCTGCTCACGACCGACAATCCGGAAGCGACCGACGACCGCGAGCTGCTGGCAAAGCTGGGCCTCAAAACCCGTGGCGCCGTGCTGGAGTCGGCGCCTAAGGAGAAGTGCGGCTGCTGATGCGGCACGCTTGAACCCCGGCACGGCGGGGTCGGACCCTATCGGGTCCGACCCCAGGTAGTTGGGGGTTAAAAATAAAAAATACGGAGACTAAAAATGTTCCAGAAAATCCTCATCGCCAACCGTGGTGAAATCGCCTGCCGCGTCGCCGCCACCGCGCGCCGCCTGGGCATCAAGACCGTCGCCGTTTATTCGGAGGCGGACGCCAACGCCCTGCACGTCGCCAGCTGCGACGAAGCGATCCTGATCGGCCCAGCGCCAGCCAAGGAAAGCTACCTGTGCGGCGACAAGATCATCGCTGCCGCCAAAGAGACCGGCGCGCAGGCGATCCACCCCGGCTATGGCTTCCTGTCCGAGAACGCCGATTTTGCCGAAGCCTGCGAGGCTGCCGGCCTGGTCTTCATCGGCCCACCCGCATCGGCCATGCGCGCCATGGGCTCGAAGTCTGCCGCCAAGACGCTGATGGAACAGGCCAACGTGCCGCTGGTGCCCGGCTACCACGGCGAACAGCAAGACCCCGACTTCCTGCAGGCGCAAGCCGACCGCATCGGCTATCCCGTCCTGCTCAAGGCCTCGGCCGGCGGCGGTGGCAAGGGCATGCGCGTGGTCGAGAGTTCGGCGCAGTTCAAGGATGCCCTGGCCTCGTGCAAGCGCGAAGCGATCAGCTCCTTCGGCGACGACCAGGTGCTGGCCGAAAAATACCTGCAACGCCCGCGCCACATCGAAATCCAGGTGTTTGCCGACACCCACGGCAACTGCATCTATTTGTTCGAGCGCGATTGCTCGGTGCAGCGCCGTCACCAGAAAGTGCTGGAAGAAGCGCCGGCCCCTAACCTGCCGCAGGAACGCCGCGCCGCCATGGGCGAGGCAGCGGTCGCCGCTGCCCGCGCGGTCGGCTACGTGGGCGCCGGCACGGTGGAATTCATCGTCAACCAGGATGGCTCGTTCTACTTCATGGAGATGAACACGCGCCTGCAAGTGGAACACCCGGTCACCGAAATGATCACCGGCACCGACCTGGTGGAGTGGCAGCTGCGCGTGGCCGCCGGCGAAGCGCTGCCGAAAACCCAGGATGAGCTGGCGATCCACGGCCACGCCATCGAAGCGCGCATCTATGCCGAAAACCCCGACAAAGGTTTTCTGCCGTCGATCGGTACCCTGCGCCACCTGGGCACACCGGCCTCGGTGATGTTCGAACTCGGTGGCGACGCCAAGGCGCCGGCGCCGGTACGCATCGATTCGGGCGTACGCGCCGGCGATGCGATATCGCCGTTCTACGACCCCATGATCGCCAAGCTGATCGTGTGGGGCGCCAACCGCCAGCAGGCGCTTGCGCGCATGGTGCAGGCGCTGTCGCAGTACCAGGTGGTGGGCCTGACCACCAACGTCGCCTTCCTCAAGCGCCTGGTGCAAAGCACCGCGTTTGCCACCGCCGATCTCGATACGGGCCTGATCGAGCGCAATCACGACATCCTGTTTACGGCAGCTCCCGAGGCGCCCGCTGCGGCCCTGGCGCTGGCATGCGCCGCGCTGATGGCGTCGGAGCAAGGACAGGCGGCCAGCCAGGGCAACCACCCCGGCGACCCGTGGAGCAGCGCCACCGGCTGGCGCCTGAACCAGCCGTACCTGCGCGCGCTGTCGTTCAGCGACGAATTCGATTACACCGCGCACCTGAGCTATCGCGCCGACGGCTGGCTGTTCAGCACCGGTGCATCCACCTCGGCGCCAGACACGCCGCAGCAGCTGCACCTGACCGCGCACCAGGGCGACGACTACGCCATCCGCCTGGGCGAGCAGACCATCCACGGCGTGGTGCGGCGCGACGGCGACGTGCTGCACGTGTTTACCGGCGGCGCCCACTACCAGCTCACGTACCACGATCCGATGGCCCACGCGGGCGAGGCCGAACTCGACACCGGCCGCCTGACCGCGCCGATGCCGGGCAAGGTCGTGGCAGTACTGGCGGCCAAGGGCCAGCAGGTCAAGCGCGGCGAAGCGCTGGTGATCATGGAGGCGATGAAGATGGAGCACACCATCGCCGCGCCGCACGACGGCGTGATCGACGAGATCCTGTACGGCGTGGGCGACCAGGTGGCCGACGGCGCGCCGCTGCTGGCCTTCAAAACCTAAAAATCCGGGAATACACCATGCGCATACTTCTGCACCGCGCCGACGGCAAGACCGAGCCGTGGCTCAAGGATTTTTCGAAGTACTTGCCCGAGGCGGAATTCGAGATCTGGCACGCCGGCGAAAAAAGCCAGCCGTGCGACTACGCCGTGGTGTGGTCGCCGCCCGAGGCCATGCTGCCCGAGCTGGCCCAGGTAAAGGCCATCTTCAACACCGGCGCCGGGGTCGATGCGCTGCTGCGCTACGGCGACGCGATTCCGCGCGAGATCCCCATCATTCGGCTAGGTGACGCCGGCATGGGCCTGCAGATGGCGGAATACGTCACCCACGCGGTGCTGCGGTACTTCCGCCGCTTCGACGACTACGAGCGCCAGGCGCGCGCCGGCGTGTGGGCCACGCTGCCGCCGTACAACCGCGAAGACTTCGCCATCGGCGTGCTGGGACTCGGTGCGCTGGGCACGCGCGTGATCGAGGCGCTGGCGCCGTTCGGCTTCCCGCTGCGCGGCTGGAGCCGCACCGACAAACGCATGGATGGCGTGCAGTGCTACCACGGCGACGACGGCCTCGACACCTTTTTGCGCGGCAGCCGGGTGCTGGTGTGCATGCTGCCGTTGACGCCGCGCACCAACAACCTGATCGACCGCACCAACCTGGGCAAGCTGCCGGCCGGTGCGTACGTCATCAACGTTGCGCGCGGCGCCCACATCGCCGAGCCGGAACTGCTGGCGATGATCAAGTCGGGCCACATTGCCGCTGCCACGCTCGACGTGTTCCGCAACGAGCCCCTGCCCGCGCAGCATCCGTTCTGGCAGGAGCCGCGCATCACCATCACGCCGCACATTTCGGCGCTCACCCTGCGGCGCGAAAGCGTGCAGCAGATTGCCGACAAAATCCGCCAGTTCGAAAGCGGACAACCGGTCGCCGATATCGTCGACCGCAACCTGGGATACTGATATGGCCAACCTGCCAAAGCAAGTGAAAATCGTCGAAGTGGGACCACGCGACGGCCTGCAAAACGAAAAGGAAAGCGTCCCGGCCGAGATCAAGACGGAACTGGTCAACCGCCTGTCGGGCGCCGGATTCCGCAACATCGAAGCCGCTGCGTTCGTGTCGCCCAAGTGGGTGCCGCAAATGGCCACCAGCGCCGACGTGATGGCCGCCATCGCGCGCCGGCCCGGCACCATCTATTCCGCGCTCACGCCCAATATGCAGGGCTTTGACGCGGCGCTGGCCGCGCGCGCCGACGAGGTGGTGATCTTCGGCTCGGCGTCCGAGGCATTCTCGCAAAAGAACATCAACTGCTCGATCGCCGAATCGATCGCCCGCTTCGAGGGCGTGGCGCAGGCGGCCAAAGAACACGGCCTGCGCCTGCGCGGCAGCATCAGCTGCGCCTTCGGCTGCCCGTACCAGGGCGACGTCTCGCCCGAGTCGGTGGCCGACGTGGTGCGCCGCATGCGCGACCTGGGCTGCGACGAAATCGACATCGCCGACACCATCGGCGTGGCCACCGCGCGCCAGACGCAGACGGTGATGGAGCGCGCCGCGCGCGAATTCCAGATCGACGCGCTGGCCGGCCACTTCCACGACACCTACGGCCAGGCGCTGGCCAACATCTACGCCAGCCTGGAAGTGGGCATTTCGATCTACCACTCGTCGGTGGCCGGCCTGGGCGGCTGCCCGTACGCCAAGGGCGCCACCGGCAACATCGCCACCGAGGACGTGCTGTACCTGATGCAAGGCCTGGGCATCGAGACCGGCATCGACCTCGATATCGTGGTCGATGCCGGCCAGTTCATTTCGCAGTTCCTGGGCCGCAAGAGCGCGAGCCGCGCGGGCAATGCGCTGGCGGCAAAACGCACCAGCTAAGCCCGTTAGTATCCTTACCGGCCCGGCTCGCCGGGCTATCCAAAACAACCCACGCCGAATCGCTGCCACAATGGAAAAATCCCGCCTGACGTTGCCGTCAGGCGGGATTTTAAATTTTGGTCGGAGTACAAGGATTCGAACCTTGGACCCCCTGGTCCCAAACCAGGTGCGCTACCGGGCTGCGCTACACTCCGAAGAAGCAAGATAATACAAGCTGCCGCATTCTCCGTCAAGGGCGTCATAAATATTTATGCCATTTCCGGCGCAAACCGCTGGAACTTACATAAAATGCATGCACCCCAACCAAGGACCGGCCATGAGCGCAGCGTTATCGACGGAATCAATGCGGCGCCCCGGCATCGTGCCGGGCATTCTGATTTCGCTGGCGCTGCACGCGGCGCTGATCTTGGGCTACCGCCTGGCCGCCCCCAAGCTGCCGCCGGAGCCGCCGCCTAACCGGACCATGACGGTGTGGCTGCAACCATTCAAGCCGCCGGTGGCAAAAGTCGAACCGGCCAAACCTGCGACCACGCCATCGACAAGAGCTCCAGGTTCGCCCCGGTCGCGTGAGCGGACCGCCGTGGCGCGGGCCGAGGCGACGCCAAAGCAGCCAGCGCCAGCGGCTGACCACAGCACCGGCAGCACCAGCGCCAGCGCCAGCGCGACGGCCACGACGGCCACCACTGCCGCCGCTGCCGGGGCAATCACGGCGCCGGCCGCGTCCTACGATCCGCTGCGCGAACCAGCCGCCGCCACCTTCGACATGGAGGCGGCGCGCCGGGCCGCACGTCGCGTAGCCACCGAAAAAGACACCACCCGCCCCGACTCGCTGGCCAAGCGCCTCGACGACCATCCGCTGTACCCGGAAGACCATGAAACCCGGCTGCAAAAAGGCATTGCCGGCGCCAAGCGCGGCGACTGCCGTAACACGCCCGGTGGCTTGCTGGCGCCGCTGGTGTGGCTGCTCGATAAGAAGGACAGCGGCTGCAAGTGGTAGCCGCCGCTGCCGCCGCTGTTATTCTTCCTGCTTGAGCTGCAAGGCCCGGTCATACAGCGCATTCTTCTTGCGGCCGGTAATCTGCGCCGCCAGGGAAGCCGCCTGCTTGACCGAACACTCGGTCAGCAAAATTTTCAGGATGCGTTCGGCATCGGCATCGCTCTCGCGGTCCTGCGCGGGCGCGCCGGCCAGCAGCACCACGAACTCGCCTTTTTCGCGGTGGGCGTCGGCGCGGATCCAGGCCTCGGCCTCGGATAGCGGGCAGCGGTGGATTTCCTCGAACATCTTGGTCAGCTCACGCGCGAACACGACCTCGCGCTCCGGCTCGAACACGGCTGCCAGCGCAGTGGCGCAGTCGAGAATGCGGTGCGGCGCTTCGTAGAAGACCATGGTGGCGGTCACCGTGCGCAAGGTCGACAGGAAGTTTTCACGCTGCCTGGCCTTGGCTGGCAAAAAGCCCACGAAATAAAACTGGTCGTTGACCAGGCCGCTGGCCGACAGCGCCGTTACCGCCGCCGACGCACCGGGCAGCGGCAGCACGCGCAGGCCGGCCGCGCGCACGGCTTCGACGATGCGTGCGCCAGGGTCGGAAACGGCCGGGGTGCCGGCGTCGGACACCAGCGCGATGCGCTCGCCAGCCTGCAGACGGGCGATCAGCGTTTCGGCCACTTCGCGCTCGTTGTGCTGGTGGGCGGCGATCAGCGGGCGGTGCAGGCCGAAGCGTGTCATCAGTTGCGCGGTGTTGCGGGTATCCTCGCACGCGACCGCATCGACCAGGCTTAAAACGTGCAAAGCGCGCACACTGATGTCGGCGACATTACCGATGGGGGTCGCCACGACGTACAAGGTTGCGCTAGGATAGGTCTGGTGCGCTGTTTCTTCCAAGACAGGAAGGGCGGAAATGGCGCGGGGTGTGTGTTCAGACATATCGTGGTCAGTGATTGTAATTAGGGGGCAAGATGAAAAAAATGAGGTTGTGCGCGGCAGTGGCCGCAGTGGCGGCGCTGGCGCTGATGAGCGGGTGCGGCTCGTCCGTGCCTATCATTATAAGCCCGCCGCCGGCCCCCGCTCCCGTGCCGTTGCCGCCACCGCCGCCGGAGCCGCCACCGCCAGCCGCGGAAGTGTTCGCCATCGACATGCCCGGTGCGGCCGCCGAACCCACGCGCGCGCCGGAGACCGACCAGCTGCGCGCCGAAAACGCCACCGGCTACCGGCCGGCCAGCGAGGCGGCCCGGCCGTCCAGTGCGCCGGTGCGCATGGGCCTGATTTTGCCGTTGCGCTCGGAAACCCTGGGCGCCGCCGCCGACGCGCTGCGCGCCGGCTTCATGGCCGCCTGGGAGCGCGACCGCGACAACATCACCGTCACCGTGGTGGAAACCGGCGACGCGGCGCAGGACATCCTGGCCAGCTACGCCCAGACGCTGGAAGGCGTGGACCTGGTCGTCGGCCCGTTGGCGCGCTCGGCGGTCACCGCCGTGGCGACCAGCCCGCTGGTCACCAAGCCCACCATCGCCCTCAACCACCCGGAAGGTTACGGCACACCCAACGCTATTCCTCTGCCACAGCAAATGCTGGCCATGGGCCTGTCGATCGAGGAAGAGGCGCGCCAGGTGGCGCAATGGGCGGCGGCCGAGCAACCGGGCGCCAGCGCCATGATCATCACCACCAGCACGCCGTGGCAGCGCCGCATTGCGGGCGCGTTTGCCGCCCACTGGCAGCAACTGGGCCAGCAGGTGCGCATGGTGGAACTGAGCGCACCGAATAATTACCTGAGCGACCCGGACCTGGTGCAACTGCGCGCACGCCTGCAGCAGGACCCGCCGGGCCTGCTGTTCTCGGCCATGGGCGCCGACCAGACCCGCCAGCTGCGCGGAGCGCTCAACAGCGGCCTGGTACATGAAGCGGACGAGCCGGCGATCAGCACCGCCGCCGGCTTGCCGGCAGCACCGGCGGCGCCAGCCGCGCCCACCGGCTTTGCCGCCCTGCCGCTGTACGGCACCTCGGCGCTGAACGCCGGTGGCGGCATGAATTCGCCGACCAATGAACTCGATGGCGTGCGCCTGCTCGACCTGCCATGGCAGGTGCAGCGCGACCATCCGGCGGTGATGGTGTACCCGCACCCGGTACAGGCCGGCACGGCTGACATGGAACGGCTGTACGCGCTGGGCATTGACGCCTACCGCGTGGCGCGGGAAGTGAGCCGCCAGCCGGCTGGCCGCTTCCAGCTCGATGGCGTGACCGGGCGCCTGACGGTGGACTTCGGCCAGGGTGCGGCCCGCTTCGAGCGGGTGGAGCAGCCGGCCGTGTTCAAGAACGGCGTGCCGCAGGCCGTGCAACAGTAACCATCCCATGGCGCCGTCCCGCGCGCCGAGCGGACGGCGCACCGCGCAACAGCAACTGGGCCAGCAGGGCGAGGACCGGGCGCTGGCCTACCTGCTGGCACAGGGCCTGGTGCTGGTCGAGCGCAATTTTCGCTGCAAGGCCGGCGAGATCGACCTGATCATGCGCCACGGCGCCCACCTGGTGTTCGTGGAAGTGCGGCGCCGCGCAGCCAGCGGCTTCGGCGGCGCAGCTGCCAGCGTCACCCACGCCAAGCAGCGGCGGCTGGTCCACGCGGCCCAGTGCTACCTGCTGCGCCACCGCGCGCCCCCGCCCTGCCGCTTCGACCTGGTGGCGCTTGACGGCGATCAACTGGAATGGCTGCGCAATATCATTACCCTATGAAACGAGTTGTAAGCATTTTTAACAGCACTTGTCCGGGGTTCTCGATGACTGCACTATAATCAGCACACTATGACAAATCAACGCATCCTGGCGCACTTCCACGAAAGTGCCGAACTGAAGATCCAATCGGCCACTGTGCTGGCGCCCCATATCGCCCAAGCCATCGAGATGATGTTTGCGGCATTGTCTAATGGCAATAAGATTTTGGTGTGCGGCAACGGCGGCTCGGCTGCCGACGCCCAGCATTTCGCTGCAGAACTGGTGGGGCGCTTCGAACGCGAACGCTTCCCGCTGCCGGCCATTTCGCTCACCACCGACACGTCGATCCTGACGGCCGTGGCCAACGACTACAGCTACCGCGAAATCTTTTCCAAGCAGGTACAGGCGTTCGGCCAGGCCGGCGACATCCTGCTGGCGTTTTCCACGTCCGGCAACTCGGGCAACGTGGTGGCTGCGATCGAAGCGGCGCTCGAGCGCGAAATGCGCGTGGTCGCCATGACCGGCAAGGGCGGCGGCGAGATCGGCAAGATGCTGACCGACGCCGACGTCCATATCTGCGTCCCCGCCGACCGTACCGCCCGCATCCAGGAAGTACACCTGGTCTGCATCCACAGTATTTGCGACGGCATCGACGTCGCCCTATTCGGAGGAGATGTGAATGAGTAATTCCCGCACCATCTGGACCAACATGAAGCGCCCGCTTGCCATGAGCGTGCTGTGCCTGGCTACCGCCGCGACCCTGTCAGGTTGCGTGGCGCTGGTTGCCGGCGGCGCCATCACCGGCACCCTGGCCGCCTCCGACCGCCGCACCTTCGGTGCGCAAACCGAGGATACGTCGATCCAGCTCAAGGGTGCGAACAAGCTGCGCAATGTGCTTGGCAGCGACGCCCACGTCAACATCAACAGCTTCAACCGCCGCGTGCTGCTGTCGGGCGAAGTACCGGACGATGCCGCCAAGGCCACCGCAGAACGCGAAATGGCAGCTGTCGAAGGCGTGCTGTCGGTCATCAACGAGCTGGAAGTATCTGGCCCTGCCAGCTACACCTCGCGCTCGAACGACACCATCATCACCGGCAAGGTCAAGGCCAGCCTGGTGGACGCCAAGGATATCTCGGCCAACTCGTACCAGGTGGTGACCGAGCGTGGCGTGGTGTACCTGATGGGCCGCGTGACCCAGCGCGAAGGTCAAATCGGCGCCGACGTCGCCCGTGGCGTTTCGGGCGTGAGCAAGGTCGTCAAGGTGTTCGAATACATCACCGACGACGAGTGGAAGTCGTACCAGCCCAAGCCTAGCGGTTCGGCGCAGTAATGCCATGAGCACGACCACCTCCACTGTCGCCTCGCCGGAATCCTCGCGCGCCTGGGTCAAGCCGGTGATCGCCGCCGTGGCGCTGGCCGTGATCGGCGCGGTGGCGTACGTCACGCTCAGCAAGCGCCCGGTGGCGCCCGAGGTCACGTTCGTCACCATCAAGGGCGAGAAGATCGCGCCTGCCGACTTGCGCGGCAAGGTGGTAATGGTCAACTTCTGGGCTACCTCGTGCACTACCTGCGTGGCCGAAATGCCGCAAATGGTGGAGACCTATAACAAGTTCAAGGACGACGGCCTGGAATTCGTGGCCGTGGCCATGAGCTACGACCCGCCCAACTACGTGGTCAACTACGCCGATACGCGCAAGCTGCCCTTCAAGGTGGCGCTCGACACCGACGGCTCGGCCGCCAAGGCCTACGGCGACGTGGCCATGACCCCCACCACCTTTGTCATCGCCAAGGATGGCAAGATCCTCAAAAAGTACGTGGGGCAGCCCGATTTCCCGGCGCTGCACAAGTTACTGGCAACGTCACTTAAAAGCTAAAATCCGGTCTGCACCGACAGGTACAGGCCGCGCTGGGTCTTCGGATTGAACACCGTGATCTTGCCCAGGTTAGCATACGCCGCCGTCACCGACACATTCTTGGTCGGGAACCACGCCACGAACACATCGTAATAAGCCTTCTCGGGATCGACGCCGAGGTTGTGCGGCTTGCGCCGGTACTCCGCGCCCACTGCCAGGTGGCGGTTGACCAGGTAGGCGGCCGATACCTCAGGCATGAGCTTGCGGCTGTCGCCCTGGTCGCCGCCGAATCCCAGCAGGCCCATCTGGTTGGCCTTGGTGGCGCGCAAGGTGAGGTTGAGCAGCAGGCTTTGTTCGAGCAGCAGCTTGGTGGCCGCCACGTAGTAATCGTAGCCGCTGTCGTCTTTCGCGCCCAGCTCGATGACACTGGTGACGCCCAGCGCACCGAGCCCCTTCACCCCCTTGTTGTCCTTGAACATCGCGCCCACGGCAATCTGCGGCAGCCAGCTGTCCTGCTCGTACACGGCATCACCCGCCAGCTTGACCTTGATGCCGAGGATGTCCTGCTTGAGGTTGAGGTTGTCGAGCGGCGCCAGGCTGCCCTTGAACGACTGGCTGGCCACCGACAATTCCACGCGGTCGGCCAAGCCGATCGCCACGCCGTAGGTGTCGAGCTTGTAGTCCTGGGTGCTGATATAGGTGTAATGGGCGTTGGCGCCCCAGCTGTCGCGGGTACCGTAGCCGGTGATCAGCGCCCACGGCACGATGCCGCCGCCGCCGGCGCCTTCCACCTGGATCACGCCGCCGGTGGCCAGCAGCTTGCCCATGTCGGGCGCAGCCTGGGATTGGGCGGCGGCGCTGCCGGCGGCCAATCCCAGGATGGACAGGGCAAGCGCTGTCCGGGAGATTGAAAATGTCATGGCGATGCTCCTGGCGGCTGCTTACTTGGTGACAATGGCGCGCTGCATGGGCGCCAGCTTGGCCACCAGCTTGTTGGCGACGCTGTTGGGGACGTTGTGGCGTTCCATGGCGATTTGCAGGTCTTCGGTCAGCGCGTTGAACATGGCGTTGGTAATCTTGAGATCCTGGTGCACGGTGGTCATGTCGCGCACGGTGCCCACGCCGTCCATGGTCTTGTCGCGGTATTTGCCGGTGTACCTGCACGGTCCGCCGGCGAACTCGCAAATCTGCTCCTGCAGCCGCACGTTTAGCTGCTCCATGTCGAAGTCGGCGAAGTTGTCCTTGATGCGCGGATCGGCCAGTACCAGCGGAATAAAGGTCTCGACGATGTTCTTGATGCCTTGCTTGCCGCCGAGCCCCTGGTACACGGTGTCGTCGGTATAAGGCGTTTGCGCCACGACCAGCGAGGACGACAGCAGCAAGCCGGTCATCACGGTGGCCACACGGGAAAGTAGTTGCATGTCGGTTCCTCAACAGGGCAATAGGGAATGTCCCCCCGACAATTTATCAGCTTATGCGTGGCAATCTGGCATTTGTTTGCTGGGGAACAATACTTTCGACTTGCCAGTTGTGGCGTTGCATCCACTTCCGTGTGCGTGCGGTCATGCCCAGCGGATCGGCTCCTTGCCGTGGGCAGCGAGGTAATCGTTGGTGCGCGAGAATGGCTTGCTGCCGAAGAAGCCCTTGCGGGCCGAGAATGGCGACGGGTGCGGCGAGGTAAGCACTAGGTGCTTGCCGGTATCGATCAGGGCGCGCTTGGCGATCGCGTAACTGCCCCACAGGATGAACACCAGCCCGTCGCGCTGGTCGGACAACCGGGCTATGGCGCTGTCGGTAAAGGTTTCCCAGCCCTTGTTGGCATGCGAGCCGGCCTGGCGTGCACGCACGGTCAGCACGCTGTTGAGCAGGAACACGCCCTGCTCGGCCCAGTCGGTCAGGTCGGTGTGACGTCGCTCAACGCCGACATCGTCGCGCAGTTCCTGGAAGATGTTTTGCAGGCTGGGCTGGGGACGATTACCGTCGGGGACTGAAAAGCAGAAACCCATGGCGGCGCCGGGCGTGTGATACGGATCCTGCCCCAGGATCACCACTTTGACGTCATCGAACGGCGTCAGGTCGAAGGCCCGAAAAATATCCTTGCCGGCCGGGCAGCAAGGACCGGCGGCGTACTCGTCCTTCACGAACTCGGTGAGGGCTTGCCAGTACGGTTGCTCGAACTGGTCTTGCAGGTGGGCTTTCCATGAGGGTTCGATGCGGACGGTCATGAAAGCCGCCTTACCTTCACAATCAGGCGTTGACTGCCGCTGTGAACATTCAGTAGTTCGTGCGACAAATTGACCGCTTTCACGACATTTCATTCAGAAGTTTGTGAGACAAAAATTAGAAGTTGGCGAGACAATTTTCTGTTGAAATCTAGTAGCCGCAACCAATTGTTGGCAGACAAGCAATTTTAGCTACTAGTCTCTTCTGCTATCATCACTCTGTATTTTTACTATTGTCTAGCACACTAGCTTGGTTGTCAGAATCTTCATTGTGCGAAGTTTGCTCTGCCTTATGCGTAGTGAGCTCAGACGTTCCTCTGAAGGCATCGCCTTTTTGAGAACGCGCCATCGCTATCTCAACTATCCTGTCTATGACACGCTCAGGGTCTTTCCATTTCATAACGAGCTTGCCAGTGTCCATACCAAATTCGGCGACGATGTCGAGTAGCTGAGTCAAGCTTAAAGGGGACAACATGTGCCTTAAATGCTCCTCCCCGGTACGCGCAACTTGCACTGGATCCAAAACTGCTTCAGCTCGGCGATTGGCGGCACGTCTAGGGCCAACGCCGCCCATGGCAGGACGCCCGAGCTCCCCAATCTTTTCCTTAGGCGAAGTCACTTTGGACAAGTTTAGAGCGTCTTCCAATTTGTGTGCAAATTCTGGATTTCGCTCCGCCTCTGCCAATACTTCCCGCATAAAGCTGGACAGAATACGTTTAATCGTCACAGATCCCCCTCAAGATCACTCCAGATCTCATTTGCTAGTTCGATGAAGGTTTGACTCAGTTCTGCCCCATATTTTTGTTTAAAGGTACGCTTTGCAGGGGTAAATTCTGCCGCGCCCGATACATTATTGGTCTGTCGAATTCGCGTCTCATACACAACTGGAAGTTTTTCATCTTTTTCCAGCTGCCTGAGAACGTTATTATGCACGGTAGAATTAACTTGGTATTTCGTTATTATAATACCCATCGGATCAATTCTTTCGTCAATTGCTTTCGCGAACTCATGTACACGTGTGACAATTTGTGGAATACCGTAAGTTGAAAGGTGGTCAGGTATGGTTGGAATGATATATCCGTCAGAGATTCTTAATCCATTAAGAGTGATAATTCCTAAGTTCGGCGGACAGTCGATAATGACGATATCATAGTCATCTAGTGAATTCTTCACCGCGCGAGATAATAAATCAATTGGATTAACTGCAAAATATTTCCCCGATGGAATCGTCGCCAATCTATCTTGGACGTCAATCAAGTCTAAGCTTGATGGTAACAAATCAATAGTTCTGGCATCCGACACGTCACTTACTCGTTTTTGGAGAGTGGCTTCCAAATCAAACTCATCAGTATCGTCGGGCTCTACCGCATGTTTGAATAACGTTGCAAGTGTTTTCCCCTCGGTATTCAAAGCAAACCACTTCTTTTCACCCAACATCATAATTGTGGCATTCGTCTGCGGGTCTAAATCAATAACAAGTACCTTTTTGCCCAGCGCAGATGAAAATGCTTCAGCTAACGCCACAGAAGTAGTTGTTTTGGCAACCCCGCCTTTGAAATTAATGGTAGAAATGATATGTGTCATGCTAGCCTTTCGTCGGTTTTGCCTCAGCCAGGATCTGATCTGAGAACGTCTAAAAATAGGACCTGAAGCAAGGTCTGTTATGGGCATAGGAAAGCCTGGCAACCTAGCTCGCCAGTTTGCTACAGCCTGGCGAGACACGCCTGCCATTTCTGCGATCTCGTTTATGCCTACTAGGTCATCTGCATTAGAATTTTTCATATTTTTGTGAACATCATTCACACTCGTAGTGTACAACGTACACAGACGAAGTCAAGCTCAATCTGCGATTCCAGTGGGATCCAGTCTAGCTGATAAGAACAGCCATCGACATGCTCATCTTAGGCTCTCCGCAGAGGACGAGATCGTGTTCGTGGCGGACGAATACTTGGGGCGGAAAGCAGGCCAGTGAACGCCTCTCAATGGTTGTTGACAGCTTAGAGTTCCAACGTGCAATATTCTGGAAAATCTGCTCGGCAAGATGGAGTTTCTTCATGCCGGGGCATCTAATTAATCCCTCTCCGTTGGAGCTCAATTGCAACATCTACATACTTTCGAAACGGAAGAAGAGGCTGAAGATGCTCTACTAAAGTTAGTGGGGCAGAAGCGACTGGCTAGTGATCGAGATGGCACTGAAGTCATCTACAAATTGTTTGGCGAGTTAACGTGGAGAAATCTCTACGCATTGGGCTTGCATAATCTTCCTGAGTTGAAAAGTATTCTATCGCAGCGTGACTCTAAAGATGCCTATGATAAAAACCGACACCTCGAAATTATCGCCGCACTCGAAAACATTTCACGCGTGCTCGGACTGACGATTCCTGCGCATTGGCGATGAAGACTGTGGAGTTGGGACATTATCTTCTAAATATCCATCATGGCGCAGACGGCGATTAACTCGTGGTATGGTTGATACGTTACGATGATCGCAAGAAAGCAACATATTCAAGTACCTATAGTTTCTTCTCACGTATGCATTCGCTTGCGTCAAAAAAATTAATTTTAATATTTAGATTGGTAGCAACGGCTGCAACTACATCAAGAATAGGATAGACGATGAGAAATTGGGACGATTTTATTGCAATTGAGGCTGGCAAAATATGTAATATATCTGAGGCTGAATTTACAGATTTACTCAAGCAAAATGCTGCCACTTCGAAACTTCTCGGAGCATCACTTGATCTAATGCTGAATAACTTGAGCACTCCAGAACTTCGGAATGGGATAACACATCAAGTAGTGCGAAATGATCCTGTGCAACGGGAGTGGGAGGCAACTTTTTCTGCCGTGAACATGGTTGGCCCGGTCATTATCTCTTTAGCTATGCAAGGATTTTATGCGGCGGCTATCTGTTTACTTCGTCATGAACTCGAAGGTGTGGCTCAACTAAAGCACATTCTAGACGGACGCCGGAGTAAAAAATATGCGCCAAGCATTTCTCATTTGGAAGAAAGAATGCGTAAGTGGTATCCGGCGCTGAGCGAAAGCGCTCATCTCTCAAGTGATTTTGCAGCATCAATGCAAGCGCCACTTTTGGGGAACCCGGATAATTTGGCCCTCCTACCCCATGGCAACAGTATGCTGCCGGTGTACAATAAAAAAATTGCAGAAGAGGTGATTGGTATTCATATTGAAATTCGAAAAGAATTGATAAAACGTGTTGACGAACACCTCGAAAGAATTGGAATAAAAATTCCTGATGCTGGTGCTGGAACTGTCATTACGAATTAAGACATCGCTGGACAGAATCAATGAGGAAGGGTTCGGATCAGCACCGAGGACTCTTCCGGATCGATCTCTCGATATCAAATTTTGTAGCGCAGTTCGAGGAAGAGCTGCTGGTACCGGCGCGCTTCACTGTTAGTTTGCGTTAGATACTGACCCGTTATTTGCATTGAATTCTGACCCGCTCTTCGATTTACAGCCTGGTGGTTATGCGGGTGCTAGATTGGGCTTAGCCTCCTTTCCGATATGCTGGGTTGAACTATTCTTGAATCGATAGCTGTCGTTGCCAGTCTCGATGATGTGGCAATGATGAGTGAGGCGATCGAGAAGCGCTGTCGTCATCTTGGCATCGCCAAACACGGATCCCCATTCTGAGAAGCCCAAGTTAGTCGTGATGACCAAACTCGTTTTCTCATAGAGTTTGCTAATCAAGTGGAAGAGTAGCGCCCCGCCATTCTGACTGAATGGAAGATAGCCGAGCTCGTCCAGGATAACCAGGTCGGTGTAGAGCAGCCTCATCGCGAGATGTCCTGCCTTGCCTTGCTGCTTCTCCAGTTCAAGCATATTGACCACCTCCACCTTCGAGAAATAGCGAACCCGGCAATTGTGCTGCTCGATCGCTTGGGTGCCGATCGCGGTTGCTAAGTGAGTTTTTCCCGTTCCTGGGCCCCCCACCAACACGACGTTGGTGGCCGACTTCAGGAAGTCGCAGCGATGCAGTTGCCTGGCCAAAGTCTCATCTACCTCGCTGCACGAGAAGTCGAAGCCGTTCAAGTCCCTGTATGCGGGGAACTTGGCGACTTTCATTTGATAAGCGAGGGAGCGGACCTCGCGTTCGGCGGTCTCCGCTTTGAGGAGGCCAGCCAGCACCGGCAACGCCGCCTGATAGGCTGGCGAGTCTTGACCGGCGAGGTCCTCCAAGGCTTGCGCCATGCCCCACAGTTTCAGGGACTTGAACATGTCCTGCATCGCTTCATGCTGCATTCAAAATGCTCCTATTTCTAAGTTTATCGTAGCGCCCCACGTCGGCCTGCGGCTCGACTTTAAGGCTGAGGGCTTGCGGCGCGTCAATACGGGGCGGAGGCGTCCCTTCGAGCGTAAGCGATCCACAAACCCCAACCTTGTAGCCTGAGTCCGATTTTCGCATGCTTGCCGTTTCAATTTGAACGGGAGCAAATATGGCTGGCGATACCGAATTCTGGACCTCACATGTCGAGGCGTGTCGGCGCGAAGGCGCAGCGGCGAGCTTGTATGCGCGGCAGCACGGGTTGACGCTGGCGTCGCTGTATTACTGGCGTCGCAAACTGACGCCCGTTACCGTGGTCACCGAAGCAAGCGGCAGTGCGACCGGCAAGTTCGTCGCGCTGCGCGTAGTAAGTGAGCAGGCGGGCGCGGTAACCGGCTCCTGTACGTTGGTGCTCGGGTCAGGCCTGCGCCTGGAAATGGCCGCGCTGCCGTCACCGGCATGGCTGCTGGCCCTCGAACAAGCCCACGCCGGAGTTCGCTGATGCATCCGGGCTGCCGCATCGAGCAGGTGTTTTTATGCCGCGATCCAGTCGACTTCCGCAAGTCCATCGGTGGCCTGTCGGTGCTGGTCGAGCAGGAGCTGGGCCTCAATCCGTTCGGCAGCGCGCTGTACGTGTTCGTCAACCGTGACCGCAACAAGATCAAGGTGCTGTACTGGCACCGCAACGGATTCTGTTTGTGGCTCAAGCGCCTTGAGGCAGAGAAATTCGCCTTGCCGCGCAACGCCGACAGCGCCACGCAAGCGGTTACGCTGCAACAGTTCGAGTGGTTGCTGGAAGGCTTCGATGTATGGCAGAAACCGCCACATAAAACCTTGCATTTCGGTTCTGTTTCATAGGGGAATTTGGTAAACTGTCGCATGCCTTCCGCCACCGCCAAACCGTCGAACCTACCACCGCGTTACAGCCTGCCCGAGCTGTCCCTGCCGGCCGTGCTGCCGACCGATGCGGCCGCGCTAACGACGTTGCTGCACTCGGTCATTGCCGCGCACAACGACGTCAAGGCTCAGGCGTTGAACCACATGCAGCACATGATGGAACAGTTCGTCCTGGCGCGCCACCGCATGTTCGGCGCCAGTTCGGAGCAGTCCTCGGCCCAGGGCCGCCTGTTCGACGAAGCCGAGACGCTGGCCACCGGCAGCGACGCGGCGCAGGATGCGGCACCGCTGCCGGCCGACACCAAAGACGGCGACAAGGCCAATACCAAGCAGGCGCGCGGCAAGCGCGGCCCATTGCCAGCTGAGTTGGCACGTGTCGACGTCGTACATGACGTGCCCGCCGCCGAACGAACCTGCCCGTGTGGCACGCCGATGGTGGAAATTGGCGAGGACGTCAGCGAGCAACTCGACCTGGTGCCGATGCAGGTACGCGTGCTGCGCCATATCCGCAAGCGCTACGGCTGCCCCGGCAGCGTGCATGCGCCGGTGACGGCCGCCTTGCCACCGCAACCCCTGCCCAAGAGTAACGCCAGCGCCGATCTGCTGGTCATGCTGCTGGTGGTCAAGTTCATTGACGGCTTGCCGCTGGCGCGCTGGGTGATCGGCGCGGCCGACGTGCTGCAGCCGCTGCACAACCTGATGCGCGACGCCTTGCTCGAAGGCGCGTTCCTGCACATCGACGAAACTGTGGTGCAAGTGCTCAAAGAAGCTGGCAAGGCGCCGACCTCGAACAGCTATATGTGGGTGCAGACGGGCGGATCGCCGGGGCGGCCGGTGGTGGTGTTTGACTACGATGCCAGCCGCAGCGGGCAGGTGCCGGTACGCCTGTTGCACGACTACCGGGGCTATGTGATGACCGACGGCTATAGCGGCTATAACGAGCTGGTGCGTACCGGCGGCATCGAACAGTTAATTTGCTGGGCGCACGTGCGTCGTCGATTCGTCGAGGCCGTCAAGGTACAGCCGAAAGGCAAGCGCGGGCTGGCCGACGAGGGCGTCGCGCTGATCGGCAGGCTGTACGGCATCGAGCGCGACTACAAGGACGCCGACGCCGCCGCGCGCCTGCTGGCACGGCAACAGCACAGCGTGCCGGCGCTGGCGGCGCTGCGCGCCTGGCTCGACAAGACGCTGCCGGGCGTGACGCCCAAGAGCGCGCTGGGAACGGCGCTGTCGTACCTGCGCGACCACTGGCCGCGCCTGACGCGCTACACGGAGCGCGGCGATCTGCCGATCGACAACAACCGCGCCGAGAACGCCATCCGTCCGTTCGTCGTCGGCCGCAAGGCATGGTTGTTCAGCGACACGGTGGCCGGCGCCAACGCCAGCGCCGTCATCTACTCGGTGCTGGAGACAGCCAAGGCAAACGGCATCGAGCCTTACGCTTGGCTGCGACGCGTGCTGCGCGACCTGCCGGCTGCGAAAACCGTCGAAGACGTTGAAGCGATGCTGCCCTGGAATCTGAGCGCGGCAAGCGGCATCCAGAATAGCGCACCGACCGGTGTCCTGCAATGAGCCGCATCTCTTTGGCGGCACTTACCGATGCCATCAAAACAGTTCGTGCCATGGGCATGGAGCAAAAAGAGGCGCTGGCCAACGAATTGTTCCTCACTCAGCCAAACCTGTTCGGCTCAGCGCTCGCACTCCAGCGCATGGGCGTCTCGCTGGCAAAGATCGAGGTAGTGCTTGACCTGCTGTTCGTCTGCTTCCAGTCGATGAAGCAGTCGGGCTTGCCCTGGCCACTGATCACCGAAGCCGACCTGGACAAGCAAATGGGACGCTATGTCGCCACCGTGCGCTTCGGCGAAGACCTGAAACCGGTACAACGCCAGCGCGCCATGATGCAGTACCTCGAAGCCCATCCGGAAAAACTCCTGCTTGCCCATGTCACCGACGAGCTCAACAAATGGTTGACCACCGTCGCTCCCGAAACGACGGACAACTATGTCATGCTCGCCGCCATGAACTTCGTCAACTGCATCGCATTCACGCCTATCTCGAAGCTAGCGAAGCGAACCTAAACAATGTGATCTGGCTCGTCAGGCATCAACCTCAATGCCATCATCATGCCGTCCGTCAGATCCGTGGGCAAGGTTGAGGTTTATGGATCGCTTACCGCATATTTGCAATACGGACAGGCGCCTGGCTGGGCTACAGGGATGCGAAGCGCATCCTCGAACGTATGGAAGAGCTGCTGGAATATCCGCGCATTACCCGCATGCCAAACATGCTTTTGGTAGCGCCGTCATTCAACGGAAAGACATCCATACTCAAGCGCTTCATGTCAATGCACGAGCCCGATCTTGATCCTACAGGGGAAGTAACAATTTGCCCCGTTGTAATGGTGGAGGCGCCACCGAAGCCCGACATATCGGATTTCTACACCCGCATACTAGATGCCTTGATGACGCCCTACAAACCAACCGCATCGGTCCAGGAAAAATATTCTCAAATAAAGCGGCTGTTTCGGCAAATGGAGGTTCGCATGCTGATCGTCGACGAAATTCACCACCTCATTGCAGGTAGCTTGAATCGGCAACAAGAGTTCGGGAACGCGCTTAAAAGTCTAGGCAATGAGACCATGATCAGCATTGTCGCTGCCGGTATCGAGGACGCCTACAATGTCTTCAATACCGACCCTCAAATGTCGAGCCGATTCACACCGGAAGAATTACCCACCTGGCTAGCTAACAACGAATTTGGCTCCTTACTGGCTACACTGGAGCTACGCGCACCACTCAGACAGGCATCAAATTTGAAGGATCCACAAATGATGCTAGCGATTCACACACGTAGTGAGGGAATGCTCGGCGACATGTGCGACCTGGTTAAAGAACTCGCAGTTGACGCCATACGGTCAAAGTCCGAACAGATTACTCTGGACAGCATCGCCGCGCTACGTTGGGTGCCGCCGTCAAAGCGAAAGCAGCATAAACGCCTCTGATCAACATGAGACGCCTCTCCTCCACAATTTGGCCGATACACTACAAGCCGCTACCGGATGAATTATTGTCGTGCTGGCTTGTGCGTCTGGCACACGGGCACGGTATGAAGGCTCAAACTTTTTGTAATGTTATCTTCGGAAGTCAGCGGCAAATATGGAACAGAGATATCGACAGGCTGGCACCAAAATGGCTTATGGACGAGCTAACCAACCGCACCGGAACTCCGCCTGAAATCGTTTTTAAAACAACTCTTCGTGCATATGAAGGAACACTGTATCGTAGGTTTAGATCAGCAGGCCCATTACATTGCATTCTTGTTCTTCAAATGTACCATCGAAAGCGAAACGGATATGGTTTGCAATTCTGCCCGCAATGCTTAGGTAGCGACTCAATTCCATATTTCCGAAAACAATGGCGTATCGCACTAAACACAGTGTGCACAACTCACCGGAAAATGTTACTCGATAGATGCTCGAGTGCGGGAAGGCGATCGCCGTTCATCGATTAGATATGTCTAATCCCGATGCTGAAGAAATAGAATTATTCCGATGTCATGCCTGCAAATTTGATCTACGTTACGCATCCAGCTCTGACCCTCTGGTACTGGATGAACAATCATATGAAAAAATTCTAGCGACAAACGACCATCTCGGCGGCACGAACATTTCGATGCTAAAAGACGGATGGAATCTCGGTCATTATTCCGTACTGCACCAACTTTGTAAGATTATGAGTACCAAGAATTCCCATGCATCACTGAAAACGCACGTTTTGGGCAATCTCAATCTAGAAGAAATACCATTACTCGGTAATTATACTTCTTTTGAAGTTCGCCCCATCGAACAACGCCATTACTTGGCGCAACTTGCGGCCTGGCTACTGCTTGATCTTCCTGCACGACTAAAAAACGCATGGCATGCCGGCGCTGTCCGTTACAACATTTTATTGAAGGACTTTGAATACCCGCCTGAGTTTTATACAAAAATCACAGGCGGATTATCTGATTGGCGTGATCGAGCTCGTTAATTCAAAAAAATTTCTAAAATAAATAATCTAAAAAAATAATAAAAAATTTCTTAAAATTCAACTCCTAGCAATTATTCTATGGCACTAGGCTCAACCGAAGTTCTGTTAGTTGAATAATCGTAATCCAATGCTGGCCGCCCCATAAATACCGAGAATTTGTGCACTAATTCACCCGCGATCGGTGGCGTTAATCTCGATATCCGTTGAATAGAGAAGTTAGCAGAAATTGCTTTTTTATCCTCGCCCGGTTTAATAGAAATAGCCATCATCGCGGAAGATTTTTTGACAATGTTGCATATTGTGCCTTCAGAAAGAATAGATTCAATTTCTTTTGCACGTTTAATTTGGGATTCAAGTAAATTTCTCCCCAATTTAGCGTAAGCACCTTTTTCCCATATCGCTTTCCCATCCGAACGGTAGGAGCATAGATCCAGTACCTCCAAGGGAACTGTGTAAATGTCACTAAACCAAACGGCGCCGTTTGAGTCATTGGTCAAGGGGCAAGGAAGTTTAAAGACATCATCAGATGACTTTGATTTTATTAAAGGCAGCAATATCGCTTGATGAGCTAATTTTCTTTTTCCGGTATCGCCACGTAGCATTAAATCACATGCATTTGACACCAAAACAAAATCTCTATTTTCAACTATAGTTTCTTCATCTATTTTTCGCGTCAAACTACACGTAAATATATCGCCAGAGGTAATAGGTTGCAATAAACTATTTAATGATATCGCCGGCTCAAATGCCTCCGAGTGGCGAAGCGCGATCAACCCTTCTCCAGACGCTAAATCTTTTAAGGAGTCAAATGGAATCGACAAGCCGCGCATTTCACCTAGCAATTTTCGAACACTGTCATGATTTACAATCTGCTCTGTTAACGCGCGACGTTGTTCTACAGCCAACATTCTCACCAGTGCATCCAACTCAGAAACGCCTTCCGATCTAGGACTGCCTGCTACCGCATACATGAACTCTTCGAGTGACATTCTGCGTAACTTTTTATATGCTTCCTCAACTGCAGATTTAAGATGTTCCTTCGTTTCAACCGCAAACTGCTTGCTTAAATTTGAAAGTTTAATACGAACAAAATAATCGACTAATAAATGCTCAAATTCCAACTTTGCGGCTTCTAAATCAGCAACATCAATTTTATTCAGCCTTGACTTGGACATTGCAAACAAAGGAACGTCCAGGCTTACCTGGGCCAGCCCATTCATACGTTCGTTGCCATCAGTACTGTTATTTTCATTCAATTCATTTAGAAACTTAGTTGCATGCTTGTGCTCCCCATCCTTTTCGCACAAACTGGTCACCATCAAAATATGAAAAGTATCAATCTTCTCTTTTGCCGCACCTATGATGTCTGCAACCACAGATTTTCCATCAGGCGCGCCAACTTCCACGACATTTTGCTGATCAAGCAAAAATAAAGCGGTGTTTGTTGAATCATGCTTTAATAAAATATTACTTTTGTCGCGCGCCCAGTCGGAAAAAGAAATAGGTTTCAACTCAACGGTTTCTGGCAACTGCGAAAATATGGTGGCCATAATTTCTTTTTGCCTAGAGGAAAGTGCGCCGGGAAGCGCTGCTAAAGCGTTCTGTACTTTCGCGATAGCATTATCAGCCTGCAATTCTATTGCTTTCTTAATCGCTGACTCACAACTTAAGACGGTATCGAAATCTGAATCTTTATCGGCCTTCAGATTTTTTTCATGTTTATCCCAGTCCTTCGCAAGTACTTGCAGCGGAGGTCGCGCTACCTCATCAAATGCGCTAATAAGGGCAGAAACTTTTTTTGAATCAAGTATTGCAATGCGATCGACTAACAGCGTTATGAGTCCGGGTAAGCCAACGTCTGTATCTTTAGCGTGTTCATCGTCGACCCAATAGACAGTAGTAAATTTAAGCGATTTTACAGTATCAGAAAAATTATTTTCCACATCTACCTCATTTTTTATTTCGACACAACCGCACCAGATAAATCAAGGGCGAATATATAACGGAGGCCGGATTCATTTCTATCGTTCAATAAACTTATTGAGCAATTTTCAGCCTCTAGGAAAGTTTTAACTATATGCAAACCTAGTCCTTGACCTTCTCCAGCGGGTTTGGATGTTTCAAAAACATCAAACAAACTCTCTTCAATGGTGCTAGCTATGCCGTTTCCGCTATCCCACCATGAAAAACCAGTGGGAGAAAATCTTACATTAACAATTTTGTCTTTTTGCTCGCTCTTGGGTAGCCAATACAAACTATTTTGGAGCAGGTTTTCTATAACTTGATAAAACCTAGTCATATTAAACCTAATTACGCACAGGTTTTGCACACCCTCGATGTTGAACCGAATGCCAGAAATCTCCGCGATGGACTTTCTATTTTCAAATATTTTCTCAACGACATCTTTAGCGGAGAAGATTTCTCTGATAGTACGGCTTCCCGGAAGCAAAGGATCAATTGCTGAAACCACTTTTCTAAGCTCACTAGCTGCGCTAGATAAGTCGCTCGACGCACGACGAGTCTCTATATCCTCGGTACCGCGAATCTTCTTAACAAGTATCCTGGCCGCGCCCTCAATTCGATCTAAATACGTGTGCAATTCATGAACAAGCATTCTAGCGCTAAGTCCCACTGACGCTGCCTCTAGTAAGCGAAGCTGCTTATTCACGGTTTCATCATGGATAGATTTGAGAACATTCGACGCATTACTAATTTCGGTTGCATTGCCTCCAATATTGCTAAGTCTATTTTCGAAAGTAGATAATGATTTCTCTATGACAGAAAGCGCGTTCGAAATAGCAACCGTATTGTTTTCAGATTGATCAGAATTTTCAATAATAGAACGCGCGTCAGTTAAACTTAAAGAAGTTTTTTTAATATCTTCGCGTGCCGCACTGATAGCGGCATTCATACTATCATTCGAATTCTTTAACTTTTTAGAAATACTCTTTACCGAGGTATCACTTTCTTTTAAAACAAGGCTACGTTCGTATTCCGTAAATGCAGTTCTGACTGTATCCAAAATCATATTGGCATAATCTCTACACTTTAGCGAGAGAGCCATAAAGCCGCGCAAATGAATATTATCGACAAATCCTTCTCGATCTGATTTTTCAATCAAATTAGAATTGAATTCATTACTCAGAGAGAAATATCCTAAAGTGTTGCGCGGTCGAAGATAGAAGAATCCACCACTTGTCGTGCCTTCTGCCAATCCAATCCAATCATCTGGCATGCGTATTCTAAATCCGTCTCTAAAAACAGCGACGCCGCTCATATTCTGAATCTGTTCTTTTCCAGCTTGAATTGTCTTTAACTTAGCAATTTCGTCTTCATTAAAAAGAAAGTAATAAAAATTACCGTTAAATTTTCCAGGATTAGTAGCAAGCGGAAAATTTTTAAACGTCGGGAACGTCGATAAATCTTCTTGCATTCCGCAAGTGAACAATACTTCAGTTGCTTTAGCAGAGCTACCAGTAATAGTGAGCTTTTTCGAGTATTTTTTATGTTGCTTAACCCAGGTCAAGAATTTTTCGACCTCGGCCTCATCCGAGAAAACTCTTTCAAATGCCTTTTTAGCAGCGTCGCCCTTTGTACCTCTAAATAACCCTCTAGATATCTTTGCCCCACATTTTAGGTGAGCTCCATCCCAGTTATATTCAAAGCTTGCGGGAGAAAATTTTAGCGCGTCTTGCCCTACCTGCTGCAAATCAAAGGGCTTTCCTTTTTTCGATATTTTTATTTCAAAATCTGGAATAGGCGAAAAAGGATTTACCAGCGCCGAGAGCCGCCCTATAAGGCGCGTAACACTTTCTTGAGATTTCCAGCGGTCAGGGTCATGAAGGCCAATAATCTCGACTGTCGAACCACGCTCATCTACTTCTCTCTCTATTTTTGTTTCTCTGACACGAACTTGATCTACAGTTTGCACATTCGAGAAATCGTCCCAGCAAAAGCTTGTCGAGGTTTCAACCGCAGCACCTGGAAGAGCAGTAGTAAAGGTCAGCACTCGGCCGAGTTTCATAGTTGCAAGTCGGCCAAGCCCCTTATCGCCAACCGGTACACGCTTACCGTCATCTGAACGCTTAGCATGGCCAATCTCTGGACGCTTACGAGAAAAACTTACCGTGAGCCAACTTTGATGGACATCTTCAGGAGCAGCACCATCACCCCGATCTACGATATAAATACGGCCGCTTAGCTGCTTCTTATCAAGAACAACTAACTCGGGTTCTTGATCTTCCACCGATGCGCTCTCTTCGTCGGCGCCATCTTCCATTTTTTCGCGCTTCTGCTTGCTTATTGGCGGGGTGAGAAATTCAAGACGAATATCATCCTCCGGAGGTATCCAGTCGGGATCCAAATGAATTACGCAATCAGGAGAATTCGCGTCGTATGCATTTTTAACTAACTCAAGCAACGCCTGTTCTTCGTCAGAGACCAGTTCTCTTCCGAGCTGAATTACAACGTGCGCTGCAACTTTTAGCTCAAGTTTTGCGCTTGTTTCGACATTTTCTGCTGAGATCTCAGTCATATGATTTTATTTATATTTGATTTCTATGCGCCAGCTATAATAACTATTTCGGTGTCCATAGTATTTGACGATTTATTTCTATTTGGCATTCTTTTACTAGGAATAGGCCTGACAAATTGAGCGACACGTCTAATATTATGATGCTCCAATAACTCGAATACGATCTTATCCAGCGGGACCCTTTGACCAGCTAGAGAGCGATTGCCGAGTGTCCAAACCATATATCCGGACGGCGCCATGAGTTTAGAAAATGCCTCCACGCCCTTATGAAGATCAAAACAAAAGCTACTCAATCTTTTTGAATGCGACGACTTTTCGTCACCTAGCCCAAGGAAAAATTCTTTAAAAGATTCTGATTTTTCAAAAAGCGACTCCGCTTTGATCTTCGAATTTTTTAACGACCCTCCAATACTTGCAGAATCTATGGAATGCGTATTTTTATTTATATTGAGTGGGATAGATTGACAAATATCTGCAGCTGGTATCCAGTTAAGCGCCAAATATGAAAATTGCCCGTACGGTATTGTTGTGGTGTTATCGCCATAGGGCGGTGATGTAAATAGCAGGTCGAATTTTTCTGGGACTTGATCCGAATTTAACGTAGTAACGTCTTGGAAATTTATGTCCAGGCTTCCAGAGTATTTACCCTGTGCATCAATGACGCCACTTTCCGAAAATAAGCGATTTTGCACTATCACTCTCGAAACGTTATCAGAAACAGTATTTTTAAATATTTCGATGGTGCTAGCCAGGTTAGAACTTTCTTCATCATTGGGCTTTATATGAAGCTTGTATGTAGATGTTCTTGAATTGCTGCACTGGCGAATGGTTTCAGCTAAACAAAGCCAATAGAACTGCCTCGTCCATAGATCCTCAACTTGTTTAATGGAACGGCAAATTCGAGACAGGCCAATTGACGTACTTTTAGAGAACCATTTTGCCATGCCGTCAAAGGACGCTTCGTAAGATCTGCCCGTATCAGCAGCTATTTGCGCCAATAGTGCGTCTGACCGCTGCTTCAAATCAAGAGTGGAAAATGGACCTGCTTTAACCTTGCAAGCCAGAATGGCCAAAGGATTAATGTCATAGCCGGCAAAGTCCAGCCCTTGTTCCATCACTTCGGTAAGCATTGTGCCGGCCCCCATGAACGGGTCCAAAACGCGGCGAACACCCGCGTGTTCTGCTCGGACAATTTCCAAAAGCTTTGATTGCATGGTTGGAATCATCATCGCTGGATAACGAATAAGGCCATGAAATCCTTGCCGCCTAGCGTCCTTTCGAAAGGACCAATAGTCACTTCGCCCCTCGGTGAGTTGCGTTATACGTTCTACCAAACGTTGGTCAGGTGACGTTTCCGCCCAGTTTGTTATCATTATCTGCAGTCACAATAAAATGGCAATATAGCTATGTCAGTATACGTATGAAATGAAAAAAGCGCCAGGCCTGCTTGCTCTGGATGTATATTATTTCTACTTAAAAATCAACCGTCTCGAGCTAAGTTGCCTCACTACTATCTGTGATCTCAAGTTCATCCATCCAAATTAATGACGAGGTCGGGATCAAACTGTGGATTTTCGGGATCTCCGTTGCGGTCCATATAGCCGCAGGGATTGCATACAACCCGACAACCATGGAGTTCGTAGTCTGACGATTCATGCATATGGCCGTGTACCCATAAGTTAGCTTTCGCCACCATATCATCAAGTCGTGATGCGTATGCAGCTGAAGTCTGTGCATCGCCAAATTTGTCGGCTACTGAGAGCATGGATGGCGCCATGTGGGTGATCACCACAGTCGCACCGTCGAACGGTTCGTCTAGCTTCTTTCTCAGCCACGACTTTTGGATCGAATGGAACTGAGCTGTATCCGCTGCCCGCAATTTTCGGTAGCCCTTTTTTGCAAGCCGAATCCGTTTGTAGTCAGTCATCACCGCCTCCGCCTCACGAATCGATGCTTGGCGCTCGTCATCTCCAAAAAGTCGAAAATCAGTCCACATGGTCGCGCCGAGGAAGCGAACGCGGCCAATGAATTGCTCGCCGCAGTTCAAGAAATGCACATTCCCGGCGGCTTCACACGCTTCTTGAATTTTCTCTTGCACGTCATCAAGATGGTGCCCGTAACCTTCATGATTCCCGTGTACATACATTACTGGCAAGCCCGGGAAGGTGCGCACAGCCCAGTCAACGGCTTTGTCACCGGTGTTAATATCACCTGCTAAGATAACCACGTCAGGGTGGCTCACACCAGGGTCAATTTGTGGCGCGTGCTCACGCCACAGTTCGTGATGCAGGTCGGATAGGACGAGGATGCGCATAATGAAACGTCGGCCATAACGTCTGGATTTGGGTACGTCTATCGTACCCGGAGTAGTGAAAGAGTCCAAACTACGAAGTGCATCTCAGTTGACGATTCTTGCATGGTTTCGCCTCGCTACGTGTCTTAGCAGCATTTAATGCATCCTTACGGTTTCGCATTTGCTCATTTTTCAGCCATCCCTTCAGGCAAATGTCACTCGCAAAATTTCCTTCAGGCAAGTAAAATCAAGTGCTTGTTAATCACTGAGAGGATGGAGATGCGAAGGAGAATCTATGGCGTTACCGAACAGTATTGGGCTGGCAAGGATCCGGAATTCAAGTTTTACTGGGGACTTACGCGGCAAGCGCTCGCTTGGTGCCTAGGCATATTCGTCATCACAAAAACTGGCAATATCTGGGCAGATGCGCTGGTCACACTACTAGCGGGCGGCATACCGCTGCTTATCACCGCTGGACAGCGCGATTTAAGCAAATACTCACGTCCGCTGCGGCGTCGTATCACCAAGTACAGCGTCGGGATTACATTGACTGCAGTAACGGCCCTGGGAATGGGTGTATACGTAGCACTAATGTACGGGCTATTTTCCGGTGTCGTGGCCACCCTGCCGCCCCTCGCCCTCAGCGCAGCCGCACCGTCATTTCAAGCCCTTGCAAATATTCCAACGTCACCTGAAGTGGCCTTTTTTCAAAAGGCGCACATCATAATGATTTGCGCGGTAGTTATCGGATCGCTTGCGGCAGCAAGTTTTAATGCCTTCCGAGGAATGCGGCTCGAAGAACTCATCCACTGGCTACCAAAGCGCGGACTCATCAAATACCTTGTCCGCAAAGAGCTCATTGCTACAGACATTACGACCTTCGTCGGCTTCGAGCTCAGCATTATCATGGCAAGCGTCATGTTTAGCTCGGGTGTCGTCATGCTCTTCCAGATTGCGGCTATGAGCCCTGCCGCTAGCTAACGACCTCCGGAGAGGCGGCATCGAGCGTAAGTTCCATATCCAGCGCGATGTCACCAGCGCCGTTTCGATGCCAGTTGCATACTGCTAATAGCAAGCGCGTCACGAGTTTAGAAGCGCGTTGATCCGCGCAAGCCAGAGTTCACAAGTCCCGTGATCGAAGGCTCGAAATTTGTAAAGCGGCTGGTGTACATTTCTTGTTTTGAAGACGATGACGTTTTGTGTTTTCTCGATTTGCCCATTGGCGGTCGTTTTGTTAACCCACTGATGTTCGCAACCAAGAATATCCTTCATATCGTACACTTCATACGACATCGCTTGCAAATCCATAAACGCAATTTTCTTGCCGACAGAATCAACAGCGAACAGCTGCCGAAATTCCATATCTACTCTAAATCCGTTGGCTTGCAAGTGCTTCTTGGCATCAGCAAAACTGCCTTTAGAACTGAGATGTCGACGAATGCCTTTGACGACCGCGATCACTACAAAGCCTCCGCAACCGATCAACAGCGCTTCTGACGAATCGCCAGTGATTTGCCAAGCCAGCAAGCCTGGCACTACAACGAAGACCGCCATGTCGAATAGGCCTAGAGTCTTCGAAAGCGGCCTCGTTGGGTACTGGCTCTTTTTTGGCGACATTCATTCTTCCTTCAATCAATCAGTGGCGGGGGCTCTGCTTGGAAGCAGGAATGGGTAGGCCTCTAGCATCCGGACTGGCTCCCATACCGGTGTTCGGGAGAGCATTTGCGAGTATCTGGTTCATCGTTGAATTTAGTTCCTCATTCAAAGCCCGCTGCTCGGCATCTGAAATTTCTACCCTGTGCGCGGCGAGTGCCTTCAGTCGATAAACATTTCTGTTTGCAGCCAGGGTCTGACGAAGTAGAACAATGTCAGTTTTTGCCAGCATGTTCGAATCCTCGACGCTGTCTATCCAGCCTTCTAGGCGCAATATCAAGCGATCCTGGATATCTAAAACGGCATGGGCTGGCCTGCTATGGCTATGTGCGAGCGTAGCTTTCAGATCGCTTTGCAGCTTAATGAACCGTTGAGAGAAAGCTGGCCTGGCAAGACCGAACAAATGAAAATTTTGCGAATTGATACTCATAGTGCGTGCAACTATAGAGCGTCGCCACATAAAGGTCAAATCCCTATTCTCGTAGCGTTCCTTCCCTGACTGACGCTATGGACTACGATCCGCTAAAATTGTTTGGACAACATCTCGTGGAGCTGCGAAAGGCACACGGCTGGTCTCAAGAACGCCTTGCCTTGGAAAGTGGCCTGGCTCGTTCATATGTGGGTGGGATAGAGCGTGGGCAGCGTAATATAGCGCTTGTGAACATTTGCACTTTGGCCGAGACCTTAGGGGTCGAGCCATCTGAAATGTTGAATTTCTTACGTACGTAGGGTAGCGCGATTGCTAACAACGGTGAGTTCGCGACCATTGGGTATTAGCATGACCGCCGCCTAATTGCATAGAAGACAATCGTGCCTTCGGGCACTGCGTCGCCCCTCAAACCCAGTATCAAAATAGGATTGGCAATGGATGACAACAATCTGGAGTCGTCTGAATTCATGCAGCGTTTGATGGAATTTCAGGTTCCTGTTTGCGTGAAAAACGCTGGAACGTACGAACAAAAAGGCACAGCGACACTTTTGCGCATTCTAGATGATTATTTTATCGTCACGGCGGCACACGTAACCCATTTACGACATCAATCAGCGGATAGATCGATTTATCTCTATAACCATCACTTGTATGAATTTATTCAAGTAACCGAAGATATTTTTGGCCATGACGACGCAACTGATGTTGCAAATGAATTCGATATTTCGATTATAAAAATAAATAAAGAAAATTATAAAGAAATTCCAGATGAGTCGTTCTTGCCTTTTCACATGTTTTTGCTTCCTAATACTTTATTAGAAAATCATGCTTATATTGCCTCTGGCTACCCCTCATCAAAAAATAGATCGTTTCCAAAATATAAGCATCGAGCTACTAGTTGTGTCCTGATTACAAAAGAAGCTTGCGGTGATGGACAACCTTTGGGTGAACTTATAAACCTCCACCTATCTTATGATGCAGCGGACGCTCCAGATCCATTCGGTATGAGTGGGGGAGCGATTTGGACGATCACCACAAATCTCGAAGTTAATCCCGCTCTTTCTGGAATATTGGTTTCTTATAATGAAAAAGAAAATCGCCTAACTGCTGTTAAAATAGATTATGTTATCGCTTTAATACAAGCATTTTTCCCAGGAACATTAGTAGATCATATTGACCTGCCTTTTTTCATTGTATTAAATGAACACGGAGGGAGCATTCATTTTCCCACGATTCCTGTGGTTGCCTAACGATGACCATGTGAAAATATTCGATGGTTCCAGAAAACTGCAACTTATCCCAGTACTTCTCGTAATAGGCTGGTGCAATTGCCGATCGTGAGTTTTTCCTCATTCGGCAAGTGAAGGTAATGTGACCCGGCCTTATGCAAGGTATCCCAAACTTCATCAAGATTTTTAGCGTTGGCTGGATACATCTTGATATAAAGAGGTGAGGCCTCGATAAACACTACGCTCAAGTGCACCTTACCGCGCCGCACTCCAAAGGCCGATGCCCGGCGAAGTCGCAGGATTTCCCCTTCCTCCGCGACAAAAAGTCGTATGTCAATTTCACCTTCCTCATCTGATAGCGCGGTAATCGGCACAGTCCATCCATCTTCATCGCTCTCGGTAAGAAGATCGATATCGAGCCCCTTAAGCGTCGATAGTGCCTCGACGGCCTCGCGCATAAATTGCGGGATACCGCCACGCTTATCTGGATCAGTATTGAGCAATATATCCAGACTCACGGGGCGAATTCGTTGCTCAGAACCTGACTCGCCGATAGCGGCTGACTCGACCGCCTGGCTGGTACCGCCACCGGCTCGTCCAGCTTCATCGCCGCTGGCCAGTATTTTGTCTTTCCAGACTGGCTTTTTCTGCAAATCTGGAAAGCGCGGCTCTAGATGAATCTGCATCGCCTTCGGCGACAGCCCGTTTGACGCGTCCCGCTCCACTATTGACTGATCAGACGCATCGTTGGCCGAGCTGCGGATGGCACCTTGGCTTTGGCGAGGGGGCGCAACGCCATTCGCGCGAGCAAAACCATTTTGCACTTTGTAGCGCAACGACCGGAAGGGGAATGGGTGAGAACAGGAACGAAGGCTATAGACGAGAAACGTCGCTTCCGCCTGATCACCAAAGCTCAACCATTTTCCGGCGGCCGCCAGGGTGGTCTTGCCTTCGAATGGAAAGAAGCCCTGTGGATAGATAGTCTGCCGGGCAACCGACGCCTTCAATGCTGACGTACCGACATGCATCGCAGCCCGCCATGCGACAGGGTCCAAATGCATCCTCCCAATATCTGCTGCGGAAGCACCCGATATTTTTTCGGCTAAACCGAGGAAGAGGCGCTTCGTACTTGAGTCGAACTGGGAATCGCCATATAGCGCTTTACGCTGCAATGGAGGTAGAAACAGCTTGGTGACCAACCCACTTGACGACCCAAAATAGAATCGGATCAGCTCGATGCATGGAATAATAAGCTGGCGGCCGTCTGGCAGCTCCACCATCACGCAATAGGAATGCGTGCAGTTCAAATGCCATGGGTGTTCCGACAGCGGCAACAGGAAGCCTTTGTCGTCCAAGTTCAACCCGGCCTTAACCAGATGAACGGTGTTGTCGTCAATCTGCAGGTCGACGAAGCGTTCGAGTTGGTAATCGGGACTCGCTTCTAATTTGCCGTCGCGCCAGATGTCGCCGATGCGTAGCAGCGGCAGGGTACCGGCCGAGACCCGTACCTTCCGTTGGAAGCGGGCCGGCGTTGTCGAATCAGGAGAGAGTAGGACGGAAGGATCCTGACGAAATTGGCGTCGAGGACCTTGGACAGATGAATAAGTAACGAGGGCTGCGTCCGGCGAAATAGACGGTTCGGGAAAGCCAGATCGCCGAACCAATCTATTCGCCAGGAATTTTCGCCCTTGGCCAGAGCGGAGATAGAAGGCAACTATTTGTTTATGAATGACTTTTTATGATTCAATACCGCTTAACCACCATAAATTGTCTCATTAACTTCTGAAATTGTCTCACCAACTTCTGCATTGTCTCACCAACTACTGATTACTCACAGCCGCCAGCACGTTATGCGCCTGCTCATCCGCGTGGTACGAGCTGCGCACCATGGCGCCCACGGCGGCGTGGCCGAAGCCCATTTTGTAGGCTTCCTGTTCGAACATCTTGAACACGTCCGGGTGCACGTAGCGGCGTACCGGCAGGTGGCTGTTCGATGGCGCCAGGTACTGGCCGATGGTCAGCATGTCGATGTCGTGCTCGCGCATGTCGCGCATCACTTGCAGGATTTCTTCGTCGGTCTCGCCCAGGCCCACCATCAGGCCGGACTTGGTCTTGACGTTCGGGTACAGGGCCTTGAAGTCCTTGAGCAGCTTGAGCGAGTGCATGTAGTCGGCGCCGGGACGCGCTTCCTTGTACAGGCGCGGCACGGTTTCCATGTTGTGGTTCATCACGTCGGGCAGGCCGTCGGCGAAAATCGCCAGCGCCTTGTCGAGGCGGCCGCGGAAGTCCGGCACCAGCACTTCGATTTGCGTCAGTGGCGACAAATCCTTGGTCTTGGTGATGCACTCGACGAAGTGGCCGGCGCCGCCGTCACGCAAGTCGTCGCGGTCGACCGAGGTGATCACCACGTAGTTCAGGCGCAGCTTGGCGATGGTGTTGGCCAGGTTCATCGGCTCGTTGACGTCAAGCGGATCGGGACGGCCGTGGCCCACGTCGCAGAACGGGCAGCGGCGGGTGCACTTGTCGCCCATGATCATGAAGGTGGCCGTGCCCTTGCCGAAGCATTCGCCGATGTTGGGGCAGCTCGCTTCTTCGCAGACGGTGACCAGCTTGTTCTCGCGCAGGATGTCCTTGATCTCGTAGAAGCGGCTCGATGCCGAGGCGCCCTTGACGCGGATCCACTCCGGCTTTTTCAGCCGTTCCACCTGCTCGACCGGCACGATCTTGATCGGGATGCGCGACGTCTTGCTGGCGCCTTTTTGCTTTTCGCTCGGGTTGTAAGCGGGAGTGCTGGAGGTGGTCTCAGTGGTCATTTGGCTGCATGCCCTCGCGGGCTGGATTGGTTATTCAGGTTGTACGGCTGGTTGCAGAACGGGCGCTTCGACTTCGATAGACAGCACCCGTACCAGTTCCTCGGCCAGTTGCTGCTGCACGTCGGCCAGTTGCGCCTGGGCGCCGACGGTGCGCATGTCGACGGTTTCGAGGCCGGCATAGCCGCATGGATTGATCCAGGAAAACGGCGCCAGGTCCATCGCCACGTTCAGTGACAGCCCGTGGTACGTGCAGCCGTTGCCGCGCACTTTCAAGCCCAGCGCGGCAATCTTGGCGCCGCGCCTGGGCCCGTCCGCCATGTAAATGCCGGGCGCGCCGTCAATACGCTCACCGACGAGATTATACGCCCCTAACACATTGATGATCGCCTGCTCGATTTTATGCACGAACTGGCGCGCATACAGCTTGCCGCCGGGCTTGTTGCGGCGCAGGTCCATCAGCAGGTAAATCACTACCTGGCCGGGGCCGTGGTAGGTCACTTCGCCGCCACGGTCGGTCTGCACCACGGGGATGGCGGCAGCGCCGGCCAGCAGGTGGCCACGGTCGGCGGCCAGGCCCAGGGTGAACACCGGTGCGTGTTCGACGATCCACAACTGGTCGCGCGTATCGGGCGTGCGGGCGTCGGTAAACGCGCGCATGGCGGCAAACGTGGTGTCGTAATCGGCAACGCCGAGGTGGCGGATCTCGGGAGTGGTGGGGGACGTCATGCCGCCATTATAAATCAGCCGGCGCGGCGGCATCCGGCCACGGCCGGGCCAGCACTCGGCCAACTTCGCTCATTGGTTAGTTTTATTCACATGGTAAACATTGCCGTATCGCCTGTAGGTGCGGTATATTCCGCTTTTCTTGCCAGTTTTATTCACAAAGTTATCCACAGACCCAGATGAGCGCCAGCCGCCGTTTGCCGAATTTTTCCGCCCTGCGCGCCTTCGAGGCGGCGGCCCGCCACGAGAATTTCTCGCGCGCGGCGGACGAGTTGCGTCTGACGCACGGGGCGATCAGCCACCAGGTACGGGCGCTGGAGGAAGACCTGGGCCGGCCACTGTTCGTGCGCCATGGAAGACAAGTGAAAATAACTCACGAGGCGCTGCAGTTCGCCCAGGTCCTGGGCAAGACCTTTGATGCCATCGGCGCCGCTGCCGACGCCCTGCGCCCTGCCGCTGGCGCCGTCGCCCCGTTGACCCTGGCTGCGCCAGCCTGGTTTGCCGCGCGCTGGCTGACGCCGCGGCTGGGCGGCTTTATCGAACTGCATCCCGAGATCGACCTGGTATTGCACACCAGGACTCCATTGGCGGACCTGGCGCGCGCCGGGGTGGATGCCGCCATCGTGTTCGACCTGGGCCGGCATCCGGGCATGGTGGTGGAACGCCTGATGGACGAGGTACGCTATCGCGTAGTGAGCGCACACTGTGCCGATAACGCTTTAGCGTCGGTGTCGGAAGCGTTGCAGGGAGGAGAGTTGCTGCGCGCCGTGCTGGCAGGCGAAGGCGAAGCGCTGATGCACCACGTGGTGGCGGCGCCGGAGCTTGCCGCTGGCCGGCTGGCCCGGCAGCCCGGTGCGGCACAAGCCTGTGCGGAGGCGTATTACCTGGTGTCGCCGCCGGGCGTGGCCGAGCGGCCGCAGGTGGCGGCGTTGCGGCGCTGGTTGCACGACGAGGTCGCCGCCTTCCAGCGCCAGCTGCTTACATGACGATCTTGACCATCGGGTGCGCCGACAGCTCGGAATAGAGCGCATCAAGCTGTTCGCGGCTGGTGGCGCGCACGGTCACGGTCAGGCCGGTGAAGTTGCCCTTGGACGAAGGACGCACTTCCATTTTGCCTTCGTGGAAATCCTGGTCGTGCTTTTGCACCACCAGCACGATGGTCGGCGCGAAGTCGATATGAGTCGGCCCCATCACCTTGATCGGAAAATCGCTCGGGTACTCGATGAGGGACTCGGTCGGTGGGATCGCTTGCATAATCATTCCAATCTATTAAGAAAAACCGGCGGACATCGACGTGACGCCGCCAGCCTGCATTGTAGCCAAAGTTGCCGGCTGCGAGGCCAGTGACCCATGTGGGGCCGCCGCGCGCAAAAAAAAGCCAGCCTTGTAGGCTGGCAAAAACTATTTTCCCGGGAATACTGAAAATAGTTGGGGCAAAGGGATGAGGCGATGCGCACTGCGAACCTGGCAACGGAGTTCGTTGTCATCGCAAGCTGCAATGACACGAATGTAATGAGTCCTGCGGCCGAACGCCACAGTCGTGCGACGAAATGCACTGTGAGCGGATTGAAACGCTGTTATGCGGATTAAGCGCCAACTACCGTTGATCCTGGCCCGGGCGTTCACGGTGTTCGCGCGGCTGTCGTTGCTCGGACCGTTGTTGCGGCTGCGCCTGCGGTGGCGCAGGGGGTGGCACGGCTTGGCGTGGCGGCTGGGCAGGCTGCGCCTGGGGCTGAGGCCGCTCTTGCGGCTGCTGACGCTCGGTATTCCAACGCGGACGTTCTTGCTGCTGTGGTCGATCTTGCTGTTGCGGTCGCTCCTGCTGTGGCTGAAAGCGTGGGCGTTCCGGCTGCGGCTGTTGTTGAGGCTGTTGTTGAGGCTGCTGCTGTTGCGCCTGCGGTTGCTGCTGCGAGCGGCCGTCCTGCCAACGCTGGCGCCGCTGATCGTCATCGCGCTGGCGCCGGTCATTGTCATCGCGCTGGCGGCGTTCGTTGTCGTCGCGCTGACGACGATCATTGTCGTCGCGCTGGAAGCGGTCGCGGGTATTGCCGATTTGCAACACCGGCGCCGGCATCAGGGCGCCATTGCCGGGACGGCCGCTGCCATTGGGGCGGGTATGGATTTCAATGCCCACGTCGCGCGGGTTGATGGTTTGCGCCGGCGCATCGGGGGCGCCGATCTGGTTCGGCGGCAGGGTACTGATCCGTTGCGGCTGGCCCTTGCCGGGCTGCCAGCCTTGCTGTTGCTGCGGCGGCTGCTGTTGCTGCGGCGGCTGCTGTTGCTGCGGCGGCTGCTGTGGCTGCTGGGGCTGCTGTGGCTGCTGCTGTTGCTGTGGCTGCTGCCCCAGCGCCGGATTGGTGGCAATCACGCGCCCCAGGCGGTGATCGTTGCGCGGCCCGTCATTGCGCGGGTTGTTATCGTAGCGTGGGTTGTCATTGCGAGGATTGTTATCGTTGCGCACCCAGCCGTTACGCGGGTCGTTATCGTTACGCACCCAGTCATTGCGCGGATTGCTGTCGTTGCGCGGCCCGTCGCCACGCGGGTTGTTGCCAATGCGGGGGTTGTTGTCGAAACGGTCCGGGCGGCCGTTGCCGTCGCGGTCCTGCCAGTTGCGGCTGGTTTCGATGCGGCCCGGGCCGGCGGGACGCGGCGGCGTGGCCGGCGTCACCAGGTTGGCCTGCTGTGGCCGCGGCACAAAATGGTCGCCGCGATTGACACGGATAATATTGCGTCCCTCGAACTGCGCGCGCGGCAGCACGGTCATGCCATTGCGATGGCTGTCCCAGCCGCCGTTGCGGCCATCGTCGTGACCGCCACGCGGCGTAAACGGCTTGCCCTTGTAGCTCCAGCTCAGGCGCTGCTCGTAGCCGGACGACACCCGGTAGCCCGGCACGAAGCGGTCGCGCGGCGTGAGCGGGTACCAGCCCAGGCCCGGTCCCTGGTTCGGATGGTTGACGCCGCCCACCCAGCCCACCAGCGCCGGCGCCCACACCGGGCGGCCGGACGGACGGCCCGGCGCCCAGTACCAGCGCTGGCGCACCGTCACCCAGCGGCCGTAGTGCGACGGCGCATAGCCCCAGGGTGCGTTATCGACCCAGGTCCACCCCCACGGCGCCAGCCAGGTCCAGCGTCCGTCGCGGTACGGCGCCCAGTCGGCGGCGACATTGCGCGGCGCCCACAAGGGACCGTATTCGACGTTTTCGGTCCAGCTGCCGTGGCGGTCAAGTTCTTCGTAGCCGGTCATGCCGGTGGAAACGTATTGAGTGGAGACCACGGCCTCGGCCTGGCGGTCGCGCTCGTCGGTCCAGACGTCGAAGCCATCGCGCCGCGCCACGGTCGTGCGCACGTCGGCGGCGGTGACATCCACCTGGCGGCCCGGGCTGACCGTCACCGAGGAACCGGCGCCATCGACGCGCGCAGTGCCGGCCAGCATGCTGATCTGGCTGGTGTCGGGCAGGCGCTCCACGTCCACCCGCAGCAGGCCCGGCTCGATCATGGTGATGCGCGCCTGCGGCGTGGTCAGTTCGAAGTCGCGCAGCAAGTCGGCATTGCGCACCCGGATGCTGACACTGCCGTAATTGAGGCGCAGGCGCAGCAGGTCGTCGTCGAGCTGGGTGATTTCGAGATCCGAGTCGGCGTCGAGCCGCACCGCCGTGGAGCCGAGACGAAACTCGGTACGGGCGCCGCTGGCGGTCACCAGGTGGCTGTTGGCGATGACTGGCCAGTTGAGGCTGGCGGCTACCGGTTCATCCTCGCCGCTCAGGGTGACCTGGCCCTGCACCGCCGAAATGCGTCCCACCGCCGCCGGCAGGTCGGATTGGGCCTGGGCCAGGGTGCTCCAGCCGGCCAGCACGGCCAGCACGACGGTGGGGATGAGGTTCATGGCGTCTCCGTTAGTATGGTGGATATAACGCGGCAACCGCCGGTTGGCCGACATCGGTTACAAATAATTTCAAGTTGCTGCAGCGCCGCGCTTCACAAAGAACAGCGCCGCGCCCACGCCCATCAGCAAGCCGCCAAACACGCGGTTCTGCTGCCTGACTGCGCGCGGGTCGCGGAAGAACCGCTGCATCGACGAAGCCAGGAAGGCGTAGCCATGCATCACCACCAGGTCGATCGCGCACATGGTAGCTGCCAGGATCAGCAATTGCGGGAGCAAGGGCGCGCCTTGCGTGATGAACTGGGGCAGGACCGCCACCATGAAGATGATGCCCTTGGGATTGGTGGCATTGGTCAGAAAGCCGGTCAGGAAGCGCTTGCGTGGCGACGGCACCACCACTTCGAGCTGCGCCTGCTGCGCGCCGATGGCCACCTTGGCGCGCCACTGCGACAGGCCCAGGTAGATCAGGTACAGGGCACCGACGGTCTTGACCACGTTGAACGCTACTTCGGACGCCATCAAGAGCGAACCGACGCCGGCGCCGGCGATGAAGAAAATCAGCAGCAGGCCGGTTTGCAGGCCCAGGATGGTGGTGCTGGCGCGGCGCAGCCCATACGACAGCCCGTGCGACATCGACAACACGGCGCCCGAGCCGGGCGAGACGGCAATAATGCAGGCGGCAACGAAAAATCCCAGCCAAACGGCAAAGCTCATGATGTGGTCCGATCCCTGATTGTCTCCGGCGCCAGCAAAATGCTGCGCGGTAACGCACATTGTAGCGGTGTCGCCATATCGTCGCCGGCTTGGCTTGGGTTAAACTTGCTGCTTCTATAATAAGGACTACCCATGACCACTTTCACCACCCGAGGGAGCCGCTAATGGCCGGTACCAGCCTGTTGGCCCTGCTCGACGATATCGCCACCATTCTCGACGACGTCACCGTGATGACCAAGGTCGCGGCCAAGAAAACCGCCGGCGTGCTCGGTGACGACCTGGCGCTCAATGCGCAGCAGGTGTCCGGCGTGCGCGCGGCCCGCGAACTTCCCGTGGTGTGGGCGGTGGCGGTCGGCTCGCTCAAGAACAAGGGAATCCTGGTGCCGGCGGCGCTGGCGATCAGCGCCTTTTTGCCGCAGGCGATCACGCCGCTGCTCATGATCGGCGGCCTGTACCTGTGCTTCGAGGGCTTCGAAAAAATCGCCCACAGCGTGCTGCACAAGGACGAAAAAGCCCAGCGCAAGCAGGAACTGGTGGCGGCCGTGGCCGATCCCGAGGCCGACCTGGTGGCGCTGGAAAAGGAAAAGATCAAGGGTGCCGTGCGCACCGACTTCATCCTGTCGGCCGAGATCATCGTCATCGCGCTCGGCAGCGTGGAAGGCAAGCCGTTCATGGAACAGGCACTGGTGGTGATCATGATCGCGCTGGTGATGACGGTGGGCGTGTACGGCCTGGTGGCCGGCATCGTCAAGATGGATGACGCCGGCCTGTACCTGAGCAAGCTGGGCAACGCCGTCGCGCGCGGATTTGGCCGCTTTCTGCTGGCTGCCGCGCCGGTGCTGATGAAATTCCTGTCGGTGGTCGGCACGGCCGCCATGTTCATGGTCGGCGGCGGCATCCTGGTGCACGGCATACCCGGCAGCCACGACGTGGTGCACCACGCGCAGGAAGTGATGGCCGACGTGCCCGCAGTCGGCCCGGTGCTGTCCTTCATCACGGAGTCCGTGATCGGCGCCGTGACCGGACTGGTGGCCGGTGCGCTGGCACTGGTGGTGGTGACCGTGGTGGGCAAGCTGTGGCACTCGACCAAAAAGCCCGCCTGACACGTTCAAAAAATCCGAATTCTGCCGGAACTTTCTGACCAGTAGCCACTCCAAGACCCACACCATCGGTTCGGGAGTGGCACATGGATGTTCGGCATTTACGGATGGCGCTGGACGCAGCGCGCATGACGATCTGGGATACGGCGATACACGACGGCACCGTCTATAACAGCACGGTCAGCTGGCAATGCAGTGGCCAGTGCCTGCTCGGTTTGCCTCCAGGCCGGCTGACGCAGCCATTCGTCGACTTCCTCAGCTACGTCCATCCCGATGACCGTGATGCCCTGGCCACCATCATGCAGGAAGCCGTGGATGCCGGCACCGGTTACGAAGTGGAATACCGCGTGGTCTGGGACGACGGCAGCCTGCACTGGCTGGCCGCCAAGGCCCACATGCAGTGCGACGCCCACGGCGCGCCCGTTGGCACCCTGGGCGTGGTGTGGGACATCACCGACCGCAAACTGGCCGAACAGGCCAGCGCGCGCGACCGCGAGATGGCAACAGTGACCTTGCGCGCCATCGGCGAGGGCGTGATTACCATCGACCCCCACGGCAAGACCGAATACCTGAACCGCACCGCCGAACAGCTGACCGGCTGGGGCAACGACGAGGCGCGCGGGCAGGACATCGCCATCACCCTGCACCTGACCAGCGAGGCCGGCGAACCCATCGCCGAACACGTGGCGCTCCGCTGCCTGCGCTTGCGCCAAACGGTGGCGCCGGCATCCGACAACCAGCTGGTCACGCGCGCAGGGCGCCGCATCGCGGTCGAGGAATCGGCGTCACCAATCTGGGCCGACAACGGCGCGCTGCTGGGCGTGGTGGTGGTGTTCCGCGACGTCAGCCACGAGCGCAAGCTCACGCGCCAGCTGTCGTGGAACGCCAGCCACGACACCCTCACCGGCCTGATCAACCGGCGCGAGTTCGAGGCGCGCATCGCCGAGGCGCTGCACAGCGCCAAGGAGGAAGGCCATGTGCACGCCATGCTGTACATGGACCTCGACCAGTTCAAGATCGTCAACGACACCTGCGGACACGCCGCCGGCGACCTGCTGCTGCAACTGCTGGCGCGCATGCTGCAAACGCAGATGCGCGACTCCGACGTGCTGGCGCGTCTCGGTGGCGACGAGCTCGGCGTACTGCTGCCGCGCTGCGCCATCGACCAGGCGCGCCTGATCGCCGAGGGCCTGCGCCAGTCGATCCGCAATTTCCGTTTCGTCTGGCAGGACCGCAGCTTCGAGCTCGGCGTATCGATCGGGATGGTCGAGGTCACGCGCCACAGCAAGTCGATGACGGAATTGCTGATGGCGGCCGACCAGGCCTGCTACCTGGCCAAGGAGCGCGGTCGCAACCGCGTGCACGTGTACCGCGAATCGGACCAGCGGCTGGCGCGCCGGCTCGGTGAGATGCAGTGGGTGTCACGCCTGAACGAGGCGTTCGAGCAGCAGTACTTCCGCCTGTACACGCAGCCGATCGTGGGGCTGGGCGAGCATGGCGCCAACCACCTGGAAGTGCTGATCCGCATCCAGCCGGCCAAGGGCGACCTGATCCTGCCCGGCGCCTTTATTCCGGCCGCCGAGCGCTACGACCTGATGAACGCCATCGACCGCTGGGTGATCCGCGCCGTGTGCCGCCATGCCGGTGAAAGCGCTTCTGCACCGGTCGAATACTCGATCAACCTGTCCGGCACCTCGCTGGCCGACGAGGGCTTGCACGACTACATCGTCGCGCAGTTCCGTGAATTTAACGTGGCGCCGCAGCACATCTGCTTCGAGATTACCGAAACGGCCGTGATCGCCAACCTGATCAAGGCGCAGGAATTCATGGGCAAGCTCAAGGCGCTCGGTTGCCGCTTTTCGCTCGACGACTTCGGCAGCGGGCTGTCGTCGTTCGCGTACCTGAAAGCGCTGCCGGTCGATTTCCTCAAGATCGACGGCGTGTTCATCCGTGACATTGCCACCAATTCCATCAACCGCGCCATGGTCAAGGCGATCAACGAGGTGGGCCACGTGATGGGCCTGCGCACCGTGGCCGAATACGTGGAAGATGACGCCACCCTGGACGTGGTGCGCGACCTGGGCGTGGACTACGCGCAAGGCTACGCGGTAGGCCCGTTGCGGCCCCTCGCCCCTTGATACAACATCGACAACCCTTCCTCGGCAAATTTTGATCTACATCAATAAAATTGGTTGACGGACTCCGTACACTGGCTGCATCTATTGCGATAAAGCAACAACAGCCGGAGAGTGTGATGCGCAACAACCAACCCGTCAGCAACCGCGAAGTGGACGTCCTGGACGACCAGGCCATCGTGTCCAAGACCGATCTGCATGGCAATATCGTCTACGTGAACCCGTATTTCACCGAAATCAGCGGCTACACCGAGGACGAGTTGATCGGCGCGCCGCAGAATATCCTGCGCCATCCCGACATGCCGGCCGAGGCGTTCGCCGACCTGTGGGCCTCGATCAAGGGCGGCACGCCCTGGACCGGCATCGTCAAGAACCGCTGCAAGAACGGCGACCACTACTGGGTGCGCGCCAACATCACGCCGATCCGCGAACATGGCAAGACCATCGGCTACATGTCGGTGCGTGTCAAAGCCGAGCGCCACCAGGTGGCCGAAGCCGAGGAAGCCTACCAGGCCATCCGCACCGGCGACGGCCACGGCATCCGCATCAAGAACGGTCAGCTGATCCGCCCCGGCCTGTTGCACCTGCTGGCGCGCCTGTCCCACGTCTCGCTGGGCATGCGCATCTGGCTCGCCACCAGCGTGGTCAATGTACTGCAACTGGGCGTGTGCGTGGCCGCGCTGATGGGCGACGAGGGCCACCGCTACGCCATCTTCGGCGCCACCTTCCTGGGCCTCTTGATCAACGTCTTCCTGTGGTACACCTTGCGGGCCTCGGTGCTGCTGCCGCTGCGGCAGGCGCTCGACGGCGCGCGCTCGATCGCCGCCGGCGACCTCACCGCGTCGTTCGAAACCCATGCCACCGACGAAGTAGGCCAGTTGCTGCGCGCGCTGCAGCAGATGAACAGCAACCTGATCGCCACCATCCGCGACGTGCGCGTCAACGTGGAGACCATGGCCGTGGCCACGCGCCAGATCGCCGCCGGCAACGCCGACCTGTCGGGCCGCACCGAGGCGCAGGCGGCCAGCCTGGAAGAGACCGCATCGTCGGTCGAACAATTCTCGGCCACCGTCAAGCAGAATGCCGACAACTCGGCGCAGGCCAACGAGCTGGCCGTGAGCGCCTCGCACGTGGCCGTGCAGGGTGGCGAGATCGTCGCCGACGTGATTGCCACCATGGATGAAATCAACACCTCGTCGCGCAAGATCGTCGACATCATCGGCCTGATCGAAGGCATCGCCTTCCAGACCAATATCCTGGCGCTGAACGCCGCCGTGGAAGCGGCCCGCGCCGGTGAACAGGGCCGCGGTTTTGCGGTGGTTGCCAGCGAAGTGCGCAACCTGGCCCAGCGCAGCGCCACCGCCGCCAAAGACATCAAGAACCTGATCGACGTCTCGGTCGGCAAGGTCAGCGCCGGCATGGTGCAGGTGGACCGCGCCGGCGCCACCATGAAGCAGGTGGTCACATCGGTACAGCAGGTGACCGCCATCATGCGCGAAATCTCGGTGGCCTCGCACGAGCAGAGCATCGGCGTGGACCAGGTCAATTCGGCCATCGCCCACATGGACCAGGTCACGCAGCAGAACGCCGCGCTGGTCGAGGAAGCGGCAGCGGCCACCGCCAGCCTGGCCGTGGAAGCGGGCGGCCTGACGCAGGCGGTGAGCCTGTTCAAGTTCGGCCGGGCGCCATCGCGGGCCAAGGGCGCCAATACAGTTCGTGCCGCCACCAGGGCTGAACCCCGCCGCCTGGCCGCCTGAGAGCGCAAGAGTCTGAAAGTCATATCATGCCTACCTCCAGCACCCCCGCGTCGGCCATCGACGCGGTCGAATTCGACGCCGCCATCATCGGCAAATTGAGCCAGTCCGGTCCGCGCTACACCTCGTACCCGACCGCTGACCGCTTCGTGCCCGATTTCGGCTACGGCCAGTTTTTGGAGGCGGTGGCGGGCCTGCGCCTGCGCCGCAGCCAGCGCCCGCTGTCGCTGTACATCCACGTGCCGTTCTGCGACACCATCTGCTACTACTGCGGCTGCAACAAGATCGTCACCAAGGACCACGGCAAGGCCGCCACCTACCTCGGCTACCTGAAGCAGGAACTCGACATGCAGGGCCGGCTGTTTGCCGGCATCGGCCAGGTCGAGCAGCTGCACTTCGGCGGCGGCACGCCCACCTACCTGAGCGACAGGCAAATGGGCGACCTGATGACTTACCTGCACGAGAATTTCGACTTCGCGCCGGACGCGCAGGGCGAATACTCGATCGAGATCGACCCGCGCACGGTCACGCCCGAACGCATCTTCTCGCTGCGCGCACAGGGTTTCAACCGGGTGAGCCTGGGTGTACAGGATTTCGATCCCGACGTGCAAAAGGCCGTCAACCGCATCCAGCCGGAGGCAGAAACCCGCGCCGTGATGGCGGCCGCGCGCGACGCTGGCTTTCGCTCGATCAGCATCGACCTGATTTACGGCCTGCCCAAGCAGACCATGGACACCATGGAGCGCACGCTCGACAAGGTCATCGACGCCAGCCCCGACCGCATTGCGCTGTACAACTACGCCCACCTGCCGCACCTGTTCAAGCCGCAGCGGCGCATCCTTGATGCCGACCTGCCCACCGCCGCCGTCAAGCTCGACTTGCTGGCGCTGTGCATCCGCCGCCTGTGCGCGGCGGGCTACGTGTACATCGGCATGGACCACTTCGCCAAGCCCGGCGACGAGCTGGCCGTGGCCCAGCGCCAGGGTCGCCTGCAGCGCAATTTCCAGGGCTACTCCACGCGCGCCGAAGCGGACCTGATCTCGTGCGGCGTCTCGGCCATCAGCGCCATCGGCGCCACCTACAGCCAGAACGAAAAGACGCTCGAGGCCTACTACGAAAAGCTCGATGCCGGCGTGCTGCCGATCACCCGCGGCATCAAGCTCGACAACGACGACCTGCTGCGCCGCATCGTGATCCAGAAGCTGATGTGCAACTTCGAACTGTCGCTGGCCTCGCTCGAGCAATCGTTCCCGATCACCTTCAGGAACTACTTCGCAGCGGAGCTGGAACAGTTGAAGGCATTTGCGCAGGATGGCCTGCTCACGGTCGACAGCGAGTGGATCAGCATCACGCCCAAGGGCCGCCTCCTGATACGCAACATCTGCATGGTGTTCGACCGCTACCTGGCCACGGCCAGGCTCGACAGCGCGCAACCGCTGCGCTACTCGAAAACCATCTGACCGCCATGGCCGTCCAGCTGCTTCCGGTATTGTTGGTGGGCCTGGCGGGCAGCATCCATTGCGTGGGCATGTGTGGCGGGATTGTGGGTGCGCTGTCGGCCAGCGCCAGCAGCAAGCCGTCGTCATCGGCATCGCCGCGTGCAGCGATCCCGATAGCTGCTGCCGGCGGTGCTGCTGCCTCCGCCCACTCGTCCACGGCAGCGCTGACACGCGTGCTGGCCTACAACACCGGCCGCATCGCCAGCTACATGCTGGCCGGCGCCATGGCTGGCGGGCTGGCTGGCGGCGCGCAAAGCCTGGCTGGCCTGGCCGGCATGCAGCTGGGCTTTTACTGGTTGGCCAACCTGATGCTGGTCGCCCTCGGGCTGCACCTGATGAACGCCTGGCGCGGCCTGGCATGGCTCGAACAAGGTGGCCGAGTGCTGTGGCAGCGCTTGCAACGGGCCATCGCGCCGCTGATGAAAACCCTGTTGCCAATCGAAAAACCGCAACAGGCGCTGGCACTCGGTGCGCTGTGGGGCTGGCTGCCGTGCGGCATGGTCTATAGCGTGCTGCTCACCGCCATGCTCAGCGGCGACGCCTTCGACGGCGCCATCGTGATGCTGGCGTTTGGCCTCGGTACGTTGCCGATGCTGGTCGGCCTCGGCCTGGTGGGCATGCGCGTGCAGCGGGCCATGCGCCGCCCGCTGGTGCGCATCGCCTGCGGCGTGGCGGTACTCGGTTTTGGCTTGCTGGGACTGCTGCGAGCCGGCAGCGGTGACGGCATTGTGCCGGAATGGATCTCTATCTTATGCCTGACACCCCATTGAAATCACGCGCCGCCGACGCAGCGGCCGGCTGTTACCACTGCGGTGAACCGGTGCCGGCCAGCGCCAGCTGGCCGGTGGACATCGACGGCGTTATCCACAGCATGTGCTGCCCCGGCTGCGCGGCGGTGGCGCAAACCATCGTCGATCTCGGGCAGGCATCGTACTACCGTGACCGCTCCGCGTTTGCCGCCAGCGCCAATAAAGCCGACAACGCCAATAACGCCGATCACGCCAGCCTGGCGCCGCCCGCGCTGCAACTCTACGACAACGCCGACCCGCGCTTCGCGCGTGACGAGTACACGCGTGAAGCGACGTTCGCGGTGGAAGGCATCCGCTGCGCGGCCTGCGTGTGGCTGATCGAACACCGGCTGGCGCGCCTGCCCGGCGTGGAAGCGGCCCAGCTCAACGTCGCCACCGAACGCCTTTACGTGCGCTGGCGCCAGGACAACTGCACACCCGGCGACATCCTGGCCGCGCTGCACGCGATCGGCTACGCCGCTTACCCGTACGACGCCGGCCGCCACCAGGTACAGCAGCGTCAGGCCGCACGCACGCTCGGTCGCCAGCTGTTCGTGGCCGGCCTGGCGATGATGCAGGTGATGATGTACGTGGCGCCGGCTTACATGTCCAACGGCGACGGCACGCTCGATCCGGCCATGGCCTCCTTGATGCAGTGGGCCAGCCTGCTGCTCACGATTCCGGCAGTGACCTACTCGGCGCTGCCGTTCTGGCGCGGCGCGCTGGCCAGCCTGCGCGCGCGCACCCTCGGGATGGACGTGCCGGTGGCGCTGGGCATCGGCGCCGCGTTTGGCGCCAGCGTCGTCGCCACCGTGCGCGGCACCGGCGCGGTATGGTTCGATTCGGTCACCATGTTCATCTTCCTGCTGCTGTGCAGCCGCTGGTACGAGCTGCGCGCGCGCCGCCGCGCCGGCGCAGCACTGGAACGGCTGCACCACGCGCTGCCGGCAGCGGCCACCTTGCTGGCGCACTATCCCGACAGCCGCGGCGCCACGCTGGTGCGCGCAGCCACCCTGCAAATCGATGACGTCATCATGATCAAGCCCGGCGAGGCGGTGGCGGCCGACTGCGTGGTGGTCGATGGCAGCACGTCGCTCGACCTGTCGCTGTTGTCCGGCGAGAGCGTCCCGGTGCCAAAGGAACTCGGCGAAGCCCTGCCCGGCGGCGCGATCAATGCCGGCGCCGTGGTGCTGGCGCGGGTAACACGGCGCGCCCAGGACAGCACCATGTCGAACCTGGTCAAGCTGATCGACCGCGCGGGACAGGGCAAGCCGCGCATCGCGCTGTGGGCCGACCGCGTGGCGGCATGGTTCGTGGCGGGGCTGCTGCTGTTTGCGCTGTGCGCGTTCGGCTGGTGGGCCTGGCACGACGGCAACCTGCTGCGCGCCTGGCCGATCGCCATTGCCGTGCTGGTGGTGTCTTGTCCCTGCGCGCTGTCGCTGGCCACGCCCACCGCGCTGGCAGCCGCCACCGACCGCCTGCTGCGCGGCGGCGTGCTGGTGACCGGCGCGCAAACGCTGGAAACGCTGCACCGCGCCACCCACGTCGTCTTCGACAAGACCGGCACCCTCACCCACGGCCGCCCGGTGCTGCAGGCGACGGTGCCGCTGGGCGCCATGCGCGCGAGCTTCTGCCTGCAGGTGGCCGCCGCGCTCGACGCCGGCAGCGCCCACCCGCTGGCGCGCGCCATCGTGGCCGCAGCCGTGGAGGCCGGCGGCGGCCGGCGCGAGGACTGGCCCCCGGACGCAATCCGCGAAGTGCCCGGTTGCGGCATCGAGGCGGTGCTGCACAACCGCCGGTACCGGCTCGGTAGCGCTGCATTCGTGGCAGGGATCGCGGGGATGGCGCTACTGCCGCCAAGCGCCGGCACTGCAGGCGCCGCAGCAATCACGCAGAGTACCGGACTCGCTCCTGCCCACGAGGTGGCGGACGGCGCCACGCCAGTGTATCTGGGCGCCGAAGGCCAGTGGCTCGCCTGCCTGCAACTGCACGACGGCCTGCGCGAGGATGCTCAAGCGACCGTGGACTACTTCCGCCGCGCCGGCAAGACGGTGGTGCTGCTCAGCGGCGACCATGACGTGCTGGCGCGCCGCGTCGGTGACCAGCTGGGCATCGGCATCACCGTGGGCGGCTACCTGCCCGAGGAAAAGCTGGCCTTCGTCAAACAATTGCAGATGAAGGGTGCGGTGGTCGCCATGGTGGGTGACGGCATCAACGACGCTGCCGTGTTGAGCGCGGCCGATGTCTCGTTCGCGATGGGTGAAGGCGCAGCGCTGGCGCAAGCCCATGCCGACGCGGTGCTGCTGTGTGGCCGGCTGGGCGCGGTGGTCGACAGCGCCCGGGTAGCCGCGCGCACCATGGGCGTGATCCGCCAGAACCTGGCCTGGGCCAGCGTGTACAACGTGGTGGCCATTCCAGCGGCGGCGCTGGGGCTGCTCAATCCGTGGCTGGCGGGCGTGGGCATGGCGGCCAGTTCGGCCGTGGTGGTGGCCAACGCACTGCGGCTGCGCCGCGTGGGCAGGGAGACCTGATGGAAGCGCTGCTGCTGCTCATTCCCCTGAGCGTGCTGCTGGTGTTCGTGGCGCTGTGGGTGTTCTTTCGCGCGTCCGACGACGGCCAGTTCGACGACCTCGTGGGGCCAGGCCTGCGCGTGCTGCAGGACGACGACCGGCCGCAGCACGCCAACAATGAAGATCAGAGCTCGGTGCGTAATTCGAACAGTTCCGGGAACAGCACCACGTCGAGCATCTTGCGCAAGTAATTGACGCCGTCGGTGCCGCCGGTGCCCATCTTGAAACCGATCACGCGCTGCACGGTGGTCACATGGCGGAAGCGCCACAGCCGGAAGGCGGTCTCCAGGTCCACCAGCTTTTCGGCCAGTTCGTACAGCGGCCAATACTCGCCGGTGTTCTGGTACACGGTGGTCCACGCGGCCTTGACCGAGTCGTCGGATTTCACCGGCTGGTCCCAAGGACCGGCCAGGCGCTGCGCGTCCACCGCCAGGCCGCTGCCCGCCATCACCATGATGGCCTGGTCGTAGATCGACGGCGCGTCCAGGGCACGCTTGAGTATCGCGTACGCCTCCGGCTTGTGCTGGTGCACTTGCAAGTGGGTGGCGTTCTTGTTCCCGAGCAGGAATTCGATTTCGCGGTACTGGTGCGACTGGAAGCCGGACGAGGCGCCCAGGTACGGGCGGATCGCCGTGTACTCGGGCGGCGTCATGGTCGAGAGCACATCCCAGGCGTGCACCAGCTGGTTCATGATGGCGGCCACGCGCGCCAGCATTTTCATCGCCGCCGGCAGCTGGCCGGCCGCGATGTTGTCGCGCGCGCCGTGCAGCTCGTGCAACATGAGCTTCATCCACAGCTCGCTGGTCTGGTGCTGGATGATGAACAGCAGCTCGTTGTGCTCGGGCGAGAGCGGGTGCTGGGCCGACAGGATGGTGTCGAGCGACAGGTAGTCGCCGTAGCTCATGTCCTTGGAAAAATCGAGCTGGGCGCCGTGGTAGTCGGCTGCGGGGGCACTGACACCATCGTGAGATACCGGGCATTTCATGATCGTCTCCGTGGGCTCAGGTCACTGCATCGCGCTTGGCATCGACCTGGTAGTCGCTGCGGTCGAGGATATCCTTCAAGACCATCACCGCGCGCCATACGTCCTGGTAGCTGGTGTACAGCGGCGTGAAACCGAAGCGCATCACCTGCGGCTCGCGGTAGTCGCCGATCACGCCGCGCGCGATCAGCGCCTGCATCACCGCGTAGCCGTGCGGGTGCATCACGCTCACCTGGCTGCCACGCTCGGCGTGCGCGCGCGGCGTGATCAGTTCGAGCGGGTGGCCGGCGCAGTGTTCTTCGAGCAGCGCGATGAACAGGTCAGACAGCGCCAGCGACTTGGCGCGCAATGCCGCCATCGCTACCTGGCCGAAGATCTCCAGGCCGCATTCCACCAGGGCCAGCGACACCACCGGCTGGGTGCCGCACAGCGCGCGGCCGATGCCGGCCACCGGCGCATAGGCCGGCTGCATGGCGAACGGCTGGCGATGGGTCCACCAGCCGGTGAGCGGCTGGGCAAACTGCGCATGGTGACGCTGCGGCACCCAGATGAAGGCCGGCGAACCGGGCCCGCCATTGAGGTACTTGTAGGTGCAGCCGACCGCGAAGTCGGCGTTGGCGGCGTTCAGCGCCACCGGCACTGCGCCGGCCGAATGGGCCAGGTCCCAGATCGCCAGCGCGCCGGCGGCGTGGATCTGCGCCGTGGTGGCGGTCATGTCGAACATGCGGCCGGTGCGGTAATTGACGTGGGTGAGCATGACCACCGCCACTTGCTGTCCGGCCTCGCCCGACAATGCGGCCGGCAGGTCGGACCAGGACTCCAGCAGTTTCAACTCGTAGCCGCGCTCGAGCCAGCCCAGCAGGCCTTCGGCCATGTAGATATCGCTGGGGAAGTTGTCGCGCTCGGTGATGATCACGCGCCGGCCGGCGCGCCCGGGATGGTCCGCCTGCATCTTGATGGCGGCGGCAAGCGCCTTGAACAGGTTGACCGACGTGGTATCGGTGACCACCACCTCGTCTGCAGCGGCGCCGACGATGGGCGCGAGCAAGTTGCCCAGGCGGCGCGGCAGGTCGTACCAGCCGGCCGTGTTCCAGCTGCGGATCAGGTCGTCGCCCCACTCGGCGGCGATCACCTGCTGCGCGCGCTGCAAGGAAGCCTTCGGACGCGCCCCCAGCGAATTGCCGTCGAGGTAAATCACGCCGTCGGGCAGCGCAAACTGGGCGCGTTGGTCGGCCAGCGGGTCGGCGGCGTCAAGCGCCAGGCAATCTTGTTCGGTGGTCATAGGAGTCCCGCAGGATGAGGTGGATGCGACATTTTAGAACAACGATGACGATTTTTTCGCGCAAAGAACCGCACTGAAAGCGCTGTTATTGATCTATTATTCGAAAATCACCATCAAAAACCGCAAAATATTTCAATGAACCTCGACCTGGTCGATCTTGCCATCCTGCGCGCCCTGCAACAGGATGGCCGCATCAGCAATACCCGGCTGGCCGAAACGGTGTTCCTGTCGCCGTCGGCCTGCCTGCGCCGCGTGGGCCTGCTGGAACAGGCCGGCATCATCCTCGGCTACACCGCCCGACTCAACGCCGAACTGCTGGGGCTGGACGTGGAAGCGTTCGTGATGGTCACCATGCGCCGTGATACCGACCAGTGGCACGAACAGTTCGTCGCTGCGCTGCCGCAGTGGGAAGAAGTGGTGGGCTCGTTCGTGGTCACCGGCGAGGCCAACTACATGCTGCGGGTGCGGGCGCGCAACCTCAAACACTATTCCGACTTCGTGATGGACAAGCTGTACAAGGTGCCGGGCGTGCTCGACATCCGCTCGCACATGGTGCTGCGCAACCTGGGCGAGTCGCCGGTACTGGGCGCCGGGTTGCTTCAGCAACACACTGTATGATCGCCGTACCAGCTTCGATCCCTGCCCTGCTCCCGCCAACCCAAGGAAAGCCGCACCTCCATGAACCATGACAACACGCTCAAGCGCGGCTTGAGCAACCGCCACATCCAGCTGATCGCCCTCGGCGGCGCGGTCGGTACCGGCCTGTTCCTGGGCGTGGCCCAGACCATCAAGCTGGCCGGCCCCTCGGTGATCCTCGGTTATGCGATCGCCGGCATCATGGCCTTCTTCATCATGCGCCAGCTGAGCGAGATGGTGGTGGACCAGCCGGTGGCCGGCTCCTTCAGCCACTTCGCCAATCGCTACTGGGGACCGTTTGCCGGTTTTGCGTCGGGCTGGAATTACTGGATCCTGTACGTGCTGGTCAGCATGGCCGAACTCACTGCGGTGGGCATGTACGTGCAGTTCTGGTGGCCGTCGGTGCCGCTGTGGGCGTCGGCACTCGGGTTCTTCCTGTTGATAAATGCGGTCAACCTGCTGCACGTCAAGCTGTTCGGCGAAATGGAGTTCTGGTTTGCCATCATCAAGGTGGCGGCGATTGTCGGCATGATCGTGTTCGGCGGCTATTTGCTCGTCAGCGGCACCGGCGGCCCGCAGGCCAGCATCACCAACCTGTGGGCGCTGGGCGGCTTCTTTCCGCACGGCGTGGGCGGCATGATCATGGCGATGGCCATCATCATGTTCTCGTTCGGCGGGCTCGAACTGGTGGGCATCACGGCGGCCGAAGCGGAGTCGCCGGAAAAAACCATCCCCAAGGCCACCAACCAGGTCGTGTACCGCATCCTGATCTTTTACGTGGGCGCGCTGGCGGTGCTGCTGTCGCTGTACCCGTGGAGCCAGGTGCAGCAAGGCGGCAGCCCGTTCGTGCTGATCTTCCAGGCGCTCGACAACGGCTGGGTGGCCTCGGCGCTGAACGTGGTGGTGCTCACAGCCGCGTTGTCGGTGTACAACAGCTGCGTGTACAGCAACAGCCGCATGCTGCTGGGCCTGGCGCTGCAGGGCCACGCACCGAAAACCCTGGCGCACGTGAACAATCGCGGCATCCCGGTGCACGCGCTGGGCGTGTCGGCAGCTGCCACTGCCCTGTGCGTGGTGGTCAACTACGTCATGCCGGGCAAGGCGTTTGGCATGTTGATGATGCTGGTGGTGGCAGCGCTGATGATCAACTGGGCGATGATCAGCATCACCCACCTGAAGTTCAGCCAGAGCAAGGCGCAGGCAGGCGAGACCACGCGCTTCCGCAGCTGGGGCCAGCCATGGACCAACTACCTGTGCCTGGCCTTCATGGCCGCCATCGTGGTCATCATGTACCTCACCCCCGACACCCGCATCGCGGTCTACATGATGCCGGCGTGGATCACAGTCCTCGCCATCTGCTACCACCTTCGGGGTCACCTTCGGGGTCAGTGCCGACATTCAGACACGAACTCAGCCGGATAGCGCTGAGGCCGTGTCCAAATGTCGGCACTGACCCTGAAGTGCATACGGGAAATTTTGATTCACATCAAGGATTTTTGAGTTCTGCACGCTTACCCTTCGGTCAATAGATTTGACGCAAACCGGGGAGAGCGTGTGTGGAACCAGCATTGAATTACAACTACAAGGTGGTCAAGCAATTCGCGGTCGCCACCGTCATCTGGGGCATCGTCGGCATGCTGGTGGGGGTGATCATCGCCGCCCAGCTGGCATGGCCGGCGCTGAATCTCGACATTCCATGGCTGACCTACGGCCGCCTGCGGCCCTTGCACACCAACGCGGTGATTTTTGCGTTCGGTATCTGCGGCCTGTTTGCCACGTCGTACTACGTGGTGCAGCGCACCTGCCAGGTGCGGCTGTTTTCCGATAAATTGGCGGCGTTTACGTTCTGGGGCTGGCAGGCAGTGATCGTGCTGGCAGTGGTCACGCTGCCGATGGGTTACACGCGCGGCAAGGAATACGCCGAGCTCGAATGGCCGATCACGATCCTGATCGCGCTGGTGTGGATCGCCTACGCGGTGGTGTTCTTCGGCACCCTCATCATCCGCAAGGTCAAGCACATCTACGTGGCCAACTGGTTCTTCGGCGCCTACATCCTGGCCGTGACCATCCTGCACGTGGTGCAGGGCGCCAGCATGCCTGCCAGCCTGACCAAGTCGTACTCGGCCTACACCGGCGTGCAGGACGCCATGATCCAGTGGTGGTATGGCCATAACGCGGTCGGCTTCATCCTCACCGCCGGCTACCTGGGCATGGTGTATTACTTCATCCCCAAGCAGGCCGAGCGTCCGGTGTACTCGTACCGGCTGTCGATCGTCCACTTCTGGGCGCTGATCTTCACCTACATGTGGGCCGGTCCCCACCACCTGCATTACACGGCCCTGCCCGACTGGACCCAGTCGGTGGGCATGGTGTTCTCGCTGGTGCTGCTGGCGCCCTCGTGGGGCGGCATGATCAACGGCATGATGACGTTATCGGGCGCCTGGCACAAGCTGCGCACCGACCCGATCCTCAAATTCATGATCGTCTCGCTGTCGTTCTACGGCATCGCCACCTTCGAGGGCCCGATGATGTCGATCAAGACCATCAACGCCCTCTCCCACTACACCGACTGGACCGTGGCGCACGTGCACGGCGGCGCGCTCGGCTGGGTCGGCTTCATCACCATGGGCTCGATCTACTACCTGATTCCGCGCCTGGTCGGCGAGCAAAAAATGTACAGCGTCAAGCTGATCGACCTGCACTTCTGGGTGGCCACCATCGGCGTGGTGCTGTACATCGCCGCGATGTGGATTGCCGGCGTGATGCAGGGCCTGATGTGGCGTGCGGTGAACCCCGACGGCACCCTCACCTACACCTTTGTCGAAGGCGTGAAAGCGACCTATCCGTACTACGCGGTGCGGGTGCTGGGCGGCTTCATGTACTTCAGCGGCATGTGCGTAATGGGCTACAACACCTGGATGACGTTACGCCATCGCGCCACCGTCACCGCCCCCATCCCTGCCCTGGCTGCAGCCCACTGACCCCGGAGTACCCATGAAATTCTCGCATGAATGGATCGAAAAAAATCCCTGGCTGCTGATCGCCCTGGTCACGCTGGTGATCAGCATCGGCGGCGCCGTGGAAATCGTGCCGCTGTTCTTCCAGAAGTCCACCACCGAGCCGGTGGCCGGCCTCAAGCCGTACAGCCCGCTGCGCCTGACCGGGCGCGACATCTACGTGCGCGAAGGCTGCTACAACTGCCACTCGCAGATGGTGCGGCCGCTGCGCGCCGAGACCGAGCGCTACGGCCATTACTCGGTCGCTGGCGAATTCGTCTATGACCGGCCGTTCCAGTGGGGCTCCAAGCGCACCGGGCCCGACCTGGCGCGCGTGGGCGGCCGCTACAGCGACGAGTGGCACCGCACCCACCTGGCCAATCCGCGCGACGTGGTGCCGGAATCGAATATGCCCAACTACCCGTGGCTGGCCAAGACCAAATTGGTGCCGCAGGACGTGGTGCCCAAGCTCCGCGCACTGCAACGGCTGGGCGATCCGTACACCGACGCCGACATCGCCGCCGCGCCGGAACAGCTCAAGGACAAGACCGAGGAAGACGCCCTGATCGCCTATCTGCAAGGCCTGGGCACATTAATCAAAGCAAGGAACTGACATGGCTATCGAGAACCTGTTTGACCAGGCCAGCAGCGTGATGACGGTGGTGTCGTTTGTCACCTTCATCGGCATCGTGTGGTGGGCCTATTTCCACCACAAGGAAACCGATTTTACCCAGGCAGCACAAGCGCCCTTCATGGACGATGAACTGCGCGACGAGGAGAGTGACCATGGCTGACTTTACCAGCGGCTTCTGGGATTACTACATCGCCGCCCTCACCCTGCTCGGCATTGTCGGTTGCGGTATCCTGCTGTGGGCGCAATCGAAGGCGCGGGTAGGCAAGCGCAGCGACGTCAATGTCGATACCACCGGCCACGTCTGGGACCAGGATTTGACCGAACTGAACACGCCGATGCCGCGCTGGTGGATGTGGCTGTTTTACATCACCATCGTCTTCGCGCTGGTGTACCTGGTGCTGTACCCGGGCCTGGGCAGCTACGCCGGCAAGCTGGGCTGGAGCTCCACCGGCAACTACAAGACCGAACTGAAACAGGCGGAGAAAGAATACGGTCCGCTGTTCGCCCAGTACCAGCAGCAGGATCTCAAGGCAGTGGCGGCCGATCCGAAAGCGCGCGCCATCGGTGAACGGCTGTTCCTCACGTACTGCGCCCAGTGCCACGGCTCCGATGCACGCGGCAACAAGGGCTTTCCCAACCTGGCCGACAAGGACTGGCTGTTCGGCGGCACGCCCGAGATCATCAAGCAGACCATCCTGCATGGCCGCGTGGGCGCCATGCCGCCGATGGGCGCAGCGGTGGGCAGCGAAAAAGATATCGAGAACGTCGCCCACTACGTGCTGAGCCTGTCCGGCTCGACGGCCGATCCGATCAAGGCGGTGTTCGGCAAAGGCAAATTCGGCGCCTGCATGGCCTGCCACGGCGCCGACGCCAAGGGCAACCAGGCCTTGGGCGCGCCGAACCTGACCGATAAAATCTGGCTGTTCGGCGGCAGCGCCGACACCATCATGGAGACCATCCGCCACGGCCGCAACGCCACCATGCCGGCGTTCGGCGACTTCCTCGGCGACGCCAAGGTGCACGTGCTGGCCGCGTACATCTGGAGCTTGTCCAATGATGTCAGTCAGCCCTTGCCTGCACCTGCCGCGCCAGCGGAACCGGCAAAATGAGTGCGCCCGAGACCCAGGTCGTCAAGATGTATGCGGCGCGCGAGGAAATCTACCCGCGCGAAACGTCGGGCCGCTACGCCCGCCTGCGCTGGCTGTTCGCCTGGCTGACGCAGTTGGCGTTCTACGGCACGCCGTGGCTGCAATGGAACGACCGCCAGGCGCTGCTGTTCGACCTGACCACGCGCAAGTTCTACATCTTCGGCATGGTCTTGTGGCCCCAGGATTTCATTTATCTGGCGGTGCTGCTGATCATCAGCGCCTACTTGCTGTTCCTGGCCACGGCCGTGGCCGGACGCGTGTGGTGCGGCTTCACCTGTCCGCAAACGGTGTATACCGAAATTTTTCTCTGGATCGAGCGCAAGATCGAGGGCAAGCGCAGCGCGCGCATGTTGCTCGACCGCCAGCCGTGGTCAGCCAACAAGCTCGGTAGAAAGACCGCCAAGCACCTGGCCTGGGGCGCGGTCGCCCTGTGGACCGGTTTTACCTTTGTCGGCTACTTCACGCCAATCCGCGATCTGATGGTCGAGGTGCAAACCTTCGACTTCGGACCGTGGGAATGGTTCTGGGTGCTGTTCTATGCGTTTGCCACCTACGGCAACGCCGGCTGGATGCGCGAACAGGTGTGCAAGTACATGTGCCCGTACGCCCGCTTCCAGAGCTCGATGTTCGACCGCGACACCCTGGTCATCACCTACGATGCCAAGCGCGGCGAGCCACGCGGCCCGCGCCACAAGCAGGCAGCCAATACCGGCGGCGCCTGCATCGACTGTTCGCTGTGCGTGCAGGTGTGCCCCACCGGCATCGACATCCGCAACGGCCTGCAATACGAGTGCATCGGCTGCGCCGCCTGCGTGGATGCGTGCAACGGCGTGATGGACAAGATCGATGCACCGCACGGCCTGATCCGCTACGCCACCGAACGCGCACTGGACGAACACCTGACGCCCACCGAGATCCGCCGCCGCACCTGGCGCCCCCGGGTGCGCATCTACACCGCCGTCCTGCTGCTGATCGTGACCGGCGCCAGTACCGCCCTGTACCTGCGCGTGCCCCTCAAGATGGACGTGATCCGCGACCGCGGCGCCATGGGCCGCGAAGTGGAAGACGGCATGATCGAAAACGTCTACCGGCTGCAGATCATGAATACCACCGAACGCGCCCATACGTACCGCATCAGCGTCGCCGGCATCGAGTCGCTGGCCCTGGTCACGCCAGATACGGTGCGGCTCGATGCGACCGAAACGCGCGGCGTGCCGATTCGCCTGCGCACCGCGCACGGCGCCGCCCAGCCGGGCTCGAACAGGATCGAAGTGGCGCTCACGGCTGTCGATGACCCGGCGCTGCACGTCAACGAAACTGCGGTCTTCATCGTCCCCCGCTAGGAGTATTCATATGCACCATCTACACAGCACCGTCACCCCGTGGTACCAGCAACGCTGGCCGTGGTTGCTGATGCTGGGCCCGGCCATCGTGGTGGCCGGCAGCGCGTTTACCGCTTACCTGGCGTTCTCCACGCCCGACCCGGTGGTGGTCGGCGACTATTACAAGCAGGGCAAGGCCATCAACCAGGACCTGACGCGCGACCGCGTGGCCAGCGCCATGGGCCTGTCGATGACGCTGACCTACGACGCCAGCCGCAGCGTGCTGTCGGGGCAAGTACAACGCTTGCACGGCGGCGGCATGACCGAGCCCATGCGGCTAAGACTTTCACACGCAACCTTGCCCGACAAGGACATCGAAGCGACGCTGCAACCCGATACGGCGGGCCGCTTCGAGGCGCCGCTGGCCATGCTCGAGCGCAGCCGCTGGGTGGTGCTGGTGGAAGGAGAAAAACGCGACTGGCGCCTGGCGGGCGCGTGGGTGTGGCCGAAGGAGCGTGGTGTAGCGCTGGTAGCCGATTAAGCAGCCGCTACCCCGCACAGCCAACCGGGGTCGGACCCCGTACGGGGTCCGACCCCATCGGTTCAGGGGGTGGGATCAACCGCAAGTCTGCGTACCGGCCGTAATCGCCTTGAGCGTGTGCGGCTCGAGCAGTTCGATCTCGCGGTTGCTCACCTTGACCAGCCCTTCCTTCTTGAACTTCGACAGCAGGCGGCTGATGCTCTCGATGGTCAGGCCCAGGTAGTTGCCGATTTCCTCGCGCGACATGCGCAGCTGGAAGGCGTTGGGCGAATAGCCGCGTGCTTCGTAGCGCGACGACAGGTTGACCAGGAAGGCGGCGAAGCGCTGCGTCGCCTGCATATTGCCCAATAAAAGCATCACGCTTTGTTCGCGCGTGATTTCCTGGCTCATCATGCGGTGGAAGTGGCGCAGCAGCGTGGGCATTTCGGCCAGCAGCTGCTGCAGGGTGGCGAACGGAATTTCGCACACTTCGCTGTCTTCCAGCGCCACCGCCGTGCAATGGTGCAGGTCGGTGCTGATGGCGTCCATGCCCAGCAGCTCGCCGGCCATCTGGAAGCCGGTGATCTGCTCGGCGCCTTCGCGGTTGACCTGGTAGGTCTTGAAGTGGCCGAGGCGGATCGCGTACAGGTTCTGGAACGGATCGCCTATGCGGAACAGAGTATTGCCGCGCGCGACCTTGCGGCGGCGGCCGATAATCTGGTCGAGCCGCTCCATGTCTTCGTTGCCCAGTCCCATGGGCAGGCACAGCTGGTGCATGCTGCACGTGGCGCAGCTGGCCTTGAGGATGTCGATTGTGGCGCCGGGCAGCACCAGCGACGGCAGGTCTTTGATCATGACCGACAGTGTAGACCATCTCCCATGCTTTTTGGTCGATGCCGCACCGGCGCCATCGGGTATTGCGGCGCATCCGCCACTTCCCCGCAGCTGGCCGATGCGCTAGACTCATCCTGGTTATTGCCGATTTCTTAACTTGAGCAGAGATAAAGACCATGAACCTCCGCCGTTGCGCCGTGTTGTACCTGGAACCCCGCGAAGAACTGGACATCGACTGGGCCGCGCTGTTTGCCGGTACCAGCACCCTGGCGGCCAGCACCCGCTGGCTGGCGCTGGCGCCGCACCTGGACCGCGAGATCGAGGTCGATGCGGCCGACCTGGCCGCGCTGGCCGCAGTCGGTTCATCGGTGTGGACCGCGCACGCGGACCTGGCGCAGCGCCATGGCGCGGCAGTGGTGGACCGGCTGCTCGCCCACGGCCTGCTGCTGGCCGAGGACGCGGCGCCCGATTCGGCGCCGGGCGCCCTGCGCGCACGCGACGACACCTTGCGCACGCTGCACTGGCGGCCGCTGGCGGCACTGGCGCATACCTTCTCGCGCTGGCACGACGTGCGCAGCGATACCGGCATGGAAGCGCCCAGTTTCGACGAGCTGCTCGAGCGCCACGGCAACCCGCCGCCGCCGGTGCAGCAGGTGGCAAGCATCGGCGCAGCGGTGGCGCTGCCGGCTCCCACCGGTTTCCTCGACGAGGTGCTGCTGCGCCGCTACACGGGCCGCAATTACGACACCAGCGCCAGCCTGCCGCTGGCGGTGGCGGCGCGCCTGTTGCAGCGCACGTTCGGCGCCCAGGAAGTGCGCCACATCGGCCCGCACGCCAACGTGCTGAAAAAGACCAGTCCGTCGGGCGGCGGCCTGCATCCGGTCGAAGCGTTCGTGCTGGTACAGCGGGTGGACGGCCTGGCGCCGGGCTTGTACCACTACCATCCGGTCGACAATACGCTGCAGCCGCTGCGCGCCACCACGCCGGACCAGGCGGCGGCGCTGGCGCTGCAAATGGTGGCGGACCAGTACTGGCTGGCCGGCGCGGCCATGCAGGTGGTGATGGTGGGCCGGGTGGAGCGCTCGTTCTGGAAGTACCGCAATCACCAGAAGGCGTACCGCGCCATGTCGCTCGACGCCGGCCACCTGTCGCAGACGTTTTACCTGCTGGCGACCGAAGCGGGCTTGCCGGCGTTTATCACCGCCGCCATCAACGACATCGATATCGAAACCATGCTGGAGCTCGACCACCTGCGCCACGCGGTGATCGCCGTGTGCGGCTGCGGCGTGGCCGCGAGCGGTGAGCGCGAGATGGTGGAACTGCGCTATGGAGAGACCGGCCTCGGCCAGGTGGCAGAGTAGCCGGTCAGGGTTGGATCAGGAGGCCAGGCGCGCCACCGAGACACCGGACAACATGAACAGCACCATGCCGTTCTCGCCGATCTGCTTGCTTGCCAAGGCGGCATGGTCGGCGGCGGCCGCATCCTTGGACGGCAGGCGGCGCGCGGCCGGCACCTTGGCCGGATCGAGTTCGATCCCGAGCGTGCCCAACGCGCGGATGGGGTCGTTCTGCATGCGGTCGCGGAAACCATCGTCGGTGGCCAGTTTGGCGAGCATGGTGTTGAGTTGATCGAAATTCTGTTTAATCATTGTGTACTCCCTCAGGGTGGATAAAAACAATGTGCTGCCAGGCTATGCTACGCCCAGCTTGGCGAATTCACAACGTCTTTAACGATCGTCAGGGTCCCCCGCGCGGGCCGCATCGAGCACCGTCGCCAGTGCCGTGCCGAATGCTGCCAGCGCAGGGGCGGCCTGGTCCGGGTCGCTGCGCAGTTGCTGCTCGAGGACGTCGCTGCAGCGGTGCAGTTGGCCCATCGACAGGTTGCCCGCCGCGCCCTTGACCTTGTGCACCAGCAGCGCGGCCTGCTCGATATTGCCGGCGCCGATGGCGGTGGCCAGTTGCGCCTGCGTGACAGCGAATTCCTCGACGAATTTTTCCAGCAGCACCGTGAGCAGGCGGCGGTTGCCGCCGAGGCGCGCCAGCGCGGCGCCGGTATCGATGCCGGGCGCGGCGGCCTGGTCATCAGCTTCCGGCGCGGCCTGCGTCCAGGTGAGGGCGGGCGTGGCCGGCGCCGCCAGCGCCGGCGCGGCGCGGCCGACGATCCAGCCGGCCAGCACCTCGAACAGCCGCTCCGGCTCGATCGGCTTGGTGATGTAGTCGTTCATGCCCATGGCCAGGCTGTTTTCGCGGAAACCGGGCACCGCGTGCGCGGTCATGGCGATCACCGGCAGGTGCGCGGCCGAATGGCGCGCGCGGATCAGCGCGGTCGCTTCGTAGCCATCCATTTCCGGCATCTGGATATCCATCAGCACCGCATCGTAGCGGCAGGCCTCGACCATGCGCACCGCCTCCATGCCGGTGCCGGCCAGGTCCACCTGCACGCCGCCGCCGAGCAAGACCTCGCGCGCGACCTGCTGGTTGATCTGGTTGTCGTCCACCACCAGCACGCGGGCGCCGGCCAGGCGCTGCGCCGCCGCCGACAGCACGCGCGGCGGCAACGGCGCCACCGCCGGTTCGTCGGCGGCCAGGCCCAGCGCCTGGGCGATGGTCAGCAGCATGCGGGCGCGGCTGACCGGCTTGGTCAGGCAGTGGCGGATGCCCAACTGGCCGGCTGCGCGCATGGCCGCCTCGCGCCCGTATTCGGTCGCCATGACCACGATCGCCGGCGCGCCGCCGGTCGTGGTCATGGCCGCCTGGCGCAAGCGCCGCACCGTGTCGGCGCCGTCGGCGGCCGGCATGTCCCAGTCGAGCAGCACCACGTCCACCGGCGCCGGCGCCAGGTACGCATCCACCGCTGCCGCCGCCGCTTCGGCGGTCGCAGCGGTCAACACCGGCAGGCCGGCGTGCGCCAGCTGCTGCGCGCACATGGTGCGTACCGCAGCGCTGTCATCGACCACCAGCACCTGCTTGCCAGCGAGCGCCGCCAGTAATTCCATCGTCGCGTCGGGCGCCGGCAGCGGCGGCAGGGCGACACTGAAATGGAAGCGGCTGCCTTGCTCGGGCGTACTGTCGACGCCGATCACGCCGCCCATGGCGCGCACCAGCTGCTGCGAGATCGCCAGGCCCAGCCCGGTGCCGCCGTACAGGCGCGTGGTGCTGCTGTCGGCCTGGCTGAAGGCGTGGAACAGGCGCCGCTGCTGCTCGGCGCTGATGCCCACGCCGCTGTCGATCACGGCGAACCGCAAGCGGTCAGCGTCCGGATCCGGGCCCGGCCCGGTCTCGCGCGTGACATGCAGCACGATCTCGCCGCGCGCGGTGAACTTGAGGGCGTTGCCCACCAGGTTGATCAGCACCTGGCCCAGGCGCAGCGGATCGCCATTGAGGCGCGCCGGCACATCCGGGTCGGCCCAGGCCACCAGCTCCAGGCCTTTTTCCGCCGCCCGCCACGAGAACAGGTCGGCGACCTGGTCGAGCACGTCGGCCAGGTCGAACGGCACGCTTTCCAGCGCCAGCTTGCCGGACTCGATCTTGGAGAAATCGAGCACGTCGTCGATGATGCCCAGCAGGTTCTTGCCGGCGCGGTCGATCTTGTGGAAGTAGTCGCGCGGCTTGGCCGGCAGGTCCAGGTGCGCACCGAGGCCGGCAAAGCCGAGGATGGCGTTCATCGGCGTACGGATCTCGTGGCTGATGTTGGCCAGGAAGTCGCTCTTGGCGCGGGTGGAGGCTTCGGCGTCGGCGCGCGCCTGCTGGATGGCGCGGATCGCGTCGGCCTTCTGGAAGGCCGAGATGAACGGCTCCTTGAGCGCCTTGAACATCTCCAGGTCGCCCCCGGCAAACGGGCGCTGCTGCTCGAACACCAGGTAGCCCTGCACCTCTTCGCCGCTGCAGATGCGCACCGCCAGCACCGTGCCGGCGCCGCTCAAGTACATTTCGGGCATGACCAGCTCGGCGCCATCGACCAGCAGCGCCCGGGTTTCGGCCAGTGTCATGGCCGCGTACGGCGGCACCACGCTGGCCTGCCAGCTGGCGTGCACCCGCAACCGCCCGTCACCGGGTTCGCGGATCAGCGCGCAGGCGCCGCTGACCTGGCCGATCGCGCTCGATTCGAGCAGGATCGCCTGCAGCAGCGCGTCGAAGTCGAGCTGGTCGTTGATCGACTTGACGATGGCGTGCACCCGCGCCAGGTGGCGGGTACGGGCATACACCTCGTGCTGCAACTGGAACTTGGCGTGCTCGAGCTGGCGGATACGCCAGCGGTACAGGCCCCAGCCCAGCAGCAGGATGCCCAGCGCCGCGCCCGAGCGCGCCCACCAGGTCTGGTACCAGGCCGGCAGGAAGCGCAGCGCCATGGTCAGCTCGTGCGGACTCCACACGCCTTCGCGGTTGCTGCCGCGCATGTGCAGGCGATAGGTGCCGGGCGCCACGTTGGCGTAGGTGGCGATGCGGTGGCTGGCGTCGGCTTCCACCCAGTCCTTGTCGTAGCCCTCGAGGCGGAACGCGTAGCGGTTGCGCGCGCTGGCGGAATAGTCGAGCGAGGCCACTTCGATGTTGACGTTGCGGGTGCCGGCCGGGATCTCCAGGCCACGGCCGTCCGCCGCCAGCAGCGGCGCCGCCGCCACCTGGCGGGCGTCGAGCTGCACCTTGCTCACCACCAATTGCGGCTGGTATTTCCAGCGCTGCGCCGGCGTCTGCCGCACCACCACGTACCCCCCCGAGGTGCCGAACACCGGCTCGCCCTGGGCGGTGCTGGCACCGGCACCGCCGAAATAGGACTGGAACACCAGGCCGTCGGCACGACCGAACAGCTGCACGCGCAAGGTCTCGGTATCGATCACGGCAATACCGTTGCCACCCGATGCCCACATGCGGCCGCTGGCGTCGAGGCCCAGCGAACTGGCGATCTTGCCGAACACGCCGGCGCCGACGGCGAGCCGCAGAAAGCGCGGCTTGCCGCCGGCGGTCCGACCGTCGAGGATGGCGACGCCGCCGCTGTTGGTGGCCACCCACAGGCGGCCGCGCCGATCGAACGCCAGCGCGTTGATCAGGCCCTGTGGCAAACCGTCGCTGCGATCCGGCTCCGCCAGGATCTGCTCGGCGCGGCCGGTGGCCGGATCGAAGCGATTCAGGCCGTTGCGGGTGCCCACCCACAGCATGCCGTCGGGCGCTTCCAGCAGGGTGGTAACGCGGCTGTCGGAAAGGGCGCCGGCGGCAGCCGGCCCCTGGCGGTAAGCCCTGACCGTGGTGGCGCGTGGATCGTAGCGCAGCAGGCCGCCTGGCGTGCCCAGCCATAAATCGCCGTCGCGCTGGAGAATGCTGCCGATGCGCGGCAACGGCTCGTGGTGCGGCAACGGCACCCGCCGCACCCGGCTGCCCTGGCCGCTGGTATGGTACAGCCCGGCGAGGGTACCGATCCACGCCTCGTTCGGTTCGGCTTCGGTCAGGGCCAGGATCAGGCTGCCGGGCAGGGCGGTGTCGGGCCGCAGCGGATCGGGCCGCAGGCCGGCGCGGCGGGTGGCGTCCGGCGCGATCAGATCGATGCCCTGGTCGGCCAGCGCCACCCACAGGCGTCCGCTCTGGTCGGTCATGAAGGCCGAGGCTGAAATCTCGGGCAGACCGACGCCGTCAAAAATGGTGCTGAAGGTGCGGTTGCGCGGGTCGTGGGTATCGACGCCGCGTTCGTTGGCTACCCATACCAGGCCGCTGCGGTCGCGCCACAGCGCCGCCACCCGGTCGCTGGCCAGGCTGACCGCGACCGCCGGCCGGTGGGTGATGCGGCGCTGGATGCCGGCGGCATCGAATTCGATCACGCCGTCGCCGTAGGTGCCGGCCCACCACTGGCCGGGCACGGTTTCGGTCAGCGACAGCACCATGGCCTGGCGCCGGCCCTGGTCCGCCAGCGACAGCAGGCGCGCGCCGGCGGTGGCGGCGTCGGTTGCGGCGAAACCCACGCCGCTGCGCAGGGTGCCGAACACCACGCCGCCTTGCGGGTTCTGGCTCAGCGACAGCACCGCGTCGCCCACGCCGGCGATATCGTCAACTTTGTCGATGCGGTTGCCAGCCACGGCGCGCCGCGCCAGCCCGGCATCGGAGCCGATCCAGAGCACGCCGTCGCGGTCGAGCAACAGCGCGCGGATCTGGTTGGCGCGCTGGCCGCCGGGCGCGGTGTCCGGGCGCCGGTGGTGATGCACCTGGCCGGCCGCATCGACGTAATCGAGCCCGGCGGCCGTGCCCACCCACAGGCCGCCGTCCCGGTCGCTGGCGATCGCATACACGGCCGGACTGGACAGGACGCCCGCCGCCACCCGCACGAAACGCTCGTTCTGCCGGTCATACCGGGCCAGGCCGTCGATACTGGTGCCCACCCACAGGCGACCCTGGCGGTCGACGTGCAGGGTCTGGATGAAGTCGCCGGGCAGCGAATGGGGGTCGTTGGCGTCGAAATAGAAGTTGCGCATCTGGTAGCCGTCCCAGCGCCCGAGCCCGGCCTGCGAGCCGAACCACATGAAGCCGTCGCCGTCCTGGGCCACGCTCATCACGACCGGGCTGGGAAAATCGCGCTCGGCCGGGGACAGGTGCTCGAACACCACCGGCGCCAGCGTGGACCAGCGGTCAGTGCCGGGCGCCGCGCGCAGTGGCACACTGGCCAGCCCGGCAAGCAGGACGGCGGTCGCAGTAGTAAGGAGGACGGTCGGGTTCACCACGAATCAATGCCAAAAGTACCGTAAGTTCCCCAACGCCAACGTGCACAGGGTAATGCATCGTAAAGCAAAGGCTGCGCTTGCGCCATTGCTAACCATGGATTGCAAGTCACGAGCGATTCAATTGCACGTGATTCGCAATCCTGTTGCCATTCTTGAATTTTGATAGGAAAATTCCTATCACTATCGGTTTTCTACGATGCAGCCCCGCACAAGGACGACATGAAGCCACTCGGGATCAAGGCGAAGGTTGCGCTGGCAACCAGTATCACCTCGATCATGATGATCGCCCTGGTAACCGTGGTTCAGGTGCAACGGGTCAAACAGGATTTTTCCCGTGTGCTGTTTACCCAGCAAACCGCGCTGGTGGGCCGCACCGCCGAGGAGCTCGACGACAAGCTGACGGCGCTGCTCGAGATCGTCGCTTTTTCCGCGCGCAAGCAGCCGCCCGGCCTGGTCAACTCGGCCGAGCGGCTGCGCGCCTATTACCAGGACCGCGCCATCCTCTCGCTGTTCGACGACCTGATCGTCTACAGCGCCGACGGCAAGGCCATTGCCGACCTGCCGGTCGTGCCCGGCCGGGCGGGCATGGATGTCACCGACCGCGCCTATTTCAGGCAGGTGATGACCACCCGCAAGCCGATGATTACCGAGCCGGTGCTGGGCAAGTACCAGCGCGAACCGATCGTGCAGATGATCGCCCCCGTGCTCGACGAGCGCGGCGAGGTGGTGTGCATCCTGTCCGGCGTGCTGCGGTTGTACAAGAACAACTTCCTGGGCCGCCTGCGCCACGCCACCGTCGGCTCCAGCGGCTATTACTTCGCCCTGACGCGCGGCGCCAGGCCGGTGTACGTGCTGCACCCGGACCCCAACCGCCTGCTGCAGCCGCGCGGCGGCCAACTCAACGGTGCGACCACGCTGGCGCTGGCCGACGGCTTCGAGGGCACGGTCGACAGCGTCGATACCGAGGGCCGCGAAGTACTCAACAGCTACAAGATGCTCAAGTCGGTGGACTGGGTGCTGGGCACGTCGCTGCCGGCCGACGAAGCCTACGAGGCATTCGACGGCGTGCTGGCGCGGCTGCTGCTGTGGGGCGGCCTGGCCTCGCTGCTGACGGCGCTGCTGATCGGCAGCCTGGCGGCGCACCTGCTGGCGCCGCTGGTCAGGCTGCGCAACGCCATCGGCGCGCTGCGCGGCTCCACCGCCGGGTTTGCGCCGCTGCCGGTCCACGCCAACGACGAGGTGGGCCAGCTGACCACCGCTTTCAACAACCTGATGCGCGAGCGGCAGGCCGCCGACACCCGCCTGCAAAGCGTACTCGAGTACGCACCGAATGCCATCCTGGTAGTCGGCATGGACGGCCGCATCGAAACCGCCAACCGCGAGTGCGAGCGCTGCTTCGGCTATCCGCGCGACCAGTTGCTGGGCCGCGAGATCGAGATGCTGGTGCCGGCGCCGCTGCGCGAGCGCCATGCCGGCCACCGCGAGCATTTTTTTGCCGAGCGGCTCAGCGCCGAGCCGGTGCGCATGGGGCGCGGCGCCGTGCTGCACGGCCTGCGCAGCGACGGCACCGAATTCCCGATCGAGATCAACCTGAGCGCGGTGCGCACCGACCAGGGCACCAAGGTGCTGGCGGTGATCTCGGACGTGACCGAGCCGCACCGCCTGCGGGTGGAAGCGGCGGCGCGCACCGAAGAACTGGAGCGCGAGCGCGACCGCGCCGAGGCCGCCAACCGGGCCAAGAGCGAATTCGTCGCCAACATGAGCCACGAGATCCGCACGCCGATGAACGCGGTGCTGGGCATGGTGTATTTGCTCGGCAACACCACGCTGACGCCGCAGCAGCGCAAGTACCTGAACATGGTGCGGGTGTCGGGCCAGTCGCTGCTGGGCATCCTCAACGACGTGCTCGACTACTCCAAGATCGAGGCGCGCCACATGGCGCTGGCGCCGGTCGAGTTCAACCTCGACGACACCATGAATTCGCTGGCCACCACCATGACCATGAACGCCGGCGACAAGGAAATCGAACTGGCCATCGCGGTCGATCCGGCCGTGCCGAGGCACCTGCGCGGCGACGCCTTGCGGCTGCAGCAAATCCTGGTCAACCTGGCCGGCAACGCCATCAAGTTTACCGCCGCCGGCGAGGTGGTGGTGTCGATCACGCTGGCCGAGTCCACCTCGCCGGACGTGGTGCGGCTGCACTTCGAAGTGCGCGACACCGGCATGGGCATGACCGCCCAGCAGCTGGGCCAGCTGTTCCACGCTTTTTCGCAGGGCGACCAGAGCATCACCCGGCGCTTCGGCGGCACCGGCCTGGGCCTGGCAATCACGCGCCGGCTGATCGAGCTGATGGGCGGCGAGATCGCGGTCAGCAGCACCGAGGGCCACGGTTCGCGCTTCTGGTTCGAATTGCCGTTCGAGGTGCTGCCGGAGCGCGGCGAAGCGCGGCGCCGGCCGGCGATTGGCGAGCTGCGCCTGCTGGTGGCCGACGACAGCGACACCAGCCGCACCCTGATCGCCCGGATCATCCGCGCCTGGGGCTGGCAGGCCGACGAAGTGGCCTCCGGCACCGAGGCGCTGGCCATGTTCCGCGCCAGCCTGGACGCCGGGCAGCCGTACGACGTGGTGCTGGCCGACTGGCACATGCCGGGCATGGACGGGCTGGCCACGGCCAAGGGCATCCGCGCGGCCGCGCCCGAGGGCGGCCAGCCGGTGGTGGTGATGGTCAACGCCTTTGCCCGCGACCGCCTGGAAGAAATTTCCGCCGCGCCCGAGGTGGACGTGGTGCTGGTCAAACCGATCACCAGCTCCAACCTGTTCGACGCGCTGCACGAGGCGCTGGTGACCAACGGCGAGACCGGCTTGCAGGTGGCGGCCGACCAGGACATCGAGGGCACGCTGGCCGGTTGCCGGCTGCTGCTGGTGGAAGACAACGTGGCCAACCAGGTGGTGGCTTGCGGTATGCTCGAGCTGGCCGGCGCGCTGGTCGACGTGGTGGACAACGGCCAGCAGGCGGTCGACCGCATGAGCACGCGCCAGGGCGAGTACGACGCGGTGCTGATGGACATGCAGATGCCGGTCATGGACGGCTTTACGGCCACCCGCATCCTGCGCCAGGAACTCAAGCTGACCTTGCCCATCGTGGCGATGACGGCCGGCGTGCTCGAAGCCGAGCGCGAGCGCAGCGTGACGGTGGGTGTGACCGCGTTCATTCCGAAACCGATCGAGGTCGAGCAAATGCTGGCGGTGCTGTTGCAGCATCTGCCTAAAAAATCGGCAGCCGCGCCCGTGCCGGCTCAGGGTCCCGCCCAGGTGCCGGCGCTGGTGCCGGTGCTGGTGCCGGCACCAGCGCCCGCCACCGCGCGGCTGGTGGCCGCCCCAAAGGTAGTCACGACAGATACGGCCGCCAGCGAAGCCGATGTCTTCAACGTGGACAAGCTGATGCGGGTGATGGGCAAGGACGCCAAAGGCAGGGCGGTAATGCTCAAGATGGTGCGCGGCGCCATCGAAGGCGGCATGGGGCCGGCCGACGAGGCAGGCCAGGCGATCGCCGCCGGGCGCCTGCCCGATGCCGCCCGCCAGTTCCACACCCTGCGCGGCGCGGTAGGAGTACTGGGCGCGCGCCGCCTGATCCAGGCCACCAAGGACGCCGAGGACGCCATCGCCGGCGGCGACGCCGTGGCGATCGCCGCCGGCTACCAGGCCGTGCGCGCCGAACTGCAGGCGGCGCTGGACCAGGCCGGCGCCTGGCTCGCCCTGCAGCCGGAGTGACAGAGGGAAACTTCAACACATTTGCAGAAATACCACATGTAAACCGTACTGATAACAATTCGCATTTACGGATTGGGCGATCATCGTTACAATCTCACGGATTAGTCGAATAACAACCGGCAACGAGCCGTCCAACCTGTCCGAACGAGAGATACCGCAATGATCAAGAGCCGCAAGCACGCGCAGTCGCGTTTTAACCAACACATGAGCGCCGCGCTGGCCGCGATGCTGCTGCCGGTGGCCGCGCACGCCGCTGCCGCCGCCGACGAGCAGTCGCAAACCCCGCAAACCCTGTCCGAAGTCAAGGTACAGGGCGCCGCCGAAGAAACCTTCAAGGCCGACCGCGCGGTCTCGGCCAAGTACACCGAAAAACTGGTCGATACCGCCCAGACCATCACCGTGATCAAGAAGGAACTGATCGAGCAGCAAGGCGCGGTCTCGCTGACCGAAGCGCTGCGCAACACGCCCGGCGTGGGCGCGTTCTTCCTCGGTGAAAACGGCAACACCAACACCGGCGACGCCATCTTCATGCGCGGCTTCGACACTTCGGGCAGCATCTACGTCGATGGCGTGCGCGACGTCGGCTCGATCACCCGCGACATCTTCAACATCGAACAGATCGACGTGCTCAAGGGCCCGGCCGGCACCGACAACGGCCGCAGCGCCCCGACCGGTTCGATCAACCTGGTCAGCAAGCGCCCGCAACTGGAAGACGCCTACCTCGGCTCCGTTACCGTGGGCAGCGGCAAGCAAAAGCGTGCCACCGCCGATGTCAACCAGGTGATCAACGCCGACAGCGGCAGCGCCTTCCGCCTCAACGCCCTGGTGCAGGACAGCGGCAACCCGGCCCGCGACGTGGTCGAGAACAAGCGCTGGGCCGTGGCGCCGTCGCTGGCGTTCGGCCTGAACAGTCCTACCCGCTTCTACCTGAACTACCTGCACGTCAAGCAGGACAATATTCCCGATGGCGGCGTGCTGACCATCGGCCTGCCGGGCTACACCCCGCCCTACCTGGCGCCCGGCACCACGGCAACCACGATCGAAGCGGCCCGTCTTGACCGCATCCGCCTGACGCCGCTGGCCACTGCGCCGCGCGTCGATCCGAAGAACTTCTACGGCTCGGAAAAGGACCACGACAACGTCACCGCCGACCAGTTCACGGCGCGCCTGGAACACGACTTCGCCAACGGCGTCAAGCTGCAGAACACCACCCGTTACGGCAAGAACAAGCAGGACTACCTGCTGACCGCGTTCATGGCCACCTCCGCCAACCTGATCGTCACCGGCACGCCCGATACCTGGACCATGGTCCGCACCACCCTGACCTACAAGGACCAGATCAACAAGGTGCTGACCAACCAGACCACCCTCACCGGCGAATTCGATACCGGCGCGGTCAAGCACACGCTGGTGGCCGGCCTGGAATTCATCACCGAGAAGCAGACCAACTACACCATCGCCACCAACCCAGGCGCCACCATCACCCGCACCAGCATCTACAACCCGAACCCGGCCACGCCGCAAACCTTCACCTATGCCCGCACCGGCGCGCAAGCGGTGGGCAGCACCGACACCCAGGCCGTGTACCTGTTCGACACCGCCAAGTTCGGCGACTGGATCTTCAACGGCGGCGTCCGACTGGACCACTACAGCACCACCTATGACAGCGTCGCCATCCAGGCCGCAGTCACCGGCAACAATCCGCAGCTGATCCCGGTCGGCACCCGCATCGCCACCAATCTCAAGGTGGGCGACACGCTGGTCAACGGCAAGCTGTCGGCACTGTACAAGCTCACACCAGAGAGCAGCATCTACGCGCTGGCAGCGAGCTCGAAAGCGCCACCGGGCGGCACCAACTTCTCGCTGAGCGCGGCCGCCAACAGCGCCGCCAACCCGAACTATGATCCTCAGGAAACCACCAACTACGAGTTCGGCGGCAAGTGGGATCTGCTCAAGCAAAAACTGTCGCTGTCGGCGGCGGTGTACCGCACCACCGTGAAAAACGAAGTGGAGCAGGACGCCACCAGCGGCACCTACTTCCAGACCGGCGAGAAGCGCAACCAGGGCGTGGAACTGGGCGTGACCGGTGAGATCAGCCGTGGCTGGCTGGTGAGCGCAGGCTACACCCGCATGTCGGCCAAGGTCACCAACGGCCGCGCGGTGTCCGCCGACGGCGAAGTCTACCTGGCCTACACGCCGAAGCAGTCGTTCACTTCGTGGACCTCGTACACCCTGCCGTTCGGCCTGACCATCGGCGGCGGCGTGCGCTTCAACGACCAGCTGCGTCGCGGCACCGACGGCGCCGTCGGCACCCCGTCCCATATCGATTCGTACTGGGTGGCCGACGCCATGGCCAGCTACCCGCTCAGCAAGAACGTCGACCTGCGCCTGAACGTGTACAACATCGCCGACAAGGACTATGTTGCATCGATCAACAAGTCCGGTTACCGTTACACCCCGGGCCAGCCACTGTCGGGCAGTCTGACGGCCAATATCAAGTTCTAAGCATCATCGTCCAAGCATCGTCGATAGCTGCACCTGAGCCCCGCCGTCACCGGCGGGGCTTTTTTCATAGCAAGGAGTGATTCATGTTGTTGCATATCCCTGGCGTTTTGAACCGCGAACAGGTGGCGGCCCTGCGCGCCCGCCTCGACACCACCGACTGGGTCGATGGCCGCACCACGGTCGGCGCCCAGGGCGCCCAGGTCAAGCAGAACCGCCAGCTCGGCGAAACCTCGCCGCTGGCGCTCGAACTGGGCCAGGTGGTGCTGGCGGCGCTGGCCGCCAGCCCGGTGTTCTTCGCTGCCGCGCTGCCGCTGCGCACCATCGCGCCGCTGTTCAACAGCTATGCCGGTGGCGAGCACTACGGCGCCCACGTCGATGGCGCCATGCGCCGCATGCCAGCGACCGCTGCCGGTCCCGGTGCATGGGTGCGCACCGATGTCTCGAGCACGCTGTTTTTAAGCGATCCGGACGACTACGATGGCGGCGAGTTGATCGTTACCGACGTGTACGGCGAACACGAGGTCAAGCTGCCGGCCGGCGACCTGATCCTGTATCCATCGACCAGCATCCACCGGGTGGAGCCGGTCACGCGCGGCGCCCGCGTGTGCTCGTTCTTCTGGACCCAGAGCATGGTGCGCGACGATATGCGGCGCTCGATGTTGTTCGAGCTGGACCAGAACATCCAGAGCCTGCGCTCGCGCCTGGGCGACTGCCCGGAACTGGTGGGCCTGACCGGCCATTATCACAACCTGTTGCGCCAGTGGAGCGAAGCTTAACAGCCGGAAAATACAGCATCGGCCGACCGTTGTTTTACGGTCGCGTCAGCATTTTTTTGATGCAATAAAGACCATAAAAATAAAGAACGTTCATTACAATCGTCCCTACGGGCGGTTGGCATGCGATTGCATCGGCATCGGTGCACAGCCTCCCGCTTCAGGGAGGCAACCATGGCATGCAACCATCCGGCCGCACGACCGGCTTCACGCACTTCATCAACCCAATCCACCCAATCCACCCCGTTGAACCGGCTGCGTACCGTCCTGCGCCTGGTGCCCCTGGTCTGCGCGGCCTGGTGCGGCAATGCGCTGGCAGTCGACGTCCTGTTCCAGGGGCCGCCCGGCAGCAGCGGCGTCAACGGCGCCACGCCGGGCGCGCCCGGCACCGCCGGTGGCGCCGCGCCGCCCGCTTCCTACTTGTTGTTCGGCGCCGATCCGGTCAATCGCCTGGGGGTCGGTGGCGGCGCTGGCGGCAACGGTGGTAACGGCGCCAATGGCGCTACCGGCCAGACCGGTGGCGCGGCCGGGGCTGGCGGCGCCGGCGCCGCGTCTTCGGCCGAATTGTCGGTGGCGGCGCCTGCCACCGGCGCCAGCCTGGCAGTCACCGCCAACGGCGGCCTGGGCGGCAACGCCGGCCAGCCGGGTACCGGCGCCCAGACTGGCGCCGCTGCAGCGGGCGGCGTGGGCGGCACGGCGTTTGCCAACGGCGTACTCACCAGTTCCGGCAACGGCGCCGTACAGGGAACTGCGCAAGCCACCGGTGGCCAGGGTGGACGCTCCACCGGCGTGCTCAATAGCGCGGCCGGCGGCGATGCGCTCAGCAACCTCACTGCGGTGGCGCTGGGCAGCGGCGCGGTCGGCGTGCGCTCGCTTGCCACCGGCGGCCAGGGCGCCGCCACCACCGCCGACGGCGCGGCCGGCGGCGCCGGCGGCAATGCCTCGGCCAATGCCGGCATCGGCAATCCCTATGCCACGCTATCCTCGTACAACCAGGACGTGCACGCGACCGGCGGCGCCGGCGGCCACGCCAATTTCGACATCGACAACGCGCCCTTCGCCTACGGCGGCCGCGGTGGTGACGCCACCGCCAGCAGTGGCGGCACCTTCAACACCCGCACCGGCACCCTGACGCTGGTGCAAAGCGCCACCGGGGGCGCTGGCGGCGATACCGTGTTCGGCTTTGCCGGACGCGGCGGCAACGCCATGTCCACCGTCACCAGCGGCCTCGGCGGCGCACTCGGCGCCAGCGTCGACAGCATTGCCACCGGCGGCATCGGCGGCAGCGGCGCGGGCAACCCGTTCACCGACCCGCTGTCGGGCACGCCGGGCGCGGGCGGCAATGCCGCCAGCACCATCTCGCTCACCGGCGCCGCGCCGGCGGCCGGCAGCTGGAACGCCGTGATCGCCGCCAACAGCACCGCGCTGGCGGGCGTGCCCGGTACCGGCGCCTTCTCCGGCGGGGGCGGCACCGCCGACGCCACCGTGACGGTGGCCGGCTACGGCCGCGTGACCGGCAACGCGCTCGCCACCGGCGGCTACGGCGGCGACCAGGGCGGCGCCGCCAACGCGCGCGCCACGGTCACTTCCAACTACAGCGCGGTCGCTGCCGCCACCGCCAACGGGGGCGGTGCCTTCTTCAACCCTGGCGCGCCGGCAACCGCGCGCGCCGACGCCACATCGGCCTGGCACGCCAGCGCGGATGCAGTCGCCATGTCCGGCAGCGGCCGCTTTGGCAATACCGAACCGGCATCGGCCATCGCCCAGGCCTCGGTCAACCGCGCAGCCAGCCGGCCACCACTGCCGCCTGCCTCGCTGCTGGCGCCGGAGGCGCGCGCGCACGCGCTGGCCAGTTTCCGCGGCGGCGACGTGCTGGCGCGCAGCAGCTACAGCGACGCCAGCCTGGGCGCCGTGGTGGTGGCCACCGCCAGCTCGGCACAGCCCGCCGAGTTCTACCAGCCCGAGGCTTACAGCGCTGCCAACGTGGGCGGCAACGCCTACGGCCCGTGGACGCCCGATGCCGCCACCGGCATGGTCGCCTCGTACGCCAGCGCGCTGCCCGATCCGGCCTCGCTGGCGCCGCTGATGGCGGCCTCGCCCAGCATTGCGGCGGCGTTCGACGGTGCACAGGTGCTGGGCGCAGGCACCATGGGGGCGATGTTCTTCCCGTTTACCGCCACGGCGCAATACAGCGTACCGTTTGCCGCCGGCAGCCATTTGCTGCTGGGCCTGGGGCTGCCGTATAACTCGGACTTCGACACCGCCAACTTTGAGTTTTCGGTCAGCAATGGCGCGACCGAACTGTACGCGGGCAGCTTCAACAACCCGGACCAGGCCGCACTGTTCTTCTCCGATAACGTGCTCGACCTGGGTGTATTCAACACCAGCACGCTCGATTTGCTGGTGCGCTTCTCGTTCAACGGTGGCATCTATGGCTTCAGCTATGTGCTGGGCGCTGGCAATGCGCTCACGCCGGTGCCGGAACCGGGTTCCTGGCTGATGCTGGTGCTGGGACTGGCGCTACTGGCCTGGCGCGGCGGCGCATTGCGACGGCTACCCGCGCGCGTTTGATCTGGCGCAAACGCCGGGCAGCGGGGTAGCCTGCAACACCCTGCTTGAAAATGCTTGCCACAAATCACGGCCCCATGACATGATCAATGTCAGACTTTTGCTTCCGGCTTCTCCGGAATGGGGCTGCAATGGATCGTGTGGTTGGCTTGTCCGCGCAACACCAGCGGCGCGCCCCGGCGCCGCGCCACACAACGCCCCCGATTACCGCTTGCATGCCGCTAGCTGTGCGCTGCAATAGCTGTACCAGCGGTCATTTCCTCTTCTTTTCCCCCTGCATGTCGTCGCCCTCAGGTTGGCAGGCATGCGCATATCCGTTTCAGGAGCGACTATGTTTGCAAACATGAAGGTAGCGGTACGTCTGGCGATCGGTTTCGGCGCGGTGGTCGTGTTGCTGCTGGTGCTGTCGGCGGTGAGCCTGACGCGCATGGCGGCCATGGACCATGACATGGACTTGCTGATGGAAGACCGCTATCCGAAGGTGATGATGGCCAACGAGGCCGCCACCCGCACCATCGACAACGGCCGCCAGGTACGCAGCATGATGCTGGCCACCAGCGACGCCGAGCGCGACAAGTACAAGGCAGTGGCCGAGGCCAACCGGGTCAAGGTGGCGGAAGCGTTGTCCAAACTCGACAAGCTGATCAACAGTGACAAGGGCCGTGCGCTGTACCAGGACATCGTGGAAAAGAGCAATGTGCTCAACCCGGCCTACAACCAGCTGTACGCGCTGATCAAGGAAGATCCCAAGCGCGCGCTCGATTACATGAAGGAAGAATTCCTGGTCGCCAATACTGCCTACCTGGGCGCGCTCGACAACCTGGTCAAACATCAGACTGCGGTGATGGACCAGGAGCGCGAGAACGCCAGCGACCACTTCGCCAGCACGCGCATGCTGGTGATCGCATTGTCGGTGGGCGCGGTATTGATCGCGGTGGCGCTGGCATGGGCCATCACGGCCAGCCTGGTGCGCAGCCTCGGCGGTGAGCCGGCCTATGCGGCGCAGGTATTGCAGCGCATTTCCGATGGCGACCTGTCGAGCGAGGTCGTCACCCGGCCCGGCGACAAGGGCAGCCTGCTGTTGACGGTCAAGCAGATGGTGGCCAAGCTCAAGCAGGTGATCGACGGCCAGCGCACCGTGGTGGAAGCGGCCAATCGTGGCAACTTTGGCGCCCGCGTCGAGCTGGCCGGTTTGCAGGGCTTCCAGCGTGACATGGGCGAAGGCTTGAACCAGCTGGCCACCACCACCGGCGCCAGTATCGACGACGTGGTGCGGGTGATGGGCGCCATGTCCGACGGCGACCTCACGCAAACCATCGACAAGCCGTACGAAGGCGCGTTCGGCGAACTGAAAAAATACGCCAACACCACCGTGGCCAAGCTGGCGCAGGTGGTGTCGGAAGTAAACGCCAACGCCGAAGGGCTGGCAGCCGCCTCGGAGCAAGTCAGTGCGACGGCCAACTCGCTGGCGCAGGCCGCCAGCGAACAGGCGGCGGGGGTGGAAGAGACCTCGGCCTCGGTGGAACAGATGACCGCGTCGGTGGCGCAAAATACCGACAACGCCAAGGTCACCGACGCCATGGCCAGCCGCGCAGCCGTTGAAGCGACCGAAGGGGGCGAGGCGGTGCGTTCGACGGTGTCGGCCATGAAGCAGATCGCCGCCAAGGTCCTGATCATCGACGACATCGCCTATCAGACCAATTTGCTGGCCTTGAACGCCGCCATCGAAGCGGCGCGCGCGGGCGAACACGGCAAGGGTTTTGCGGTGGTGGCGGCCGAGGTGCGCAAGCTGGCCGAGCGCAGCCAGGTCGCGGCCCAGGAAATCGGCGAAGTGGCCACCAGCAGCGTGGGCCTGGCCGAGCAGGCCGGCCAGATGCTGGGCGCGATGGTGCCCAATATCCGCAAGACGTCCGACCTGGTGCAGGAAATTACGTCGGCCTCCGAAGAGCAATCGGCCGGCCTGGCGCAAATCAATTCCGCCATCGCCCAGCTGAGCCAGACCACCCAGCAAAACGCCGCCGGCTCCGAACAACTGGCGTCCACCGCAGAACAGATGAGCAGCCAGGCCGAGGAGTTGCAGCAGGCGATGAGTTTCTTCCGAGTCGCCGGCAGCGTAAGAAGCCCCGGCGCCGCATCGGGCAATCACGGCGCCAGTCGACACCAGGCACGCCCGGCTGCGGCCGCACGCAACATCGCAGCGCCACGCCAGCAGGAGTTCGCCTCGACCGGGCCGGATGAATCGAAGTTCGTGCGGTACTAATTCAGCCCCCCACCTACCCGGATGGTTACACTTTAATAGCATAGACGTAGTCACAATTCCTGATTATAATTGCGAGTGATTATCATTTAGATTGCTCACCATTCAGGAGTTGTGATGTTCCACCGCGCAGGCAAACCATTTTCATCCATGCCAGCCATGCGCCCCGTGCGCCTGGCGGCCCGACTGGCACTGCTCTGCGCGAGCGCGGCCATCACGTTCCCGCTCGCCCACGCTGCCGATGCTGCCGACGCTGCCGATGCCGTGGCGCCAGCGCGTGCCGACAGCGACCGCGACGCGCTGCTGCCCACCGTGACCGTCACCGGTACCAGCGACCGTGTCACCACCGAGAACTCCGGCTCGTTCGGCAGCCGCAAGACGTCGATCGTCAAGGGCCTGGAATCGGTGCGCGAGATTCCGCAGCCGGTCACCGTGCTCACGCGCCAGTTCATCGAAGACCGCGCGCTGCTCAACCTGACCGACCTGATGCTGGCCACGCCCGGCATCGCGGTCGATTACACCGACAGCGAACGCATCACCTATCACTCGCGCGGCTACCAGATCGACGCCATGCAGATCGACGGCCTGACCATCACCCAGGGCGGCTCGGCCTTTGCCCAGCCCGATGCGGCCGTGCTCGACCGCGTGGAAGTGCTGCGCGGCGCGTCGGGCATGTTGCGCGGCTCGGGCAATCCGTCGGCCACCGTCAACCTGGTGCGCAAGCGCCCCACGCGCGACTTCCAGGCGTCCGCCACGGCAGTGCTGGGTTCGTGGGACCGGCGCCGCGTCGAAGGCGATATCGCGGGCGCCCTCAACGATGCCGGCACCGTGCGCGCGCGCCTGGTAGCGGTCAGGGAGAAGAAGGACTCGTTCCAGAAGGCGATGCAGGAAGACCGCCAGGTGCTGTACGGCGTGGTGGAAGCGGACCTGTCGTCCGACACCCTGCTCACGGCCAGCCTGCAGCGCACCGAGCTCGATGCCACCGGCGCGTGGGGCGGCATGCCGGCCAAGCTGGACGGCTCGTCGATGAACCTGCCGCGCGACACCTTTCTCGGCGCCTCGTGGAACCGCTGGAACCGCGCCAACGAGCAGGCATTCGTGGAACTCGAGCACCGCTTCGACAATGGCTGGAGCGCCAAGGCCAGCGCCGGCTACCTGCACCTGAAAATGGATCCGAACGGCTTCAAGCAGTCGTACATCGCCCGTCCCACCGGCAGCAAGGACGATTACCTGTTCGGCGTGACCACGTCGCAATACACGGGCGACGACAGCCAGCAGGACAATTACTCGCTCAGCGCCAACGGCCCGTTCACGCTGCTGGGCCGCCAGCACAAGCTGGTGGTGGGCGCGGAAACGCTGCGCACGCGCACGGTCGCCACGGCCGGGCTGGGCAACCAGTTCCCGCTCAATAACATCGACATCCGCAACTGGGATCCGTACAGCACCTACCCGGAAAACGACCTGGTCACGGTCAACACCTTGCAGCCGACCTTTGTCCAGCAGCAGGGCGTGTACGCCACCACCAGCCTGTCGCTGATGGACTCGCTCACGGCGCTGGCCGGCGCGCGCCTGAGCTGGTACGAGTACCGCGCCCCGGCGGCACCTGCCACCAGCTACAAGGTGGAGCGCCAGACCACGCCGTTCGTGGGCCTGGTGTACGACATCACGAAAAAGCTCAACGCCTACGTCAGTTACACCGAAATCTTCACGCCGCAGAACGTCAAGGACGTCAACAACAATATGCTCAAGCCGATCACCGGCGAAGACTACGAGGCGGGCCTGAAAGGCGAATTCTTCGGCGGCAAGCTCAACGCATCGGCTGGCATCTTCCGCATCAACAACGTCGGTCGCGCCGTGGAAGACTCGGCCGGACCGGCCACCTGCGCGCCGTCGAACCCGACGGGCCGCTGCCGTATTGCCGGCGGCAAGACCGAGAGCCAAGGCTGGGAAGCGGAGCTGTCGGGCGAGCTGATGCCCGGCTGGAGCATCCAGGGAGGCTACACCAACACCCGCACCAAGTACGTGGTCGATACCGCCGCCAACACCAACCAGCCGCTGCGCGCGATCGATCCGCGCCACCAGTTGCGCTTCTTCAGCAACTACCGCCTGGCTGGCCTGCTCAAGGGCTGGACCGTGGGCGGCGGCGCCAACATCCAGAGCGACGCCACCGTCACCGGCAGCGGTCTGTCCGCGCGCCAGGGTGGCTACTCGGTGCTCAACGCCATGGCCGGCTATCGCTTCAACGACCGCTACTCGGTGCAAATCAACGTCAACAATCTCGCCGACAAGACTTACTACAAGCGCTTTGCGCCGTCCGGCCTGGCCTATTACTACGGCGATCCGCGCAACGTGGTGGTGACCTTGCGCGCGGCGTTGTAAGCGCTGGCCTGGAACGCAGCGCCTGCCTGGCGCTGACGGCTGGCCGGGTTGCTCTATAATCGGGCCATGTTTTACTCCCTCGCCCGCCGCCGTCTGACGCTCTGGATCGCCATGCTGGCCATCCTGTTCAGTGCGCTCGCGCCGGCGGTATCGCCGGCACTGGCCGTCAACCGGGCCAGCGCCGGCTGGGCAGAAATCTGTACCGCTGCCGGCAGCAAGCTGGTCCAGCTCAGTGTCGAACAGCCCGGCGGCCAGCCGCAGCCGGCCTCCGATCCGCTTTCTCACCACCTGAAAAACTGCCCGTACTGCGCCGCCCACGCCGGCGGTCCGGCGCTGGCGCCACCGCCGGCCATCGTGTTTGCCGTGCTCGGTGGCCACGACGTCTTCCCGCTGCTGTTCTACACCGCCCCGAGTGTGCAGTTCGCGTGGTCATCGGCCGCCCCGCGCGGTCCACCCGCCCTCGTGTAGTGCTTCTTCGCGCATCCCGCCTGGCCGGGATGCTATGCCAGACTACACAGGAACAATCATGCACAAGGTAATTATGAAGCACGCGCTCGTCTGCGCGGCGCTGGGTTCGGCCGTCGCCACGGTACAGGCGCAGGAAGAGTCGACGCTCATGCTCGGCAAGATGGAACGAGTGGAAATCAGCGCCCAGCGCACCGGGCCGCTGTCGGCGCGCAACGTCCTCAGTTCGGTCGATGTGCTGGGACCGCAGCTGTTGCAAGACCAGCAGGTGCAGCACGCATGGGAATTGTTTGCGCGCGCACCGGGCGTGATGCTCACCCAATTTCGGCAAGGTAACGAATCGGGCAAGCTGTCGTTTCGCGGCTTTAACGGCGAGGGCGAGGTCAACGCGGTCAAGCTACTGATCGATGGCATTCCGGCCAACGACAACGCCGGCGGCATGCCGTTCCTCGACATGCTGTTCCCGCTCGAGATCACCGGCATCGAGATCGTGCGCGGCACCAACGACCCGCGCTACGGGTTGCACAATATCGCCGGCAACGCCAACGTCACCACGCGCAGCGGCGGCAACGAGGGGCGGGCGCGGATCAGCTATGGCAGCTTCGGCACGCGCGAGGTGCAGGTGGCGCAAGGCATCGAGCACGGCAACTGGTCGCAGAACTATTTTTTGGGCTATGCCGACTCGAACGGCTACCGCGATAATTCTGCGTTCAAAAAATACACGGTCAGCGGCAAGTGGTTCTACACCAGCGACGACGGCCGCACCCGCAGCGGCCTGTCGGTCCGCCACACCGAAGGCGACGGCGACGAGGCCGGCTACCTGGAGGCGCGCGATGCGCGCAGCCATCCGACCAGCGCCTACGACTACGCCAGGTCGACCGGTGGCAACCGCGCCATGACCCAGGCCAGCGTGCAACTCGACCACAAGGTCGATGGCGCCTGGTCGCTGGCGACCAGGGCCTATGTCAACACGGTGCGCGACCTGCGCTGGCTGCGCTACGCGGTGACGGCATCGCAGCAGGAGCGCATGATCGACGAGCGCCACGTGGGCCTGATCGCCAGCGCCACGTACCGGCCATCGGCGCTGCTGGCGCTGGAAACGGGCGTGAGCGCCGAGCACCAGAACGATCGCAGTCCGCGCTACAACACGGTGGACCAGGTGCGGGTGGCCACCACGCGCGACCAGCGCTTCCGCTTCGACACCTATGGCGCCTACGTGCAGGCCGTGTGGCAGCCACTGGCCGGCCTGAAGGTGATACCGGGTTACCGGGTCGATCAAGTGGATGGGTCGTTCAACGATCCGTCGAAGGGCGTGCGCTACGCCATCGAGGATTACGGCCTGATTCGCCAGCCCAAGCTCAGCGCCGTGTACGCGCTGGGCGAGGGCGCCAGCGTGTACGGCAACTGGGGCCGCACCTTCCAGGTGGGGGCAGGCGCGGCGGCCTATCGCAGCACGGCCGCTTCGCTGCGGCCATCGATCAACGAGGGTTGGGAGGGCGGGGTGAAGTTCGCCGCCAGCGAATGGCTCGATGGCCGGGTGGCGCTGTGGCGGCAGGATGCATCGGACGAGGTCAAGCGCCGGCTCAATGATCCGGCGGGCGGCTCCGACAACCTGGGCCGCACCCGGCGCCAGGGCGCCGACCTGCAACTGAACGCCCGCACCAGGGCCAGCGGCAACGCCTGGCTCAGCTACTCGCTGCAACGCTCGCGCATCATCGAACCCGACCCGGCGGCGCCAGCGACGCTGGGCAAGCAGATCGACCACGTGCCGCGCACCTTGTACTCGGCTGGTTACGACTGGCAGGTGGCTGCCGCGCTCAAGATGTCGGCATGGGCAAGCGGGCAGGGCGGCTACTTCCTCACCACGGCCAACACCGGCAACACCTGGGGCGCCTATACGCTGCTCAACCTGGGCGCGTCGTACCGCGTCTCGCCACAAGTGACAATTGACGTGCAAGTAAAAAACCTGGCCAACCGGTACTACGAATATGTCTGGCAAAACGACCAGACCCGCCATGCTCCGGGCGACGGCCGCGCCATCTATTTAGCGGCCGCTTTCACCTTGTAAAACCGTCAAAAATATCGCTGAAAATAAATGTTTTATATCGTTTATATAAAATAAATAGTTTATTTCGTATAAACAGTATGTATAAATATTTACGAGGCGTTTTTATGGCCGTTTTTGTTGTCAATTCATGTGGTGATTTTTCCGATCGCGGTGGTGAATTTATCGAGTTCTGCGGTGGTGGTGAACAGAGCTGGCGTCACGCGCAGGCAGGCGCCGCCTGCCGGTCCCTTGCGGGGCACCGTGAAGATGCCGTACTGGTCGATCAGGATCTTTTGCAGGGCGACGTTGTCTGTAAAACTTGTCTTGCCGGCCAGGCGCAGCGAGGTGACGGCGCCGCTCATGTCATCGGGGGCCAGGATCTGCACCTTGCTGTTGCCGCGCAGTTGCGCCACCCAGTGGTCGCGCAGGTGGCGCAGGCGGGCGCCCTTGTTGCGGGTGCCCATGGCGTCGTGCTGGCGCAGCGCATCGGGGATGGTCATCAGCGCGGCGGCGTTGACGGTGCCGGCCAGTACCCGCGCGCGGATGTCGGTGGGAGCGTAGTCGGCGTTGCCCAGGTGGACGCCGATCGCACTCATTCTCTCCTTGCGGATGTAAATGAAGCCCAGGCCCAGCGGCGCGCCGATCCATTTATGCAGGTTGCCGCCGACGAAGTCCGCCTGCAGGTCGGGCAGCTGGTAGTCGAGCTGCCCCCATGACTGCGCCACGTCCACGATCACATCGACGCCGCGCGCCTTGACCATCTTCACCAGTTCCGCCATCGGGTACACCAGGCCGGTGCGGTGGCTGATGTGGGTCAGCAGCAGCAACCGCGTGCGCGGGTGGGCCTTGAGCGCCTGCTCGTACGCGTCCAGCACGCCTTGGCGCGTGGCGGGCTCGGGGGTGGTCACCATGGCCACCGTGGCGCCACGGCGCGCGGCCAGATCGTTCATGGCGTACTGCATCGAATCGTAGTCGAGGTCGCCATACATGATGGTGTCGCCGGCCTTGAGCAGCTGGTAGTTGCTGATCAGGTTTTGCAGCGATTCGGTGGCGCCGCGCGTGAGCGCCACCTCGTCGGTGGGCACGCCCAGGTGCTGCGCCAGCGTGGCGCGGATGGCCTCGATACCCTGGCGGTCGAACTCGCGCCGCAGGAAGTACGAGTTGTCGCGGTTCAAATGGTCGATATGGCGCTTGAAGTCGTCCGCCACCGCGCGCGTCATGATGCCGTAGTAGGCGTTTTCCAGGTTGATGAAGTCGCCACTGACGTCGTAGTGCGACCGGATCTCGCGCCAGTACGCTTCGTCGCGCACCACTTGCGCGACCGGGCCGGCTGGCGCCTTGATGAACGGCGTCTGCGCCTGCGCGTGCAGCGCCGGCATTGCGCCAACGGTGCCGGCGGCAATCACGGAACCCTGGAGAAAGGTGCGGCGGCTGATGGTCATGGCGGTCCTTTAGGTGATGGATGATGGGTGATGAGCGAGGGACGATCAGCGCATTGTAGGCAAACGCGACCGCCGTGCTTGCTGCCCGACTTCGCAAGCTATAAACTGGGCTTATACCCTTAAGCTACCGTCGACCATGCTGCTCCGTGAAATCGAGATCTTCCGCGCCGTGATGACGGCCGGCTCCGCCAGCAAGGCGGCGCGCCTGCTCAACCTGACGCAGCCGGCCGTGAGCCTGTCGCTACGCAAGCTGGAAACCCATGCCGGTCTGGCGCTGTTCGAACGCGTACGGGGCAAGCTGGTGCCCACCCAGGAGGCGCATGCGCTGCTGGCCGAGGTGCATCGCTGTTTCGTGGGTTTGGATGCCATCGAACACCGGCTGCGCAGCCTGCGCCAGTTCGGTGTCAACCGCATCCGCATCGCCAGCCTGCCGGGCATGGGCGTGGGTTTCCTGCCGCGGGTGCTCAGCGAACTGCAACTAAGCGAGCGCAAGGTGACGGTGTCGTTGCAGATCATGTCGTCGCGCGACGTGCGCGCGCGCCTGCTGGCGGGTGAGGCCGATATCGGCCTGATGGCCGACGAGGTCAGTGCCGACGGCCTGGAGCACTCGGTGTTCGCCCGCTACAACGGCGTAGTGGCGCTGCCGTTGAAACACCCGCTAGCGCGCAAGAAGGTGATCCGCCCGGCCGACCTGGCGCGCTACCCGTTCTTGGCGCTCAATCCCGAGGACGGCGCCAGCGTGCGGCTCGACGCCATCTTTCGCGCCCACGGCGTCGTACCCGAAACGGTGGTCGAAACACCGTATACGATCAGCTTATGCGAGCTGGTACGCCACAACGTCGGCATTGCCATCGTCAACCCGGTCACCGCGCTCGATTACGCAGGCCGCGACATCGTGCTGCGGCGTTTTTCGGAAACCCTCGCATACGGCTGCCAGCTGGTCATGCCGGCCGGGCGGCCACTGACACCGTTCGCCCAGCAACTGCTGGCCACCATGCGCGCGCGGCTGGCGGCCGACCTGGCCGGGCTCGATGCGTCGCTGGACGGCTGAGCCTGGCTGCTGATGTAGTAAGAACTGTGTTTTAGGCAGCATTGCCCATGATCTGCCGGCCCGCATCGATGCCCCAGCTCACCAGCTGGCGGCCATGGCGCAGTTGGTCCGGCTCCCAGCGCGCCAGCGCGCCGTCGATGTCGGCGCCGCCGTGGGCGAGGGCCAGCGCCAGCGCGTGGGCATTGGCGGCAGCCTTGGCGGCGCCGCCGGCCGTGTGGGGGCGCGGGATGAAGGCGGCGTCGCCGATCAGCACCGTACGGCCGAACACCATGCGCGGGGTTTCCAGGTCGACAATGGTTTGCAGGAACGGCTGCGCGGTCGCCTCCACCAGCTGCCGCAAAGGCGGCGCCAGCATGGCGCGCGCGTCCGCCAGCAGGCCGTCGTGGTCCACCTGCTTGACCGCTCCCGGATGCAGCGAGTAGCGGCGGCGCCGGCCGCTGGTGTCGGTCATCAGGGCGTCGAGCGCAGCGCCGGCGGCGACGTTGCGGTACCACACCCAGTTCCAGCGCCGCGCGCCCTTGGCGACCGACTCGTCCTGGCCCGGCACCATGTACTCGAGCAGCTGGTGGCCCTGGCCCTGCTGGAACGTAAACACCTGTTCCAGCAGGCGGAACGCGGCGCCGTCGAGGGCGTGCTCGGGCACCAGGCCGCGCCACGCCACGTAGCCGGCATACGCGGGCACCGACTGCGGCAACAGTTGCGCCCGCACCGCCGAGGCAGGGCCGTCGGCGCCGACGAGCAGGTCGCCGGTGGCCAGGTGGCCGCTGGTGAAGTGGGCGGTGACCTGGCCGTCATGCTGCTCGAAGCGGTCGAGCTGCTGGCCCGCTTCGATGATGCCATCGGGCAGGGCCCGGCGCAGCAGCGCATACAGCTTGTTCCACGACGACTGCACCTGCGGCATATGGGCGCGCTGCAGCACGTCGCCGCTGGCGGTAAGGAAAATGCGGTCGCCCGACCGCACGCCGATGCTGGCGTCATGCTGCACACCGGCATAGTCGAAGGCGGCCGTCACGTCGGGCTGCAGGACGATGCCTCCCCCGCGCCCGCTCAAGGCGTGCGGCGAGCGCTCGAACACCTGCACCTGCCAGCCGGCGGCGCGCAGGCAGGTGGCGGCCAACAGGCCGGCCAGCGAGCCGCCGATGATCAGGGCGCGGCGGGGGGCGTTGTTGTCGGTCATGGCGGGGTCCTGACAGCGAGGTAAGAGATGATGCAATTTTGCGCCTGTTGCGGGCACCCGTAACGTCCCGGATGGGAGGGAAAACCACACATCAAAAATTCACGTGCCAATTTATATAAGTGCTTATATAATTGGCGTTATCGATGGTCAACCTAACCCCGGAGTCGCAATGGATATCGCCCACTACCCGCCCGCCACCACAGGCCTCACCCGTTTTACTGTCGTCCGCATCGTGCTTGCGCTGCTGGCGGTCTGCCTGCCGGTGGCGCTGGTGCTGATCGCCTCGAACCAGATTGCCGACAAGGCGCTGCGTGCGTACTGGCCGCCGCTGCTGGCCACCGCGCTCGGTGTCGCGGGCTACCTGTACTGCGTGCGCAAGCTGGAACAACGCGTGGCCTCGGAACTGGGCGGAGTGGCGTTCCGGCGCGAACTGGCCATGGGACTGGGCCTCGGTACCCTGCTGTTCCTGGCGGTGATGGCGCTGGCCGCCACCGGCGGCAGCCAGTGGCTGGGCTTCGGCGGCTGGGGCACGCTGCCCAAGTCGCTCACCGAGATGCTGTTCGTGGCGGTGATCGAGGAGATCGTGTTTCGCGGCGTACTGCTGCGCATCACCGAGCGCGCGGTGGGCAGCTGGGCGGCGCTGATCGTCTCGGCGCTGCTGTTCGGGCTGGCGCATGTGCCCAATGACGGTGTCACCGCGCTGGCCGTGATCAACACCGTGGTGGCCGGCCTGCTGTTTGGCGCTGCCTACCTGGCCACGCGCCGCCTGTGGCTCACCATCGGCATCCACTTTGCCTGGAACTTCGTCTCCAGCGGCGTGTTTTCGGTGCCCACGTCGGGCAATCCGGGGCACGGCCTGCTACAGTTGCAGTTCACCGGGCCGAAATGGCTCACCGGCGGCGCTTACGGCCTCGAGGCCTCGGCCGCCACCCTGGTCGTGCTGGCCGTTGCCACCGCGTGGCTGTTGCGCCAGGCCCGGCGCGCCCACCATCTTGCCCCGCGACGGGGCGGAAAGAACACCACATTGTGAAGCAGGGACTGGGAACACAATTGCGCCACCTGATCGAACTGCTCGACGGCGCGGTCGAGCAGTCTTACCTCGACGCGGGCCTGACCTACCGGCCGCGCTACACGCCGGTGATGAAAGCGCTGCTGCAACGCGAACCACTGACCATCGGCGAGATCGCCATCCAGGCCGGCATCACCCAGCCGGCCGCCACTCAGACCGTGGCGCTGATGGTCAAGGAAGGCTTGCTGACGGCTGCCGCCGGCAAGCTCGATGGCCGCCAGAAAGTGATCAAGCTCAGCAAGAATGGGCGCGCCCTGCTCGGGCAGATCCAGCAGTGCTGGCAGGCCACGGCGGCAGCGGCGGACAACCTCGACGCGCAATTGCCTTACCCGCTGTCCACCGCCCTCGCACAGGCCATCGCCGCACTGGAGCAGCAGCCGTTCGGCGCCCGCATCCGCGCCGCACGGGCTGCGCAGGCGGATAAATAGTCGAATAGTCGAATGCAGCAGCACGTCTCGCGTACACTCCCTGGCAACGCCGCCCGCTGCGGCTTGCCATGGGAGTCCACAGTGCCACCACCGATCACCAGCGTCGCTGCCGACGACACCGCGTTCTGGGACGCTATCCGCGCACAGTACGCGCCCTCGCCCGATTTCATCAACCTGGAAAACGGCTACTTCGGCATGCCCGCCAACCCGGTCCGCGCCGCCTTGCGCCGCTACCAGGACGAGGTCGATGCCGAGAACAGTTATTTCCTGCGCCAGCGCTGGCCGCAACGCCTGGCACAGGTACGCCAGGCGCTGGCAGCCTTCACCGGCGTCGATGCGGCGGAGCTGCTGATCACGCGCAGCGCCGTGGAGTCGCTCAACATCGTCTTGCAGGGCTACCCGTTCGCGCCCGGCGACGCGATCGTGTACGCCCACCACGACTACGACAGCGCGCTCGATATCGTCGCCGCCCTGGCGGCGCGGCGCGGCGTGGTGCCGCTGGTGGTCGACGCTCCGCGCGATCCCGTCAGCGACGCCGAGATCGTGGCGGCCTACGCGGCTGCCATCACGGCGCGCACGCGGGTGCTGCTGCTGACCCACATCGTGCACCGCACCGGCCAGATCATGCCGGTGGCGGCGATTGCGGCGATGGCGCGCGCACGCGGCATCGACGTGATCATCGACGCCGCCCATTCGCTGGCGCAGCTCGACTACCGGGTGCCGCAGCTGGGCGCGCAATTCGTCGTGTTCAACCTGCACAAGTGGGTGGGGGCGCCGCTGGGCACGGGACTGCTGTACGTCGCGCGCGAGCGCATCGCCGACCTCGCGCCGTTCTATGCGGACAGTACCCACGCCGCCGCCGATATCGACAAGCTCGGTCACTTCGGCGCGGTGCCGCCGGCGCCGATCATGGCGATCGAGGATGCGCTGGCCTTCCACGCCCGGATCGGCACGGCCAACAAGGAGGCGCGCCTGCGCTGGCTGGCGCGGCGCTGGATGGACGCGGTGCGCCACGTACCCGGCGTGCGCCTGTACACGCCCACCGATCCGGCGCGCCACTGTGCTCTCGGCGCGTTCGGCATCGAGGGGATGGCAGCGGCGGATGTGGCGCAGCGATTGATGGAAGAGCACCGGATATTTACCGTGGTGCGCCAGCTGGGGACGGAATCGATCGTGCGGGTGACGCCGCACCTGTACACGCGCGTGGAAGATGTCGATGCGCTGGCGGCGGCGATTGTCAGGCTGGCTGCGGCGCGGACATGACGCTCTGCCCGCTGTCGGCGCTGGCGTTGGCGCCGGCGAGCAGCATGGCCCGGAAATCTCCCACCAGCGGGCGCAGGTTGATGCGGTGCCAGGCCGCCCACAATGGCGTGCGGTAGCTGAACCACGGCAGCTCGCGCAGCACCACGCCCGGCGGCGCCTGGTGCCGCAAGCCCTGCTGCACCATGGCGATGCCCAGTCCCGCCCCCACCAGTCCCAGCGCCGTCAGCGGCTCGGTCGCCTCCATCCGTACGCGTGGAGTAAAACCAGCCCGCGCGCACTCGGCGATGAAGTTGTCGTGCTGGCGTGCGGTGTCCTTGTGGCGCACCAGGATCCAGTCTTGCGCCGCCAGGTCGGCTGGCGCCAGTGCCGGCAGCGCGGCCAGCGGGTGGCCGTCGGGCAGCGCCAGCAGCATCGGATCGCGACGTACCAGCGCACTATCGAGGTCGGCATCATCGGGCGCCGGCGGCTCGCATAACAGGGCAATATCGAGACTGCGCTGGCGCAGGCCCTCGATCTGCTCGGCCGAGTGCATGTTGTACAACGCCACGTGCACCTGCGGGCGTTCGCCGCGCAGCGTGCGCAGGCCGTCGGGCAGCACGCCGGCGTGCATGGCGTTGTCGATGTAGCCGATGCACAGCCCGCCCTCGTCGCCCCGGCCCAGGCGGCGCGCCATCGCTTCCAGGCGCGTGGCGTGGACCAGGAAGGCGCGCGTTTCGGTAAGAAACGTGCGGCCGTCGCGGGTAAGGCGAATGCGCTGTTGGCTGCGCTCGAACAGGGTCAGGCCGAGCTTTTCCTCGAGCTGGGCGATCTGCCGGCTCAGCGGCGATTGCGAAATGTGCAGGCGCTCGGCAGCGCGCCCCACGTGTTCTTCCTCGGCCACGGCGACGAAGTATTGCAGCTGGCGGATATCGAGCATGTCAGACCTGAAGGGACTTAAGATGTGCAAATTATGTCTTGGACGGTCTGTAAAAGTCAAACTACACTGGTCTCATTGATTCATCCACCAAGGAGAACCCCATGAGCATCCGTCAACACCTGCAAGGCAAACTCGGCTTCGGCACCGCTCCGCTGGGCAATATGTACCGCGACATTCCCCCGGCCGAGGCGATCGCCACCGTCGATGCGGCCTGGGACCAGGGCATCCGTTTTTTTGACACCGCGCCGCTGTACGGCGCCGGCCTGGCCGAGATCCGCCTGGGCGAAGCGCTGGCCCGCCGCCCGCGGGACGAATACGTGTTGAGCACCAAGGTCGGCCGCGTCATCCTCGACGAACTGGAAGACCCGGCAGCGCGCGACATGGGAGAAAAGGGGGGCTTGTTCGAATTCGGCCTGAAAAACAAGATCGTCAACGACTACAGCGCCGACGCCACGCTGCGCTCAATCGAGGCGAGCCTGCTGCGCCTCAAGACCGACCGCCTCGACATCGTCTGGGTGCACGACGTGGCGCAGGATTTCTTTGGCGACGAATGGCTGGCGCAATACGAAATCGCCCGCACCGGCGCCTTCCGCGTGCTGGACCGCCTGCGCAACGAAGGCGTGATCAAGGGCTGGGGGCTGGGCGTGAACCGCGTGGAGCCGCTCGAACTCACGCTCGACCTCGACGAACCGAAGCCGGACGCCTTCCTGCTGGCCGGCCGCTACACGCTGCTCGATCACGACCGCGCGCTGCAACGCCTGATGCCGGCCGCCGCCGCGCAACAGGTGGACATCGTGGTCGGCGGTCCGTACAGCTCGGGCATCCTGGCCGGCGGCACGCATTTCGAATACGCCAAGGCGCCGCCTGCCATCGTCGAGAAAGTGGCGCGCCTGACTGCGCTTGCCACTGAGCACGGCATCGGCATCAAGGCCGCCGCCTTGCAGTTCTCACTGGCCCACCCGGCGGTGGCCAGCGTAATCCCCGGCGCCAGCCGTCCCGAGCGGCTGCTGGAAGACCAGGCGGCGCTGCGCCAGGTGGTGCCGGCGGCGTTCTGGCAGGCTTTGCGGGAGCAGGGGCTGGTGTCGCCACACGCACCGCTGCCGGGCCAGTAAGTATCAATTGCGGCGCACCGTGCGAAAGCCGATGTGCGCCGCTGCCAGGTCGCGCTCCTGCGACTCGCGGGCCGAGGCGCGGTAACGCACGCAGTAATCGGGCGCGCACAGGAAGGAGCCGCCCTTGATCACCATCGCGGCGTTGGCGGGGCTGACGGGGTTGGCAGGGCGGCCGGCCGCCACGGCGGTGTCGCCATTGGCGTGCGGCTGACGGGGACCGGTATAGGGGTCCCGGGTCCACTCCCAGACATTGCCGATCATGTCGTGCAGGCCGAAGCCGTTGGGCGCGTAGCAGCCCACCGGGGCGACGCCGGCATGGCCGTCTGCGGCCACGTCGAGTTGCGGGAACGCGCCTTGCCAGTAGTTGGCGGCAGGCTTGCCTGCGGCGTCGGCGGGCGCCGTGTCGAGCTGCGCATCGCTGCGGCCGGCCTTGCCGGCGTACTCCCATTCGGCCTCGGTGGGCAGGTCGCGGCCCAGCCAGCGGGCGTAGGCCAGCGCGTCGGCCTGCGTGACCAGGGTGACCGGCAGATGGAAGCCGCTGGCGTTGACGTTTGCCGACGCGGCCGGTGCCGCCGATGCCGCCGATGCCATAGCAGATGCTGGCGCTGGCGATGACATTGAGGCAGAAGCTGGCGCTGATGTTGACGCCGATGCGCCAGCTTGCACCGTGCGCCATTGCGCGCCTTTTTCCAGCGTCCACCACGCGTACGGGCGTTGTTGCAACTCTTCTGCCGTGGGGACGTGGAACACCACGCCGGCGCCCTGGCGCTCCGCTTGCGTCACATAGCCGGTAGCGGCCACAAAGGCGGCGAACTGCGCTTGCGTCACTTCCGTGCGGTCGATCCAGAAGCCCGCAACGCGGGTGGCGCCGGCTTGCGCAGGCCGCTCGTCCGGGTAACCGTGCTCGCTGCCGAAGATAAAACTGCCGCCGTCCACGCGCACCATGCCGGCGTGCGGATCGCTGCCCCAGCCGGCGGGCAGACCGCTGTAGGCAGCGCACGCTGGTTCGCTGCCGAGCCTGCTCGTCGATGCCGCGGCCAGCGCGTGGCCGGCGCCGATGGCGTCACCTTGACTGGTGCCGGCACCATCAGCGGTGCTATTGCCGATACTGTTGCCGTTGCCCGTGCTGGCGCTGGCATGCCAGTCCCGCGCCAGCAGCACCGCCACGATCGCCAGCACCAGCAACACCAGGCGCCAGCCCCGCACGCGCAACGCCACGCCCATCAGTAATAACCCTGCGGCTTCAATGGTTCCACGCCGCCCACGCGCTGCATGAATTGCTGCCATTCCCCGACCATGGTGTTGGTCAGCGCCTGGTTTTGCGCGGCGACGTCGGTGGTCTCACCGCGATCGCGGGTCAGGTCGTACAGTTGCCAGCGGCCGTCGAGCGGACCCACCGGTGGTTCGTTCCACAGCGCCTTCCACTTGCCGTCGGCGCTGATCAGGTAGGCGCGGCCGTACGACTCGTGCCCCAGCGGCCCGGTGCGCACGCTGGCGGCGCCGCCTTCGAGCAGCGGCAGCAGCGACTTGCCGGTGACCGGATAGACATTGCGGCCGTTGTACACCACCTTGCCGCGGTTGCGATCGACGCCGGCCGCATCGACCGCCGGTGGCGCGGCCTGGGTAGGCGGCGTCACGCCGGCCAGCGCCAGGAAAGTGGCGGTGTTGTCGGTAACGTGGGTGAGCGCATTGAGGTTGGGCAGCCGCGCGCTCTGGCCCGGCAGGCGCACGATCAGCGGCGTGGCCACGCTGCCCTCGCCGGCATAGCCCTTGGTCAGGCGAAACGGCGTGGCGCTCACCTCGGCCCAGCGCAGGCCGTATTGCAGCCGGCGGGCGGCCTGGGCGCCGTTGTCGGTGCCCAGCGTGGCGTACACCGGTTCGGTGGCGTTGGCTTCGTCGGTGAGGCGGGGATCGGCGCCGCTGTCGATCGGCCAGCCCTCGGCGCCGTTATCGGACTGAAACATGATGTAGGTGTTGTCGTATTCGCCGATGTCCTTCAAATGCTGGATCAGCAGGCCGATGTTGTGGTCGAGGTTATCGACCATGCCGGCGTAGATTTCCATGTAGCGCGCCTGCGCCTTCTTTTCCAGCGCGGTGAGGCTGGTCCACTTCTTGTTGACCTTGCCGGGGCCGTAATCGGTATAGCCCTGCGCCATGCCGTTGTTGGCGTTGATGTACTTTGCAGTGGCCGTATTGAAGCCGGCCGTGGCCGGGCTGCGCGCGGTGGTGTCCGGCGCGCCCGCGTACGGGGTGAAGTCGGCGGGGATGATACCGAGCTGTTTCTGGCGGGCGATGCGCGCGTCGCGCACGGCCTCGTAGCCGGCATCGTACTTGCCCTTGTACTTCGACAGCCACGGCTCCGATACTTGCAGCGGCCAGTGCGGCGACGTGTAGGCGGCATAAGCGAAGAACGGCTTGCCGTCGGCCTTGTTGCGGTCGATGTAGGAGATCAGGCGTTTGGTATAAAAGTCGGTCGAATAGAACGGCTCACCGCCCACGCCGCCGGGCTGGCCCGGTTGGCCCGGCTGGACGAACTTGCCGTCTTCGGTGTAGTTGGTCGAGCCTTCGCGCTCGTGCGCATAGTGGTTGGCGGCGGCGCCCGCCAGCAGCGCGTAGCTGTGCTCGAAGCCCCACTGGTCGGGCGTCTTGCCGGCGGTGGTGACGGCGCCGCCGGCAATGGCGGAACCCAAGTGCCATTTGCCGGCCATATACGTGTGGTAGCCGGCGTCGCGCAGCAGCTGCACGAACGATAGCGAGCTCTCGTTGAGGAAGCCCTCGTAGCCGGGCAGGCCGCGCCGCTCGTCGTTGGGTGCGCCCATGTGGCCTTCGCCCACCAGGTGGTGGTCGGTGCCGGACACCAGCATCGCACGCGTGATGGCGCAGACGGTGCCGGTGTGATGGTTGGTGAGCAGGCGGCCTTGTTTGACCAGCGCGTCCAGGTTGGGCGTGTCGATCTCGCCGCCGAAGGCGCCGATGTCCGAATAGCCGAGGTCGTCGGCCATGATGTACAGGATGTTGGGTTTTTTGCCAGCCGCGCTTGGGGCTGCGGAGGACAAGGGTTCCTTGGCCGATTCGGCGCAGCCAGCGAGCATCACGGCGCTGGTGACGGAGACAGCGATCAGGGTTCGTTGCGCGGTGCGCAGCAGGCGGGCAGGGCGAGACATGGTATTCCTTGCGGACACGAGATCCGCAAAGAATAAATGTTATCGGCACGGCCAGGAACGAAGCATTTCGCGTTAGGTCATGCGATTTTTGAAACGACGATCAGTCCTTCAGATCGGCCGGCACCTTGCCGCCGTTTTCGGCCAGCTTGTTCATCACCTGGCGGTGCAGCCAGATGTTCATGGCGGCCGAGTCGCCGGTGTCGCCGCTGTAATGCAGCTCCTGCGCCAGGTCCTTGCGCGCCTGCAGGCTGCTGTCGAGGTCCAGCAGCTTCAGCAGGTCGACGATCGAGGTACGCCAGTTGAGCGGCTGCCCGGCTTGCTGCGCCTTGCCGTTGAGGATGGACGCCACGTCCACCTCGGACAGGTGCACGCTAGCGGGCGCTGCGGTGGTGTCTGCCGCAGGCACGTTCGATGCTGCAGGTGCGGCCGGCACTGCGGCCGGGTTGGCGGGCGCCGGCACCGTGGTGCCTTGCGGCGCCTGGGCGATGGCCGGGTGCGAGGCCGGGAAGATTTTGTGGAAGATGTTGCTCAGCATGCCCATGTGGGATCTCCTGTGGGGTGGGTCAAAAGATTGAGCATACGGGTTTGGGGCGGGGGGTCTGTGCGCGAGCTAACGGCGTCGGCACCGCGCTGCCGCGCTACGGCTATACTCGCACCCCATGAAAAAAACTTATAACGAGACCCCCACCCGCATCCTGCGCCGCCAGCAGCTCTCGCTGGTGCTGCTGGTCGTCTGCGGCGTGATCAACTACCTCGACCGCGCCACGCTGGCGGTCGCCAACGAATACATCCGCGCCGACCTGGGCCTGTCGCTGGGGCAGATGGGGCTGCTGCTGTCGGCGTTCTCGTGGAGCTACGCGCTGTGCCAGTTGCCGGTGGGCGCGCTGGTGGACAAGGTCGGGCCGCGCTGGCTGCTCGGCGGCGGCCTGGTGGTGTGGTCGCTGGCGCAGGCGGCCGGTGGATTTGCGGCCACGTTCGGCTACTTCGTGCTGGCGCGCATTGCGCTCGGCATTGGCGAGGCGCCGCAGTTTCCGGCAGCGGCGCGCGTGGTGAGCAACTGGTTCCCGGCGCGCGCGCGTGGCACGCCCACCGGCATCTACAACTCGGCCTCGCCGCTGGGCGTGGCGCTGGCGCCGCTGGTGCTCGCGCCATTGATCATTGCCACCAGCTGGCACTGGGCCTTCTTCATCACCGGCGCCATGGGCCTGGTGGCGGCCGTGGTGTGGGTGGCGCTGTACCGCGACCCGGTGCGCGCGGACATGACGGCCGAGGAAAAGGACTATCTCGAAGTGGAGGAGGTAAGCACTGCGGCGCCCAAGGCCGGCTTTGCCTCGTGGCTGGCGCTGTTCCGCTACCGCGTGACCTGGGGCATGATGCTCGGCTTCTTCGGCTCGGTGTACCTGAACTGGGTCTACCTGAGCTGGCTGCCCGGCTACCTGCGCACCGAGCGCCACATGGACCTGGCCTATGCGGGACTGGCAGCGTCGGTACCGTTCATGTGCGGCTTTGCCGGCGCACTGATCGCCGGCTGGGCGTCGGACCGGGTGGCGCGCGCGGCAGCGTCGCCGGTCACGGTCCGGCGCAACGCGGTGGTGGTGGCCACCCTGGGCATGGTGGTGTTTACCATTCCGGCGGCGCTGGTGGACAGCAATGTCGTCGCGGTGGCGTGCATCTCGATCGTGATTTTCCTGGCCAACGCCTCGTCGGCGTGCGCGTGGTCGCTGGCCACCGTGGCGGCGCCACCCAGCCGGGTGGCCTCGCTCGGTGCGCTGCAAAATTTCGGTGGGTTCCTCGGTGGTGCGCTGGCGCCTATCCTCACCGGCTACATCGCGCAAACCTGGTCGTTCGTGCCGGCGCTGCTTGCGGGGGCGGGGATTGCGTTCATGGGGGCGATGTCGTATTTGTTTTTGGTGACCAAGCCGATTCCGGAGTAATTACCCACGTCGGCCGGCAGCGGCTTCAGTTTTCACCCACCGACCGCAGCGTATGCACGGGTTGGCGCATGCGACTGGACCTCGGTGCGGCGACCGCTTACTGTGTGGGGACGCATGCGGTATGCGCGCAGACTCACCGGCGAGAGTTATTTCAGGCGTGTAAGCGTCGGCTTCGATTTGAAGGCGGTGAAATTCGGTCGAATGTTCGTCACTATTCCGTTCGTGGAGTCATAGTCGTACGGGATGTGAACGTCAATGCCCTCCCACCGGAAGTCCTTTGGGTTACGCGTGACGATGGGAATTTTGTAGGCGGCGGCGGTGGCTCCTATGATCGCGTCGGGCAAGTTGACTTTCGGGCCTGTGACCAGACTGCTACCGCGAATCTCGATGGCGTGCTCCATCACCATCTGGTCGATCTGGATGACCTGGAATTCTGCCAGCACCACGTCAAGAATCGGCGCCTCGTGCGGACGCAACTTCTGACCAGCGCGCAGCTCCATGTAGGTGATGGCGCTAATAGCGGGAAAATCGTAACTGGAAAGCTCAATGGTTGCCTGTTTGCAGCCACCGAGCATGTCGATAAAGATATTGGTATCGAAGAGGATCAATGCCATTCAGACCTCAGTTGTTCCTGGGCCTCAACACCATCTTTCGGTATATCGGTACGGTCTTTCCACAGCCCTTCAGCAGCCCGCAAGGCAAGAAAACGCCTTTCGCGGGCTGCAACCAAGGGGTCAGGAGAATTCAGCGTCGGCGCCGGTGCGATGGGTTCACAGTCGTCAGCGCCCACTTCTTTCATTAACGTGCTCATTGCACACCTCCTTACTCGATGCGGTCAATACGACCAGTTTAGCTTATTCGCTTCAGACTGTCGCGACATCGACAGACGTCAGACGCTGCGAACTGTGAAAGTTCAGACAGTGTAACCATCTGCACCACCGAGGTCTCGACCAGGCGACGAACTGTCGTCATCGGGTCATGGAATGCGACCAGGATGCCGCCAACGCGGCCCCACCCGCGAAGGGCGCCGTAGCTCGAGCCCAGTCTGCTCATGTACACTCGGCAAGTCCGCGTCGTGCCTGGCGCTCCCGTCGATCAGAATGGAATGTTATGAGACTGTCTTTTCCGTGCGCACTTGCCGTCGCCGCGCTGACCATCGGCTGCACCGCCATGGCCCGCGCCGCCCCGTCCGGACCGGAAGGCGCCGCGTCCATGGCCCCGGTTGCCGCTGCGTGCGAGACGGGCATTTTCCGGAAGGACGGCGCCAGCTTCATCGCCATCACCAGGAGCAACAAAGGATACGACTACAGCTTCAGCGACGGCACCGTCGGCAATGCCAACGATGCCAGTGCTGTGGTCGCATGCGGCGCGGGCGCGGTGCGGGTTCGGGGGCAGGAGAACTGGGCCAAGGTTGCCGTCGCCGAAACCAATACGGTGTTCGTATCGGATGGCGTGATGCTGGCTGGACGTTTGATGGCGCCGCCGGGTGCGGACGCGCACACACCCCTGGTCGTGATTGCACACGGTTCCGAAGAGGGCGGCTGGATAGACCGGGCGCGCGACCCGTATCAGATGGTGGGCCGGGGCATTGCTGTTTTCGTCTATGACAAGCGCGGCACCGGATTGTCCAAGGGCGCGTACACGCAGAATTTACCGCAATTGGGCAACGACCTGGTGGCGGCAGCGCAGGAAGCCAAGCGGCTGGCGCGAGACCAGTACGGCGGCTACGGCCGCTTCGGCCTGTTCGGCCTGAGCCAGGGAGGTTGGGTGGCGCCGCTGGCGGCGGTACGCGCCAAGGCAGAGTTCATCGGCATCGGCTATGGCCTGGCGGTCGATATCGCCGAGCAGGATGCCGCCCAGGTCAGCCTCGAGCTGCGCGAGCGCGGCTTGGGTGAGGACGTGGTCGCCAAGGGACGCATGCTGAGCGACACGACTGCCAGGCTGGTGAAATCGGGCTACAAGGATGGCCTCGATGAACTTGCGGCAGCGCAAGCCCGGTTCGGCAAGGAGCCCTGGTTTGCGCGCATCAAGGGCGGCTACACGGGCGTGGTGCTGGGGATGTCAGTCGACGATCTGCGCAACCGGGGGATACCGCACCTCGACAAACTGGGCGTGGACTGGTCGCTCGCACCGGTGCGGATCCTGGCCGGGATCGATGTTCCGCAACTGTGGGCGTTTGCCGGCGAAGACCGGCAGGCGCCGATTGCGCTGACCCTCGAGCGCCTGTCCGCATTGCGCAAACAGGGCAAAGACATCTCCATCTATATCTTCCCCGATACCGAACATGGCATGTGGAATTACGTCCAGGCGGCGGACCTGTCGCGCAAGCACACGCGCATCGCCGCCGGGTTCTACGATCTCATGGCCGATTGGGCGCGTGGTGGTGTCGAGGGGCGCTATGGCAAGGCCGAGCGCCGGTGAGTGGGGTAGCGCTTGCCGGGCATCAGGCTCGGATCGTGCTACTGCACGAATAACCGCCCGAGTACCCCGCCCGCTTACTCCACCGTCACCGACTTCGCCAGATTCCTCGGCTTGTCCACATCCGTCCCTCTTGCCAGCGCCGTGTGATACGCCAGCAGCTGCAGCGACACCACGTGCAGAATCGGCGACAGCAAACCGTAGTGCTCGGGCAAGCGGATCACGTGGACGCCTTCGCCCGGCGTGATGCGTGAATCGACGTCGGCGAACACGTACAGCTGGCCGCCACGGGCGCGCACTTCCTGCATATTCGATTTGAGTTTTTCGATCAGGGCATCGTTTGGCGCCACGGTGACCACCGGCATTTCCTCGGTCACCAGCGCCAGCGGGCCGTGTTTCAATTCACCGGCCGGATACGCTTCGGCGTGGATGTACGAAATCTCTTTCAGTTTCAACGCCCCTTCGAGCGCGATCGGGTAGTGCATGCCACGGCCCAGGAACAGGGCGTTTTCCTTGCGGGCGAAGTCTTCGGCCCAGGCCATGATCAAGGGTTCCAGCGCCAGCACCGAGGCGATTGCTACCGGCAGGTGGCGCATGGCTTTCAAGTGCTGCGCTTCCTGTTCGTCGGAGAGGCGGCCATTGACTTGCGCCAATGTGAGCGTAAGCAGGAACAGGCCGGCCAGCTGGGTGGTAAAGGCCTTGGTGGACGCCACGCCCACTTCCACGCCGGCGCGCGTGATGTAGGCCAGTTTGCATTCGCGCACCATGGCGCTGGTGGCCACGTTGCAAATGGTGAGCGTGTGTTCCATGCCCAGGCTGCGCGCGTGCTTGAGCGCGGCCAGGGTGTCGGCAGTTTCGCCGCTTTGCGAGATGGTCACCACCAGCGTGTTCGGGTGCGGCACGCTGTCGCGGTAGCGGTATTCGCTGGCGATTTCGACGTTGACCGGGATTTTGGCGACCGATTCGATCCAGTACTTGGCGGTCAGACCCGAGTAGTAGCTGGTGCCGCAGGCCAGGATCAGCACGCGGTCGATCTGCTTGAAGACGGCGTGGGCGCCGTCGCCGAACAGCTCGGGCATTACGGCCATCACGCCTTCCAGGGTGTCGCCGATCACGCGCGGCTGCTCGAAGATTTCCTTCTGCATGTAGTGGCGATACGGTCCCAGGTCGGCCGCGCCGGTGTGGGCGTGCACGGTCTTGACGTCGCGCTGGACCGGCTTGCCGTTGACGTCGACGATCCAGGTGCGGCCCAGTTGCAGGTCGACCACATCGCCCTCTTCGAGGTAGATGATCTGGTCGGTGGTGCCAGCCAGCGCCATGGCGTCGGACGCGACAAAATTCTCGCCCTGGCCCAGGCCCACGATCAGCGGCGAGCCCTGGCGCGCGGCCACCACGCGGTGCGGTTCTTCGCGAGCGAACACGGCAATGGCGTAGGCGCCGGTCAGGCGCTTGACGGCTTGTTGCACGGTTTCGAACAGGTCGCCGTTATAAAGGTGATCGACCAGGTGGGCGATCACTTCGGTATCGGTCTGGCTCTGGAACACGTAGCCGAGCGCGGTCAGTTCGGCGCGCAGCTCGTCGTGGTTTTCGATGATGCCGTTGTGGACCAGCGCAATGCGCGCGACGTCGGCCGATGGCGAAAAGTGCGGGTGGGCATTATGCGTGGCCGGTGCACCGTGGGTGGCCCAGCGCGTGTGGGCGATGCCGGTGAAGCCGTGCAGGTGGGTGTGCTCGATCTGCTGTTCCAGGTCGGCCACGCGCGACGTGCTGCGCGAGCGCTGCAACTGGCCATCGACGTGCAGCGCCACGCCGCAGGAATCGTAGCCACGGTATTCGAGGCGCTTCAATCCTTCGATCAGGATCGGGGTGATGTTACGTTGCGCTACCGCGCCGACGATGCCGCACATGGGGAACCTCTTCAATTAGGTGAGGGAATCATCCTAGAGGAGACTGGATGAAATATGCTTTCTCATTATGAGCTCAAACGAAATATTATTTCACGACCGTGATACCATGAAATATTATTTCATTTTATCGCCGTTAATTTTATGGATGACATCGATCGTCGCATTCTCACTGCCCTGCAACTTGATGCTGCACAGACCAATAGCGAGCTGGCGCAAGCGGTGCACGTGTCGCCGCCCACCTGTTTGCGGCGGGTCAAGCACCTGACCGACACCGGTGTCATCACGCGCCGGGTGGCGCTGGTCGATCCGGCCAAGATCGGCCCCAGCCTGACGGTGATCGTGGAAATCTCGCTAGACGTGCAGGCGGCCGAGCGCATGGCCGAGTTCGAAACCCTGGTGGCGACCGAGCCGGCGGTGCTGCAATGCTACCGGGTGGCACCGGGGCCCGATTTCGTGCTGATCGTGCAGGTGACCGACATGCCGGCCTACCACGCGCTGGCGCACCGCCTGTTTGCTGCGCACGCCAATGTGCGCAACGTGAAGGCGTATTTCTCGACGTTTCGCAGCAAGTTCGAGACCCGGGTGGCGGTGTAATCCACAGTTTTTGCACCGCTTATACAGAGGTTTTCCCCGGCTTTTCCAGCGGTTTTGCACCGGCTTATCCATGCGGTTATCCCCGTGGTTCTCACCAGCTTGTTGACAGGCTTGCCCACAGGGATATCCACAGGCTGATTAAAACCTTGCGGACAGCGCAAGCCGCACATTGCGCGGTTCGCCCCAGAACACGCTGTCGTAAAAGCCCACGTTGCGGTAGTACTTGCGGTCGGCAAGATTCGAGATGTTCAGTTGCACGCCCAGCTGGCGGTTGATCTCGTAAGACGCCATGGCATTCACCAGCGCGTAGCCGCCCTGGCTGATGCGCGCGTTGCGGTCGCCGGTGACCGGCTGGCCGTACCAGGTCACGCCGTAGGTGGCGCTTTGCGCAGTCACGCCACCGCCCACTTTCAAGCCCGGTAACACATCGTCGAGGCGATAGGCAGTGGACAGGCGCAGCAGGTGGCGCGGCTGGTTGGGCTCGGCGCGCGCGCCATCGACATCTTTGACACGCAGCAAGGTGTAGCCGGCGCTGACGTTCCACGACTTGCTCACCTGGCCCGCCACCTCGAATTCGATGCCGCGGGCGGTGATGCCGTCGCCATTGGCAGTGTAGGCGCTGTTGCCGTTGGGGAGCTTGAAGCCGGCGGGAACGGTCGTATCGAGCACCGCCAGGTTCTTCTTGAGCGTGCGGAACACGGCAGCCGAGGCATTGAGCCGCTGGTCGAAAAATTCACCTTTGATGCCAAGCTCGGCATTGGTGCCGGTCTCGGGATCGAGCAACTGGTTATTGCGGTCCCGGGCCGACTGCGGGCTGAACAGCGAGGTGTAGCTGGCATAGGCCGACAGTGCGTCGCTCAGGTCCAGCACCGCGCCCACGTAGGGCGTGAATTCTTTCTTGGTCTTGCGCAGGTTGTCGTAGCCGATCAGCCGGCCTGAAGTGTCCCATGCCCCTTCCTCGGTGCGATAGTTGCTCAGGCGACCGCCGAGTACCACGGTGAACGGATCGGCCAGGCTGAAGCGTCCCGCCAGGTAGGCGCCGCCCTGGCGTACCTCGGTTTCGGTGTGCGAGCCATCGGGCGTAAAGGTGGGCATGGGGATATTGCCGGTCCAGCTGCGGTAGTCGGGAATCTGCGGCGGGTACGCGATGGTCGGCGCGCCCCCCTGGCTGTGGCTCACCGAGCGTGAGCCATTCCAGCCGGCGATCAGCACGTGGCGCCGGCCCAGCAGGCTGAACGGACCGGTGGCGTACAGGTCGAGGTTGTCGTCGATATTCTTGCCTTCACCCCACACCCCGGTCCACAGGCGCATGCCGGTGCCGGTGGCGGGATCGGGATAGCCGGCGCCGCCGTAGGCGACGGTGGTGTGGTTGCGGCTGTCGGTGCGGGTATAGCCGAGGTGTACCTTCCAGCCGTTGCCGAAGCGGTGCTCGAGCGACGTGAACGCGCTTTGCTCGCGGTTGCGCCAGGTGCTCCACGGCGTGGACAGCGAAAAATTGCGCGGCAGGTTGGCCAGGCTGCCATCGGCGTTCCAGTAGGGCACCGCGCCCCACGTGGCGCCGGTGGGATTGTTGTGCTGGAAGGTGACGCCGGCGGTCAGCAGGGTGGCGGGGCCCAGGTCCGCTTCGACGATGGCCATGCCGACAGTTTTGCGCTCGTGGTACATATCGTAATACGAGTCGCGGTCCTGGTAGGCCATGGCGGTACGGCCGCGCACGCTGCCGTCGGCGTTCAATGGTGCGCTCACGTCGATTTCGGCCCGGCGGTCGTCCCAGCGGCCCAGCACCGCCCTGGCGCTGGCTTTCAAGGTGCGGCCCGGACGCTTGCGCACCAGGTTGATGGTGGCCGACGGGTCGCCGGTGCCACCCATCAGGCCGCTGGCGCCGCGCACCACCTCGATGCGGTCGTAGAGGATGGTGTCCTGCAGCGGCGCATTGCCGCCCATGGCCATGCCGTCGACCTGGATGTTGGTGATGGAAAAGCCGCGTGCATAAAAGCTGGTACGTTCGCTGTCCATCTGGCCGACCGTGATGCCCGGGGTCTGGGTCAGCACTTCGTCGAGGCGCACCGCGCCCAGGTCGTCGATCATGGCGCGCGTGACCACGCTGACCGACTGCGGCGTGTCGCGGATCGACATGTCCATGCGGGTGGCCGTGCGCATGGCGCCGGTCGTGTACGCATCGGAGCCATCGGTGACACTGCCGAGCGTGTCGCTCTTGACCGTCACCTGGCCCAGTTGCGCGGGCTGGTCGGCTGGGCCGGACTGGGCCGACGCTGCTTGCGCGACAGCAGCCGTGGCCATGATTACCGCCACGTGGATGGCGGTAGGGCGTAACGATAGGTACATAAGCTTCCTTGCGGTGGGGCACAAGCGTGCCCGGGCCTGGCTCGGATGTGAGCCTGGGCAATGGTTTTCAAAGGACTAGCTGGCGGCTTCGCGCGGAGGGAAGGGGCTTGCTGCGCAGCCGGCAAGGACGCCGGCGAAATGGAACAATACTTCGATGCGAATGATTCTCATTCTATCATCATAGCACTATAGTGAAAACAACAATCTGGCAGTTTTCCACCGCTTGTGCACGTGCTGTACCGGACTTCTCCACAAAGTTGCCCACAGGCCGCTACACGGTATACAATCAGGAAAGCGCGTTATTCATGGTTATCCCATGCTTATTCAATGGTTGTTCCGCAGTTTGCGCACAGGGTTATCCACAAATACCGGAAGTCACTCAAAACCTCAAAAGGTAATCGGCTCGATCTCTGTGGTTTTTCGATCGTACGCAGATATCCACCAGCTATGCACTGCTTGCGCACCAGCTGTTCACAGGGTTATCCACAATAGAGGGGAGGCGCGCCCGGGACCCGGCGCGCGTAGCGATCACTTCTTGATTTTTACCGGACGGGTCCAGTTTTCGATGGTCACCTGGCGCGCGCGCGAGACGGTCAGCTTGCCGGCCGGCGCGTCCTTGGTCAGCGTGGTGCCGGCGCCGATGGTGGCGCCCTGGCCCACGGTGACCGGCGCCACCAGCTGGCTGTCGCTGCCGACAAAGGCGTCGTCTTCGATCACGGTGCGGAACTTGTTGGCGCCGTCGTAGTTGCAGGTGATGACGCCGGCCCCGATGTTGACGCGCGAGCCGATGGTGGCGTCGCCGATATAGGCCAGGTGGTTGGCCTTGCTGTGCGCAGCCACCTGGCCGTTCTTGATTTCAACAAAGTTGCCGACGTGGACGTCTTCAGCGAGCACGGTACCGGGGCGCAGGCGTGCGTACGGGCCGATGATCGACACTTCGCCTACCACCGCTTCCTCGATATGGCAGAACGGCTTGATCCTGGCGCCGGCCAGGATGCGACTGTTGACGATCACGTTGTGGGCGCCGATGTGGACGCCGTCGGCGATTTCCACCTTGCCTTCGAACACGCAGCCGACGTCGATGGTCACATCGCGTCCGCAAACCAGTTCGCCACGCACGTCAATGCGCTGCGGGTCCATCACGGTGACGCCCTGCTCGAGCAGTCGGTTGGCGATATTGCGCTGGTGGATGCGTTCCAGTTCGGCCAGTTGCACCTTGCTGTTGACGCCCGCCACTTCCCACTGCGCCGCCGGCTGCGCCGACACCACCGGCACGCCATCGGCCACGGCCATGGCGACGATGTCGGTCAGGTAGTACTCGCCCTGGGCGTTGTCATTCTTCAGTTGTCCCAGCCACTTTTTCAGGTGCACCGTGGGCACCACCAGGATGCCGCTGTTAATCTCCTTGATCGCGAGTTCGGCCTCGTTGGCATCTTTTTGCTCGACGATGCGCACAATCTGGCCATGGTCACGGACGATGCGGCCGAGGCCGGTCGGGTCGTCCTGCACCACGGTCAGAATGCCCAGCTTGTCGTTGCCGGCCGCATCGATCAGCGCCTGCAGCGAGGCGGTGGTGGTCAACGGCACGTCGCCGTACAGGATCACGGTAGGGGTATTGTCGTCGAGCTCGGGCAGCGCTTGCATGACGGCGTGGCCGGTGCCCAGCTGCTGTTCCTGCTGCGCGGTGGAGACTGGGTGCGGCTGCTTTGCCAGCAGCTCCAGCACGGCTGCGCCGCCATGTCCATAAATCACGCATACTCTGGACGAAGCACCTGCGGTAGCCAGGCTGCGCGCCGTGTCGAGCACATGGGCGAGCAGCGGCTTTCCAGCCAGTGGATGCAACACTTTCGGCAAGGCCGACTGCATGCGCTTGCCCATACCGGCAGCCAAAATCACGACATTCATAAGTATCACTTAGAGAGAGTAAGTTAATGCAAAAGTCTAACATGCCCTCCAGCGCCAGCCAGACGCTGCGCCGCCTTTTCCTGATCACTGTCATCGGCCTGCTGGCCGCGTGCAGCTCGCTGCGCCTGGCTTACAACAACGGCGATACCTTGCTGTACTGGTGGCTCGACGGCTATGTCGATCTCAATTCCGACCAGAAGGACTGGGTCAAGAAAGATATCGACAAACTGTTCCAGTGGCACCGCAAGACCCAGCTCGAGGATTACATCCAGATCCTGCAAACGGGCCAGCGCCAGCTGGCGGGCAATCCCACCTCGGCCGACCTGCTCGGTGATTTTGATGAAATCAAGAAACGCACCCAGCGCCTGCTGCTGCAAGCCAAGCCCGAGCTGGCCGACCTGGCGCGCTCGCTGCAACCGGAACAGATCGACAAACTGGAAAAGAAATTCGCCTCCAACCTCGACGACTTCCGCAAGAAGAACATGAAGGGCGACCGCGAAGACCAGCAAAAATTCCGCTACAAGAAATCGATGGAACAGTTCGAGCTGTGGTTCGGCCGCTTTAGCACCGAGCAGGAAGTGCAGCTGCGCAAGGCATCGGATGCCCGCCCGCTCGACAACACGATCTGGCTCAACGAACGCCAGCGCCGCCAGAACGCCATCCTGACACTGGTGCGCAAGGTGCAAAAGGACAAGCTGAGCAAGGAAGCCACCATGGCCCTGATCGATACCCTGGTCAAGGACAGCTTCAACCGCCTCGACAATTCCGAGCACAAGGCGTTCTTTGACGCCTCCGAAAAAGGCACGGCCGAGCTGATCCTCACTGCGATCCGCATTGCCACGCCGCAGCAAAAAGCCCACGCGCAGCAGCGCATGCAGGGCTGGATCGGCGACTTCCAGAGCCTGGCCAAATAAGCGCCATGTTATGATGTGGCCTGTTGAATCAATGACTTAGAACAGCGCCACATGCCAAAAAAGCCCGTCAAATCTGCCGCCAAGCCGGCCAAAGTCCCGGTCCACGGTCCCCAGCACAGCAACCAGGTGCGCATCATCGGCGGCCAGTGGAAACGCACACCGCTGCCGGTACTCGCCGCCCAGGGCCTGCGGCCCACGCCCGATCGTGTACGCGAGACGGTCTTCAACTGGATCAACCACCAGCGCGACGCCAACTGGGCCGATGCCCAGGTACTCGACCTGTACGCCGGCAGCGGCGCGCTTGGTTTTGAAGCGGCCAGCCGTGGCGCGCAGTCGGTCACCATGGTGGACATGGCCACGCCAGTGGTGCGCCAGCTTGAAGACATCAAGGCCAAACTGAAGGCAGATAACGTCCAGATCCTGCGCGGCGATGCGCTGGTGGTGGCGCAATCGGCCGCCGCGCGCGGCCAGAAATACGATTTGATCTTCCTCGACCCGCCCTACCAGCAGGAATTCCTCGAGCGTAATTTGCCGCTGTGCGTGCGCCTGCTCAAGGAAGGCGGCCTGGTGTACGCAGAATCGGGCGCGGCGCTGGCCTGGCCCGACGGCGACATCCCGGACTGGATGGCCGGCTGGGAAGTGATCCGCGCCGACAAGGCGGGGATGGTGTTTTACCACCTGCTGCAGGCGACAGTGACTGCTAAAATTTAAGGCACTCGCGCTTTTCGGGCATAATGCACGTTCTATAATGGTGCAGTGCAGGGAGACACAATGGTAGTAGCTGTTTATCCGGGAACGTTCGATCCGCTGACCCGTGGTCACGAAGACCTGGTGCGCCGCGCTTCGGGCCTGTTCGACACGCTGGTCGTTGGCGTGGCCGACAGCAAGAACAAGAAACCGTTCTTTTCACTGGACGAACGCCTGGCCATTGCCAACGAAGTGCTCGGGCATTACCCGAACGTCAAGGTCGAGAGTTTTTCCGGCTTGTTGAAAGATTTTGTGCGCACGCACGATGCTCGCGTGATCGTGCGCGGCCTGCGCGCCGTGTCCGACTTCGAATACGAGTTCCAGATGGCGGGCATGAACCGCTACCTGCTGCCCGACGTCGAAACCCTGTTCCTGACGCCGTCCGACCAGTACCAGTTTATCTCCGGAACCATCGTGCGCGAGATCGCGGTGCTCGGTGGCGACGTCTCCAAGTTCGTGTTCCCCTCGGTTGACCGCTGGCTGCAGAAGAAAATCGCCGCCACCAAGATCGATTAAGAAAGAAGACCTGTCATGGCCTTAATGATTACCGACGACTGTATCAATTGCGACGTGTGCGAGCCCGAGTGCCCGAACGACGCAATCTACATGGGTCCGGAAATTTACGAAATCAATCCCGACAAGTGCACCGAATGCGTGGGGCACTTCAACGAGCCACAGTGCCAGCAGGTATGCCCGGTCAGCTGCATCCCGTTCAACCCCGAGTGGCGCGAGACGGAAGAGCAGTTGCGGGCAAAATTTGAGGGTTTGCAGGCGGCAAAGGCTTAAAGTTCAAGCCCGGCCCGCTTGGGCGCGAAGTACAGTCTGACCGCCAGCGCAGCAGCGCGCGCGCATCCCACCAGCAGCGGCTTGAACAGCAGCGCCAGCGCCGCAGTCACACCGATCCCCAGCGCCAGCAAGAGCGTGGCAACCAGCGAGAAACCGTGAATGAGGTCGATCAGAGTGGACATGATGGGGCGGGACATTTAGAATCAATGCCAATATAGTGCAGCGCAACATATGGCGCCAATTTAGTTCTCCGATAACAATTATGCGATTGGTGAATGGATTGGCGTATGATGGCTGCACGCCGTTCCCCTTTGTCGTTCCACCTCCCGACCCCGAGCCAACATGAGCTTTCTGACGCTGGACTTGAATTTGTTACGCGTCTTCGACGCCGTGATGACAGAACAAAATCTGACACGCGCGGCCGGCCACCTGGCCATGACCCAACCTGCGGTATCGAACGCCATCAAGCGCCTGCGCGAGAGCCTCGGCGACGAACTGCTGATTCGCACCGCCTACGGCGTAAAACCCACGCCGCGCGCCGAAGCGTTGTGGCCGTCCGTGCGTAGCGCCCTGGCCAGCCTGGAAGCGGCCGTGGCGCCCGAAACCTTCGACGTCTCGGCCGCCCACGCCACGTTCCGGCTGGCCATGGCCGATGCCACCGCCGCGATGTGGCTGCCGTCCCTGATGCGCTCGATCGAACGTGAAGCGCCCGGTGTCAACGTGCGCATGATGCCGCTGACCACGCGCGAACCACGGCCGATGCTGCTGCGTGGCGATATCGACCTGGCGGTGGGTTTTTTCCCGGGCGTGGCGGCGCAACTGTCGTACGAAACCGGCTCGCCGATCCGCCACGAGCGCCTGTACTCGGGCCAGTACGTGTGCGTGATGCGGCGCGAGCATCCGCTGGCCAAGGTCGAGCTCAACCTCGACAACTACTGCAAGGCCAACCATTTGCTGGTGAGTTTTTCGGGTCGCGCCCACGGCCTGGTCGATGAAGCGCTGGCGCAGTTGCAGCGCGAGCGCCGCATTTTGCTCACCGTCAACCAGTTCTTCACGGCCGGCCGCGTGGTGGCCAACTCGGACCTGATTACGGTATTGCCGCGCCACCTGATCGCGTCCACCGGCATGACCGATGCGCTGATCTGGAAAGAATTGCCGTTCCAGCTGCCGGCGGTCCACCTCGACATGCTGTGGCACGAACGCGATGCCCGCAGCCCGGCGCACAAGTGGCTGAGGTTGCACCTGGAGGGGATGAACCAGGGCGCGGCCAGGGCGGCGACTGCGGCCAAGAAGGATGCGGCTTGAGGACGCCATTCCACGAAGCAGACGTTCCATGGATCCCCGCGTGCGCGAGGATGACGTAGCATCCGCCTGCGACCGAAAAGTCGAAGTGGCTGAGGTTGCACCTGGAGGGGATGAACCAGGGCGCGGCCAGGGCGGCGACTGCGGCCAAGAAAGATGCGGCTTGAGGTCGCCATTCCACGAAGCAGACGTTCCATGGATCCCCGCGTGCGCGAGGATGACGTAGCATCCGCCTGCGACCGAAAAGTCGTCTTCCCCGCGAACGCGGGGATCCATGGACAATACGCCTAGCGCCAGCTCAGGCAGTACTCGACCGGTACCCGATCCTGAACCCACCCCAATGCTTGCCGTCCACATAAATCGGCGCCGACAAGTCATGCATCACTTCCCCCGTATCGCGCTTGTACGTCTGTAACAGGAACGGCCTGGTGTTCGCGCCGCAGCGCTTGCCGGTGCGGTCGCTGAAGATGCGCTTGGTGCGATTGTTGATGATGTCGACGTCGTAGTTCCCCGTCAGCGGCTGCGAGAATTTCTTGTTATGGGTCGGAAAATAACCATTGTTGTCCACCGCGCCAGCATAGGCCAGCTGCGGCATGGCAGCCAGCAAGCCTTCCTGCAACCCCGGCAACACGCGGTCGGTAAAATCGTCGAAGCGGGTCTTGTGCTTCGGTGGATCGGTGTTCGGAATGGCCGTGTAGGTGCGGTCGAACAGCGCCTCCCTGGTGATCTTGCCCGCCTTGATGGCCGCCTCGAAAATCTTTCCCACTTCGTGCGCGGCGGTTTGCGCGGCGGTGCGGATGGCGTCGTGCGAGGTTTCGATCGATGATTCGCCCAGTGCGCCGTTGATCAGCTCGGCCCGTTCGGCCAGGGCCATGGCCGAGCTGGCCGCGCGCGGCAACTCCTTCTCGGTCGATAGCAAACTGTCGCGGATACTGGCAATGGCAGCGGCGATATCGTCGGCAATGGTAACGTGCTCGCGCGACGCCCGGGCGATTTCGCCGATTTCCGCCTCCGACACGCCGGATGAACGCTCGATATTACCCAGCAGCCCATGCACGGTTTCCACGTTGCCGGCGGCCTCGCTGACCTTGGTGGCAAGCGCGTTCATGCCGGTGGCGGCGCGCTCGGCTTGCTGGTTGATCTCGCGCACCATGGTGCTGATCTCGTCGGTGGCTTCCTTGGTGCGCAGCGCCAGCTGGCGCACCTCGCTGGCGACCACGGCAAAGCCGCGCCCCTGTTCGCCGGCGCGCGCAGCCTCGATGGCGGCGTTCAGCGCCAGCAGGTTGGTGCGGGCGGAGATTTCACTGATCGCTTCGGTAAAACCGTAGATTTTGCGGGAATTGGTTTGCAGCTCGATCATCACGGCCGACGCCGCCTGCGCGTCGTGGCGCGCGGTGCGGATCCGTTGCAGGCCGGTGTCGGCCTCGGCGCGGCCGGTGACGGTTTCGCCGCGCACCTGGGTGGCGATTTTTGCGGCCCGTTCGGCATTGGCGGCAATGCGCTCGGTGGTGGCGGCGTTTTGCGCCGAGCTGTGGGCGATGCCGCCGGCGGTGCCGACGTCGAGCTCGATCTTCTTTTTCACCGAATCGACGAAGTACGAGGTTTCCGCCGCGCCAATCATGATGGCGTCGATTTCCTCGCCCACGGTGTGGGCGAACTGGCGCACGCCGCCGTCATCGCTGTGCTGGCGCGCGGCCAACCAGGCAATCGCGGCGCCGGCCAATGCGGCCGGGGCGGCCGTATAGACCAGCGCGGCACTGTCGCCGGCAACCATGTTGAACACGTACGCCAGGGCGGTACCGCCCACGGTCGCACCCAGTAACCACAATCCACGCTGCACCAACTTGTGTTGCAAATGACTCATGTCGTCCCCCGCTCGGTTCTGGCCACCGGGTGCGCTGCCAACGCTGAACGCTGGCGGCGTCCGGATTTATTTATTGGTAGTACTATTTTATGGGTAACTTGGTGGTATTCTTGACTTCTTCCATGACCGCATAGGTGTGGGTTTCGCGCACGCCTTTTTGCAGCAGGGTTTTTCCGAGGAACTCGCGGTACGCTGCCATGTCCTTGACGCGGGCTTTGACCAGGTAGTCGAAGCCGCCGGCAACCATGTGGCACTCGAGCACTTCGGGAATCACCTGCACGCTGTGCTTGAAGGCGTCGAACACTTCGGGCGTGGTGCGGTCGAGCACCACTTCGATGAAGACGAGCAGGGATACGTCGAGCAACTGCGGATTGAGTTGCGCGGTGTAGCCCATGATGTAGCCCGACTCGTGCAACTTGCGCACGCGCTCGAGGCAAGCGGCCGGCGACAGGTTCACCCGGGCAGCCAGCTCCACATTGCTGATGCGGCCATCGCTCTGCAACTCCATCAAGATTTTCTTGCTGATCTTGTCTAACATTTCAGGGGACTCCCAAATAAATATTATTTGGTTAAATTGTCGCACTAAAAACAATCTATTGCTAGTCCCCTGTAATACCAGAATTAATCCGAAAGAATACACTTTACAATCGAATCATCAGCAGTTCACCGATTCGATACCCAGAATCAACCATCTTCACGCCCTCAAGCTACCCGCTTGCAGGGCGTGTTTTTGTAAGTGGACTGCGTTCATTCATACTTGAAAGTATTTTCATGCACGCAGCAGAACCGACCGTTTTCACCCCTTTCGCAGCGCTCCAGGCGGAGATTCTGCGCGACCCGATTCCCCTGCGCGCCGCAGTGACGGCAGCCTACCGGCGCGATGAAATCACTGCCGTGCAGTGGCTGCTCGGCCAGGTCGCCAACCACGACGGCGCCAGCGTAGAACAAGCGCGCCAGCTGGCCCATAAACTGGTCAGCGCGGTGCGCCAGCAGCGCACCCGCGCGTCCGGCGTCGATGCCCTGATGCACGAGTTTTCGCTGTCGTCGGAAGAGGGGGTGGCGCTGATGTGCCTGGCTGAAGCGCTGTTGCGTATTCCCGACAATGCCACCGCCGACCGCCTGATTGCCGACAAAATCAGCAAGGGCGACTGGCGCAAGCATCTCGGCGAGTCGCCGTCGCTGTTCGTCAACGCGGCCACCTGGGGTTTGCTCATCACCGGCAAGCTGGTCTCGACCAACAGCGAAACCGGCCTCGGCTCGGCCCTGACCAAGCTGATCTCGAAAGGCGGCGAACCGTTGATCCGTAAAGGCGTCGATCTGGCCATGCGCATGCTGGGCAACCAGTTTGTTACCGGTCAGACCATCGGCGAGGCGATCAAGAATGGCCAGCCCAACGAGGCGCGCGGCTACCGCTATTCGTACGACATGCTGGGCGAGGCGGCGCTGACCGAGCAGGACGCCAAGAATTACTACGCCTCGTACGAGACCGCCATCCACGCGATCGGCAAGGCCTCGAACGGGCGCGGCATCCGCAACGGCCCCGGCATTTCGGTCAAACTGTCGGCGCTGCACCCGCGCTACAGCCGCGCCCAGCGCGACCGCGTGCTGGCCGAACTGCTGCCGCGCGTGCGCGCACTGGTGCTGCTGGCCAAGCAATACGACATCGGCCTCAATATCGATGCGGAAGAGGCCGATCGCCTGGAACTGTCGCTGGACCTGATGGAAGCGCTGGCCCACGATCCGGCGCTGGCCGGCTTCGAGGGCATCGGCTTCGTGGTGCAGGCGTATCAAAAACGCTGCCCGTTCGTGATCGACTACCTGGTGGACCTGGCCCACCGCAGCGGCCGCAAATTCATGGTGCGGCTGGTCAAAGGGGCGTACTGGGATGCGGAAATCAAGCGCGCCCAGGTCGATGGCATGCCCGGCTACCCGGTCTATACGCGCAAGGTGTACACCGACGTGTCGTACCTGGCATGCGCCCAGCGCCTGCTGGCCGCCACCGACGTGATCTACCCGCAGTTTGCCACCCACAACGCGCAAACACTGTCCACCATCTATACCTGGGCCAAGCGCGACGGCGTGACCGACTACGAATTCCAGTGCCTGCACGGCATGGGCGAGTCGCTGTACGACCAGGTGGTCGGCAAGGACAATCTCGACAAGCCGTGCCGCATCTACGCGCCGGTGGGCACCCACGAAACCCTGCTCGCTTACCTGGTGCGGCGCCTGCTGGAAAACGGCGCCAACTCGTCGTTCGTCAGCCAGATCGTCGATGAGGCGATTCCCGTCGAGGCCCTGATCAAGGATCCGGTCGCCCAGGCGCGCGAACAGGGTGGCTTGCCGCACCCGGCAATTGCTTTGCCGCTGGCCATGTTCGGCGCCGAGCGTCAAAACTCCGCCGGTTTCGACCTGGCCAACGAAGATGTGCTGCGCGAGATCGCCGCCGCGCTCGCAACCCCGCGCAGCTGGCACGCGATGCCGCTCTTGGCCGGTGGCGTCTCTGCCGGCCAGCCGATTCAGAACATCACCAACCCGGCCCAGCGCACGGATGTGGTGGGCCAGCTGGTGGAAGCGACCGCTGCCGACGTGGAATCGGCGCTGATCGGCGCCAGCCATTTCGCCATGGACTGGCAAACCACCGAGCCGGCCATGCGCGCGGCTGCGCTCAATCGCGCCGCCGAGCTATTCGAAGCGAACGCCATGGAACTGATGACCCTGGCCATCCGCGAAGCCGGCAAGTCCTTGCCGAACGCGATAGCCGAACTGCGCGAAGCGGTCGACTTCCTGCGTTACTACGCGGCTGAAGTGGCTGGCGCCACCAATTTGCTGGCGCTGGGCCCGGTCACCTGCATCAGCCCGTGGAACTTTCCGCTGGCGATTTTCACCGGCCAGGTCGCCGCCTCGCTGGCCGCCGGCAACGTGGTGCTGGCCAAGCCAGCAGAGCAGACCCCGCTGATTGCGTTCCGCGCGGTGGAGTTGCTGCACGAAGCGGGCATCCCGCGCGCCGCGCTGCAATTTTTGCCGGGCCGCGGCGAAGTGGTGGGCGCGGCATTGACTGCCGACGCGCGCGTAAAAGGTGTGATCTTTACCGGCTCGACCGAGGTGGCGCAGTTGATCAACCGCACGCTGGCCAAGCGCGCCGCTGCTGAACACTGCGACATTCCGCTGATCGCCGAGACCGGCGGCCAGAATGCCATGATCGTCGATTCGTCGGCCTTGCCCGAGCAAGTGGTGCAGGATGCGATTTCGTCGGCATTCGACAGCGCTGGCCAGCGCTGCTCGGCGCTGCGGGTGCTCTTCCTGCAGGAAGATATTGCCGAGAAAACCATCCACATGCTCAAGGGCGCGATGCAGGAGCTCAAGGTCGGCAGCCCGGACCGCCTGGTCACCGATATCGGACCGGTGATCGACGCCGAGGCGCAAGCGAACCTGCTGGCGCACATCAACAAACTGAAAAGCACGGCGGTCAACTACTTCTCGCTCGACTTGCCGTCGCACGTGATCACGGCAGGCACCTTCGTGCCGCCGACGGTGCTGGAAATCCGCTCGCTGGCCGAACTCACGCACGAAGTGTTCGGCCCGGTCTTGCACGTGATCCGCTACCGCCGCGCCGACCTGCCGAAACTCGTCGAGCAAATCAACGCGTCCGGCTTCGGTCTGACCCTGGGCGTGCATTCGCGCATCGATGAAACCATCGATTTCATCACGGCCAACGCCCATGTCGGCAATATTTATGTCAATCGCAACATCGTCGGCGCCGTGGTCGGAGTGCAGCCGTTCGGCGGCGAAGGCAAATCGGGCACCGGTCCCAAGGCTGGCGGCCCGCTGTACCTGAAACGCCTGCAGCGCAACGCGGTGGCGACCACCACCCACCAGCGCCAGCCAACGCCAGCGCTCGATGCCTTGACCGCCTGGGCCAACCTGCACGGCCAGCAGCGCCTGGCGGCACTTATCGAGCAATACAGCCGCACCAGCCTGCTGGGCACCCTGAGCACGCTGCCCGGTCCTACCGGCGAGCGCAATACCCTGGCGCTGCTGCCGCGCGGGTCAGTGCTGTGCGCAGCCAGTACCCAGCCGGCGCTGCTCAATCAACTGGCAGCGGTGCTGGCCACCGGTAACACGGCGCTGGTGATGCCTGAGGCGGCAAGCCTGTTGCCAACCGACCTGCCGGCGGCAGTGAAAGACCGCATAGTCCGCGCCGGCGACAGCGTCGACGGTCCATTCCAGGTGGCCCTCGTGGAATCGCAGCTGGCGGCGAGCCTGCATATGCGTTTGGCGGCCCGGGAAGGGGCCCTGGCGAGCCTGATCGATACCACTGCCGAGGATGGTATCCCCCTGTGGCGTTTGCTCGCTGAGCGGGCCCTGTGCGTCAATACCACGGCGGCAGGTGGCAATGCCAGCCTGATGACGCTGTCGGTGTAGTCCGGAACCTGTTGTAGACCCTTGGGGCCGGCGTTTGCCGGCCTTTTTTTTGCTTGCATAACCTGGATACCGGCCTGCACGGGTATGACGGTTTGCCTGCAACTTCCGTCCAATCAATTTTTACAGAAGTTCTCGATCACTTCGTGGGCATAGCGCGACGCCACCGTTTGAATGAAATGCAGGAAATCGACGGCCGCCTCGTCGTTGGCATTGTCGGAAATGGTGCGGATCACGGCGAACGGGATGCCCAGCTCGAAACACACTTGCGCCACTGCAGCGCCTTCCATCTCCACTGCCAGCAAGTCGGGCAGGGCGGTTTTCAGCGCGGTGATCTGTTGCAGGCGACCGATGAACTGGTCGCCGCTGGCAATCAGGCCACGATGCACGCGCGTGGTTTTGGCAGCCGCTGCCGCCAAACGCTCGGTCAGGGCCACGTCGGTGGCAAAGCGCGTCAGGCCCGTCAATGGCACCTCGAAACGGGGAAACAGCGGCGACGCATCCATGTCGTGCTGAACCAGGCTGTCAGCCACCACGATATCGCCCACATTCACCTGCGCATCGCCGCTGCCGGCAACGCCGGTGAAGACGATGTGGGTAACTCCAAACTTTTCCACAAGGATCGCCGCTGTCATGGCAGCGGCAACCTTGCCAATTCGCGACAGGACGCACACAGCGTCGATTTCCCACAGTGTCCCTGCCGTGTACTCACGCATGCCGTGAACGCGCGTGACGGGGCTCTCAAGGGCTTCCAGCAGCCCCTGCTGTTCTTCGGCCAGCGCACTAATGATGCCAAGACGCATGTTTTTTCCCTGTTTTTGGAGGTGTACAGGCGTGTTGCCTGTGGATTGCCACGCCCTTGTCCACAGCGCAGCGTTCAAAACGGTCGATTTTAAGGCGTTTTTTACGTGCAGAACGGACTTCAGACCATGAGCAGGCGCGTGGTTTACCCGGTTTGGGGTGGTTTTTGCGGTTTTTTGGCGTTGCCGTGGCTTTTGCTGTTTACGTTGTTTACAAAGAATTTATATAAAATAATAGTAGTAGTAAACGCGTTCAAAGCTGTGGATAAGTTCTGTATACGTTTACGAATCAGCTGTTTACAACTTTTACAAGCAGGCGCATAAGCGCTGTACCAGTTGCAGGACAATTTCTGCATAAAATGGCGGTGGTGGATCGAATCGGTGCTTACTCACATCGATCCTTGTGGATATCCAGAACGTTATCCACAGAAGCGTAGTACTGGTAGCGGTTTTTACCGTTTTCCTTGGCCCCGTACATGGCCTGGTCGGCGTTTTTCATGAGTGTTTCGATATCTTTGCCGTCTTGCGGGTACAAGGCGATGCCGATGCTGCTGGAAATGTTGGCAATCTGCTGGCCGTCACCGTCCAGGTCGAACGGCGTTCTCATCTGTTTGAGGATTTCTTTTGCCGTGCGGGTCACGTCCGGCGGATTGCGCAGCTCGCCTAGCAGGGCGATGAACTCGTCGCCGCCAAGCCTGGCCACCACGTCGGTGCCGCGCATCGATGCGGTCAGCCGTTCTGCCACTTGTTTGAGCAGCAGGTCGCCCTTGTCGTGGCCCATGGTGTCGTTGACCTCCTTGAAGTGGTCGAGATCGACGAACAATATCGCCATCGGCAGCCTGGCGCGGTCCGATTTTTTCATTTCCTGGCGCAAGCGCTCGTGGAACATGCGCCGGTTGGGCAGCCCGGTCAGGGTATCGAAGTTGGCCTGGCGCCAGATCCGTTCTTCCGATGCCTTTTTTTCGGTCACATCGCTGAGCAGCACAACGTAACGGAACGGGTGGCCGAAGTCGTCGTGGACGGTGTCGAACCGGATTTTTGCCAGGTACTCGGTGCCGTCCTGGTGCCGGTGCCACACTTCACCGTCCCACTGGCCCGTGTCGCGAATGGTTTTTGCCATCTTCGCAAAAAATTCGACCCCTTCGCGACCGGCGGTCAACTCATAGCTGCGGCGGCCGATCACTTGCTGCTCGGTATAGCCGCTCAGTATAGAAAACGCCGGATTGACGGTGAGGATGCGGCCACCGGCGTCGGTCACCATCATCGCTTCGCCGAGATTGTGGAACAGCAGCGCCGACAATTTCATCGATTCTTCGTTGGCGCGCAGCTTTTGCTCCATCTCGCGGCTCTCGACCAGCAGTGCGCGGATGCGCAACTCGCGTGCTTCCTGGCGTGCATGGGTGCGCAGCGAGAATATTCCACCGGCCGTCATCAGGAACAACAGGCAAACCAGGCCGGCGCCGGCCACCAGGTAGCTGCGGTCGCGCTGGCGTACCGCATCGGCGTCGCTGCTTCCGACCAGCATTATCAGCGGCAACTGCTCGAACACGCGGTAACTGTAAATACGGTGCAAGCCGTCAACGATGCCGACGGCTTTATAGGTACCTGAATTGCCGTTGCGCAGTTGCCGGAACAGTTCGCCGCCAGACAGGTCGCGTCCGAACGATTGCTCGAACAGCGGCGAGCGGGCAATCACCCGGCCGTCGCGGTAGAGCAGGGTGATCGACATATCGGCGGTAAATCGCGAATTGTCGAACAGTGCCACATAACGCCGCACGTCGAGCGGCGCCAGCAGTACCCCGATGAATTCGCCCTTGGCATTTTCCGCGCGGCGGCTGACAAAAAACAGCTTGGCGCCCGTGTATTTGCCGATCACCGGCGCACCGATGAACGGGCGGTTGCCGTAGCGGTTGTCGAGATGGGCCTTGAAGTAGTCGCGCTCGGCATAGTTGTGGCCCTCGATGTCGATATCGAGCGAGGTGGCAATCACGTTGCCCTTGGTATCGAGGAAAGAAAGCCAGTAATCGGCGTTGAAATTGGCTGCGCGAGCGGACAACAACTCGGAAACGGCAGCGCCATTTTGCGCGTTGGGCAGCACCTTGATGGCATTGGCAAAACCGATCATGGCCAGGTCCACCGATTGCAGCGCGTGCAACACATACGCTTCCATCGCTTTCGCGTAGTGATCGGTCTGGCTTCGCATGGCCTGCTCACGTTCGACATAGGACGTGCGAACCTGGGCGATGACCACCGTGATAGCGAGCGCAGCCGTTAAACACAGGCCAGTGAGCAAGCGACGGCGAAAGCGCAGGTAAGCAGGCGAGCGCGGTTGGGCAGGCAAGGATGACAATCGGTCTCCAAGGCGGTGGATGGCCAGCCGAGTATAACGCTGGCGCTGCTGTGGTTTACTCTAAAGATGTATATAAAGAATAGTAGTAGTTGTTTACGTGGACACTTTTCTGTGGATAAGTCCTTATTCTGGATTAAAATCAGGCGTTTACGCGCTGTAGAACCGGGCGCGTAAACTGTGTATGCGGACAGGCACTGTTTTTGGATAAAAAATGGCGTCCCCAGAAAATTTTTGTTTACACACAATTCACACCTGTGGATATCCATAAGGTTATCCACAGCGCAAAACACCCTCCAGTCATTCTCTTTTTTCCATACCGATTCGCGTGGAAAAACAGCCGTGCTCATCAAGAAACCCAATCAGCATAAGGGTGTCTGACTAGATCCAGATCAAACAATCCTCGTATTTATACCGTATTGTTGACCATTTTGTTACTGTGTATGATCTGAAAAAAAGGCAGTACCTTGCATAAAAATACAAGGAGACAGGATGTCAGGCTTTATTCTAGAAACACAGAATTTGACCAAGGAATTTCGCGGCTTCAAAGCCGTTTGCGACGTCAATCTTCGCGTACAGCGTGGCCACATCCACGCTCTCATCGGCCCCAACGGCGCCGGCAAAACCACCTGTTTTAATCTGCTCACCAAGTTTTTGGTCCCCACGTCCGGCCGCATCCTGTTCAACGACAAGGACATCACGGCGGCCAAGCCGGCGCACATTGCGCGCATGGGCGTGATCCGTTCGTTCCAGATTTCCGCCGTGTTTCCGCACCTGACGGTGCTGCAAAACGTGCGCATCGGCTTGCAGCGCCAGCTCGGCACCAGCTTCCATTTCTGGCAGAGCGAACGCAAGCTCGACGCCCTCAACGACCGTGCCATGGCGCTGCTGGCCGAGGTGGACCTGGCCAGTTTCGCCGACACCATTACGGTCGACATGCCTTACGGCCGCAAGCGCGCGCTGGAAATTGCCACCACCCTGGCCATGGAACCGGCGCTGATGCTGCTCGACGAACCCACCCAGGGCATGGGCCACGAAGACGTGCACCGGGTTACCGAGCTGATCAAAAAAGTCTCCACCGGGCGCACCATCCTGATGGTCGAACACAATATGAAAGTGGTGGCCGGCATCTGCGACCGCATCTCGGTGCTGCAGCGTGGCTGCATGCTGGCCGAAGGCACGTACGCCGACGTGTCGCGCAACCCGCAGGTAATGGAAGCGTATATGGGCACCGAGGCTGGCGCCGAAGGGGCCCATGCGCAGGAACTCGAAGGAGCGCACTGATGACAGCCGCGCTCGACATCAGCAACCTGCAAACCTGGTACGGCGAATCGCACATCCTGCACAACGTCAATCTGCGCGTACAGCCGGGCGAGGTGGTCACCTTGCTCGGCCGTAACGGCGCCGGCCGCACCACCACTCTGCGCGCCATCATGGGCCTGACCGGCGCGCGCAAGGGTTCGATCAAGGTCAATGGATCGGAGGCGATCGGCCTGCCCACCCACCAGATCGCCCACCTGGGCATCGGCTATTGCCCCGAGGAGCGCGGCATTTTCGCGTCGCTCTCCACCGAGGAAAACCTGCTGTTGCCGCCGCAACTCGCTGGCGGCAAGCAGGGCATGTCGGTGGCCGATATCTACGCCATGTTTCCCAACCTCGAAGAACGCAAGCATAGCCAGGGCACCCGGCTCTCGGGTGGCGAGCAGCAAATGCTGGCCGTGGCGCGCATCCTGCGCACCGGCGCCCGGCTGCTGCTGCTCGATGAAATCTCGGAAGGGCTGGCGCCCGTGATCGTGCAAGGCCTGGCGCGCATGATCAAGACCCTCAAGGCCAACGGTTACACCATCGTCATGGTGGAACAGAATTTCCGGTTTGCCGCGCCCCTGGCGGACCGGTTCTATGTGATGGAACACGGTCAGATCGTCGAGACCTTTGTTGCATCCGAACTCAGCGCCAAGATGCCAGTGTTGACGGAGCTTCTCGGCGTGTAGCGCATTTTTGTTCGAACTACCTCGGGAGACACCATGAAACGCAAAGCAATGATTGGCGCCTGTGCGCTATGCCTGTCCTATGGCGCGCAGGCGCAAATTTCAGGCGACACCATCAAGATCGGCATGATCACCGACATGTCCGGCCTCTACACCGACATCGACGGCGCCGGCGGCGCCGAAGCGATCAAGATGGCGATCGCCGATGCTGGCGCGGTCGTCGCCGGCAAGAAGGTCGAATTCATTTCGGCCGACCACCAGAACAAGGCTGACATTGCCGCCTCCAAGGCGCGCGAATGGTTCGACCAGCAGGGCGTGGACATGCTCATCGGCGGCACCAATTCCGGCGCCAGCCTGGCCATGGCCAAGGTGGCGGCGGAAAAGAAAAAAGTGTTTATTTCGATCGGCGCCGGCTCGGCCCGGCTCACCAACGAAGAGTGTACGCCGTACACCGTGCACTACGCCTACGACACCATTGCCCTGGCGCGCGGCACGGGTGGCGCCATCGTCAAGCAGGGCGGCAAGAACTGGTACTTCCTGACCGCCGATTACGCCTTCGGCCAGTCGCTGGAAAAAGACACGGCCGACGTGGTGAAATCGGCTGGCGGCAAGGTGATGGGCGCCGTTAAACACCCGCTGTCGGCGTCGGACTTTTCGTCGTTCCTGCTGCAGGCGCAAGCGTCGGGGGCGCAAATCCTGGGACTGGCCAACGCTGGCGGCGACGCCATCAACGCCATCAAGGCTGCCAACGAGTTCGGCATTACCAAGAAAATGAAGCTGGCCGGCCTGCTGATCTTCATCAACGACGTCCATTCGCTCGGGCTCAACCTCACCCAGGGCATGTACCTGACCGACGGCTGGTACTGGGACCAGAACGACGATACCCGGGCCTGGTCCAAGAAATATTTTGCCAAGATGAAGAAATCACCGTCGATGCTGCAGGCGGCCGATTATTCTGCTGCCGCCCAGTACCTGAAAGCGGTCAAGGCCACCGGTACCGACGATGCCGACAAGGTCATGGCCTGGCTCAAGGCCAACAAGGTCAACGACATGTTCGCCAAGAACGGCGTCATCCGTCCGGACGGGCGCATGGTCCACGATATGTATTTGATGGAAGTAAAAAAACCGTCTGAATCGAAATATCCGTGGGACTACTACAAGGTGGTGGCCACCATTCCTGGCGACCAGGCCTACGCCACCAAGGCGGAAACCAAGTGCAGTCTGTGGAAATGATGTAACGAGTACTGCCGGGGCAGGCCGCCAGGTCCCCCGGTTTTTTTACCCTCCCTCCCGACCCCCGCCTGGTGCGATACCCATGCAGCAGGCGATTTTAAGTTAGTGATCTCATGGAAATATTCGGCTACCCCTTGACCGTCTGGTTGAGCCAGCTAATGCTGGGACTCGTCAACGGTTCGTTCTACGCGATGCTGTCGCTGGGCCTGGCGGTGATCTTCGGCCTGCTCAACGTGATCAATTTTTCCCATGGCGCCCTGTACATGATGGGCGCCTTCGTGGCCTGGATGGGGATGACCTATTTTGGCCTCAGCTACTGGTGGATGTTGTTGCTGGCGCCCCTGGTGGTGGGCGCGTTCGGCGTGATCGTGGAAAAAACCATGCTGCGCTGGCTCTACAAGCTCGACCACCTGTACGGCCTGCTGCTCACCTTTGGCATCACCTTGCTGGTCGAAGGCCTGTTCCGTTCGTTCTACGGCGTCTCGGGCCAGCCGTTCCAGACGCCCGATGCGCTCGCTGGCGCCAGCGACCTCGGCTTCATGGTCATGCCGCACTACCGCGCCTGGGTGGTGGTCGCCTCCGTGGTGGTGTGCCTGGCCACCTGGTACGTGATCGAAAAGACCAAGCTCGGTTCGTACCTGCGCGCCGGCACTGAAAACCCCAAGCTGGTCGAAGCGTTCGGTGTCAATGTGCCGCTGATGGTCACGCTCACCTACGGCTTCGGTGTCGCTTTGGCGGGCTTTGCCGGGGTGCTGGCGGCGCCGATCATCCAGGTCCAGCCCCTGATGGGTCAGAACCTGATTATCGTCGTGTTCGCCGTTGTGGTGATCGGTGGCATGGGCTCGATCATGGGTTCGATTTTGACCGGCCTTGGGCTCGGCGTGATCGAGGGCCTGACCAAGGTGCTGTACCCGGAGTTTTCCTCGACGGTTGTGTTCCTGGTGATGATCGTGGTGCTGCTGCTGCGTCCCGCCGGCTTGTTTGGCAAAGAAAAATAAGAGGTCCTTCATGAACAAGAAACTCGGATATTCCCTGGCCTTAGCCGTCGCGCTGGCGGCGCCGTTTATCGGCTACCCGGTATTCCTGGCCAAGCTGCTGTGCTTTGCGCTGTTTGCCTGCGCCTTCAACCTGCTGATCGGCTTTACCGGCTTGCTGTCGTTCGGCCACGCGGCGTTCTTTGGCGGCGCCGGCTATGTGGTGGGCAACGCTCTTAAGGTGTGGGGCTGGCCGGTCGAGCTGAGCCTGGCGATGGGCCTGCTCACCGGCGCCGGCCTGGGCCTGGTGATGGGCGGCCTGGCAATTCGGCGCCAGGGCATTTACTTTTCCATGATCACGCTGGCGCTGGCGCAGATGGTGTTCTTTGTCGCCTTGCGCGCCGGCGGCTTTACCGGCGGCGAGGATGGCTTGCAGGGCGTTCCACGTGGCAGCTTGCTCGGCATGATCGATCTCGGCAGCGATCTCACGCTGTACTTCTTCGTGCTGGCGCTGGCGGTCGGCGCGTTTGCCCTGATCGTGCGCACGGTGCACTCGCCGTTCGGCCAGGTGCTGATGGCGATCAAGGAAAACGAGCCGCGCGCGGTCTCGCTCGGCTACGACGTGGACAAGTACAAGTTGCTGGCCTTTGTGCTGTCGGCCGCGCTGGCCGGCCTGGCCGGTGGCCTCAAGGTGCTGGTGCAGGGTTTCGAAACCCTGACCGACGTCCACTGGACCATGTCTGGCCTGGTAGTGCTGATGACCCTGGTGGGCGGCATGGGCACCCTGGCCGGCCCCATCCTTGGCGCGCTGATCATCATCATGCTCGAGAACAAGCTGGGCGACTGGGGCATCTACCTGTCGTCGGTCAGTGGCATCGAATGGTTCACCACGATCGGCGAGGCAGTGAACATGGTGGTGGGGCTGATCTTCATCATTTGCGTGCTGGCGTTCCGGCGCGGCATCATCGGCGAGTTCCTTGCCTGGACCCGAAAGAAGCCGGTCATCAAGACGACATGATCGTCATTTGACTGAAACATGATGCAGCACATACGCCGGGCGATCTGCCCGGCGTTTTCTATTCGGGCGGGTTAAGTTCTGGCAGCAGGGGCTGGAGAGAGCCTTTCCGTCCGTTATTGACTAACCTGGAGGATGAACATGAAAACCACGACACTTGTGACGGCCGTCTCCGCAGCCGTCGCCACCATGGCCCTGGCTGGCTGCGGCTCGCACGGTCACCACGATCACGGTGAACCGAATGAAGCGCCGCGCTACCTGCGCGATATCACCGTCGCCACCTACGATGGCGTCGCCGACGACTTGCTCACCGGCGGCCTGGGCACCTCGGGCTTGAGCGCCGCCGCGCCGGCGCCCGGTTACGCCGACCCGCTCAGTCCCACCCCGGCCGAGCTGCGCCGCAACGCCATCTATTTCAATTACCGGGCGATTGCCGACGTCAATCCCACCGCCGGCTACGGCCGCCTGTATGGCCCCAATGTGGATATCAACGGCGTACCGACCGCGGGCGAGGGCAAGATTGCCGGTACCGAGTATATCGCCTATGCCGACGACGGCAGCGGCAAGCAGAACGTCACGGTGATGGTGCAGATACCGGACAGTTTTGATGTCACCAATCCTTGCATCATCACCGGCGCCTCAAGCGGCTCGCGCGGCGTGTACGGCGCCATCGCCACCTCGGGCGAGTGGGGCTTGAAGCACAAATGCGCGGTGGCCTATACCGACAAGGGCACCGGTACCGGCCTGTACACGTTCGAGGACGACAGCGTGAACCTGCGCAATGGCGTGCGTGCGCCGCGCGCCACGGCCGGCATCAACGCCAATTTCTCGCCGTCCATCTCGGACGCCGAACGCGCCGCGTTTGCTGCCGCCTACCCGGGCCGCATCGCCTCCAAGCACGCGCACTCGCAACAGAATCCTGAAAAGGACTGGGGCATGCACGTGTTGCAATCGGTGGAGTTCGCGTTTTATGCGCTCAACGAAAAGTACGGCGAAGTGAGCAAGGATGGCAAGGGCCGCCGCGTGCGCTTCACGCCGCGCAACACCATCACCATCGGCTCGAGCATTTCCAACGGCGCCGCGGCGGCGCTGCTGGCGGCCGAGCAGGATCGCAAGGGCCTGATCACCGGCCTGGCGGTGAGTGAGCCGCAGATCCAGCCCAAGGACGCCACCAGCTATTCGGTACGGCAGAACGGCGCGCCGGTGACAGGGCAGGGCAAGCTGCTGATCGACTATTCCACTTATGCCGCGTTATACCAGCCGTGCATCGCCGCCACCGCAGCCACGGCCGCGCGCTGCACGGCGCTGGCCGCCAAGGGCTTGCTGGCCGGCGCCGACCTGGCGGCGCAGCAGCTCGATGCACGGGCGCGGCTGCGTGCCTATGGCTGGCTGCCGGAGTCCGATCCTTTGCAGGCGACGTACTCGCCGACCAATGTGCTGGTCGCTGTCACCTACAGCTTTGCCTACGGCCGCTTCGCCCCCACCGACAAGGTGTGCGGCTTTACCTTCGCCCCGGTCGATGCGGCGGGCTTGCCTGCCGTCTTCACGCCGGCGCAAAAGGCGGCCAGCTTCGCCACCCAGAACGGCATCATCGGCACGCCGATCTACGAGGACTCGGCCGGTGGCGCGCGGTCGTATGCGCTCGGTGTCTCGCCCAGCACCAACCTGGCCGATCAGTCGCTCGACGGTTTCCTGTGCCTGCGCGCGCTGGCCACCGGCATCGACCCGGTCAATGGCAATGCGTTGACCGGCGCCTTGGCCGAGCAGAGCCGACGGGTACGCCAGGGCGCAGCCGAGGTGGTTGCAAATGGCAAGTTGAACGGCAAGCCGGCAATCATCGTTCACGGCCGCAGCGACACCCTGATGGTGGTGAATTTTACGTCGCGCGCTTACCTGGGGTTGAACGCCGCAGCGGAAGGTTCGTCGAGCAAGCTGCGCTACATCGAAGTTACCAACGGCAACCATTTCGATGTGCTCACCACGCCGCTGCCGCAATACGTGATCCCGCTCAACGTGTACCTGTTCCGCGCGCTCGACGCGATGATGGCGCACTTGCGCAGCAATGCGCAGCTGCCGCCGTCGCAGGTGGTACGCACCACGACGCGGCCTGACAACACCGTGCCGCTGACGGAGGCGAACTTGCCGCCGTTCGTGGGTGCACCGGCGCCGGCCAACGCGATCACGGTGAGCGCTGCGACGGTGGATGTGCCGCAGTAAATCGGACGAGGCGGCAGCGATTCCTGCTGCCGCTTTTTACCTCATTGGCGTAGTCATCTATGCCGAATCGGCATCGCCTGCAAGTAGCGCAGGCGGCCGATTGTGATAGCGCTGGCGCTGCCTGCCTGTTGCGTCTTTGCTTCCCTCACCGGGGCCATGCCATCTCGGCATCAAGCTTGGGACCGGTTGTTCCGTACAATACAGCCTTGATCAATGGACAGACGGCGGCAGTAGTGGATTACTTGATTTTGGGTGTGGCCGCATTTGGCGCAGGACTGGTCGATGCGGTGGTGGGCGGGGGCGGGCTGATCCAGATGCCGGCGATTTTCTCGGTGTTCCCCAACACCGCGCCGGCCACCTTGATCGGCACCAATAAGCTGGCGTCGATCTTCGGCACCAGCGTGGCGGCAGTCAGTTACGCGCGGCGGGTTGCGGTAGCGTGGACCGTGGCTGCGCCGGCAGCGTTTGCGGCACTGATCTTCTCCTTCCTTGGCGCCTATACGGTAACCAAGGTATCGCCAGACTTTCTGCGCACTGCCTTGCCGGTGGTACTGCTGCTGGTGGCGATCTATACCTTTGCCAAGAAAGACCTGGGCTCGGTACACGCGCCGCTCCACACGGGCCGCAAGGAGCAAACGCTGGCGCTGATCATCGGTTCAGCCATCGGCTTTTATGATGGCTTCTTCGGCCCGGGCACCGGCAGCTTTTTGGTGTTCCTGTTTGTGCGTGTCTTCGGCTTTGACTTCCTCAGCGCGTCCGCCGTCAGCAAGATTGTCAACGTCGCCTGTAACTTTGCCGCCCTGGTGTGGTTTGGTTACAGCGGGCACTTGCTGTGGCAACTTGGCTTGATGATGGCGGTGTGCCAGATCGCCGGTTCGGTGATTGGCACCGGCTTGGCGATGAAACACGGCAGTGGCTTTGTGCGCAAATTGTTCCTGATCGTGGTGTCGGTGTTGATCGCCAAGACCGGTTACGACGCCTACCTCAGATGGTAAACATGACGTGATGTTTCACGTGGAACCAAAACCGTAGTAAAAAAGAAGGGCGCTGATCGACAGACCAGCGCTCTTTTTCATTGTTTCACGTGGAACAAAAGCAGAATATTTTTGCCTAAAAAAGTCGCAGCTGCAAAAAGACTCTATAATTTGACCTTACTCCCTCCGCTTTAAAAAATTCCATCATGTTATTTCCAACTTCATTCGACGTCATCGTTGTCGGCGGTGGTCACGCCGGCACCGAGGCCGCACTTGCTTCCGCCCGCATGGGGCAGAAGACTTTGCTCTTGACGCACAACATCGAGACACTGGGCCAGATGTCCTGCAACCCCTCTATCGGCGGTATCGGCAAAGGCCACCTGGTCAAGGAAGTCGATGCCATGGGCGGCGTCATGGCGATCGCTACCGACGAGTCGGGCATCCAGTTCCGCATTTTGAATTCCTCGAAAGGCCCGGCAGTACGCGCCACGCGCGCCCAGGCCGACCGCATCTTGTACAAGGCAGCGATCCGTTCTCGCCTGGAAAACCAGCCCAACCTGTGGCTGTTCCAACAGGCTGTCGATGATTTGATGGTGGAGGGCGACCGCGTGGTTGGCGCCGTCACCCAGATCGGCCTGAAGTTCTTGGCGCCTGCCGTGGTGCTCACCGCTGGTACTTTCCTCGACGGGAAGATCCACGTCGGCCTGCAAAATTACTCCGCTGGCCGCGCTGGCGACCCACCGGCGACCTCGCTGTCGGCCCGTCTGAAGGAACTGAAACTGCCGCAAGGCCGCCTGAAAACCGGCACGCCGCCACGCCTCGACGGCCGGTCGATCGACTTCGCGCAGATGGCCGAACAGCCGGGCGACCTCGATCCGGTGCCGGTGTTCTCCGTCATGGGCAACGCCGCCATGCACCCGCAGCAGTTGCCATGCTGGGTCACCCACACCAATAACCAAACGCACGACATCATCCGTGCCGGCCTCGATCGCAGTCCCATGTACACGGGCGTGATCGAAGGCGTGGGCCCGCGTTATTGCCCGTCGATCGAAGACAAGATTCACCGCTTCGCCTCGAAAGAATCGCACCAGATTTTCCTGGAACCGGAAGGCCTGACCACCCACGAATTCTATCCAAACGGCATCTCCACCAGCCTGCCGTTCGACGTGCAAATTGCCCTGGTGCGCTCGATGAGGGGACTGGAAAACGCCCACATCCTGCGTCCGGGCTACGCCATCGAATACGATTATTTCGACCCGCGCGGCCTGAAAGCGTCGCTGGAAACCAAGGCCGTCGCTGGCCTGTATTTCGCTGGCCAGATCAATGGCACTACCGGGTACGAAGAGGCCGCAGCCCAAGGCATGCTGGCCGGTATTAATGCCGCGCTGCAAACCAAGGGCCGTGAAGCGTGGACCCCGGCGCGTTCGGAAGCGTACCTGGGCGTGATGGTCGATGACCTGGTCACGCAAGGCGTGATGGAGCCGTACCGCATGTTTACCAGCCGCGCCGAGTACCGTTTGAGCCTGCGCGAAGATAACGCGGACATGCGCCTGACCGAAATCGGCCGCAAACTGGGCTGTGTTGGCGACGCGCAATGGGAGTCGTTCGACCGCAAACGCGAGGCTGTCGCTCTTGAACTCGAGCGCCTGCGTTCCACGTGGATCAATCCCCGCATCGTCGAAGCTGCCGAATCGGAGCGAGTGATTGGCCAGGCCATCGAGCGCGAATACTCGCTGGCCGACCTGCTGCGCCGTCCCGGCGTGGGCTACGACAAGCTGATGACACTGGCTGGCATTGATGGTCGTGACCTCGCTGGTCCGGGCGTCACCGACGACGCGGTGCGCGAACAGATCGAAATTCAGCTCAAATATTCGGGCTATATCGACCGCCAGACCAAGGAAGTCGAGCGCCACGAGCACTACGAAAACCTCAAATTGCCCGAGAGTTTCAACTACCTGGACATCACCGCGCTGTCGGTGGAAGTGCGCCAGAAGCTCCATGCCCAGCGTCCGGAAACCCTGGGCCAGGCCTCGCGCATCTCCGGTGTAACCCCGGCCGCGATCTCGCTGCTGCTGGTACACCTGAAAAAAGTAGGCTTCGGCGGCTTCCTCAACAAGGAGATGAAAGACGAGGTGGTGCAATGAAGGTGTTCGATCGCGCTGTCGTCGCTGACGTTTTACGCACCGGAATCGCCGGACTCGCGCTCGATTTGAGCGAAGTGCAGGTCGAAAAACTGCTCGACTACCTGGCTCTGCTCAACAAGTGGAACTCGGTGTACAACCTGACGTCGGTGCGCGATCCGCTGCAGATGGTCACGCTGCATTTGCTCGATTCCCTGGCAGCCGTTTCGGCGTTCGCAGGCGCCAAAAACGTGCTGGACGTAGGCGCGGGCGGTGGTTTGCCAGGCATGGTGCTGGCCATTAGCCGGCCCAACATGAAAGTGTCGATGATCGATACTGTGCACAAGAAAACCGCCTTCCTGAACCAGGTCAAAGCGGAGCTGGAACTGACCAACGTGACGGTGTACACCAAGCGCGTGGAGCAGCTGGAAGTGAAAACCAAGTTCGACGTGATTACCTCGCGCGCTTTTGCCGACCTGTCGGACTTTGTCAACTGGTCGGGGCATCTGCTGGAAGAGGGCGGCCAGTTCATCGCCTTGAAAGGCACGGCGCCAGCGGAAGAACGCGAACGACTGCCAGAGCCGTGGAAGGTGCAGAAACTGGAGCCTTTGCAGGTGCCGGGGCTGGAGGCGGAGCGTCATCTGGTGTTCATCAGATCAGAGCAAACCGAAACGGTATAAATCATTTAAACGAAATAAATGATTTATACGAAATAAACAGTATAAATCGTTTAAACGGTATAAATAATTAAAGAGAAAAGACGATAACAAATACATGGCGAAAATTTTCTGCGTAGCGAATCAGAAGGGCGGGGTGGGCAAGACCACCACCACCGTCAACCTGGCGGCCGGCCTGGCAAAGCTGAACCAGCGCGTGCTGCTGGTGGACCTGGACCCGCAGGGCAACGCCACCATGGGCGCAGGCATCAACAAGGCCGGCCTGGCCGCCTCCACCTACGAGGTGATGCTGGGCGAATCCGACGTGGCCACCGCGCGCCTGCGTTCGGAGGCAGGCAGGTTCGACGTGCTGCCATCGAACCGCGAACTCGCTGGCGCCGAGGTGGAGATGGTGGCGCTCGATAACCGCGAGCGGCGCCTCAAGTTGGCCTTGGCGGCAGTGGATCAGGACTACGATTTTATTTTGATCGACTGCCCGCCCGCACTGTCGATGTTGACCCTGAACGGCCTGTGCGCCGCCCACGGCGTGATCATCCCGATGCAGTGCGAGTACTACGCACTGGAAGGCTTGTCCGACCTGGTCAACACCATCAAGAAGGTGCACGCCAACCTGAACCAGGACTTGAAAATCATCGGCTTGCTGCGCGTGATGTTCGATCCGCGCATGACGCTGTCGCAGCAGGTGTCCGCCCAGCTCGAACAGCACTTCGGCGACAAGGTCTTCAAAACCATCATCCCGCGCAACGTGCGTCTGGCCGAAGCGCCGTCGTATGGCATGCCCGGCGTCGCGTTCGATCCATCGTCCAAGGGTGCGCAGGCGTATATCGCCTTTGGCGCCGAGATGGTCGAACGCATCAAGAAAATGTAACGCATTCTTCATACATATATATGGCAACCAAAAAACTCAAAGGCCTGGGGCGCGGCCTCGACGCGCTGCTCGGCGGCGACGACAAGGCGCCTGACGCCAACACGCCGTCCGAATTGCCGGTCACGCAAATGCAGGCCGGCAAATACCAGCCGCGCACGCGCATGGACGAGGGCGGCCTGCAGGAACTGGCCGCGTCGATCAAAACCCAGGGCATCATGCAACCGATCCTGGTGCGCCCGGTCGGCAGCGACCCGCTGACCGGCGCGGTCACCTACGAGATCATCGCCGGCGAACGGCGTTTCCGCGCGGCGCAACTGGCCGGGCTGGAAGTGTTGCCGGTGCTGGTGCGCAACGTCGACGACCAGGCCGCCGCCGCCATGGCGCTGATCGAGAACATGCAGCGCGAGGATCTCAATCCGCTGGAGGAAGCGCAAGGCATCCACCGCCTGATTACCGATTTCAGCTTTACCCACGAGCAGGCAGCGAACGCCGTCGGTCGGTCGCGCAGCGCCGTGTCCAATTTATTGCGCCTGATGAATCTGGCCAGCAGCGTGCAAACCATGCTGATGGCCGGCGATATCGACATGGGCCACGCGCGCGCGCTGCTGGCGGTCGATGCCGCCACGCAAATCAACCTGGCCAACACGGTCGTTGCCAAACGGCTATCGGTACGCGAAACCGAAAAGCTGGTGACGCGCACGCTGGAAGAACAGCAGGCGGCGCCGAGCGAAGCGCGCCAGAAGGAAAAATCCGGAGATATCACCAGGCTGGAAGAAGAACTATCGGACAAGCTGGCCACGCCGGTGGTGTTCAAGATGGGCAGCAAGGGGCGCGGCCAGATGATCATCGACTTTGCCGACCTCGACATTCTCGATGGTGTTTTGGCAAGACTGCGGGCGTAATTCACGGTATTGCCAGAAATTCGTCATCCTCGCGAAAGCGGGGATCCATGCTGAGCATCAACTCAGATAGTCTATGGAACCCCGCCTGCGCGGGGATGACGGATCTTGGCGGCAGTGTTGATTTTTGGGAATCAATTGCCCATTTTCCCCTTTTACCCCATCTGGCGCCAAAGTGGTGCAACGCGTTTGGAAATGTTTATAAAAGCGTCTCATTCACGCACTAAATGCTCTGGTGCGGTGCACCATGTTTGACGTGATACATGAAAGACACATATAATCACGCGTCTTTGAGTTTATCGGTGTTTTTTTGGAGCTCGCAGTGCGTAAAACGACGAGTGTTTCCAGGCCGATGTTTAAAGTCGTCGCCCTCCAGTTGGCCATCGCAACTGGGTTCGCCTTGCTCGCCTGGAACCTCGGTGGAGTACTCAAAGCATGGTCGGCCGCCTATGGCGGAGCAATCGCAGTCATCGGGAGCCTGGTGTACGCGATGATCGTCATGGGCGCAACGAATGATCCAAAAAAGACTTTCCGGACGCATTTTCGCGCGGAAATGGTCAAGTTTTCCGTCACTGCAGCGCTGTTTATTGTCGCGCTGGTGCTATTTTCATCGGCCGCTTGGTTATGGCTGATCTTGGGATTCGCGGTAGCAACCATGGCGTATTGGTTTGCACTGCTTGCAGTTTAATTAACAAAATCTGACGACATTATGACCACTGAACACGGGGGGCACTCAGCCCCGGCTAACGCCACAGAATACATCAAGCACCACTTGCAACATCTGCAAACCAGCGATGGCATGTTTAACCTGGACACGTTCTGGGTTTCGGCCATCCTGGGAGCGATTTTCCTCGGTGTCTTCTACATGGCTTCGCGCCGCGCCACCGCTGGTGTGCCGGGCAAGCTGCAAAACTTCGTCGAACTGGTCATGGAACTGGTCAACGACACTGTTAATAGCGCGTTCCACGCCAAAAGCGCGGTGATCGCACCATTGGCCATTACCATCTTCGTGTGGGTATGGCTGATGAACGCCATGGACTTCCTGCCGGTGGACCTGCTGCCGAAGGCACTGGAGTTCTTCGGCGTGTACAACCTGCGTGTGGTACCAACCGCCGATGCCAACCTGACCTTCGCGCTGTCGCTGTCGGTCCTGCTGTGCATCTTCGGTTTCTCGATCAAAGCCAAGGGCCTCGGCGGTTACGCCAAGGAACTGTTCACGGCGCCATTCCATGCAACCGGCTTTGCCGCCATTTTGCTGGCACCTGTCAACTTCCTGCTGCAAATGGTTGAACTGTTCGCCAAGCCAGTTTCGCTGGCCCTGCGACTGTTCGGCAATATGTATGCCGGTGAACTGATCTTCATCTTGATCGCGTTGTTGCCTTGGTGGGCGCAGTGGCTGTTGGGTGGTCCATGGGCAATCTTCCACATCTTGATTGTAACTTTGCAAGCTTTTGTGTTTATGGCGTTGACGGTTGTGTATCTGGCCCTTGCGGTTGAGAAGCACTAATCACCAACTTGATTCGTTTTATTTTTTAGTATCTTTCGTTTTTTAAATTAGGAGAAATATATGCAAGCTCTGATCGCACAAGTACAAGGCATGACCGTTCTGGCAGTCGCTATCATCATTGGCCTGGCCGCTATCGGCACCGCACTGGGCTTCGCCATTCTGGGCGGCAAATTCCTGGAAGCGTCGGCACGTCAACCAGAACTGATGCCACAACTGCAAACCAAGCTGTTCGTTATCGCTGGTCTGCTGGATGCGATCTCGATGATCGGCGTTGGTGTTGCTCTGCTGTTCACGTTCAACAACCCATTCCTGACCGCTGTTATCGCCGCCGCTGGCCAGTAATACTGCTCCAACCGGGGAAACTAATTAGGAGCAAGGTATGAACGTTAATATGTCGCTCATCGGCCAGATGATCACCTTCGCGGTGCTCGTATGGTTCTCGATGAAATTCGTATTCCCGGCGCTGAACACCGCGCTGGACGAGCGTGCCAAGCGTATCGCCGATGGTCTGGCAGCAGCCGACCAAGGCAAGGCTTCGATGGCAGTCGCTGAAAAGCGCGCTGCCGAAGCCCTGACCTCCGCCCGTGACGAAGCTGCCCAGCGCGTCGCGGACGCAGAAAAGCGTGCGCAACTGGTCGCAGAAGAAATCAAGACCAACGCCAAAGCTGAAGCCGACCGCATCATTGCGCAGGCCAAGGCAGAAGCCGATCAGCAAGTTACCCAAGCCCGCGAAGCACTGCGCGCCCAGGTAGCCGACCTGGCGGTCAAAGGCGCCGAGCAGATCCTGAAGCGCGAAGTCAACGCGTCGGCCCACGCCGACCTGCTGGCCCGCCTCGCGACTGAGCTGTAATCATGGCTGAACTCGCAACCGTCGCCCGTCCTTACGCGGAAGCCCTCTTCCGCGTAGCCCAAGCCGGCAACCTCGCGCAGTGGTCCGATCTGGTGTCCGAAATGGCCCAGATCGGCAGCAATGCCGATGTGCAGGACTATGCCCGCAATCCGAAAGTGTCGGAGAGCGAACTCGCCGCCACCATCGCGTCGCTGGTGAAATCGCCGATGACCGCAGAAGCGAACAACTTCCTCGGCATGGTGGTCGCCAATGGCCGCATCGAATTGCTGCCGGAAATCGGCGCCCAGTTCCAACTGCTCAAAAATGGTGCAGAAGGTGCTGCGGATGCTGACATCACGAGCGCGTTCGATCTGAGCGCCGCCCAGCTGTCCGATCTGGTCGCCACGCTGGAAAAGAAATTCAGCCGCAAGCTTAACCCGACTGTCACGGTCGACCCATCGTTGATCGGTGGTGTGCGCGTGGTAGTGGGCGACGAAGTGCTCGACACTTCGGTCCGCGCCAAGCTGCAACAGATGCACGTCGCGCTGGTTCAGTAAGAACCCGCTGGCTACGGCAGACCAAACATACCCTCGCGCAAGCGGAGAGAACTAAATTAGGAGTTAGCATGCAACTCAACCCATCTGAAATCAGCGAGCTGATCAAGAGCCGGATTCAAGGCATTGACAGCGGCGCTGAAGTGCGCAATCAAGGCACGGTGATTTCCGTAGCCGACGGTATCTGCCGCATCCACGGTCTGTCGGACGTAATGCAAGGCGAGATGCTGGAATTCCCGGGCAATACCTTCGGCCTGGCCATGAACCTGGAGCGCGACTCCGTCGGTTCCGTGATCCTGGGTGCTTACGAGCACATCTCGGAAGGCGACACGGTCAAGTGCACCGGCCGCATCCTGGAAGTACCAGTCGGTCCTGAACTGCGTGGCCGCGTGGTCAACGCCCTGGGCCAGCCGATCGACGGCAAAGGTCCTGTCGATGCGAAGATGACCTCGCCAATCGAAAAGATCGCACCGGGCGTTATCGCCCGCGAGTCCGTTTCGCAGCCGATGCAAACCGGCCTGAAATCGATCGACGCGATGGTACCAATTGGCCGTGGCCAGCGCGAGCTGATCATTGGCGACCGTCAAACCGGTAAGTCCGCCGTTGCGGTTGATGCGATCATCAACCAAAAAGGTCAGGGCATGACCTGTATCTACGTGGCGATCGGTCAAAAAGCGTCGACCATCAAGAATATCGTGCGTTCGCTGGAACAGCACGGCGCCATGGAATACACGATCGTCGTCGCGGCCACCGCGTCGGAATCGGCTGCCATGCAGTACATCTCGGCATACTCGGGTTGCACCATGGGCGAATACTTCCGCGACCGCGGTGAAGACGCCCTGATCGTGTACGATGACCTGTCGAAGCAAGCAGTTGCCTACCGCCAGATTTCGCTGTTGCTGCGCCGCCCACCAGGCCGCGAAGCGTACCCAGGCGACGTGTTCTACCTGCACTCGCGCCTGCTGGAACGCGCAGCCCGCGTGAACGCCGACTACGTGTCCGCTTTCACCAACGGCGCCGTGACTGGCAAGACCGGTTCGCTGACCGCACTGCCGATCATCGAAACCCAAGCTGGCGACGTTTCGGCCTTCGTGCCAACCAACGTGATTTCGATTACCGACGGTCAGATCTTCCTGGAAACTTCGCTGTTCAACTCCGGTATCCGTCCTGCGATTAACGCCGGTATTTCGGTGTCGCGCGTTGGTGGTGCTGCCCAGACCAAGGTCATCAAAAACCTGTCCGGCGGTATCCGTACCGACTTGGCCCAGTACCGTGAACTGGCTGCGTTCGCGCAGTTCGCGTCCGACCTGGACGAATCGACCCGCAAGCAGCTGGACCGTGGTGCCCGCGTCACCGAGCTGCTCAAGCAAGCTCAGTACTCGCCACTGTCGATCTCGCTGATGGCTGCCTCGCTGTTCGCTGTGAACAAGGGCTACCTGGACGACGTCGAAGTGAAGAAAGTACTGCCATTCGAAGCCGGCCTGCACGCTTACCTGAAGACCAAGCAAGCTGACCTGCTGTCGAAGATTGAATCGTCGAAGCAACTGGACAAAGACGGCGAAGCAACGCTGGCTGCCGCCATTGCCGACTTCAAGAAATCCGGCGCATTTTAAGGTGCTTGACGGCGCCGGGCTTGCCCCGGCGCCGTCCTCAGCGCAGAAGGAGTAAGGACTCATGGCAGTAGGCAAAGAGATACGTGGCAAGATCAAGAGCGTAGAAAATACGAAGAAGATCACGAAGGCGATGGAAATGGTTGCCGCATCGAAAATGCGCAAAGCGCAGGACCGTATGCGCGCCGCCCGTCCCTACAGTGAAAAGATTCGCAATATCGCCGCCAATCTGGCCGCCGCCAATCCGGAATACACGCACCCGTTCCTGGCTGAAGAGCAAAAGGAATCGGCCAAGAAAGTTGGCTTCATCATCGTTACCACCGACAAAGGTCTGTGCGGCGGTATGAACACCAACATCTTGCGCATGGTGACGCAGAAATCCCGCGAGCTGGAAACAGCTGGCAACAAGATTGCGGCAGTTGCCATCGGTAACAAAGGTTTGGGGTTTTTGAATCGCGTAGGCGTTCCTGTGGTCGCGCAAGTGACCCAGATCGGCGACACGCCGCACCTGGAAAAATTGATCGGACCTGTCAAGGTCATGCTCGAGAAATTCCAGAACGGTGAAGTCGACGCCGTGTACATCTGCTACACCAAGTTTATCAACACCATGAAGCAAGAGCCGGTCGTGCAGCAGTTGCTGCCACTGCCAGCTGCCACGAAACAGGCGGACGCAGGTAATCACAACTGGGATTACATCTACGAACCTGACGCGGCTGCGGTGATTGACGAACTGCTCGAGCGCTATGTAGAAGCGCTGGTGTACCAGTCGGTCGCGGAAAATCTGGCGTCCGAGCAATCGGCGCGCATGGTCGCGATGAAGGCCGCCAGCGACAACGCTGGTAGCGTCATCGGTGAACTGAAGCTGATCTATAACAAGACGCGTCAGGCTGCGATTACCAAAGAACTCTCCGAAATCGTCGCCGGTGCGGCAGCGGTTTAAACGAATTTAACTATATTTGAAGGAACGAACATGGCTGATGGCAAAATCGTTCAGTGTATCGGCGCTGTGGTGGACGTTGAGTTTCCACGCAATGCGATGCCCAAGGTATTCGATGCCTTGAAAATGGAAGGCTCCGAGCTGACCCTGGAAGTACAACAGCAGCTGGGCGACGGCGTCGTCCGTACCATTGCTCTGGGTACCTCCGACGGCCTGCGTCGCGGCATGATGATCCAGAACACCGGCAAACCAATCATGGTGCCAGTCGGTAAAGCAACCCTGGGTCGCATCATGGACGTGCTGGGCAACCCGATCGACGAATGCGGCCCGGTCGCTCACGACCAGATCGCTTCGATCCACCGCGCTCCTCCTGCCTACGACGAACTGTCGCCATCGCAGGATCTGCTGGAAACCGGCATCAAGGTGATCGACCTGGTGTGCCCGTTCGCCAAAGGCGGTAAAGTCGGTCTGTTCGGCGGTGCAGGTGTGGGCAAGACCGTGAACATGATGGAACTGATCAACAACATCGCCAAAGCGCACTCGGGTCTGTCCGTGTTCGCCGGTGTGGGTGAGCGTACCCGTGAAGGTAACGACTTCTACCACGAGATGGCCGACGCCAAAGTGGTCGATCTGGAAAATCCGGAGAACTCCAAGGTAGCGATGGTGTACGGTCAGATGAACGAACCACCAGGCAACCGTCTGCGCGTGGCGCTGACCGGTCTGACCATGGCCGAAGCGTTCCGTGACGAAGGCAAAGATGTTCTGTTCTTCGTGGACAACATCTACCGCTTCACCCTGGCCGGTACCGAAGTGTCGGCACTGCTGGGCCGTATGCCATCGGCAGTCGGCTATCAGCCTACTCTGGCCGAAGAGATGGGCCGCCTGCAAGAGCGCATCACCTCGACCAAGACCGGTTCGATCACCTCGATCCAGGCCGTGTACGTACCTGCCGATGACTTGACCGACCCGTCGCCAGCGACCACCTTCGGTCACCTCGATTCGACCGTCGTGCTGTCGCGTGACATCGCCTCGCTGGGTATCTACCCTGCAGTCGATCCACTGGACTCGACCTCGCGCCAGCTGGACCCGCTGGTTGTTGGCCAGGACCACTACGACACCGCGCGCGCTGTTCAGGGCACCCTGCAGCGCTACAAGGAACTGCGTGACATTATCGCGATTCTGGGCATGGACGAACTGGCACCGGAAGACAAGCTGCTGGTATCGCGCGCTCGCAAGATGCAGCGTTTCCTGTCGCAGCCGTTCCACGTTGCTGAAGTATTCACCGGCGCGCCTGGTAAATACGTTTCGCTGAAAGACACGATCAAGGGCTTCAAAATGATCGCGTCGGGCGAGCTCGACCACCTGCCGGAACAAGCGTTCTACATGGTAGGCACGATCGAAGAAGCTATCGAAAAAGCCAAGAAACTCAACTAATTGTTGAAAGAAACTCATGGCAAACACTATTCACGTTGACGTCGTTTCCGCCGAGGAGTTGATCTACTCGGGCGAAGCGGAATTCGTCGCGTTGCCGGGCGAACAGGGCGAGCTGGGTATCTACCCGAAGCACACGCCCCTGATCACCCGCATCCGCCCGGGCGCGGTGCGCATCAAGGTTCCTGGCCAAGTCGAAGAAGAGTTCGTCTTCGTGGCCGGCGGCCTGCTGGAAGTGCAGCCGAACGCCGTGACGGTGCTGGCCGATACCGCGATCCGCGGCGCCGACCTGGACGAAGCCAAAGCGGCAGCGGCCAAGAAGCGCGCCGAAGAAGCGCTGGCCAACAACAGCGCCGGCATCGACTACGCGAAAGCGCAAGCCGAACTGGCAGCAGCGATCGGCCAACTGGCCGCCATCGCCAAGCTGCGCGCCAAGCACTAAGCAACGCAACAGTAGTAAAGCAAAAGGCAGCTTCGGCTGCCTTTTTTTACGTGCCAGCATCGTGGCGACAACCATCACAGCTTGCGCTACACTTCCTGCATTGATCAAACTTTGAGCAGGTGGCTCATCATGACAATCGCAGAGCACAAGCCTTCGCCGCCCGAACCGGCCAAGGACCAGCCCCAATACCCCAATACCCCGATACGCCCGAAGGGCGCCGTGCGCGCCGCGCCGCTGCGCTGGCGAAAGCGGCGGGGATGTGGAAAGATCGCACCGATATTCCGAAAGATGGTCTGGAATATCAGCGTATGATGCGCGAAGAATGGCGCTAGTCCTCTTCGACAGCAACATTGTTATCGATTACCTTAACGGAATCGCTGAGGCGCACGACGAGCTGACTTATTGGGATGAGCCCGCTATAAGCGTCATCTCCTGGATGGAAGTTCGCGCCAATATCAAGCCGGACGAGGAAGATAAATTCGAGCTGCTGTTCAGTGAGGGCGGCTTCGAGATCATCCGTATCGATGACGCCATCATGACTGCCGCCGCCAGAATCCGCACCGAGGATTTGCGGAAAGGGCCAAAGATTGCCCTGATGGACGCCATCATCAAAGCCACTGCGCAAGTTCAAAAACTCCTCGTCATTACCCGCAATACCAAGGACTTCAAGGGTGCTGACGTTCGGGTGCCATACGAAATTGCAACGATAACCCTGACGCGTATCGTCAATGCCCTTGCACCGGCAGGGCCAGCTTCACCAGGCTCCAAACGGCGCTGAACTCACCTGAGAACCACTCAGGGCTTGCAGCTATTGCGGTAATGCGCCGGCGGCTTGCCCACCAGTTCCTCGAAATCCGACGTGAAATGGGCCTGGTCGTAGTAGCCAAGGTCCTGCGCCAAGGTGGCCAGATCGATGTCGTCGCCGTTGGCCAGCTGATCGGCGGCGTCGAGCAGGCGGTTGCGGCGGATGACCCACTTGGGCGTGGCGCCCACGACGTCGCGAAACAGCGCTTGCAAGGCGCGCACGCTGGTGTCCAGGCGCTCGGCCAGTTGCGCAACCTGGGTTATTTCGGGATGCTGCCTGATCAGTTCCATGGTCTTTGCAACCCGTTCAATGCGAGGGTCCAGCTGCGCCGGCAGCGCACGGCGGAAAATCGCGCTGGCGGCTGCGACCATGGCTGTGTCATCGCCGGCGTCGGCGGCGTCGAGCACACTGCACTCATCTTCCTCGTCATCACCGCCGAATACCGCCGAGACAGGCAATTGCTGGTTGGTGATGGTTTGCACTGCGCCCTTCAAAAAGCCGCGAAACGCACCTGGGCGAAAACGTGCGCCCAGCACGGCGCCCTTGCCGGTCAAGGTGTATTCAAAAGATCCGGTCATCACGCCGAACGTCGCGCTGCGACCGCGGTCAAACACCACCTGGATGCACGGTGAGGGCAGGGTGCGTTGTACGTGCACCACCTCGGGCGGCAAATCCCATGCGACCATCCAGTACCACTCGATGTACGGCGCCAGGTCGGGCGGGGCGGCGTAGCGCTCGAGGCGGAACCGCTGGCCTACGGCAGCCGGGTTGACCACGCCCTTGTAGCGGTCTTGCAGTGTCAGTGGCGTCATCGTCATCGTCATCGTTCGAGTCAGGTCTGCGCGTTTTTCCAAGACTGCCATCATAGCAGCCGTTATCGTCAGGTTTTCACCAGGAGATCATCATGGACCAACTGATTTTTCACCATTGCCCCAACACGCGTTCGACCGGCGTGCTGGCACTGCTCGAGGAGCTGCAAGCGCCGTACGAACTGCACCTCATGAACATGAAGCGCGGCGAAAACCGCGAGCCGGCCTACCTGGCGATCAACCCGATGGGCAAGGTGCCCGCCGTCGAGCACAACGGCGCGCTGGTGACCGAGCAGGTGGCGATCTATCTCTACCTGGCCGACCTGTTCCCGGCCGCCGGGCTGGCGCCGCCGATCGGTGATCCGCTGCGCGGCCCTTACCTGCGCTGGATGGCGTTCTACGGCAGCTGTTTCGAGCCGGCGCTGATCGACAACTGGATGCAGCGCGCAGCGGTGGACAAGACCATGAACGGCTATGGCGATTTCGACGACGTTTTCAATACCCTGGTCGCGCAACTGGCGCGTGGCCCGTGGATGCTGGGCGACCAATTCACTGCGCTCGACGTGTTGTGGGGCACCTCGCTGGCCTGGATGACCAAGCTGCCCAAGCGCGACGAAATCCTCGATTACGTCGCCCGTGTCAAAGCGCGTCCGGCGATCCAGGCCGCGCAGCGGAAGGACCAGGAACTGGCCGCAACCCAACCCGACCAGGCCTGAGCGCTCACACGTTGATTTCTGCGACGGCGCATGACATCATCGGCGCCCGTCCAGTCTGAAAGGTGTCGATGATCGCGGTCCCCGTTGCCACCATGGCCGGCTTGCTCGTTGCGTTCGGCGGCACGTCGGCGTTCGCGCTCATCAAGTCGCAACACAAGCACGCGCCGATCCAGGCCGTGTTTCACCTGTCGTCGATGTGGGGCCTGGCGCTGGCGGTGGTGGCGATCGTGCTGTTCTGGGAAGGCCGCCCGCTGGCCAGCATCGGCATCGAAGGGGGCCAATACGGCGCCTGGGCGGCGGGCGCCATGATCGGACTGACCATGGTGACCTTTACCGTGCTGTCGCTGCACCTGGGTCTGCAGCGCGGACGCAGCGCGATTCCCGAGGGTTCGGCCCAGGGCCTCAAACGCCTGACCGACATGCCGCTGTGGTTCCGCTACGCGGCCGTGATCACGGCCGCCGTCACCGAGGAAATCCTGTTTCGTGGCTATCCGATCGAACGTTTGCAGGAGATCACCGGCAATGCCTGGCTGGCTGCCGCGATTCCCTTATTCGTGTTCGTGGTGGCGCACCTGGGCGGCTGGTCGGCGGGGCACCTGGTGGGCGTGCTGTTCGGTGGCTTGCTGCTCACTGCCATTTATCTCGTCACACGCGACCTGATCGCCTGCATGATCACACACGCGCTGATCGACTCGACCATCATCTTTTTGCCGGCGCTGCTGCGCCGCTATGGCAATCGGCCGGGCGGCGATCTGTAAATCGATTGCACGCTGTGTGACGCCGGTTGCAAAGCCTCCATCACGATAGCAAGCGCTAACTCAGGCTGCGCATCACCGCACATGAAGATGTCGGCAGCGGCAAAGCCGCACTCGGGCCAGGTGTGGATCGAGATGTGCGATTCGGCCAGCAGCACCACGCCGGTCACGCCCTGGCCGTCGCCGAAACCATGGAAGTGGCTGTGCAGCACGCGCGCGTTGGCAGCTTGCGCAGCTGAACGCAGCAACGTGTCGAGCCACTCGCAGCTGCATAATTTTTCGGCAGCAATGCCACCGAGGTCGGCCAGCACATGGGTGCCGGTCGGGCGGTGCTCGAGCGTATTGTCAGCCGCAGCCGCAGCCGCAGACGAGACCGGGCCAGGCACACTGTCGGGCACGCGGTTGGGTAACACCTCGCGCTTCACTTGTGCCCCCCGCCACCGGAGCCATTGCCAAAGCTGCCGCCACCGCCGCCGACCGAACTCCAGGTGCTGCCGCGATAGTTGGACTTGTCGCGGTCGCCCGAGACAGCGCGCACCCACGAGGCGCCCGACGTGGCCAGGGTGACGATGACGGCGTACAGGAAGAATTTGCTCATGGCTTGTCGTTGTTATCGAGGAAGGTGGCCGGCAAATAGATGGCCAGCGCGCCCAGCGCGCTCAGGTACCAGGTCGATGAGAAATTCATCAGCATCGGCAGGGCGTTCACTACCAGCATGAACATGATGATGTACTTGGCCGCGTCGCGGTGGCGGCTGCGCGCGAATGGCTTGGGGCCGGGGGCGGCGTTGACCTTGCCGTGGAACTGGGCGCCGAACCAGGCTTTCATCTGGTCGGCCGGCACCGGGGCCGAGCGCGACCAGGTCATTTCGTGCTCGGTGGTTTCACGCGCCAGCCTGATCCGGCCGGCCTTGTATTCCTCGACCTGGGTTACATCGCCGACGGCCACGCGCCAGTTGAAGGCGCCGGCGGCCCAGGTGACGGTCGAACCATATTGGTACAGGCTTTTGTATTTGGTCCGATTCACCACGACGTTGTTCTCGCCGGGTTGATACTGCAGCGGCCACTCGGCCATGACGCTGGCGCCGGACCAGCCTTCGTCGGTCTCCACCAGCCATGAAAAGCCCGCGCGGGCGCCGTACAGCAGGTACTCGGTCCACTCGGTGCCCTCGTCGTCGGCGCGGCGCATCACGCCGATGATGGTGAAGTCCTGGCCGTTGATTTTTGTGGTGGCGCCCAGGTCGATCGTCGTGGTCACCCTGGCGATTCGTTCGCCGGCGGCCAGCACCTGCGCCTTGGGGCTGGTGGCGTCGATCTGGGCCTGGCAGGCCGCGCAGACCAGCGTATTGGTCACGCCGGGCAGGTACTTGATGGCGCTGCCGCACGACGGGCAGTCGAGGGCGGCCAGCTTGCCGCGATAGCGGCCGGCTGCGCGCAGTATCGTGTCGTCGTCGCGCAGCAGCTGCGGTTGCAGGCTGTCAAGCGTGACGGCCGCGCCGGTGTAGACCACCGGCGCGCCGTCGGAATAATCGAGGGTGATGAATTCCGCACCTTTGCGGAAATCGGCGACCTTCGACTGGTAGCCGTCGCCCACGCGGAACGGCAGCTCGCCCTGGCCGCCGACGCAATCGGCCACGCGGATTTCGGCGGCGGTGTACGACGCGCCGTTGATGTCGTAATTGTGGCCCGGTTGCAGCTGCTCGAATGCCGGCAGTGTGGCGTCGCCCTTGAATTCGGCGGTGATCGTGTACAGGCCCGACGAATCGCCGAGCCACGACGTGGCGCCGTCGTCGAACAGCAAATACCACTCGTTCCACATGCCGGCCGCATAGCGCAGCTGGATGCGGCCGATGACCGTGAACGGCCGCCCGGCCAGCACGCCTGCGGTACCGATCTGGATCGGCGAATAGTCTTCCAGCACCGCCGACATCTTGCCGAAGTACTTGACCGTGTCGGCATCTTTGAGCACGGTGGTGGCGCAGTACTCGCACACGGCCACCACCGACGCGTGCGAGCGGAACTTGACTTCCGCGCCGCAGCTGGGACAGGAGACGATTTGCATGTGGCTCTGGTTAACCGATCAGTTTTTTCAGCAGTTCGGCCTTGGTGCTGTCGTAGTCGGCAGCCGAGATCAGGCCCTTGTCGAGCAGGCCCTTGAGCTTTTGCAGGCGCGCTTCCACGGAGTCGTCGGCAGCAGCAGGTGCAGCAGGTGCAGCGGGAGCCGCAGCCGGAGCCATCGACGCCCCCATCGCGTTGCCCATGGCCTGGCCCACCGTCATGCCCGCGCCGAGGCCGGCGCCTATGCCCGCCAGCCCGCCTTCGTTTTGCGCGGCCAGCGGAATTGCCGTCGCCGTCTGGTAGCGCGTAAAGCCGGTCATCTTGTCGGCCGAGAGGCCGCCCTTCATGCCGGCCGAGATGCGGTCGTCGAGCGCCTTTTGCAGTTCCTCCGGCAGGCTCACGCTGGCGACGTTGAATTCATCGAGACCGATGCCGTAGCGGCCGAACGCTTCGATCAAATCGCCCTTGACCTGCTGCGCCATCAGCGCCTGGTTGGCTGCCATGTCGAGGAACGGCACGTTGGAGCTGCCCAGCGAGCTGGCCATGGAGGCCATCAGGATCCCGCGCAGCTGTTCTTCGACCTGGTCGCGCGTGTAGGTTTCTCGCGTGCCGCTGATCTCCTTGAAGAACTGGCGCGGATCGCTGACCCGGTACGAGTACATGCCGAAGGCGCGCACGCGGATCATGTCGAAGTCCTTGTCGCGGATCGTGATCGGCTGCGGCGTGCCCCATTTGCGGCCGGTCTGCACGCGGGTGCTGAAAAAATACACATCCGACTTGAATGGCGAATCGAACAGCTTGTCCCAGTTTTTCAGGTTGGTCAGCAGCGGCAGGGTTTGCGTGGTGAGCTTGTGGGTGCCGGGGCCGAACACGTCGGCGATCTGCCCCTCGTTGACGAACACCGCCATCTGCGACTCGCGCACGACCAGCACACCGCCGTTTTGAATCTCCTGGTCCTGCATCGGGAAGCGCCAGGCCAGCACGCCGTCCACTTCCTCGTTCCATTGCAGTACGTCGATAAACTGCTTCTTGATAAAGCTGCCGATGCCCATGATGGACCTCCGTTCAAATGTCAGGAAATGCAGGCGCCGTTGATGACGCCGATGGAAATGGCGATGGCGCCCAGCAGGCCGCCGAACGCCGTGTTGTTGCCCTCGATCTGGTCCTTGGCCATGTTCAGCACGCGGGTGGTGATGGCATACGCCAGGATCTGCACCACCATCGCGCCGAACGCCCAGGCGAAGAACTGCTGGTAACCGAGGGTATGCATCAGCGCGGAACCGACCGTGATCGAAAAGCCGATCAAGGCGCCGCCCAGTGACAGGGCTGCGGCCTGGTTGCCCTGGCGGATCAGCAGCACCTCGTTGTACGGCGTGATGCGCGTGTACACGGCAAAGAACACGGCCAGCAGCATCGCGGCCAATAAAAGATGGATCAGATAATTGAGGATAGCTGGCACGGCGCGCTCTCGCAGGTTAAAGTGACGACTAACTTTACTAACTTGCTAACAAAGCAGCATGGTAGTGCATAACAGGCCCGAATAAGCGTAATGAACAAAAAAATCCTGATCCTGTCCGTGTTTGTGGTCGCCTCGTGCGGCCTGGCGTATGAACTGATTGCCGGCGCCCTGGCCAGCTACCTGCTCGGCGACTCGGTGCTGCAGTTCTCCACCATCATCGGCTGCTACCTGTTTGCCATGGGCGTGGGCGCGCACTTTTCCAAGTACGTGCGCGACGAGGACGTGATGGCGCGCTTTGTCGACATCGAACTGGCGGTGGGACTGGTGGGCGGCATTTCGGCGGCGGTGCTGTTCCTGACGTTTTCGTGGAGCGCCGCGCCGTTTCGCGCCATGCTCTACACGATGGTGTTCTTGGTGGGCGCCTTCGTGGGCATGGAAGTGCCGCTGGTGATGCGCGCGCTCAATGCGCGCCAGACCGACTTCAGTGAACTGGTCAGCCGCGTGCTCACGTTTGATTATCTCGGTGCGCTGGCGGTCTCGCTGCTGTTCCCGCTGGTGATGGCGCCCAAGCTGGGACTGGTGCGCAGCGGTTTCGTGTTCGGCATGCTCAACGTGGGTGTGGCCCTGTGGACCATCCGGGTGTTTCGCACAGAGCTCACCAACGTTACCGGCCGCATGCTGCGCGCCAGCGCCGTGTTGTTCCTGCTGGTGTGCGGTTTCATTTCTGCCGACCGCCTGACCTACTGGGGTGAACACGGCCTGTTCGGCGACGAAATCGTGTTTGCCACCACCACGCCGTACCAGCGGCTGGTGGTCACGCGCTGGAAGGACGACCTGCGCCTCTACATCAATGGCAATTTGCAGTTCTCGTCGCGCGACGAGTATCGCTACCACGAGGCGCTGGTGCACCCGGTACTGGAACCGCTGCCGTGGGCCAGGCGCGTGCTGGTGCTGGGCGGCGGCGACGGCCTGGCCCTGCGCGAGATCCTGCGCTATAAAAATATCGAGCATGTCACCCTGGTCGATCTCGATCCGGCCATGACCGGCGCCTTTGCCAGCCGCGCGGAACTGGTCAAGCTCAATCACGGCTCGCTCACCGACAAGCGGGTTACCGTGGTCAATGCCGATGCGGCGATCTGGCTCCAGCATAACGACGACATGTTCGACGCGGTGATCGTCGACTTCCCCGACCCGTCCAGTTTTGCGCTGGGCAAGCTGTACTCGGTGCCGTTCTACGGCATGGTGAAAAAGCACCTGGCGGCCAACGGCCTGATGACGGTGCAATCCACGTCGCCGTTTTTTGCGCCGCACGCCTACTGGACCATCGACGCCACGCTGCGCGAAGTGGGCATGAAAACCTCGCCGTACCACGCCTACGTGCCGTCGTTCGGCGAATGGGGTTTTGTGCTGGCCAGCCCGCAGGCCGACTACACGCCGCCGACCAGGTATCGGCTGCCGATGCGGTACCTGAACGAGGAAACCACGCGCGAGATGTTCATCTTCCCGCCCGATATGCCGGCACTGCCGATGGCGCCCAACCGCCTCAACACGCAGTCGCTGGTGCACGAGTTCGAGCAGGACTGGCGCCGGGTGATCCGATGATGGAAGCCTGCTGATGCTGCGCCGATCTTTTTTAGTATGGGGCGGCATGGCTGGCCTGGCTGCTGCCGGCAGCGTGGCCGGTTTCCAGCGCTGGCAGGAGATCACGCCGGTGCTGCACTACCCGGGCCGCGACGAGGGCCATTATCTGCGCGACCGCAAGGCGCTGCCGCCGCCGTCGGAAGTGATTACCACCGACATTGCCATCCTCGGCTCCGGCGTGGCGGGCCTCACCGCCGCCTGGAAGCTCAATCAACTGGGCAGGACCGACATGCTGATGATCGATGGTCCGCAAGCGTATGGCAATGCCGCCGGCGGTGCCTTTGGCGACCTCGAATACCCGACCGGCGCCCACTACCTGCCGCTGCCGTCACCCGAGTCGGTCCATGTGCGCGAAATCCTGGCCGACCTGGGCATCATTGAAAAAGACGCTTTCGGTGACAAGCCGTACTACGACGAGCGCTTCCTCCTGCACGCGCCCGAAGAGCGGCTGCTGCACGACGGCCACTGGCAGGAAGGCTTCATGCCCACCGAGGGCGTGCCGCAGTGGGAGCTCGACGAACATACGCGCTTCTTCAAGGAAGTCGAACGCCTGCGCCAGCTGCACGGCAGCGATGGCCGCCGCGTGTTCGTGTTCCCGACCGTGATGTCGTCGGAGGACCCGGCATGGACGGCGCTCGACCGCATCACGCTCAAGGTGTGGCTCGAGCAGAACGGCTACCGTTCGCCCACCTTGCACTGGTACCTGAACTACTGCTGCCGCGATGATTACGGCACCCGCTACGACCAGGTGTCGGCGTGGGCCGGCCTGCACTACTATTGCAGCCGCTGGGGCAAGGCGGCCAACGCCAACGACGGCACCTGGCTCACCTGGCCTGGCGGGCTGCAACCACTGGTGCGCGGCATGGAGCGCTCGTCCGGCATCAAGCGCCGCGCCGGCACCTGCATCTCGCTCAAAAAGACCGCCACCGGCGTGGAGGCGCTGTGCTTCCGGTTCGATGCCGGCAAGCCCACCACCTACCTGGTGCGCGCGCGCAAAGCCATCTGCGCCATGCCCACCTACGTCGCTGCGCGGGTAGTGGAAAACATCGCCGGCTACGGCTTCGACCCGGCCAGACACATTCCCGAGTACGCGCCGTGGATGGTGGCCAATTTCCTGCTCAAGCGCTTTCCCGACGAGCTGCCCGGCCAGCCGCTGTCGTGGGACAACGTGGTGTACAGCGAACCGGGGCTGGGGTTTGTCGTCTCCACCCACCAGGATATCCGCGTGCGCCCGCCCGAGAAAACCGTGTTCAGTTCCTACGTGGCGCTGTCGGACCGCAAGGCGGTCAATGCGCGGCGCTGGATGGTGGCGGCCAGTCCGCAAGAGCTGCTGGCGCTGGCCTGCGCCGATCTGAAAGCCGCGTACGGTACGCAGTTCGCTTCGTGCGTGGAGCGGGTGGACATCACCTTGCGCGGCCACGCCATGAGCGTGCCGTGGCCGAACTTTCGCAGCAATGCCGGCATGAAGGCGCTGCGCGAGGCCGATGGCAGCATCCTGTTTGCCCATGCCGATCTGTCGGGCTTTTCGGTGTTCGAGGAGGCCGCATGGTGGGGGTATCGGGCGGCAACGCTGGCGGCAAAGTGATAAGCTGGTCCATCGACAAAACCAGAAGACAGCCATGACCCACGACGCCCGCAAGCGCTTTCTCGCCCCCGCCAAACCGAAGTTGCGCGACGAAGACGCCGGCAACAGCGTGTTCTCCAGCCGCGCCGCCAATCCCGACCTGAGCAAGGCGAAAGCCAAGGCGCTCGACAACGAACGTACGGCCGGCCTGATTCACCGCATCTCCGATTTGCAGGACCGGCTGTACGCGCTGCACCAGCACAAGGTGCTGCTGGTGTTGCAAGGCATGGATACGTCCGGCAAGGATGGCCTGGTGCGCGCGCTGTTCAGTGGCGTCAACCCGATGGGCGTGCGCGCGGTAGCCTTCAAGGCGCCAACGGACGCCGAACTGGCGCACGACTACCTGTGGCGCGTGCACCAGCACGTGCCGGTCAAGGGCGAGATCGCGATCTTCAACCGCAGCCACTACGAGGACGTGCTGATCACCCGCGTGCAGGGCATGATCGATGACGACGAATGCCAGCGCCGCTACGCCCACATCCGCGACTTCGAGCGCATGCTCACGGAAACCGGCACCGTGATCATCAAGGTATTCCTGCACATCTCGCACGAGGAGCAGCGCGAACGCCTGCAGGAGCGGCTCGACGATCCCGACAAACAGTGGAAGTTCGATCCCAACGATATCGAGCAGCGCAAGAAGTGGGGCGACTACGTCAAGGCCTACGAGCACGCGATCCGTGCCACCAATACCGACTACGCGCCGTGGTACATCGTGCCGGCCGACTCCAAGGTGCACCGCAACCTGGCCATTGCCAGCCTGTTGCTGGAAACACTGGAGAGCATGGACTTGCAGTATCCGCCGCCGCACCCGGACCTGTCCTCGTTCACGGTAGTGTAAATTCAAAGGAGAACCACGATGCTGCAACTGAAAGATCCATCGCTGCTGCGCCAGCAGGCGTACATCAACGGCCAATGGAGCGACGCCGACAACGGCGCCACCGTGGCCGTCACCAATCCCGCCACCGGCGAGCAAATCGGCACCGTGCCGGTGATGGGCGCGGCCGAAACCCGGCGCGCCATCGAGGCGGCCAATGCCGCCTGGCCAGCCTGGCGCAAGAAAACCGCCCGCGAGCGCGCGCTCATCCTGCGCAAGTGGAATGACCTGATCCTGGCCAATACCGACGACCTGGCGCTGTTGATGACGGCCGAGCAGGGCAAGCCCTTGACCGAGTCGCGCGGCGAAGTGGCCTATGGCGCGTCGTTCATCGAATGGTTCGGCGAGCAGGCCAAGCGCGTGGCGGGTGAAACCCTGGCCTCGCCGTCGGCCGGCCAGCGCATCCTGGTCACGCGCGAGCCGATCGGCGTGTGCGCCGCCATCACGCCGTGGAACTTTCCGATCGCCATGATCACCCGCAAGGCCGGCCCCGCGCTGGCAGCCGGCTGCCCGATGGTGCTCAAACCTGCGCAGGCCACGCCGTTTTCCGCGCTGGCGCTGGCCGAACTGGCGCAGCGCGCCGGGGTGCCGGCCGGCGTGTTCAGCGTCATCACAGGCAAGTCGGGCGAGGTCGGTGGCGAGATGACGGCCAACCCCATCGTGCGCAAGCTGACTTTTACCGGCTCGACCGACATCGGCCGCCTGCTGATGGAGCAGAGCGCACCCACCATCAAGAAGCTCTCGCTCGAATTGGGCGGCAATGCGCCGTTCATCGTGTTCGACGACGCCGACCTCGATGCGGCCGTGGAAGGCGCCATCGCCTCCAAATACCGCAACGCCGGCCAGACCTGCGTGTGCGCCAACCGCCTGTACGTGCAGGACGGCGTGTACGACGCCTTTGCCGAAAAACTGGTGGCGGCGGTGCAAAAGCTCAAGGTGGGCAATGGCGTGGACGACGGCGTGACGCAAGGTCCGCTGATCGACGCCAAGGCCGTGGAAAAAGTCGAGCAGCACATCGCCGACGCGCTGGACAAGGGCGCGCGCCTGCTCACCGGCGGCAAGCGCCACGCGCTCGGTCACAGCTTTTTCGAGCCCACCGTGCTGGCCGACGTCACCGGCGACATGCTGGTCGCGCGCGAGGAAACCTTCGGTCCCATGGCGCCGCTGTTCCGCTTTACCACCGAGGAAGAGGCGATCGCGCTGGCCAACGATACCGAGTTTGGCCTAGCCAGCTATTTTTATGCGCGCGACGTGGGCCGCATCTGGCGCGTGTCCGAAGGCCTGGAAAGCGGCATGGTGGGCGTGAATACGGGCCTGATCTCGAACGAGATCGCGCCGTTCGGCGGCGTCAAGCAATCGGGCCTGGGCCGCGAAGGCTCGCACCTCGGCATCGACGACTACCTGGTGGTCAAATACGTGTGCCTCGGCATCGCGTAATCGGAAAGCAGTCGGGCAAGGTACTGGCATTTGGCATAGAATGAATTTTCTTTCATTCTTGCCCACCCCACCATGTCCAAGATCCTTGCCCAGTTGTGCGCTGTTTCGTCCCTGACCCTGCTGGCGGCATCGTCCGTGCTGGCGCAGGCGCCCGCAGCCGGTGCTGCGCCTGCCGCCACCGTGGCGCCGGCCAGCTGCCCGGCCATCCTCAAGCAGAACTTCAAGCGCCTGCAGGACGAAGCCCCGCAGGACCTGTGCCAGTACGCCGGCAAGGTGATCCTGGTGGTCAATACCGCCAGCTACTGCGGCTTCACCAAGCAGTACGAGGGCCTCGAAGCGCTGTACGCCAAGTACGGCAGCAAGGGCCTGGTGGTGCTGGGTTTCCCGTCGAACGACTTCGGCCAGCAGGAACCGGGCAGCGCCAAGGAAATCGCCGACTTCTGCTACAACACCTACGGCGTCAAGTTCCCGATGTTTGCCAAGACCGTGGTGTCCGGTAAGAACCCGAACCCGCTGTACGCCGACCTGATCAAGGCCACCGGCAAGGCGCCGGCCTGGAATTTCCATAAATACCTGATCGGCCGCGATGGCAAGGTGCTGACCAACTTCGGCAGCAAGGTCACGCCCGATGACAAGCAACTGGTCGGCGCCGTCGAAAAAGCGCTCGCTTCCTGAACAACCGGCGCATAAAACCGGTTTCATGCCGCTCGTCACCAACTAGCATGTTCGCGTGGCCCTTTGTGTGCGTCCGCGCACCGGGCGCCTGCGCCTGTTTGTTATTGCCACTGGTCAATCGTGGTTTAATCGGTGGCGACTGACACCACGAGATGAACCATGCAACCATTTACCTTCCAACAAAAAGTCTTCCTTGCCCTGCTGGGCATCATCACCATCGCCTTTATCACGATCCTGGTGCCGTATGGCGGCGCGGTATTCTGGGGCGTGGTGCTGGCGATTATCTTCGCGCCGGTGTACCGCTGGCTGCTGCAACGCACGCGCAACAAGCCCAACCTGGCAGCCTTTCTGACCTTGCTGATGATACTGGTGATGGTGATCCTGCCGCTCACCCTGATCGCGGTATCGATCGTCAACCAGGCTGCCACCGTGGTCGAGATGATGCAATCGGGACAGATCTCGGTGAGCATGTTCTTTTCCAAGATCATGGCGGTGCTGCCGGACTGGATGATCAACCTGCTCGACCGCTTCCATCTCACCAGCTTGTCCAACCTGCAGGACAAGCTGACCGAAGGGGCGGCGCAGATGAGCCAGGAAGTGGCCAAGCGGGCGATCAACGTCAGCCTGTACACCATGGATTTCCTCACCAGCCTGTGTATCGCGATGTACCTGCTGTATTTCCTGCTGCGCGACGGCGACAAGCTGGCCAAGCGCATTCGCGAAGCGGTGCCGCTGAGCCGCAAATACAAGCAGCGGCTGTTCCAGAATTTCACGACCGTGATCCGCGCCACCGTCAAGGGCAACATCCTGGTGGCGATCGCCCAGGGCGCGCTGGGTGGCCTGGCGTTCTGGTACCTGGACGTGAGCGCACCGGTGCTGTGGGGCGTGCTGATGGCCTTCCTGTCGCTGCTGCCGGCCATCGGCGCGGCGCTGGTGTGGGCGCCGGTGGCGATCTATTTCCTGGCCACCGGTTCGGTCTGGGAAGGCGTGGGCCTGACCGTGTATGGCGTGGTGGTGATCGGCCTGGTCGACAACATCCTGCGCCCGCTGCTGGTGGGCAAGGACACCAAGATGCCCGACTACGTGGTGCTGTTGTCCACCGTGGGTGGCATGGCGCTGTTCGGCCTCAATGGCTTCGTGATCGGCCCGGTGATTGCCGCGCTGTTCATTGCAACCTGGGACCTGTTTGCGACGGCGCCTGAATTCCACCAGGACTGAACGCGCTTCAGGACGCCAGGTCGAATCCCTCGTCGAGCCAGCCGGTGATGCCGCCGGCCATCAGCTTGACGGGGCGCCCGAGCCGCGCCAGCCGCACGGCCGCGCGCGCCGCGCCGTTGCAGTGCGGACCGGCGCAGTACACCACGAACAAGGTCGCGGCTGGGAAATCGGCCAGCTTGCCGGCGACGATCTTGCGGTGCGCCAGGTCGAGCGCACCCGGCACATGGCCGGCTGCGTATTTTTCCGTGCCGCGCACGTCGAGCAGCACGAAATCCGGCGCGCCGCCGGCCAGCGCGTCGTGCACATCCCAACAATCGGTTTCAAAACTAAAACCGGCTTCGAAGTGGGCGAGGGCGGCGGCGCTGGGCGCAGCTGGCACGGCGGCGACGGCGGAAGGCTGGGACATGGCGAACTCCTTGAGTGGTGATGATGCATTGTGCGCCGGGCCGCAGTTAGTCGGCAGTGGCGCAACTGCCATCCTGCGTTAAGATTGCGCCATGAAAAAACACCTGGTTGTCGCACTGGCCTACGACCGCCTGTGCACTTTTGAATTCGGCTGCACGGTCGAGTTGTTCGCGCTCGAGCGTCCCGAGCTGGGCGTGGTCTGGTATGACTTTGCCGTCTGCGCCATCGAGCCGGGCACCATCCGCGCGGCCGGCGGCATCACGGTGCAGGCGCCGTATGCGCCCGAGCTGCTGGCGCTGGCCGACACCATCGTCATTCCCGGCTGGCGCGATGCCGACGAGGCGCCGCCGCCCGCGCTGCTGGACCTGCTGCGTGCGGCTCATGCGCGCGGTGCGCGCCTGTGTTCGATCTGCTCGGGCGTATTCGTGCTGGCCGCAGCCGGCGTGCTCGACGGCCAGCATGCCACCACCCACTGGCGCTACGCCGACAAGCTGGCGCAGCGCCATCCGCGCATCCGGGTCGAACCGGACCTGCTGTACGTGGACAACGGCCAGGTGATCACGGCAGCCGGGTCGGCTGCGGGCCTGGACATGTTGCTGCACCTGGTGCGGCGCGACTACGGCGCCCGTATCGGCAACATGGTGGCGCAGCGGCTGGTGATTGCACCGCACCGCGAGGGCGGCCAGGCGCAGTTCGTGCCGCGCCCGCTGGCGCCGAACGACGGCGGCCGGCTCTCGCGCCTGCTCGACTGGTTGCGCGCCAACCTGGCGCTGCCGCACACGGTAGCCGCCATGGCCGAACGGGCAGCGATGAGCCCGCGCACCTTGCAGCGCCAGTTCCAGCAGGCGACCGGGCTGGGGCCGGTGGATTGGCTGATCCGCGAACGCATCGCGCTGGTGAAGGAACTGCTGGAGTCGCCCGAGGTGGCGCTGGCGCAGGTGGCCGAGCGCAGCGGGTTCGGGTCGATGGAGTCGCTGCGCCACCATTTTCGGCGCGTGGCGGGGACCACGCCGGGAGCGTATCGCAAGCGGTTTGGGCTCGACAAAGCTGATTGAATGAATCTACAATGTATCTACATTGGGAGGCTTTATGGAATTATCAGTTCAAAAATGGGGCAATAGCGCAGCAGTGCGTTTGCCCGCCGAGTTGCTGGGTATGCTCAAAGTGACTTTGGGCGATAAGCTCAGTGTTAGCGTGCAGCCCGATGGCGTGTTGCTGAAAGCTGCACGGCCGTCGTATTGCCTGGCTGACCTGGTGGCGCAATGTGACCTGTCTGCGGCGGAACCGGCCGATATGGCAGCGTGGTCGCACCTCAAGCCGGTGGGGCGCGAAGCGTGGTGAGCCGCAGTAAATTCGGACGCGGCGACATCGTCATGGTCAGCCTCGATCCCACCGAAGGTCACGAGCAACGAGGCATGCGGCCTGCCCTGGTGTTGTCCACCAGCGCGTTCAATGCGCTGGGCGTGGTCCTGGTTGCGCCGATAACACAAGGCGGGGACTTCGCACGGCATGCGGGCTTCGCTGCGTCCCTGAGTGGCGCCGGTACCAAGACGCAAGGTGTCGCCTTGGTCAACCAGGTCCGCATGCTGGACCTGGAGGCAAGAAAGGCAAAGCGGGTCGAGACGGTGCCAGAGCACGTGGTGGAAGATGCGCTTGCCAGGCTGCGCGCCATTACCGACTAGGAAATTCAGATACGGGTTGACTAACCTGAGCAGTACTCATCCGAAAAATCTGATTTCGCCTATGTACAATGCTTTTGCCACAACGATAGTCGAGCGCATGATGGAGCGCGCGTTACCCGTGATCCTCAACGAGCTTAGCAACGTCAGTGAGCGAACCTGGCGGGCGCGGTTCGAGCGCGCTGGCAGCCAACCGAAAAGCAGGCGGCGCGGCTTGCCAAAGTCAGCAATGCAAGCCTCATTGATCTGCTGATAGCGAGAGGCCATTGGGAACCCGCTGAAGCCGTGTCTATCGCTATACGGCTGGCAACCTGGTTCGACAGGCGCTGCGCCGAGCTTGCTCAAGCGGTGAAGGAGATGCGGGTTGATGGCCCGCTTTCTCGACTTTATCGGCTGCTGATGGCGTTCCGGCGCCAAGGCGCGTTCCCGACGAGCCTGCCCCAGGTGCGCGACCTTGCCGCATGGTGCAATGAAGAGCTAACGCGGTTGGTGAGCTGGCGTGACGGCACGACGAGATTGCTCAGAACCCAGTTGGACAGCCTGCGGACCAGCGCCATCGCGCCCTCCAAGGACGGGATTTATCCTTCGCTGCCACTGTCCATGTTTATCTGCACGCACTTGTGGGATCGGTTAGTGGTGCACAACGAGGACGGAACGACCACGCTGTATGAAATACGGGCAAGTTACGAACGTGGTTGGCGATTGAACCGCGACCGCCTCGTGGCCGCCGGTCTACGCTTTGGGGTGATGGCTTGGCCAGACTACCTGGTGGACGGCACCGCCGCCGTCACCGCTAGCGGTTGTAGCGCGGACTGCTTTGGTAACGGCAGTTGGTTTGGAAGTAGTTTTTTTCATCAGGTCCTCTAAGCGATTGGTTAATTGCTGAATTCAGCAATGCCATTGTGCAGTGGATCGTTTCTCCAATCATTCCAGAATTCGGCAAAAATCTTGGGCTTTCACGGCTCCAGCGTGGCGCGCAGTGCGCCGCGCAGGGCGTTGCAGACCATCAGCTCTTCGGCGCGCGCCAGCGTCTCGCGCGTTATCACCGCCTCGCCGGCCTGCCACGCCGGATCGTCGAGCAGCACGCCGCGCATCACCCCTGGCAGCACGCCGCAGTGCAGCGCCGGCGTGAGCCACTTGCCATTTACCTTGACGAACACGCTGCTGCGGCCACCTTCGGTCAGCTCGCCGCGCTGGTTGAAAAACAGCGTGTCGAACGCGCCCTGCGCTTCGGCGTCGCGCCAGGCATTGTCGTAGCGGGTGCGCACGCTGGTCTTGTGGCGCAGGAACAGGTCGCCGGCTTCCGTGGTGTCTGGCGCCAGCAGCAGCCGTACCGGCTGCTGCAACGGCGCCAGGGGCGCGTGCTGCACGGTGAAGGCGCCCGACTGCGCCAGCGCCAGCCGCAGACGGAATTCCGCCACCGGTGCCAGGCCGTGTTGCGCCTCGTCCGCCAGCATGGCGCACGCCGCGTCCAGGTAGGCGTTGGCCGCCTTGTCGTCCCATGCGAAGCCGAAGTATCGGGCAGACGCCGCCATGCGCTGCAGGTGGCGCGCGCGGTGGCGCACGCCCTCGGTAGGCGTGACGTACATGGTCTCGAAAATCTCGAAGCTGTTGGCCAGCCCCGTCATGAAACGCGCCTTGAGGCGGCACTCGTCGTATTCGTCGCCGCTGGCGCTGTCGTACACGATGCCGGCGCCCACGCCCAGCTCGCCCTGCGCTACGCCGGTGGCAGTGTCGGGGGCGCTCAATGCCAGGGTGCGGATCGGCACCGCCAGGCAGAAGTCGCCGACCCTGTTTGCCGGCGCCGGATCGAACCAGCCGATGGCGCCCGTGTAGATGCCGCGTGGGTCGGGTTCGAGTTCGCGGATGATTTCCATGGCGCGGCGCTTGGGCGCGCCGGTAATCGAGCCGCATGGGTACAACGCCTCAAACACCTGCGCCAGCGTGGCGTCGGTGCGCAAGGTGGCGGTGATGGTGGAGGTCATTTGCAGCACGCTGCCGTAGCGCTGCACGTCGAACAGCGCTGGCACCTGCACGCTGCCGGTGGTGGCCACGCGCGCGATATCGTTGCGCAGCAGGTCGACGATCATCAGGTTTTCGGCGCGGTTTTTCGGATCTGCCGCCAGTGCGCGTGCGCGTTCGGCGTTCTCGTCTGCTTGCTGTGCCGCCGGCGCCGTGCCCTTCATCGGCCGCGCGGTCAGTAGGCCGCCCGCGTGGCGCACGAACAGCTCGGGCGACAGCGACAGCACTGCTGAACCATCGTCAAGCTGCACCAGCGCGCCGTAGGGCACCGGCTGGCGCGCGCGCAGCCGCGCATACAGCGCGTGGATGGCGCCAAAGGCGTCGAAGCGCAGCCGCATGGTGTAGTTGACCTGGTAGGTGTCGCCAGCTTCGATGTAGGCATGGATGCGCGCCAGCGCCGCATCGAACGCCGGCTGGTCGACATTGGCGCGCACGTTGGCGATGCCGGCCGGGCGCTCGATCGGAAACGAGTGCGCCGCCAGCCAGTCGCCTACTTCGGCCGCCGTTTTCAGTTCGCAGCGGCGAAACAGCAGCACCTGCGCCAGCGGCGCGGCAGGCGCCGTGGCAGCGATGCCCAGCAGCTGCTCGCCAAGTTCGTAGCTGCACAGCGTGACCGCATATTCGCCACGCGCCAGCGCCGCCTGCATGGTATCGAGCACCTGCGGCCAGTCGCCGATGGCGTTGCAGCGCAGCGTGGCTACGTGGTCGGTGTATAACCGCGACGTGGTGGTGACAGTGATGGCGCCGTCCAGCAGCGGGCTGGCGTCATCGAGCAGGGCGAAGCATTCGGCGGTCATGGACATCGCAATCGTTAACCGAGCAGCAGCGCGATCTGCAGCGCCGCGTCCTGGGTCGGGTTGTTCCTGAAGCCGCTCTTGGCGTAACGGTGCCAGCGGCCGATGACGAAGCTGGCCAGCATGGCCGCGCGCGGCGCCACTTCCGCTTCGCGGCCGTGGCCTTCGGTGGCGGCCACGCGCAAGGCCTGCTTGAGCGCGAGCTCCACCCGGTCGTAGAACTGGTTCATGCGCAGTTGCAGGCGCTCGTCTTCATTGACCAGCGCCTCGCCGATCAGCACCCGCGTCATGCCCGGGTTCTGGCTGGCGAAGTGCAGCAGCATGCCGACGATGTCGCGCGCCTGGGTCAGGCCGTCGTCGTGGCGCTCGGCGATCTGGTTGATCAGGCCAAAAACGCTGGACTCGATGAATTCGATCAGGCCCTCGAACATCTGCGCCTTGCTGGCGAAGTGGCGGTACAGCGCCGCCTCGGAAAAGCCCAGCTTGCGCGCCAGCGCAGCGGTGGTGATCTTGTCGCCCTTGGGCTGTTCCAGCATCTCCGCCAGCGCTTGCAGGATGTCCTGGCGGCGCTGGCCGGGCGGTGTGCTTGCCATGTGATCTCGCAGGTAGAAGTGAAGGTGGTCAGCGCAGGCGATGCAGCCGCGCCGGCAAGTTGCGGACAGATTTTACTTTGACATCGACGTAAGCGGGGCGGATCAGCCTTTTTTGTGGATGGGCGAGACCGGCAGTGTCGCGTAATGTCAGGTACTGCGTGACCCACGCCGTGTGCATGCCCAGCGCGTGGGCGCTGCGCAAATTGACCAGCGTGTCTTCGACCAGGATGCAGTTCGCTGGCCGCAGGCGGTGCATGCGCATCAGTTTGCGCAGCAGCAGTTTCGACGGCTTGGGTCGCAGCTGGCGATTGACCGTCATCGCTTCCACCGCCACCTGGTGGCCGAACGAACGATGCAGGCCGAGGTGGCGCAGCACCTGGGTGGCATAGCGGTGCGGCGCATTGGTGAGCAGGATCTTGCGGCCCGGCAGGCGGCGCAGCAGCTGGCGCAGTCCACGTTCGGCGCGGATCAGCGAGGCCAGGTCCTCGATGCTGTGGGTCTCGTGCAGGAAGTGCGCCGCCTGCACGTTGTGGTGCTTGACCAGTCCGAGCAGGGTGGCGCCGTAACGGCGCCAGTACTGGGTGCGCGCGGCATCGACCACGGCGTCACTGGCGGGCGTGATGCCGTCACCGAGCACGCGGGCGATGTACAGGTTCATATTGGCGACGATGGCCGGAAAAATCGCGTGCGAAGCGTTGTGCAGCGTGTTGTCCAGATCAAACAACCATACCGGCGAGGAAAGAGTAGTATTCACGAGACGATTTTTACAAAGACGAAGAGAGCCAAGACAGCCATGCGCCTGATTATAGTGATGTTCTACAGTTTGATCTGCCTCTTGGCCGGCCCGGCCCTGGCGCAAGCGCCGGCCACCACCATCCCCAATCGCGGCGCGCTGTTCAAGGTGGAGCAGGGCGCGCGCACCATGTACCTGTTCGGCACCATCCACGTGGGCGCCAGGGATTTCTATCCGCTCGAGCCGCGCCTGGCCGCCGCGTTGACACAGGCGCCGGTGCTGGCGCTGGAGATCGATCCGCTCGGCGACCAGCAGCGCCTGGCGCGGGCGCTGCAAAAATATGGGCTGGCCTTGAAGGGCGGCGCCTCGATGGCCACGCTCTCGCCCGAGTGGCGGGCGCGCCTGGACCGCCTGCTCAAGCAGTACCAGATCGCGCCGGAAGCGGTGGCCATGATGCGGCCGTGGATGTTGGCCAGCATGCTCACGGTGAGCGAGTTTGCCGCGCAAGGCTACGATCCGGCGCTGGCGGTGGACAGCTACCTGTCGCGCCAGGCCCACGACAGCGGCAAGAAGGTGATCGAGCTCGAATCGCCCGAAGCGCAGATGTCCCTGTTCGGCAAGCTGTCGGCCGCCGACCAGCTGGTGTTTTTGCAGGAGGCGATTGCCGGCATCGAAGACAAGGAGCAAGCCGACCAGTCGCGCGAGATCGCCGACGCCTGGCGCCACGCCGACGTCAAGGCGCTCGACGCGCTGGCGCAGAAGTCCGCCACCGACGACAGTTTTTCGGGACGCTTCGTGCAGAAGGTGTTGTTAGATGGCCGCAACCCGGCACTTGCGGACGCCATGGTGAAGCTGCTGGCGCGCGAAAACAACAGCGTGGCGGCGATCGGCGTGCTGCACCTGGTGGGCAAGGGAAGCGTGCCGGAACTGCTGCGCAAGCGCGGGCTGAAGGTCGAGCGGATCTACTAAAGCTGGGGGAGGGTACTGCCGGAGAGTGGTGCCCTTTACGTGGATTGAACACGTGGCCTCTCCCTTACCAAGGGAGTGCTCTACCACTGAGCTAAAAGGGCAAACTGGTGCGACGTACTACTGTGGCGACACACTTCGAAAACAGCGCGAAGTGCGTCGCCGTTTTTTCAGTGAGACCGGATCATAGTGCCAAATGCCTGTTCGGTCAACACTTCGAGCAATAAAGAGTGCTCGATGCGACCGTCGATGATGTGCACCGTGTTTACGCCCGACTTGGCAGCGTCGAGCGCTGACGAAATTTTAGGCAGCATGCCGCCCGAAATGGTGCCGTCGGCGAACATCTCGTCGATCTCGCGCGCCGACAGGTCGGTCACCAGGTTGCCCTGCTTGTCCTGGACGCCAGCGATATTGGTCATCATGATCAGCTTTTCGGCTTTCAGGATTTCGGCAATCTTGCCGGCGACGACGTCGGCGTTGATGTTGTAGGCCTGGCCGTCCTGGCCGAAACCGATCGGCGAAATGATCGGGATGAAGGCGTCGTCCTGCAGCGCCTTGACCACGGCCGGGTTAATGGCGTCGATCTCGCCGACAAAACCGATGTCGAGCGTCTGGCCCGGATTGTCCTTGTCGGGCATGGCCATCTTGCGGGCGCGGATCAGGCCACCGTCCTTGCCGGTCAGCCCCACTGCCTGGCCGCCGTAGTGGTTGATCAGCATGACGATGTCTTGCTGGACTTCGCCGCCCAGCACCCACTCCACCACTTCCATGGTTTCTTCGTCGGTGATGCGCATGCCTTGCACGAAGGTGCCTTGCTTGCCGATTTTCTTCAGGGCGTTGTCGATCTGCGGACCGCCGCCGTGCACCACGACCGGGTTCATGCCGACCAGCTTGAGCAGGATGACGTCGCGTGCGAAGCCGTGTTTCAGGCGTTCGTCGGTCATCGCGTTGCCGCCGTATTTGATGACGATGGTCTTGCCGTGGTAATTGCGGATGTACGGCAGTGCCTCAGCCAGGATCTGCGCCTTGATCTGCGGGGACACCGCGGTCAAATCGTCATTCATGCCTAAGTTAAGGTGAGAAAATTGGGTCATGGCGAGTCCGGTAAAGAAAGTGCAGCAATTTTACAGCCTGCGGCTGCGGTCAAGCACGCATTATAGGGCCATCTGGTTGTATTTTCAGCGTTCATCGGCTAGTCTGGCCGCCACCCTTGTCAAGACTGACCTATGAGCACCTGCGCGCGCTGCGGCGCCACCTTCTCCTGCGCCATGGCCGATGCCGATACGGCTGCCGCTGCGGTTACCCCGGCGGCGCCGTGCTGGTGCACCTACCTGCCGCCGGCGGTGCCGGTGCCGGACAATGCCGACGCGGCGGACCAGGTCGGCTGCTGGTGCCCGGCGTGCCTGCAACAGCACATCGCCAGCCTGCCTAAGGCTGCCCCACCAGCTAACTGACGGTGCGGAAGAACCGCAGCATCTCGCGGCTGGCGTCCGGTCCGCGCGAGTCGGTGTACGTGCCATGTTCGCTGCCGCCCGACCAGGCGTGGCCGGCGCCGTGCACCACCCAGTGTTCACCGAGCGGCGAGCCGTCTGCCTTGGTGTGGGTGGTCTGGGTATAGCGGTAGCCATTCGGTACCGCGCCCGATTGCACCGACGGATCCCCATCCTCGTCCTGGGTTTGCAAATGCTGGGCGATCACCTGCTCGCCATTGCGCGGGTTGACGGTGGTGTCGCTGTCGCCGTGGAACACGATGATCGGCTGCGAACCGTTGCCGGCCTTGGGCACGTTGATGTTGCTGGCGCCGCGCTTCATGGCCGACAGCGCCGACGACAAGTCGGTGGCCGAGGCGAACGGCAAGCCCGAATGCACGCCCACGGCTGCGAACAGTTCCGGGTACAGGGTGCCGACGATGACCGCCATGGCGCCACCGGCCGACAGCCCGGCCACGTACACCTGCTCCGGATTGACCGCGTAGTCGTCGCTGATTTTCCCGGCGATGCCGGCGATGATCGACGGCTCGCCCTGGCCGCGCTGCTGGTCGATGGCGTTGAACCAGTTCCAGCACTTGGACTGGTTGGCGCCCGATGTCTGCTCCGGGTACACCACCAGGCAGCCCGCTTCTTCGGCGACCTGGTTCATCTGGGTGCCGGCGGCGAAATCGTCGGGGTTCTGGGTGCAGCCGTGCAGCATCACCAGCAAGGGCATCGGCTGGCCGTTGTAGGTGGACGGGATGAACAGCTTGTAGTTGCGGCTGCCCGCGTGATTGGCATAGCTGCCGGTCTCGAAACGCGCGCCTTCGGGTAATGGCACTTGGGGCGTGTGCACGCCCGGGTGGCGCAAGGTGCCGAGGTCGATGCCGCGCTCGAAGCTGGCGGTCAAGTCGATCTTGATGCCCATTTTTTCCAGCATGTCCTGGGCGTAGGCGGCCGGGTTGATGGCGGGATTGGGGGCGGCGGCCGGCGCAGCGTCGGCTGCGGGCGCGGCCTTCGCTTCCGGTGCAGGCTTGGACTCCGGCGCCGGCTTGAAGGCGTGCCGCGCTTCGTCGGCAGGCGCCGCCACGGCCGCGGCTTCCGCCTGCGCAGGGGAGGCGGCTTTTGCCGAGGTGTAGTCGGGCGCGGGATTGAGGTCGCGCATGCCGCCCGGTGGTGCCTTGGGCGACGGTTGTGGGGTGTTCATTCGTTGTTCCTGAAGTTTTTGCTGCTGCTGCATCATGCTTTCGACTGCCTTGTGCAGCATCGCGGTGGCGCCCTTGCTGACGAGTTTTTGTGCTGCCTGTCGCATATGCGACATGAATGGAAGTTTCATGGTGTTCCCTTAATGGTGGATGCGGGGCGCCAGCGCGGTTTTCAGTACCGCGCTGGCATGCAGCGAACCTAAAACGAAAATCGAATCGATGGTGGCCAGCGCCAGTTCGACCGTGACGTCGCTGGCAATGCTGGCCAATCCCAGTACCTGGATGTGCAGCCGCTCGCCGGCTTCGCGGATGGCTTCGAGGTCGGCACGCGTGTAGTGCTGCATGCCGAGCACCAGGCTCTTGCGCGCCACCGTCTGCTTGACGACATCGGCGTGCTGGTTCAGCTGGTTGCGGATCGCGGTGCGGATCAAGTCCGTCCGGTTCGAATAAAAGCCCTCCTGCACCAGCAGGTCGATCTGGCCCAGGTCGATCGGGCCGAGGTTGATCGTGATCTTTTCCGAGTCGGCGGTCTTCAATTTTAATTCTTGCTTGGCCATAGTCTCCATCCGGTTACCATCTACATGGATGGTATTATAAGATCGATCTGCGGCAAATCAAGGTGCATCCGTGCATAATGTGGGTCATGAGTGCGCCAACTAACCCTATTCCTTCCCCTTGCGTAAGCCTGTGCAAGATGGACGTCGAACGCCAGTACTGCATGGGGTGCCTGCGCACCATCGATGAAATCATGGCCTGGTCCAAGGCCGACGATGCCTATAAACAGGCGGTCTGGGTGGCAATCGCCCGGCGCAGGGAAACGGTCTCGTTCGACGAAGACGGTTTCCAGCGCTGAAATAGAGCATGGCCCCTAGTTATGGCACGATCGTACTTTTTTCGATCTATAATCGTTTGACGTGTTTACCGATCAACCCATCTCAGCGAGTTCGCCATGGCCCTGCCTGCAGTGTTGCAAAACCTCTCACTTCCCGTCATCGCTTCACCGATGTTCATCGCCAGCGGTCCGGCGCTGGTGGCGGCGCAATGCAAGGCCGGCATTGTCGGCTCGTTCCCGGCGCTCAACGCCCGCCCGGCCGAACTGCTCGACGTGTGGCTGACCGACCTGAAAAAAGAGCTGGCTGACTACCAGGCGGCCAACCCCGATAAAAAAGTGGGCCCGATCGCAGTCAACCAGATCGTCCACCAGTCCAACGACCGCCTGGCCCACGACGTCGAGGTGTGCGTCAAGCACCAGGTGCCGATCATTATCTCGTCGCTGCGCGCGCCGCCGAAAGAGATGCTCGACGCCATCCACAGCTACGGCGGCATCGTGCTGCACGATATCGTCTCGATCCGCCACGCGGAAAAAGCGCTGGAAGCCGGTGTCGATGGCCTGATCCTGGTGGCGGCCGGCGCCGGCGGCCATGCCGGCACGCTGTCGCCGTTCGCGCTGGTGGGTGAAGTGCGTAAGTTCTTCAAGGGACCGATTGCGCTGTCGGGCTCGATCGCCACCGGCGACGCCATCCTGGCCGCGCAGGCCATGGGCGCCGATTTTGCCTACATCGGTTCGCGCTGGCTGGCCACGCAGGAGTCAAATGTGAGCGCTGACTATCGCGAAGCGATCGTGGAATCAACGGCTGCCGACGTCATCTACTCGAACCTGTTTACCGGCGTGCATGGCAATTACCTGAAAAAATCGATCGTCAACGCGGGCCTGGACCCGGATGCGCTGCCTGAGTCCGACAAGACCAGCATGAATTTCGGTTCGGGCAGCGCCAAGGCCTGGCGCGATATCTGGGGCGCCGGCCAGGGCGTGGGACTGATGGATGACATTCCAACCACGGCCGAGATGGTGGCGCGCCTGAAGCAGGAGTACGACGCCGCCCGCGCCCGGCTGGCGCTGTAAGGTAAATTATCTCAACGGTAATCTTTTCCGGTTGCCGTTAAGCTAAGATGGTTTCATCCAATCCGGGGAAACCATCTTGAACATTTCGCATGTTATTGCCGCCATTACCCTGGCGCTGCTGTCCACCGTGTCCACCGTTTGCGCGGCGCAGCCTGGATTGAAAATGAATGCGCAAGCTCAGGCGCTGTTCGACCAGGCCCAGGTGCTGTCGAGCCAGGGCAAGATGCAGGAGGCGCTGGCCAGGTATTCGGACGCTGCCAAGGCCGATCCGTCGTCGTCGGTCCCGCTGTCCAATATCGCCGAGCTGTTCCGCCAGGCCTCCGAGCAGGCCCAGGGCGAGCGCCAGGCCAAGCTGCGCCAGCAGGCGGAATCGCTGGTGTCCCAGATCCTGCAAAAGTTCCCCGACGAGCCGCTGGCCCACGAGGTGCAGCGCAAGCTCAGGGACAACCGGCCGCCGCCGCTGCACCAGGGCAGCCCGGCCGCGCAGGCGGAAATGACCCTGGGCGAAACCGCCTTTGCCCAGAACAAGCTGGACGTGGCGCTGGCCCACTACGAGCGCGCCGCCGCCATCGATCCCGCTTATTCCATGGCCTGGGTGTACGCCGGCGATTGCTACTATGCGCAGAAAAAATATGCCGAAGCGGAAACCCGCTACCGCAAGGGCGTGGAGATCGAGCCGCTCAATTCACAGGGCTGGCGCTACCTCTCCGATGCGCTGGCCTTCCAGGGCAAGCGCGGCGCGGCCGAGGATGCGCTGTTCGAAGGCATTGCCGCCCAGCCTAGCCAAGTACCGAACTGGATCAAGCTGGCGCAGTTGCGCGCTGCGGCCGGCTATCCTGTCACCCCGCTCAAGCTGGTGCGCAAGTCGTGGGGTAGCCTGAACCCCGACGACACGGCCGTGGTCCATCTCGACGAGGAATATGCGACGAAGGAAAAGGGCCGGCCTGCCGACGGCGCGTTCTGGTTGATGCTGGCCACCCAGCAAGTACTCGACCTGCGTGCACAAAAAGAAGGCAAGGCAGATCCTGCAACGCTGGCAGCCGAAGTGGCCAGGTGGCGCCTGGGATTGAAGGTAGTCGATGAAGTGACGGCCAATGGCGAGCCGGGGCTTGCCACGCCGGCGCTGAAAACCATGCAGATGCTCAACAAGGATGACGAGCTCGAAACAGCGTTGCTGCTGCTCGACTACCGCGAAGCGTGGCGCCCCGAGCTCGAATCCTGGAAGCGCGACCATCCGGGCGGCATCCGCAAGTTTGTCGACAAATACGGCGTGCGGCCTTAAGGATTAAGCAGGGGTTTGCAGCGCTTCCGGGCGGATCGCCCACAGGCCCGGCAGGTTGCGCCAGTAGCCGTACGCATCCATGCCGAAGCCGACCACGAAGCGGTTCGGAATGGTCAAGCCGACAATATCGGCATTGACCGGCTTGGTCTTGCCGATGGCCTTGTCGGCAAACACGGCCAGGATCACTTCGGCCGCGCCCATGTCTAGCAGGCGCTGCTTGACGTGGGCCAGCGTCTCGCCCTCGTCGAGGATATCGTCGAGCACGATCACGGTGCGGCCCGCCACGTTGGAGCGCGGCACCACTTTCCACACCACTTCGCCACCCTTGTCTTCGTCGCCGTAGCGGCTGACGTGGATGTAGTCGAACTCGAGCGGAAAAGTCAGTTGCGGCAGCAGGTTGCCGGTAAACACCACCGCGCCGCCCATCACGCCCAGCACCAGCGGAAACGCTTCGGCCTCCGGGTGGTTATAGCGGGCGTTCAGGTTGTCGGCCATGGCGGTGACGGCGGTGTCCACGGCCTGTTTGGTGAACAGTTCTTCCGCGTTTTGCAGCAGCGCGCGGGCGCGATTGTGGTGGAAATCTTGCATGATTTTCTCGGTAACAACGATGCCCGTCATTATCCTCCATCTGGCGATTTCCTGCGACGAAGTTGATTCTCTGCAACTTAGCCGTATTACGCCTGCGCGTCGCCGAGTATCTCGCGTTGGAGTTTTTTACTCAGCTTATGCAATATCAATTGATGGGCCCGCTTAATCAAGTCGATTAACTCGGCATCGCTCACGGTTTGAATATCCTCGATACGTATCCATTTGGCGCGCGCCAGATAAGGCGCGGGAATAATACCGTCCCGGCCGGTTAATCCGAGAAACAAATCGTCATCCACTTTCAAGCTCAAGCGCCTGGCGTGATGGCCGTTATCGGTGGCAGCAAACATTTTGCCGCCCACCGAAAACACCAGCGTCGATTCCCATTTCACGTCTTCGGTGGCGCCCGGCAAGGAGCGGCACAGCGCCTTGGCTTGTTGGATTTTCATCGCATTCCTCGCAGGAAGATAGTCCGGCGATTATACCGGGCAGGCCCCACGTGCCGGAATCTGGCAAACACGCGCCAATAACTGGCATAGGATGGACGAAAAACGAATGCAAAACGCCCGAAAAAAATACACGACCGCGTGGGGACAGTGATTCCAGGCGGGAACCAGTGCCTGGGCAATCGCGGTATCATAGGGGCACTGAATTGCCGCTCGCGGCGCAATGATCCCCACGCCTATGCCTACTCCTATGACTAATACCGACCACATCGCCGCGCGCCTGCTGCAATTGCGCGCCGCGATGCGCCAGCATGGTATCGACGCCCTCATGGTGCCGTCCGCCGATCCCCATTTATCGGAATATTTGCCGCCGCGCTGGCAGGGCCGTGAATGGCTCAGTCATTTCACCGGCTCGGTCGGCACCTTCATGATTACCCAGGAGTTTAGCGGTATCTGGACCGATGCCCGTTATTGGACCCAGGCCGAGCAGCAATTGGCCGGCAGTGGCATTCAGTTAATGAAGATAACATCGGGCGCCAGCGTGCAATATATCGACTGGCTGGCCGCGCATGTAAAAGCGGGGCAAACGGTGGCGGTCGATGGTGCGGTACTGGGATTATCGATTGCCCGCCTGTTACAGCAGGCGCTCGATGCGAAAGACGTCGTGCTGCGCTTCGACCTCGACCTGTTGAACGACATCTGGCACGACCGTCCCGGCTTGCCGCCAGCGCTGATCTACGAGCACCTGCCGCCGTACGCGTCCAAGAGCCGCAGCGGCAAACTGGCCGATTTGCGCAGCGCCATGCAGCAGCTGGGCGCCAACCGCCACGTCATCTCCACGCTCGACGATATTGCCTATCTATTCAATTTGCGCGGCGCCGACGTGCCGTTCAACCCGGTGTTCCTGGCCCACGCGCTGGTCACGGCCACGCGCGCCACCCTGTTCGTGGCCGACGGCAAGATCTCGCCCGAGCTGCGCGAGCAGCTGGCGCAGGAAGATATCGACGTGGCCCGTTACGACGGTTTTGGCGCCGCCCTGGCTGCGCTGGGGCCGGAGACCACCCTCTTGATCGACCCGCGCCGCATTACCTACGGCACCCGCCAGGCCATCCCGGCCAAGGCCAAGGTGGTGGAAGCGACCAATCCCACCACGCTGGCCAAGTCGCGCAAGAGCGAAGCTGACGCGGCCCACGTGCGCGCAGCGATGGAACACGACGGCGCCGCCCTGTGCGAATTTTTCTGCTGGTTAGATGCCACCCTGGCCGATCCGCAGCGCGCCACGCTCACTGAACTGACCATCGACGAGCAGATCACCGCTGCCCGGTCGCGCCGTCCCGGCTTTGTCAGCCCCAGTTTTGCCACCATCGCTGGGTACCAAGCTAACGGCGCGATCATGCATTACCGCGCCACGCCGGAACACCACGCCGTCATCGAAGGCGACGGCCTGCTGCTGATCGATTCGGGCGGCCAGTACCTGGGCGGCACCACCGACATTACCCGCGTGGTGGGCGTGGGCGCCATCTCGGCCGCGCACAAGCGCGACTTCACGCTGGTGCTCAAGGGCCTGATCGCGCTGTCGTCGGCCCACTTCCCGCGCGGGACCAGGTCGCCGATGCTCGACGCCATCGCCCGGGCGCCGCTGTGGGCGGCTGGCCTGGACTACGGCCACGGCACCGGCCACGGCGTCGGCTACTTCCTCAATGTGCACGAGGGGCCGCAGTCGATCTCGCCGTCGGCCATGCCCGAGCCGCACACGGCGATGGAGGCGGGCATGATCACCTCGATCGAGCCGGGCCTGTACCGCACCGGCCAGTGGGGCATCCGCCTCGAGAACCTGGTGCTCAACCGCACCGCCGGGCACACCGACTTCGGCGACTTTCTGCAGTTCGAAACGCTGACCCTGTGCCCGATCGACACCCGCTGCCTCGATGTCGCGCTGCTGCGCGACGACGAGCGGCGCTGGCTTAATGACTATCACGCCATGGTGCGCGAACGCCTGTCACCGCTGGTGACGGGCGCCACGCTGGCCTGGCTCAACTTACGTACGGAGACTATATGAGCGGACGCGCCACCCGCGCCACCTCGGCGCTCGATCGATTGAAAGCCCGCACCGGCAACCCGCGCTATTCGATGGCGCGCACCGGCGCCGGCCACTTTACGCTGAGCGAGGGGGCGGGCGAACCGCCGCTGTGCCCACCGCTCGAACTCGACGACTTCGTCGCGTTTGTGAACGGCATCTCACCGCTGGCGCCCAAGCGGGTGAGCAAGCTCGATATCGCTTTTGAAAAGCAGCTGACCAAGAAGCCTTCCACTTAAACCAGCTCACTTCACTCATAAGGCTGCACATGCCGGCAATCGATTTCCTGGGCGCGTACTGGTCCCAGCTGCAGGTGGCCACCAACCTGGTGATCCTGCTCAACCTGCTGGGGGCGCTGGCGCTGGGCCTGCTGGTCGGCTACGAGCGCTCGTACCACGGCCGCGCGGCCGGCATGCGCACCTATGGCCTGGTATGCATGGCGTCGGCCGCGCTCACCGTCATCGGCGGCTATCCGGGCCACTGGTTCGGCGGCCACGTGTCGCAGTACCTGATCAACTCCGATCCCACCCGCATCGTGCAAGGCATCGTCACCGGCATCGGTTTTCTCGGCGCCGGCGTGATCATGCGCGAAGGGTTCAATATCAGCGGCCTGACCACGGCCGCGTCGATCTGGGCCTCGGCCGTGATCGGCGTGATGGTGGGCGTGGGCTTTTACCTGGGCGCGATCGGGTTGGCCATCCTGTGCGCCGGCTCGATGATCCTGCTCACCCGGGTGGAGGCGTGGCTGCCGTCGCGCCACGCGATCGCCATTACCATGCGCTTCAAGGCCGGCTACCGGCCGCAGGAACAGGCGCTGCGCGACATGGCGCTGCAACGCGGCTATGAAATCGCCGGCGGCTCGCTGATGATCGGCAGCGACGGCGGCATGCAGGAGTGGCGCTTTGTTGCCATCGCCTTCAGCAAGCGCAGCGGCGCGCCGATGTCGGTGCTGTCGGCCGAACTGGCCGATTTCGACGGCATCCACAGTTTCCAACTCTCGCATGCAAGGAATTAACGTGACAGCACAGGCTCAGGAAGTACTGGATTTCTGGTTCACCCCCGACCCCGGCCAGCCGGCAGACGCCATGCGCACCGCCTGGTTCAAGAAGGACGCCGCCTTCGATGCCAAGATCCGCGACCGTTTCGGCGCACTGATCGACCAGGCCATCGGCGGCGGCTTGCAGGACTGGGACCAGCAGGACCCGGCCGGCGCGCTGGCGCGCATCCTGTTGCTCGACCAGTTTACCCGCAACGTCTACCGCGGCACGGCGCTGGCGTTTGCTGGCGATGCGCTGGCGCTGGCTGCCGCCCAGGCGCTGGTCGCTGCAGGCGACGACTTGGCGCTGGCGCCGCTGCAACGCAGCTTCGTGTATTTGCCGTACGAGCACGCCGAAGACCTGGCGCAGCAAGATTTGGCGGTGGCGCTGTATGCGCGCCTGGCCGCCGACCCGGCAGTGACCGCCTCGGCGGAACTGGCCAAGGGCATCGCCGGCATGCTCGACTACGCCCACAAGCACCATGCAGTGATTGCCCGCTTCGGCCGCTTCCCGCATCGCAACGCCATTCTGGACCGCCCGTCCACGCTGGAGGAGCAGGAATACCTGCGCCAGCCGGGCGCCGGTTTTTGATGGCGACCACGCTGAACCTGGTGGGCGCGGGGCACGTGGGCCGGGTGCTGGGTCGCTTGCTGGCGCGCCAGGGCGGCTTTGCCATCGGCCAGGTGCTCACGCGGTCGCCCGCCTCGGCGCGTCAGGCGGTGGGCTTCATCGGCGCCGGCCAGCCGGTCAAGCGCTACGACCAGTTGCAAGCGGCGGCTATCCACGTGCTGGCGGTGGGCGACGACCAGGTGGGGGCAGCCTGCGCGGCGCTGGCGGCGGCGGTGCCACTGGCGGGCAGCATCGTGTTCCATTGCAGCGGCGCGCTGGCCTCGAGCCACTTGCAGGCCGCGCGCGACGCCGGCGCGCTGGTGGCCAGCGTCCACCCGATCCGCAGCTTTGCCGATCCGGCGGCGGTGGCCGGCCACTTCGACGGCACCTATTGCGGCGTGGAAGGCGATGCTGGCGCGCTGGCGGTGCTGATGCCGATGTTGACCGCGATCGGGGCGCAGCCGGTGCCCATCGACGCCGGCGCCAAAACCGTGTATCACGCGGCGGCCGTGTTTGCCAGCAACTACCTGGTGACGGTGCTCGATGCGGCCCTGCGCGCCTACCAGGCGGCCGGGGTGCCCGAGGACGTGGCGCGGCGCATGGCGCAGCCACTGGCCACCGAATCGCTGGCCAATGTGTTCCGGCTCGGCGCCGCAGCCGCGCTCAGCGGGCCGATCGCGCGCGGCGACATGGCCACCGTCGCGCGCCAGCAGCAGGCGGTGTCGGCATGGGATGGGCCCACCGGCGCGCTGTATGGCAATCTGATCGAACCGACCACGGCGCTGGCGCGCAGAAAATCCCGTTGAGGGCAGAACGGTGCGGCGTTGCAGTTGAAATGCCACGAATTGTGAAATAACGATCGGAAACTACCCGGATTGATCGACAAACGCCTTGATAAGCAATAAGCTTGTTTCTCAGAATGTTTTTTCTAAGAAATTAGGCAGTTCACAAAAATGCCGAGCTTGCGTCAATTGTATAGGGGTACACCATGTTATTTTTGAAAAGCACCACCGTGACGAAAGCGCCGGGCATTTACGACGTCGACATCGCCGCCAAGCCGCCAGGCAAGACCTTCGGCGTCTTCATCGCCACCGATCCCGACCATCCACCGACCGCCGTGCTGGAAAAGCTGGCGGAGCTCGGTTTCAAGAATACCTATAGCGGCGGCTACACCCACAAGGACCGCGGCAAGGTGCTGGACCTGCATTTCCAGAAAGACGGCACCGACCTGTTCCAGGGCTGGAAAGCCGAAGAACTGGAAGGCAATATGGCGGCGATCACCGCCTTGTTCTCCAGCATCGGCATCGTCATCACCCCGCGCGTGATGTCGCTGGCCGAAGCGTACGCTTAAAGTCATCCGCAAGCTTGCCGGCGCGGTGCCGGCGAGGTGCCGGTAGTATCATGGCGCGTATGGATTTATTCGACGACGCCACTGCACTGACCGCCATCCCGATCGAGGATGGCCGGCTCGCTTTCCAGCAGCGCCTCGACCTCGACCTTTCCCCGCAAGATGTGTTTTGCCGCCTGCGCGACGAGACCGACTGGCGCGCCGAACAGATTCAGGTGTGGGGCAAGCTGCACCTGCAGCCGCGCCTGTCTGCCTGGCATGGCACGGCGCGCTACCGCTATTCCGGCAAAACCTTCGAGCCGCAGCCGTTTACGCCGCTGCAACTGCACATCAAGCAGGCAGTGGAACTGGCCACCGGCTGCCGCTTCAACAGCGTACTGCTCAATTACTACCGCGACGAGCGCGACAGCATGGGTTTCCACGCCGACGACGAACCCGAGCTCGGCCCCGAACCGGCCATCGCCTCGGTCAGCTTCGGCGCCCCGCGCACCTTCATCCTCAAGCACCGCACCGTGCCGAAGACCGTCAAGCTGGCGCTGGGCGACGGCTGCCTGCTGTTGATGGCCGGTACCTTGCAACAGCACTGGACCCATGGCATCAACAAGGAGCGCACGGCGCGCGGCCCGCGTATCAACCTTACTTTCAGGCTGATTTCAGGCTGATCGTGTGAGTTGGCGCACCGGTCTACTCTTCTGGCAGGGGTGTTTGGCCAAACTCTTAAGCTTGCTTTAAGTTTGGTCGTAACACGATTTTACCAAGATTCGTTCGGCTCACATCTCGTTACACTTATTACTAATTCGGTCGTGACGCATGCGACTTGTGGTGGTATCTTGAACACATCGCGATTCAACACAGAGAGAATTGCGATCCCAAGCAAGCCCTACACCACTTTTGCTGAAAGATCGAGATCATGAAAAAAATTATCCTTGCCGTTATTGCTTCCGCAGCCGCCCTGGCTGGTACCTCCGCCTACGCCGATGACGCCGGCACCGGCTACGTCGGCGTTGGCGCCGTCGGCAGCAAATACGAATTCAACGCACCGGGCGCAGTCAGTGGCGAAAACCACAGCGGCTACAAGGCTGGCGGCAAAATCTACGGTGGTTACAACATCGACCCTACCTGGGCGGTGGAAGCCGGTTACACCGACTTCGGTAAAAAATCGTACAACTACACGTCCGGCGGTCTGCCAGGCGGTGTGAATACCGATGCCCACTCGTACTACGTGGCCGGTAAAGGCACCTGGCCAATCAACCAGCAAATCTCGCTGTTCGGCAAGCTGGGCGCCGCTCGCAACACCAATGAAGTCAATACCTCGGGTATCGCTTCGGTGAACGGCGATAAGAACAAGACCGCGCTGTATGCGTCGGTCGGTGCCGAGTACGCTGTGAATAACAACGTCAAAGTTTCGCTGGAATACGAAAACTACGGCAAGAACGACATCGACACCGGTCGTAAAAGCGGTGCTGTGACTGCCGGCGTGCGTTACGCTTTCTAAGCACCAGCTAGTTCAAACGAAAAAGCCACCGGTTCAGATCGAACCGGTGGCTTTTTGCGTGCCGAGGGGACTTAGTGCCGGACTTAATGTACCGTGCCCGGCAGCTGGAACATGCCTACCACCCGCAGCAGGTCGAGTGCCTGGTCGCGCATGCTCTGCGCTGCGGCCGCCGATTGCTCGACCAACGCGGCGTTGCGTTGGGTCAGGTCATCCATCTCGGTGATGGCGCTGTTGACCTCCTCGATGCCGCTGGTCTGGCGCTGGGTGGCCACCGTGATCTCGTTCATGATATCGGTGACATGGCGTACCGAGGCAACGATGTTGTCCATGGTCTGGCCAGCGGTGTCGGCCAGCGCGCTGCCGTTGGCCACCTCGGCCATGGAGTCCTCGATCAGGCCCTTGATTTCTCGCGCCGCCTGCGCCGAGCGTTGCGCCAGCGCGCGCACCTCGGTGGCCACCACCGCAAAGCCGCGCCCCTGTTCGCCAGCGCGTGCCGCCTCCACTGCCGCGTTGAGCGCCAGGATGTTGGTCTGGAAAGCGATCGCGTCGATCACGCCAATGATGTCACCCACGCGGCTCGAGCTGGCCTTGATCGAGGCCATCGTCTCGACCACCTGGCCCACGACCTGGCCGCCTTGCAGCGCCACGCCAGATGCCGACACCACCAGCTCGTTGGCGTGGCGCGCATGGCCGGCGTTCTCGCGCACCGCCCCGGTCAGCTCGTGCATGGACGCGGCGGTTTGCTGCAACGAGCTGGCCTGCGACTCGGTGCGCGCCGACAGGTCGGCGTTGCCTTGGGCAATTTCGCTCGCTTCCTGGGTGATGGTGCTGCCGACGTTGCGGATGTCGCCCAGCAGGCGTCGCCAATTTTCCACCACGGTCGAGAGCGCCCGTGCCAGCGCGCCGAGCTCGTCGTCGCTTTGCACGCTGATGTCGGTGGCCAGGTCGCCAGCAGCGAGCCGCTCGGCGGCGGCGCAGGTGGCGGCGATGGGCCGCAGCACGCTCCGCGTGACCCAGCTGGTGAGCACCACCAGGGCGGCAAAGCCGACCAGCGTGGTGAGCAGCGTAATCCAGTTGGCCCGGCGGTTGGCGTCCTTGCCTTGTTGCAGCGCCTGGTCGGTTTCGTGGTCAAGATTGGCCACCACCGTAGCCAGCAGCGTCCGTACTTTCTGGTAGTGGCCGTCAGCGCCCTGCATAGCCGCCACGCCGGTGTTCGGATCCATCGACGCCAGGTCGAGCGCCTGCGCCACGCTGGCGCGGTACTGGTCCACCAGCGGCAAGGCCTGCGCGGCGGCGGCAGCGCCCGGCAAGGCACGCAACTGGTCGAGCGCCTTGCTGATCGTGCCCAGGCTGCTGTTGGCCTGTTCGCCGTACTGTTTGAGTTCGGTTTCGGTCAGGCTGCCCGCGATGGCAATCCTGGCATACGTGGCGGCATGCACCTGGCCCAGCGCGATACTTTGCTGGCTGGCCTGCTGCAACGCCGAGAAGGTCACGTCCTTCAAGCCCTGCATCCGGCGTTCGTCTTCCTGCATGGCAAAATACGACACGCCACCGAGGAATACCAGGCCCGCCATGGCGGCTGCCGGGACTATCAGCAATTTGTGTGCGATCTTCACGATCCCTCCAGGCGTGCCGGTTGGCGGCCGCAGCCGCATGGGGAGGGGATTACAGGTAAACGCCGCCGCAGACCACGGTCTCGGTCAGCTTTTCGCAGTACATCTGCTTGGGCTCGATCTTCTTGGTTTCCGGATTGGTGAACTTGTAGTTTTGCCAGAAGCTGTTCTTGCTCTTGGCCATGTCGACGCGTTCCTTGATGAACGCCTTGCCGTCGATGTCCTTCAGTTCGATCAGGTTCTTGCCGACCATCTTGGCATTGCTGCCGTGCGCCAGCACCGTACCATCGCTGCGGTACACCACGATGTACAGGTCGCGGTCGACAAATTGCGGCGCCTTGGCGGTAAAGTCGGCATAGGCCTTGGTGTCGCCGGTACTCTTGATGTGGGCCACGGCTTTCTTGACCATGGCTTCGGCATCGGCGCGGGTGGCGCCGCCGTCGGCGGCCTGTGGCGACGACATCAACAAGAGCAGGGCGGAAGCGGCAACGAGCAGGCGGGGCTGGACCATGATGTTCTTTTCCTGGTAATGCCGGATCCTGCCGGCGATGTCTTATAGTAGCGCGGCGGAAATTTCAGTGAGTGTCTGGCGGAAGATAAGTCGCCAGATGATGCCTTTTGGCAACGCTAGCATTGCGCTAGCCATGGCGTGTGGGAGTGTACTGCTGCGGGGCCCGGCCGTGTGGCCGTGCCCGCGCGTGGTGCTGCAATTACGTCGTCAGTGGCTTGTAACGAATACGCTTGGGCTTGGCGCCTTCTTCGCCGAGGCGCTTCTTCTTGTCCGCTTCGTATTCCTGGTAGTTACCGTCGAAGAAGGTCACTTGCGAGTTGCCTTCGAAGGCCAGGATGTGGGTGGCGATACGGTCGAGGAACCAGCGATCGTGCGAGATCACCATCACCGAGCCGGCGAACTCGAGCAGCGCGTCTTCCAGTGCGCGCAGGGTTTCCACGTCCAGGTCGTTCGACGGTTCATCGAGCAGCAGCACGTTGCCGCCCTTGAGCAGGGTCTTGGCCAGGTGCAGGCGGCCGCGTTCACCACCGGACAGGTTGCCGACGATCTTTTGCTGGTCGCCGCCCTTGAAGTTGAAGCGGCCCAGGTAGGCGCGCGACGGCATTTCGAAGCGGCCCACGCTCAGGATGTCGGCGCCGCCGGACACGTCCTCGAACACGGTCTTGTTGTTGGCCAGCTCGTCGCGGCTCTGGTCCACCAGCGAGATGCGCGCGGTCTGGCCGATCGCCACTTCGCCGCTGTCCGGTTTGTCGATGCCGGCGATCATCTTGAACAGGGTCGACTTACCGGCGCCGTTGGGGCCGATGATGCCGACGATCGCGCCTGGCGGCACGGTGAACGACAGGTTGTCGATCAGCAGGCGCTCGCCGAACGCTTTCGAGACGTTCTTGAATTCGATCACTTCGTTGCCGAGGCGCTCGGCGACCGGGATGAAGATCTCCTGGGTCTCGTTGCGCTTCTGGTATTCGTGTTCGCTCAGCTCGTTAAAGCGGGCCAGGCGGGCTTTCGACTTGGCCTGGCGCGCCTTCGGATTCTGGCGCGACCACTCGAGTTCCTTCTGCAACGCTTTCTGGCGCGCCGATTCGGTCGATTCTTCCTGCTTCAGGCGGTCCTGCTTCTGTTCCAGCCACGACGAGTAATTACCCTTCCACGGGATGCCATGGCCACGGTCGAGCTCGAGAATCCATTCGGCGGCGTTGTCGAGGAAGTAGCGATCGTGGGTAATGCCGACCACGGTGCCCGGGAAGCGCAGCAGGAATTGCTCGAGCCATTCGACCGATTCGGCATCTAGGTGATTGGTTGGTTCGTCGAGCAGCAGCATGTCGGGCTTGGACAGCAGCAGCTTGCACAGCGCCACGCGGCGCTTTTCACCGCCGGACAGCACGCCGATCTTGGCGTCCCATGGCGGCAGGCGCAGCGCGTCGGCAGCCATTTCCAGTTGCAGGTTCAGGTTGCCGCCGTCGGACGAGGCGATGATCGCTTCCAGGCGGCCCTGCTCGGCAGCGAGGGCGTCGAAGTCGGCGTCTTCCTCGGCGTAGGCCGCGTACACGGCGTCGAGCTTGGCTTGTGCTTCGAACACTTCGCCCAGGCCTGATTCCACTTCCTGGCGCACGGTTTTTTCCGGGTCGAGCTGTGGTTCCTGCGGCAGATAGCCGATGTTCAGGCCCGGCATCGGGCGCGCTTCGCCCTGGATGTCGGTATCGATGCCTGCCATAATTTTGAGCAAGGTCGATTTACCGGAGCCGTTCAGGCCCAGCACGCCAATTTTTGCGCCCGGGAAGAAGGAGAGTGAAATATCCTTGAGGATCTGGCGTTTCGGCGGGACAATTTTGCCCACGCGGTTCATGGTATAGACGTAATTTGCCATTCAGTGTCTCGGTGAAATGATGAGGTGAAAATCGCGGTGGAAATCCGGGGAAGGACGACAGGATACGACAAATCCCATGTTCCGCCCACTATTTAGGGCGCGTATTGAGCCTGTTACGCCGGCTGGCCCACAGCCCTTCGGCCACGTACAGCGCCAGCGCGGTCCAGATAATCGCAAAGCCGATCAGCCGTTCTGGCGGGAACGCCTCGTGAAACACCCACACGCCCAACAGCGCCTGCAAGCTCGGCGACAGGTATTGCAGCAGCCCCAGCGCCGACATCGAAATCTTGCGCGCGCCAGCGGCAAACAGCAGCAGCGGGATCGCGGTGATCGGCCCGGCCGCCGCCAGCAGCCAGCGCGTGGCGCCCATATCGGTGTTGATAAAAGTGTTCTGGCCCTGCACGGTCAGCCAGAGCACATAGCCTAGCGCCAACGGAAACAGCAGCATGGTCTCGAGCGACAGGCCTTCGAGCGCGGCCAGTGCGGCGGTCTTGCGCAGGAGGCCGTAGCAGGCGAACGAGATGCCTAAAATTAAGGCAATCCACGGCAATTCCCCGGCCGACCAGGTCAGCCAGGCCACACCGCAGGCCGCCAGGCCGATGGCCAGCCACTGGCCCCGGCGCAAGGTTTCCTTGAGCACCAGCATGCCCAGCATGACGTTGATCAGCGGATTGATGAAGTAGCCGAGGCTGGCGTCGAGCACGTGGCCGTTGTTGACCGACCAGATGTAGACGAACCAGTTCGACGACAGCAGCAGCGCGCTGGCGATAAAGGCGCCCAGCACGCGCGGCTGGCGCACCACTTGCGGCAACCATTTCCACTGCTGGCGCACGGTCAGCACGATGGCCAGGAAGAGCAGCGACCACAACATGCGGTGGCCGAGGATTTCCAGCGGCGGTACCGCGCGGATGGCGTGGAAATACAGCGGAAAAATTCCCCACAAGATAAAGGCAGAGGCAGCGTAGAGAATTCCTGGGTTCATGGTGCGGGGCGGCGAAAGGGGGTGAAAACTTGTGGTCGGTCTGACATTATGACCTATCCGGGCGTTGCTTGCTGGCCTCAACTGCCTGGCACACTGCAAGCAGGACGCCCACGCGTCGCCGGGCGGCGTACACTGGCGTTATTGACGAATTGGAACGACTCCGATGCCATTCCCCAAGCCAAAATCTCCTTGCGTTTTGTTGGACCTTGTCCTACTGTGCAATGCAACAAAACAACAACAGGTGCAATCTTGACCGAGCAACACAAGAAAAGCAGCGTTGCCGCGCTGACCATGGCCGCCATCGGCATCGTCTACGGCGACATCGGTACCAGCCCCCTCTATACCCTCAAGACCATCTTCGATCCCGACCACGGCCTGGTCCTCAACGAGGCCAACCTGCAGGGCATTATTTCGCTGATTTTCTGGGGCCTGACGATGATCGTCTCGCTCAAGTACGTCACGCTGGTGCTGCGCGCCGATAACCGCGGCGAGGGCGGCATCATGGCGCTGATGGCGCTGGCGCTCAATTCGGTCAGCAAGGCCGCGCCGCGCTGGCATTATCCGCTCTTGGTGCTGGGGGTCATCGGCGCCACCATGTTCTATGGCGACAGCGTGATCACCCCGGCCATCTCGGTACTGGGCGCGATCGAGGGCCTGGAAGTGGCCGCGCCGGGGCTGGAACAGTACATCGTGCCGCTCACCATCATCGTACTGGTGTCGCTGTATTCGGTGCAGCACCTGGGCACGGCCGGCATCGGCCGCTGGTTCGGCCCCGTCATGCTGCTGTGGTTTACCGCGCTGGCGGTGATGGGCGTGATCAACATCGTTGCCGCACCGCAGATCCTGTACGCGCTCAACCCGATGAACGCGTTCCACTTCATGCTGGAAAACCGCATGATCGCCTTCGTTGCCCTGGGCGCCGTGGTGCTGGCGTTCACCGGCGCCGAAGCGCTGTACGCCGACATGGGCCACTTCGGCAAGAAGCCGATCCGCATGGCCTGGTTCCTGATCGTGTTCCCGGCGCTGGCGCTCAATTACCTGGGCCAGGGCGCGCTGCTGCTTACGCACCCCGATGCGGTGTCGAACCCATTCTTCAACCAGCTCGGTTCCTGGAGCGTGTACCCGCTGGTGGTCCTGTCCACGGCAGCGGCGGTGATCGCCTCGCAGGCCACCATTTCCGGCACCTTCTCGATGACCAAGCAGGCTATCGCGCTCGGCTTGTTGCCACGGATGCGCATCAACCATACGTCCGCCACCGAGATCGGCCAGATCTATATTCCGGCCGTAAACTGGCTGCAACTGGTGGTGGTGCTGATGGCAGTCGTCGGTTTCGGTTCGTCCGATAAACTCGCCGGCGCCTACGGCATCGCGGTCACCGCCACCATGCTGGCCACCACCGTGCTGACGTTCTTCGTGATCCGCTACCGCTGGCATCTGCCGCTGTGGGTGTGCATGCTGGCCACGGGTTTCTTCATCACCATCGACGTGCTGCTGTTCTCGGCCAGCACGCTCAAGCTGTTCCACGGCGGCTGGTTCCCGCTGCTGCTGGCCATCATCCTGTTTACCGTGATGATGACCTGGAAGCGCGGGCGCGAGCTGGTGTTCTCGAACCTGCAACGGCATGCGATCCCACTCGAGGAATTCATGTCGTCGCTGTTCGTCGCGCCCCCCACCCGGGTGTACGGCACCGCGATCTTCCTGCGCGGCGAGAGCGACGGCGTGCCGCACGCGCTGCTGCACAACCTGTCGCACAACAAGGTGCTGCACGAGCGGGTGGTATTCTTCACCGTCCACATCATCGAGGAACCGTATGTGCCGCTCGACGAACAGGTCAAGGTGACCGACCTCGGCCACCAGTGCTATCAGGTCAACGTCTACTACGGCTTCAAGGACGAACCGGACGTGCCGAAGGTGCTGCAGCAGTGCGAATGCCTCGGTTTGCCGTTCGAAATGATGGAAACCTCGTTCTTCATCGCGCGCCAGACCGTGATCTCGGCGCCGGACAAGGGCATGGCGCCATGGCGCGAACACCTGTTCGTCGCCATGTCGCGCAACGCCCGTGGCGCGGCCGACTACTACCAGATTCCACCGAACCGGGTGATCGAGCTCGGTACGCAGGTGGAAATCTAGCCACGCCGGCCGCCAAAAATATGTAACCGAATGTTGTGGCCCGGGCACTGGGTGCCCGGTCTGCTACACTTCTGCTCCTGAAAAGCTGCAAAGCTGCCAAGGAATACGAACTTATCCTCAAAGGTCATCATGAAATCGATGTTGAAATTCATTGCCGTCGCAGTCATTGGCGCGGCAACCCTGTCCGCGTGCGGCGGCCATTACAAACCGCCCGAGGCCGTGGTGGTGGTGCAGCCGGAGTACAAGCAGACCGATACGCTGGTGGGGACTGGTACCACCGCTGCGCTGGGCAAGCCGGAGACGATCTACGATCCCGCCGATGCCGCCCTGCCGGAAAATCAAAGGACCATACTGCTCAGCTATATGATCGATTCGCAGCTGGTGACGGTCAATTACACCGGCTACCTGTATGACAGCACCAAGGCCGATGGCAAGGGCGCGGTGGTGGAAACGTCGGCGCCGGGCGAATCGATGTTCCCCGAGTTCCCGATGCAGCCGTTCACGCTGGGCGCGGGCAAGCCGCTGGCCGGTAGCACCGCGTTGATCGGCTTCGATCAGGCAGTGGTGGGCATGAAAGTTGGCGGCAAGCGCACGGCCGTATTCCCGGCCACACTGGCGTATGGTCCGACCGCCATTCCGGCCAGGACGGCAAAAAACAATCTGCAAAAAACCTTCCCCGCAGTGCCGGCCAATTCGCCGCTGGTGTACGACATCGAGCTGGTGGCCGTGACCATGTTGCCCAATATCAGACCGGTCCCGCCGCCGACCGTCCTGACCGACCTAGTAACCCCGACCGTGGGCGCCGGCAAGCTGGCCTCGGCGGGCAAGTTCGCGCAAGTGCGCTATACCGTGTATTTCTACGATGGCACCCGCGACAGCCGCATCGGTACGCAGATCCAGACCAATGTCACCACCGACACTACCGTGAAACCGTTCTCGTTCGAGGTAAATACCCCGGCTGCTATCGCTGCCATGATCGCGGCCAAGCAGACACCGCCGGTGATCGAAGGCTTCAACAATGCCATTTTCGGCATGCAGGTGGGCGGCAAGCGCACTGTCATCATCCCGGGCAAAATGGCTTATGGCGCTCTCGGCAACGCTGGCATCCCGCCCAACACTTCGCTGGTGTACAGCCTTGAACTGGTGGACGTGCTCGATACGGCACCAGCGCCGTAATCGGTATCTCTCCAGGCAAAAACGGCGGCAGCGATGCCGCCGTTTTTTTTGGGGATACTCACCTCAATCGCGCAGCGCCTGTACCGGGGACGTGCGCATCGCCGCCAGCGTATGGCGGACGGCGGCCAGCGCCACCACCAGCAGCGCCAGCGCCAAGGCCGCCAGCGGCGCCCAGCGGCCCCACGGTGCATGCGCCACGAACGGCGCCAGGTAGCGTTCCACGCCCAGTACCGCCAGCGGCAGCCCGAGCAAGGCCGCAGCGGCGGTGAGCAGCACGAATTCGCGCGCCACCAGCGCTGCAATCGCTGCGCGGCCGGCGCCATGCAGCTTGCGCAGCACGATCTCACGCCCGCGCCGCTGCACGCTGGCCGCCGCCATTGCATACACTCCGAACGCCGCCAGCGCCAGCACCATGGCAGTCGCCCAGCCCAGCATGCGCGCCAGCCGCGCATCGGCAGCGTAGGCCTCGGCCGGGTAGCTGCCCGCGCGCCGCACCACCGGCGGCGTGCCCTGTACATAGCGCGCGGCCGTGGCAGCAATGGCAACTTGGGCTGCTACTATTTTAGACTCATCACCCCGGCCGGCCAGGCGCACTGTCAGCAGGTTGCTGTCGTCCGCCAGTGCGTACAGGATCGGCCGCACCGGCGCACGCAGGGACTCCCAGCGGATAGCGGGCGCGATGCCGACGATGCGGTAGCGGGTGCCGGTAATGCGCTGGCCGACGGCCTGCGCGGTGGACTGCCAGCCCAGCGCGCGCACTGCCGCGTCGTTGAGCACCACCGGCTGGTCTGGCTCGCCCTGCGGTGGTGCCGGCTGGTCTGCCTGCTGCCCGGCCGGCTGGCTTCGGACCCGGTCCAGACCCGGATCGAACAGCCGTCCCGCCGCCGGCGCCAGCCCATAGACGTTGAAGAAGTCGGCGCCCACGGCATACACGGTGAGCGACGCGCTGCTGCCGTCCACCCGCTGCACCGCCACGCTGCCCAGGGTGCCGGTGCCGTCGTCGCGTCCCGGCACCGAGCGGCTGTCGGCCACGCCCGCCACCCCGGGCAAACGCGCCAGCGCGTCGCGCAACGCTGCCACCCGGACCGTGGCATCGCCCGCTGGCAGCTCGACCACCAGCAGCGGCGCCGCGTCGAAGCCAGCCGGTGCGGCGGCGGCAAAGCGGGTTTGCCACAGGATCGCCAGCGCCACCGCGCCCATCGCCATGGCCGCGCTGAACTGCAGCGCCGCCAGCGCGCGCCGCAACCAAGGGCCACCGGCCGTCTCGCCGCTGCGGTGCGACAGCACCCGCGCCAGGTCGACGCCGCGCGCCAGCCAGCCCGGATAGACCCCTGCCGCCGCGCCCAGTAAAACTCCCGCTGCCAGCGCCGCCGCCACGCTGGCAGGCGTGAACAGGCCCGCCGTCTGCCACACCAGCAGGTCGGACGCCACCGGCGCCAGCAACCATGCCAGCAGCATGCCGGCCGCGGCGGCCGCGGTGGCCAGCAGCACCGATTCGGCCATGAACTGCGTGAGCAGCTGGCCGCCGGAGGCGCCCAGCACGCGCCGCATGGCGATCTCGCGCTGGCGGCGCACCACCCGCATGGCGGCCAGGTTGACGTAGTTGAGCGCAGCGAGCAGCAGGATCAACACGCCGGCGCCGGCCATCGCCAGCACCAGGCGGCGGTCGCCGCGCGGGCCTGTGCCCATGGTGCCTGCCACGCTGCGATCAAAATACGCGTCGGCCAGCGGCCCCAGGGCGATATCGACCATCTTGCGCTGGCCCAGCGCCGCCTTCATCTCGGGCGTGGCCATATTGCCCCACGGCGCGCGGTCGATCACGTTTTGCAGCGCCTGTTGCAGCGCCGCCGGTTGCACCCCGGGCCCGGTCCTGATGTAAATTCGGCCGCCAATGCCCATCCAGTTGGCCAGCGCCGCACGCCGCTCCGGTTCCGGCCACAGCGCGGTATCGACGCCGACCAGGATGCCGAATTGAATGGTGCTGTTGGCGGGACGGTCGGCCAGCACCGCGCGCACCTGCACCGTCTGGCCGTTGATCTCGACCGTGCGGCCCAGCGCGGAGGCGTTGCCAGCGGCATCGCCGAACAGCTGGCGCGCGGCCTGGCGCGTGACAGCCACGCCGTCGGGCCGGGTGAGCGCCTGCTGCAAATCGCCTTGTTCCGCCCGCAGGCCGGCGATGCTTGCGAAGGCCGGATCGACCAGCGTGATATCGACCTCGCGTGGCAGGCCTTGCAGGCGCGCGGTGGCCTGGCGTGGCCACCAGGCGCTCACGTCGAGCGGCAGGCCGCTGCGCAGCGCCACTTCGCGCAGCGCAAATGGCGTGTACTCCATCCACTGCGGCTGCGGGATGAAATTGAGCCGGTGCTTGACCAGGTACACCTGGTCGCGTGCGGGCACGTCGCGGTCATAGGTGAACGCGTAGTGCGCATACCCGAGCAGCAGGAAGCATACCGCGAAGCCGGTAGCCAGTCCCAGCAGCTCGATGGCTGATTGCAGCGGCTGGCGCGCCAGCAGGCGGGCACCGATCCGCAAGTGGCGCGGCAGGCTAAACAGGTTCATCGCAGCTCCTTGATGGGTTCAGTCGCGCAGCGCCACCACGGGCGCCACGCGCAATGCGGCGAACGTGTGACGCGTGGTGGCCAGCAGCGCCACCAGCGCCGCCAGCGCCAGCGCTGCCGCCAGCGTCCAGGCGCCGATCGGTGCGTGCTCGGTGTAGGCGGCCAGGTAGTTTTGAATGGCGAGCGCCGCCAGCGGCAGTCCCACCAGCGCACCGGCGCCAACCAGCAAGGAAAATTCGCGACCCAGCATCAGGGCGATGTCGGCACGGCCGGCGCCGTACAGCTTGCGCAGCACGATCTGGCGCCGGTGGCGTTGCACACTGTAGGCCGAGAGCACGTAGATGCCGAAACCGGCCAGCAGGATCGCCACCGCGCTGGTGATACCGAGTATGCGCACCAGGCGCGCGTCGTCGGCGTAGCGCTCGGCCAGCACGGCCCCCTGGCTTTGCAGGTCCATGATCCGGTTCGGAAAATGGCGTTGCCACAGCAACGCTACCTGGTCGTAGGCCGCCTCGAAGCTGTCGCTGGTGCGGATCGTCAGCACGCGGGCCGGCTGCACGCGGTACACGATGGCGCCGGGCGGCTGGCGCAAGTCATGAAAGCGCACGTCGGGAGCGATGCCGATGATTTGCCCGCCATCGGACAGGCGCTTGCCCACCGCAACGGCGGGCGTTGCATAGCCCAGCGCCAGCGCGGCAGCGGCACTGAGCACGACGTCGGTGCCGGGTGGCAGCTGCTGCGCCGCCGCACTGCGGCGCGGATCGAAATCCTGCGGCACCGGCAGCGGCGCCTGGCGCGGATCAAACAATTGCCCGTGCACGGGCCGCAACTGGTGCACCGCGAACCAGTTGGGGCTGACCAGTTTCCATTCCATGGGAATGTCGCGGCCATCGGCAGTGGTCGTGGTACCCGTCATTACGTTGTTGCGGCCCACCGCCTCCGAGATGGTGGCGACGCCCTGCACGCCGGGTTCGCGCGCCAGTTGCGCGATAAAGGCGCGTGCTCCCGGCTTGTCGGATGTTTCGGGCAGTGCCAGGACCAGCAACTGGCGCGGATCGAAACCGGGCGAGGCGTGGCTGGCGTACCAGGTTTGCCAGCCGACCGCCAGCGCTGTGGCGCAGATCGCCATGGCGCTGGCAAACTGCAGCACCGTGAGCAGGCGCCTCACCCACAGGCCATCGACGGTTTCGCTGTTGCCGCGTCCTGCCAGCGCCGGGCCGGGCAGCGCCGTCTGGGCGATCCAGGCCGGATACAGGCCGGCCACCGCACCGACCTGCGCACCGAACGCCAGCGCGAGCAGGCAACGCCACGGCGTAAACATCCCTTCCAGGCGGCGGTTGACCAGGTCGGAGAAGGTGGGCAGCAACAACCACGCCAGCAGCAAGCCAACAATGGCGGCCAGTACGGCGGTCAGCATCGCCTCGCTGAGGAACTGGCGCACCAGTTGCGACGTGCTTGCCCCGAGCAGCTTGCGGATGCCGATCTCGCGTTGCCGGCGCAAGGTGCGCACGGTGGCCAGGTTGACGTAGTTGACGGACGCGAGCAGCAGGATCAGCAGGCCGCCGGCCGCCATGCCGGCCACGGCGCCGCGCTGGCCGTAGCGTGCGCCGTCGCGGCTGGCAGCCATGCCCGGATCGAAATAGGCGTCGCGCAGCGGCAGCAGCGCGAAATCGGCCACCTTGCGGCCATTGAGCCCCTGGCCCAGCGCGCTGTTCAGGATAGGCTGGATCATTGGCGAATTGTGGTTGGCCTGCTCCAGCAGGGCGGTCAATGCCGCGCTGGAAGCGCCGGGCGCCAGTTTCAGATACACCGGCGCGCTGCGCCATGTGGAAAGCGCCGTGGCGCGCTGTGGCCAGGCGGTGCTGCTACTGCCCACCAGCGCCTCGTAGGTGACGCTGCCATTGGCCGGAGGATCGGGCAGGATCGCCCGCACCAGCAGCGTGGCGCTGTCCGCGCGTACCGCCTGGCCCAGCGCGGGCGTGGAGCCGAACAGCCTGGCCGCGCCGGTGCGCGTCAGCGCCAGGCCGTCGGGCCGCGCCAGCGCGGCTTCTACATCGCCCTCGAGCGCACGGACGTCGAACATGGCCGCAAACGCGGGATCGACCACGCTGAGCGCCAGCGCATGGGGCGTGCCGTTGACGCGTAGCGGCGTCTCGAGCGGCAGAACGATGGTGGCCGCCTGCGCCATGCCGCTGGCCAGCGCCACGTCCCGCAGCGGCACGAAGGCGCGGATTTGCCACTCGGGACGCGGGGCCAGATTGAAGCGCTGCTTGACCGCCACCACGCTGTCGTTGGCGGGTACCGCGCTGTTGAAGTTGAGGCAGAACGCCACGTAGCCAAACAGCAGGAAACATGATGCAAAGCCCACCGCCAGGCCGGCGATCACCACCAGCGAGTAAGCCGGCTGCTGCACCAGCAGGCGCCAGCCGATGCGAAAGTCGCGCAGGTTCATCACCTTACGCCGCCTGCAGCGCATCGACCACCACCCGGCCGTCGAGCAGGTTCAAGGTGCGCGAGGCCTGCGCCGCGTGGTCAGGCGAGTGGGTGACCATGACCACGGTGGTGCCCTCGGCGTTGATCTCGCGCAGCAGGCGCATGACCTCGTCGCCGTGGGCGGAATCGAGGTTGCCGGTCGGTTCATCGGCCAGCAGCACGGCGGGGCCGGCCACCAGCGCGCGCGCAATCGCTACCCGCTGCTGCTGGCCGCCCGACAGCTGCGATGGCCGGTGCGCGGCGCGGTGGCCCACGCCCAGCTTTTCCAGCATCGCCGCAACGCGCGTGCGTCGTTCGCGCGCCGGCGTGCCGTTGTATTCGAGCGCCAGTTCGACGTTCTCGAACACCGATAACTCTTCGATCAGATTAAAACTCTGGAAGATGAAACCCACGCGACCGCGCCGCAATTTGTTCAGTTGCGATTCGCTGCAGCCGGCGATGTTGCGGCCCTCGAACCAGTATTCGCCGGAGGTCGGTACGTCGAGCAGGCCGAGGATGCCCAGCATGGTCGACTTGCCGCAACCGGAGGGGCCGGTAATGGCGACGTATTCGCCAGCTTCGATATGCAGGTCGATGCGGTCGAGCGCCGTGGTTTGTACTTCTCCTGCCTGGTGGATCTTGCTGACGCCGACGAGTTTGAGCATGGGATAGCCTTTTTGGTTGAGAGGGGAATTTACTGCACTTTTCAGCGGTCCAGCTGCAACCGCGGCGAATTTCCGTAGGCCGCGTAACTGGAGACGATTACCTTGTCGCCGGCGGCAAGGCCGGCCAGCACTTCGATCTGGGCGTTGTTGCGGCGGCCCACGCGCAGCGCGCGGCGCTGGGCGCCGCGGCCGTCGGCATCGAGCACATACACCCAGGCGCCGCCGGAGTCGTTGATGAAGGCGCCACCGGGCAGCAGCAGCGCCGGCGCCGGCTCGCCCAGCGTGACGCGCGCGTCCAGGCTCTGGCCCGGGTTCATCACCGGCGGCTGCCCTTTCGTAAACACCAGGTCTACCGTGAAGCGGCCGTCCTTGATTTGCGGGTAGATGGCGCGGATGTCGGCCGGATAGTCGCGATCGTCCTGCTTGACGCTGCCGTGGCGGCCCACCGCCATGCGGTTGAGGTAGTACTCGTCCACGCTGGCAGCGAGCTTGAAGCGCACCGGATCGTCGATGCGGCCGATGTTCTTGCCGGTGGCGACCGACTCGCCCACTTGCAGGCGGAAGTTGGTCAGGCGCCCGTCTACCGGCGCGCGCACGGCCAACGCATCGACCGTGCCGGACACCAGTTTCAGGCCGGAGTCCAAGCCGCCGATCGCGGTTTCCAGCTGGCGTGCGGCGGCGTCGCGCACGCGCGCCTCGGTCTTGCCAGCGCGCTCCTGCAAAGCCAGCAGTTGCTGTTGCTGTTGCAGCATATCGTTCGATTCTTCCAGCGCCACGGTCGAAATAAAACCCTGCTGCGCCAGGCGCGTGTTGCGCTCGTGCCGCTTGCGGGCCTGTTCGGCATTGAAGCGCAGTTCGTCGAGGCGGCGCTGGTGGTCGCTGGCGCTGGCCTCCTGCGCCACCCGCAGGTTGGAGAGGTTGAAGATGCTCACCGCGTGTTCGGACTGGCGCGCCAGCAGCTCCAGGTGGCGCTGCGAATTGGAGATGCGAAACAGCAGCTCGCCCTGTTTGACCAGCGCGCCGTCGGTGGCCAGCACTTCCTCCACCCGCCCCGATTCGACCGCGTCGAGGATCACCGAGTGCAGCGGTTCGGCATTGGCGCGGACCACGATCTCGTCGACAAACACGCCGCGCGCCACTTGTGCGATGCGCAGGTCGGCGCCATCGACGCGCAAGCCGCGCGGCAGCAGCGCCCACAGCGCATACGCCGCCACGGCGGCGACGACCACGCCGGCGAGCGCGATGGCGATGCGCCTGCCGTGCCGGCGCGGGACGACGGTGTCCATGGCCGCGCCGCTGGCGGGAGAATTTATTTTGTTGTGCATGACCATGGTACTGCAAAGGCTGTGCCAGGTGTTGCCAACCCGGTGAAAACGTGGCTGCATGCGGCCTGCACGGGCATCGTGCGCGGCGGTGTGCGGTTATGAACACTGCCTGCTGTCCGCTTGTGAACACTGTCTCTCAACGTGCCGCCATGTGCGCAGCGGGGGCATCCCCGGCCTACCCGTGCACTGCTAGAATGCCCCCATGTCCACCCACATCCTGATCCTTGACGACGATCCCGACGTCGCCACCGCCGCCCGCCTGCTGCTGCGCCGCCGCCACGAGCAGGTGGTTACCTTGTGCGATCCGGCCGCGCTGCCGGCGCTGCTCGCACAAGGTCCCGATGCGGTGCCGGACGTGGTGCTGCTCGACCTGAATTTTACGCCGGGCTTTATCGACGGCGCCGAGGGGTTGGCGCTGCTGGACCTGCTGCTGGCGCAAACCAGCCCGCCGGCGGTGATCGCCATGACGGCGTACGCCGACGTGCCGCTGGCGGTGGCATCGCTCCAGCGCGGCGCTGGCGACTTCATCACCAAGCCGTGGGACAACGCCCGCCTGGTGGCGGCGGTGGACCAGGCGCTGGCCCGCCGCGCGGCCCGGCGCACGCCGGCCGCGCCGTCCGAATTGATGGGCGATTCGATCGCCATGCGCGAACTGGCCCACCTGATCGCCAGCGTGGCGCCCACCGAGGCCAACGTGATGGTGCTGGGTGAAAACGGCGTGGGCAAGGAGCTGGTGGCACGCGCCATCCACGCGCAGTCGCGCCGCGCGGCCGGCACCTTGCTGGCAGTGGACATGGGCGCGCTGCCCGAATCGACGTTCGAGAGCGAGTTGTTCGGCCACCGCAAGGGCGCTTTCACCGACGCCCGCGCCGATCGCGCGGGACGCTTCCAGGCCGCGCGCGGCGGCTCGCTGTTCCTCGACGAGATCGGCAACATGCCGCTCGGTGCGCAGGCCAAGCTGCTCACAGCGCTCGAGAGGCGCGAGGTCACGCCGATGGGCGCCGACAAGCCCGAAGCGATCGACGCGCGCATCATCAGCGCCACCAACCTCGACGAAGCGCGGCTGTTCGATCCGGTCGTGTTCCGGCCCGACCTGCTGTTTCGCCTCAATACCATCGTGATCCGGGTGCCGCCGCTGCGCGCGCGGCCCGGCGATATTCCGCTGCTGCTTGCGCACTACCTGAAGCTGTACGAAGCGCAGTACCAACGGCCGGCGCGCACGGTGGCTGGCGCCGCCCTGGATAGTCTGCTGCGCCACGACTGGCCCGGCAATGTACGCGCGCTGCGCCACGCATGCGAGCGCGCCGTGATCCTGGGCCAGGGTGCGCAGTACGGGCTGGCCGATTTTGCGCTGGGCGGGCCGGTGGCAGGGACTGTCGCTGCTGCTGCTGCATCACCTGCAATCGGCGCCAGTGCCAATGCCTGCGTCGGCACTGGCGCCGACACGCCGGCCAGCGGGCCGGCAACCGCTGGCGCCGACCAACCCGGCACACTCGACGCGCTCGAACGCCAGGCCATCGCCAGCACGCTGGCGCGGTTCAACGGCAACATCAGTCACGCCGCCAAAACGCTGGGCATCAGCCGCGCGGCCTTGTACCGCAAGCTGGGCAAGCATGGCATCTGAGCGCCGCCTGCAACTGGGCGCAGCGGCCAGTGTGACCGCGCTGCTGGCGCTGGCCATCGGCGCCGATGCGCTGCATGCCGAACCGCGCCGCATCGTGCTGTGTGCGCTGCTGGCACTGGCGCCGGCAGCGATGCTCTGGCAATGCCTGCGGCGTCTTGCCATGCCGCGTGCGCATATGGAAGCACCCGCGGCCATGCCGACCGCCAGCCGGGAGACGCTGGCCGATGCGGTGCAGGCGCTCGAAGCGCGCCTCGAGCACGCCCCGATCGCGCTGTTCGGCATCGACCACGCCAGCGGCGACGGCGCGCTGGCGCCACTGAACACCAGCGCGCGCCGGCTGCTGGCGCCGGGCCGCGCCAGTGCGCCGGAAGCGCTGCGCCAGCTGCTGGCGGCGCAACCGGCGGGCCAGCGGCAACTGGTCAGTTTCGACACCGAGCGCGGCGTCGAACGGGCATTGGTCGCCGTCTCTGCACTGACCTTGCACGGCGCGGCGCAGCGGCTGGTTGCCCTGATGCCGGTGGAAAGCGAACTGGAAGCCGAAGCGCTCAACGCCTGGCGCGAACTGGTGCAGGTGCTCACCCACGAGATCATGAATTCGTTGACACCGGTGGCCTCGCTCTCGCGCACCGCGTGCGGCCTGCTCGACGATGCGACAGCCATGCTGCCGGGCGACATCCATGCCGACCTGGCCACCGCGCTCGACGCCATCGCGCGCCGCGCCGCCAGCCTGGTGGACTTTGTGGCCAGCTACCGCAGCCTGTCCACGGTGCCGCCGGCGCAGCCGCAGCGGGTGGCGCTCGAAGCCATGTTTGCGCGCTTGGCGGCGCTGGTGGCGCCAGGGTGGCAAGCAATGGGCGGGCAGGTGGTATTTGCGGTGGAGCCGGCGTCGCTCGACGCGGTGATCGATGCGGGCCAGCTGGAGCAGGCCTTGATCAACCTGCTCAAGAATGCGGCCGAGGCAGCAACGGCTGCGCAGATCGCACATCCGCAAGCGAGCGTCACCGCGCGCCTGAGCCGAGGCGGGCGACTGCGCATCGAGGTGGCCGACAATGGTCCCGGCGTGCCAGCGGCGCTGGCCGCGCACATCTTCACGCCGTTTTTCTCGACCAGGAAGCAGGGGCGCGGCATCGGCCTGGCGATGGTGCGGCACCTGGTGCACGCCAACGGCGGCACGGTGCGCCATGCGCGGCCGGTAGGCGCCGGCGCGCGCTTCCTGCTGACGTTCTAGGCAGCGGCAGTAGCAGGCCTCAGCATATCGATATGCATGATGCCGTCCTCGTCGTACGGTTCGGTCACGGTCACAAAGCCGTAACCGCCGTAGAATTTTTCCAGGTGCGCCTGGGCGCCGATGCGGCAGGCGTGGCCAGGGTGCAGCGCGTCGGCCAGCGGCATGGCGCGGTCGAGCAGGGCGCGGCCGATGCCGGTGCCGCGCGCGGCCTCGGTGGTGAGCACGCGGCCGATCGACATCTCGTGGTATTTCAGACCGGGCGGCAGCACTCGCAAGCTCGCCTGCAACACGCGCTGGCCGTCGACCTCGCGCCACGCCATCAGGTGGTGGCAGTGGGGATCGAGGCCATCGATATCGGGATATAAACAGGTTTGTTCGAGGATGAACACTTGCTGGCGCTGGCGCAGCACCTCGTACCAGTCACGCCGGGAAATCTCATCAAACGCTAACCATTGCCATTCAATCATTTCTATCTCACCAAAAAGCTTCGGGGTCAGTGCCGACATTCGGACATCAGGGAACTTAATTATTGAATCATACTTCAACAATTGAGTTCAAAAATGTCCGAATGTCGGCACTGACCCCGAAGTGGGCTTAGACGATGGTCAGCGTGACGTCGATGTTGCCGCGGGTGGCGTTCGAGTACGGGCAGACGATGTGGGCGGCGTCGACCAGTTTCTGGGCTGCTTCGCGGTCCATGCCTGGCAGCGAGATTTTCAGTTCCACTTCGATGCCGAAGCCGGTCGGGATCGGACCGATGCCCACGTTGCCTTCGATCGACACGTCAGCCGGGATGGCGATCTTGTCGCGGCCGCCGACGAATTTCATCGCGCCCAGGAAGCAGGCCGAGTAGCCGGCTGCGAACAGTTGCTCAGGATTGGTGCCTGCCGCGCCCGCGCCGCCCAGTTCTTTCGGAGTGGTCAGCTTGACGTCCAGCGCGCCGTCCGACGACAGGGCCTTGCCTTCACGGCCGCCGGTAGCGGTGGCGGTTGCGCGGTAGAGAACTTTTTCGATCGACATGATGTGTACCTTTCAATGACTACGGTGAATGAGGGAACAACGTTTCAATTTTAATGCTTTGCTTCGTCTTGGCGCTGCGTCTTCAACTTTGCGCAGCGCCCATGAACAGTACTATACATAGCACGCGATTTAATAGCAAGCTATATTTGTAAGAAGTTGTGACAAGTGACCGGCCCGGCAGGAAACGCCGGGCCTGCAAGCCACCGGCCGGGCGGGGCGCGTGTGTTAGACTTTTCCATCAAGACACAACACCGGTGACCCCCATGAGTTTGCGCCACAGCCGCCGCCTGCCTGGCCTCAGCACCCTGCTGGCGATCGTGATCGCGGCTGCCACGTTGCTGGTCACGGGTTTGATGGTGTGGATCGTGGGCGGCATCGCGACCACCGACATCAAGCGCACGGTGGGCGAGATCCTGGTCGAGCGGGCCCGCACGGCAGCCGACATGATCGACGACAATATGGCCACGCGCTACCTCGAAGTGCGCCAGCTGGCCGAGCGCATCGACCGCGATCCCGCCTATGCCGGCCGCGCTGCCGAGGGTCGCCGCGAACTGCTCGAGCAAGTGCAAACCTCGGCCCCGCAATATGCCTGGATCGGCGTGGCGGACGCTCGCGGCACGGTCGTGGCCAGCACCGGTGGCATGCTCGAAGGCGTGGACGTCTCGAAGCGGCCGTGGTTCAGCGACGCCGTCAAGGGCATTTTCGTGCACGACGTCCATGACGCCAAGCTGCTGGCCAAGCACCTGCCGCTTGACCGTGGCAATCCGCAGCGTTTCGTCGATCTCGCCTTTCCAGTGCGCCTGGCCGAGGGCAAGGGTACTGCGGCCGGCGTGCTGGGCGCGCACCTGAGCTGGGGCTGGATCGGCCAGCTGGGGCGCATGTTCAACGCGCCGGTGGCCGACCGCCCGGTGGAGATCATGGTGCTCGCTGCCGACGGCACGGTGCTGATGGGTCCCGACGACGCGGTCGGCAACGTGCTCGATCGCCTGGCGCCGGGCGCGCTGGCTGCCTCGCCGGTGTCCAGCGAGCTGCAATGGGTCGATGGCAAGCGCTATATCACGGCGCGCTGCGCCACCCACGGCAAGGGCGACTACCCCGGCATGGGCTGGACCGTGCTGGCGCGCCAGCAGGCCGACAGCGCCTACGCCCACGTGGTCAACATGCAGCGCCGCATCTACCAGAGCGGCATCGCGCTCACGCTGCTGTTTTCGGTGTGCGGCTGGCTGCTGGCGCGCCGGCTGACCGCGCCGCTGTTGAAAGCGGCCGAGGCGGCGGCTGCCATCGGCGCCACTGCAGGCGACAACGTCGCCACACTGTCCGTGCGCGGCGGCTTTTACGAAGTGCACACGCTCACCCGCGCGTTCGACGCGCTGCTGGCGCGGCTGGCGCAAAAGCGCGACGAACTCAATATCCTCAACGCCGCGCTCGAACACAAGGTGGCGCAGCGTACCGAGGCGCTCGAAGCGTCGCTGGCGGCCAAGTCGCACAGCGAGGAGCAGGAGCGCGCGGCCCAGCGCAAGGCGCAGGACAGCGAAAAGTTCCTGCGCACCATCGCCGATAACAGCCCTGCGCTGATCGCGTATCTCGACCAGGACCAGATCTACCGCTTTGCCAACAACGCCCACCAGCGCGTGCTGGGCATCGCGCCCGACGCCATTCTTGGCCGCCACCTGGCCGAGGTGCTGGGCGACGACGTGTACGGCGTGCTGCGCGCGCGCATCGAGCGTGTGCTCGAAGGTGCCGCCATGCATTTCGAAGAGGCGTTCGACCGTCCGGGCTGGCCGCAGCATTTCATGATCGACTACATTCCCGACCTCGATGCCGATGGCGTGGTGCGCGGCTTCCACGTGCTGGTCACCGACATCAGCGCGCGCAAGCAGATCGAGATCGCCCAGGCGGCCAACGAAAAGCTGGCCGAGGCGGCCAACCGCGCCAAGAGCGAATTCGTCGCCAACATGAGCCACGAGATCCGCACGCCGATGAACGCGGTGCTGGGCGCCTCGCACTTGCTGGGCAATACCCGCCTGACCGGCGAGCAGCGCGGCTACCTGGACCTGATCGAATCGTGCGGCCGCTCGCTGCTGCACATCATCAACGACATTCTCGATTTTTCCAAGATCGAGGCGGGCAAGATCCAGATCGAGCGCGAAGCCTTCGACACCCACGGCCTGGTCGAGGCAGCCGAAGCGGCCATGCTGTCCTCGGGCAGCAAGCCCGCGGTGGAGCTGGCCATCGTGGTGCCGGCCGACTTCCCGGCGCGGCTGGTGGGCGACGCCATGCGCATGCGCCAGATCATCACCAACCTGGTCAACAACGCCCTGAAATTCACCGCCGCCGGCGAGGTGGTGGTGAGCCTGGCGCTGCAGGGCGACCTGCTGGAGATCACCGTGCTCGATACCGGCATCGGCATGTCGGCGGCCCAGCAGCAGCGGCTGTTCCAGCCGTTCGAGCAGGCCGACATGTCCACCTCGCGCAAGTACGGCGGCACCGGCCTGGGGCTGACCATCTCGTGCAAGCTGGTGGCGTTGATGAAGGGAAGCATCGTCGTTGCCAGCGAAGCCGGCGCCGGCGCCACCTTCGTTGTTACGCTGCCGGTGGCAGCCGCTGGCGACGGTGCCCTGCAACGTTCCGAACCGGCGCCGCCGGTCGCCGGCGCGCTGCTGTTCATCGACGCCCACCTGGCGTCGCTCAGGGCGCTGCTGTACAGCGCCGCGTTCCATGGCCTGCCGGCGCACAGCGCCAATACCATCGATGAGGCCATCGCCCTGCTCAATAACGATAACAATGCCGGCGCGCGCATCGGCGTGGCGCTGGTGAGCGCCGGCCTGTATGCGGCCGCACCCGAGCGCCTGCGCACCGCCGCGCGCGCGGCCGGTGTGCAACTGGTGCTGATGCACGCGGCAGCCGGACCGGCGTTCGACGCCGCCCTGTTCGACGGCGCCGTGGTCAAGCCTGTCACGCGCCGCGCGGTATCGCGGCTGCTGGCGCAACTGGCCGATCCTGGCCAGCGCGGCGACTCCGGCGCGCCGGCCGCCACGGCCACGCCGCAGCAGGCGCAGGCCAGGCCGCTGGCGGGCCGGCGCCTGCTGCTGGTGGAAGACAACCCGATCAACCAGCTGGTCGCGTCGCGCCTGCTGGAGCTGGCCGGCGCCACGCCCACGGTGGCGGAAAACGGCCGCGACGCGCTGGAACTGCTGGCGATGGCGCAGGCGCCGTTCGACATCATCCTGATGGACGTGCAAATGCCGGTGATGGATGGTTACGAAGCCACGCGGCTGCTGCGCGAGCGCGGCGTGCGCACGCCGATCCTGGCCATGAGCGCCGGCGTAACCCAGGCCGAGCGCGGCGAATGCCTGGCCGCCGGCATGGACGGCTTCATCTCGAAGCCGGTCGATGCCGGCCAGATGATCGCCACCATCGTCGAGTGGCTGGACCGCGCCGGCGGCGTAAATGGTACCAACGGTACCAACGGTACCAACGGCGCAAACCCTACGCGCTGACCGCCTTCAATTTGCGGATCACGTCCGACAGGCGGTACGGCTTGCCGATCAGCTGGAACTGGTCGAGGTCGGGGTGGTCCTGCTGCAGCGCCGACGTCACGTAGCCGGAAGCGAGAATCACCTTGAGCGACGGCAGGTAGTCCACCGCGCTCTTGGCCAGCTCGATGCCGCTCATGCCGGGCATGACCACGTCGCTGAACAGGATCGAAATGTCGGGATGGCGGTGCAGGGTATCGAGCGCCTCCTGGCCGTTGTTGGCGGCCAGCACCTGGTAACCGAGGCTGGCAAACAGGTGGCTGGCCATGTCCAGCACGTCGGGCTGGTCGTCGACGATCAGCACTTTTTCCGCCGCCTCGTCGCCATCGGTTTCCGGCTCCGTGTCGGCCAGCGCCGGGAAGCGCAAGGTGATGCAGGCGCCCGCGCCCGGATTGGAAACGATCGCCAGGTCGCCGCCGGCCTGCTGCATCAGGCCATAGACCTGCGACAGCCCCAGGCCCGAACCCTTGCCCACCTCCTTGGTGGTGAAGAACGGTTCGACCGCGCGCTGCGCCACGGCTTCGGTCATGCCGGCGCCGGTGTCGCGCACGGACACCACCACGCTGGCGCCATCGACCGCCGTGGCGATCGTGATCGTGCCGGCGGCCTCGATGGCGTCGCGGGCGTTGACCACCAGGTTCAATAGCGCGGACTCGAATTGCGTAATGTCGGTCATCACGTCGGGCAGGTTGGAGGCCAGTTGCAGGTCGAGCCGGATCGAACTGCGGATCGCGCGCCGCAGCACCGCCTCGAAGCTGTTGATGGCGCGGTTGACGCCCACCCGTTCCGGTTTCAACGGCTGCTGGCGCGCGAACGCCAGCAGCTGCTGGGTGAGGCTGGCGCCACGCTTGGTGGCACGCTCCATGCTGTCGATGGTCTTGTTCTGCACTTGCCGGTCGTTGACCACGCGCAGCAGGTCGAGGCCATTGCTGATCACGTTGAGCAGATTGTTGAAGTCGTGGGCGATGCCGCCGGTGAGTTTGCCGATGGCTTCGAGCTTTTGCGACTGGAACAGCGCATCCTTGGCCTGCGCCAAAGTTTCGTCGGCGCGGCGCCGCTCGGTGACGTCGCGCGTGATCTTGGCAAAGCCGATCAGCGTGCCGTCGCTGCCGCGCACCGGGTCGATCACCACGCTGGCCCAGAACCGCGTGCCGTCCTTGCGCACGCGCCAGCCCTCGTCCGCGAAGCGTGCCTGCGCGGCCTGGTGCAGCACCTGCGCCGGGCGCCCGGCGGCGCGGTCCTCATCCGTGTAAAAGCAGGAAAAATGGCGCCCCAGGATTTCCGCTTCCGTATATCCCTTGAAGCGCTGGGCGCCGGCATTCCAGCTGCACACGATGCCGTCGGGCGAGAGCATGTAGATGGCGTAGTCGCTGACGCTGGAGATGAACAGCTTGAACTGTTCGGCCTCGGCGGTAATGGGGAGAGGGAGCGCGGTGGTCATAAGCAGCAGTATATTTTTTTTGCAGCCGCACGGCGAACATTATCCAGACGTAATTGATAATGATTCCTATTACCTATAGAATGTCGGTATCCCCCTTTTTGTCTGCCTTCCATGCACCAGCCGCTCCGCCTGATCCTCGCCCTTTCCGCCGCTTTTCCTGTTGCTGCCATGGCACAGCAAGGTGCGGATACTGCCCTGCAAACCGTGCTGGTAACTGCCGCCCGCGCCGACGGCTTCGTGCCTGCCACGGTGGAAGCGGGCAGCTTCCGTGGCGCCGACATCATGGACGTGCCGTCCACCGTCAACGTCATCACGCGCGAGGTGCTCGATTTGCAGGCCGCCGCCGGCCTGTACGACGCGGTGCGCAACACGGCCGGCGTCACGCGCCAGCAAAACGGCGGCGAGACCTGGGACCAACTGGTCATCCGTGGCATCGCGGTGGAAAACCGCACCAATTATCGCTTGAACGGCGCGCTGCCGATCATGAACTTCGGCCAGGTGTCGCTGGAAGACAAGGAGCGGGTGGAAGTGCTCAAGGGCGCCACCGCGCTGTACTACGGCTTCACGTCGCCGGCCGGCGTGGTCAATTTTGTTACCAAGCGCGCCGGCGCCACGCCGGTGACCACGGTGGGCATGACGGTGGACCAGAACGGCACGGCCGTGGCCAGCGCCGACGTCGGCCGCCGCTTCGGCGAGAACCAGCAAGTGGGCGTGCGCGTCAACGCCGCCGGCGGCACCCTGGGCACGTATCTCGATGACGTCGGCAACGGCAATCGCGCGTTTGTCTCGGCCGCGCTGGACTGGCGCGTGAACGCGCGTTTGCGCCTGGCCGCCGACCTCGAATTCGACCGCCGCCGCGTGACCGAGCAGGTCGGCATCCAGCTGCCCACGGCGGTGAACGGCGTGATCACGCTGCCGGCCACGGTGGACCCCAAGCGCCTGGTGGGCCCGGACTGGGCCACCTTCCGCACCGAATCGAAAAACGCGCTGCTGCGCGCCGACTATGCGCTGGCCGACAACTGGGCGCTGACGGTCGAAGGCGGCCACGCCGAAACCGCGCGCGACCGCGCCCTGCCGATCTTCCGCTTCACCAACAACGCCGCGATCGCCTCCGGCGCCGGCCGCATCACCGGCAACTTGCAGCACAGCGTGGTCGATTCGACCATGCTGCGCGCCGAGCTGGCCGGCGTGTTCAACACCGGCAGCATCAAGCACGACGTGACGCTGGGCGCCAACCGCACCGACAAGGGGCAAGACCCGATCTACCAGTCCACGTACACCATCGCCGCACAAAACCTGTACAACCCGGTGCCGGTGACCAGCTACACCGTCTCGGCGCAGCCGACCACGCCCACCACGGCGGGCCTCGATACGCGCGACACCGGCCTGTATGCGATCGACCGCCTGACGTTCTCGCCGCAATGGCAGGCGATTGCCGGCGTGCGCCGCGTGAAGTACAAGAGCGACCAGGGCGCCGCCCACTACGACGTGAGCAAGACCACGCCGATGGCCGCGCTGATCTACAAGTACACCGACGACCTGTCGTTCTACGTCTCCGGCTCGCAGGGGCTGGAAGAGGGCGAAACCGCGCCGCTCACCACCGCCAATGCCAGCGAGCGGCTGGCGCCCGGCGTCAGCCACCAGCAGGAAATCGGCGCGCGTTGGCGCGTCCCTGGCGGTGCCGGGATGCTGGTGCAGGCGGCGGTGTTCGACATCGACCGCCCCGGCTACTACACCAACGCCGCCAACGTCTACACCGCTGACGGCGAGCAGCATTTCAGAGGGCTGGAACTGTCCGCCCAGGGCAAGCTCACGCGCCAGCTGTCGTGGCAGGCCTCGGCCCAGTTCATCGATCCCGAGTTCCGCGACATCGGCGCCGCCTACAACGGCAAGCTGCCCGAGAACGCCGCGCGCCGCACCGGCAGCGCCTTCCTGTCGTACGACGTGGCGGCGGTGCCGGGCCTGTCGGTCAACGGCGGCGCGTACTACACCGGTGAGCGCCCGGTCAACGATCTCAACCAGGCCATGCTGGGCGGCGTGACGCTGTTCAGCGCCGGCGCGCGCTACGTCACCCGCGTGATGGGCCAGCGCACCAGCTTCCAGCTCAACGTGGAAAACGCCGGCGACAAGCAGTACTGGGCCGGCGCCGGCACGCGCCTCAGCTCCGGCATGCCGCGCCTGGTCAAATTGGGCGTGAAGGTCGACCTGTGAAAAAGCTCTGGTTCCAGCTGCACTGGTTTGTCGGCATCACCGCCGGCACCATCCTGATCCTGATCGGACTGACCGGCTCGATCCTGTCGTTCCGCGAAGAGCTGCTGGACTTTCTGAACCCCGGCGTGCGCAACATCGCGGTGCAGGATGCACCAGTACTGACGCCACCGCAGATCGCTGCCGCCGCCAAGGTGCTGCACCCGGAGGCGCGCATCGCCAGCATCATCATTTATTCGGAGCCGGGCAGCACCGCGCGCGTGGGCCTGGCGCCCGCCAAGGGCGAAACCCGCGGCGAAGCGATCTTCCTCAATCCGTACACCGGCGCCTTGCTGCCGCCGCTGCACTACGACGAAGTGTTCGAGTGGGTCGATTCGCTGCACCGCCACCTGCTGCTGCCGCGCGACGCCGGCCGCATCGCGCTCGGCATCCTGGCCCTGTGCTTGCTGGGACTGTCGCTGAGCGGCTTGTACCTGCGCTGGCCGCGCCGCGTCGGCGACTGGCGCGCCTGGCTCAAGCTCGACTTCCGGCTCAAGGGCCGCTCGTTCCTGTGGGGCCTGCACTCGGTGGTGGGCACCTGGGTGATGCTTGGCTACGTGATCTTCACGCTCACCGGCATTTACTGGAGTTTCGACGTGGTGCGCAGCACGGTCGATGGCTGGCTCGGCGTCTCGCGCGTGGTGCGCGAAGCGCCTGCCCCCAAGCTGCCCAAGGGTGTCAAGCCGCCACCGGTGGACCTGGCCGCCAGCTGGGCCACCTTTGAAGGCGCCGCGCCCAACTGGCGCATGGCGTTCCTGCGCATCCCCGAGCGCGCCACCGCGCCGCTGCAAATCGTGTGGACCGCGAAAGATGCGCCGCACGTACGCGCGCGCGGCCGCATGTCCATCAACCAGCAGACCGGCGCCATGCTCAAGAACGAGCCGTATGCGCAGATGACGGTGGGCGGCCAGGCGCAGGCGTCGTTCTACGCGCTGCACGTGGGCAGCTTCTTCGGCATGCCGGGCCGGATCGTGATGTTCCTCTGCAGCCTGGCCTTGCCCGGCTTTGCGATTACCGGCTGGATGTTGTACCTGAACCGGCGCAAACAAAAACGCAGCGCCGCGGCCGAGCGCAAGAAGTTTGCCGCAAGCGGCGCGGTGACTGCGGATGCCGACCCCGTGCTGCTGGCCTACGCCAGCCAGACCGGTTCGGCCGAACGGCTGGCGCTGCAAAGCGCGGCCGCCTTGCAGGCGGCCGGCGTGCCGGTGCACGTGCACTCGCTGGAAAAACTCACGCCGCCGCAGCTGGTCAAGTATCGCCGTGCGCTATTCGTGGCCAGCAGTTTCGGCGAAGGCGAACCGCCCGACGCCGCACGCCGCTTCAACCGCCTGCTGCACACGGCGGCCGAAGAGCTGCAGCACATGCAGTACGCGGTGCTGGCGCTGGGCGACCGCAACTACGCGCAGTTCTGCGGCTTCGGCCACGCGCTCGACGCGCGCCTGCGCACCATGGGCGCGCAGGCGCTGCATCCGACTATCGAGGTCGATAATGGCGATACGGGCGCGCTGGCGCGCTGGTCGGGCACGCTGCACGCACTGATTGGCGGCGACGCTGCCAGCGCCCCGGAAATGGCCCTGTCGGCCGCCGTGGCCGATAACGACTACACCAACTGGCGCATCGTCGGCCGCACACTGCTCAACCCGGGCAGCGTGGGCGATGGTTTGTACGAGATTACCTTGTCCGGCGACCCGGCTGCCGACTGGCGCCCCGGCGCGCTGGCCGATATCTGGCCCGGCCATTACACGCCGGCCGACGCACCGCCGGCGGCGCAGACACCGTCGGTGCCCGCCGCGCCGCCACGGACGCAGGCAACGCTGGCACCCGCTGTCATATCGCTTGCGCCGCGCCGTTATTCACTGGCCTCGCTGCCTGGCGACGGCGGGTTGCAGTTGCTGGTGCGCCAGGTGCGTTACGAGAGCGCTTCCGGTCCGGCACTGGGCCTGGCGTCAGGCTGGCTCACCAACGATGCGCAGGTCGGCGACGAAGTGCGGGTGCGGCTGATCGCCAATCCGGCGTTCGACATGTACACCGAGGCGCGGCCATCGATTTACATCGGCAACGGCTCCGGCATGGCCGGCTTGCGTTCGCACCTGCGGGCGCGGGTACGGGCCGGTGAACGGCGTAACTGGCTGATTTTCGGCGAGCGCCAGCGCGACTTCGACAGCATCTGTGCGCAGGAGATTGCCGGCTGGCGCGCGGCAGGCATGTTACCGGAACTGGACCTGGTGTTTTCGCGCGACGTGACCGGCGGCGAATATGTGCAGGACCGCATGCGCGTGCGCGCCGACGTGCTGCGCGACTGGATCGCCGACGGCGCGGTGCTGTACGTGTGCGGCAGCTTGCAGGGCATGGCCGCTGGCGTGGATGCGGCGCTGGAAGAGATGATCGGGCGGGCCGCGCTCGATGACCTGATCGAAACCGGTCGATATCGTCGCGACGTATATTGACACCATTGACATAAATTCCGTCATCCCCGCGTGCGCGAGGATGACGGATCGGGCGGTGGGTTCACAGCGCCGTCTCGAACCCTTCGAGCACGTTGACCACGTTCACGCCCAGTTCCTTGACCGCATAGCCGCCTTCGAAAATGAACGCGGTGGGCAGATTCAGGTAAGCGAGCCGGGCGCCGATCTTCAGGTAATCCGCGCTCTGCAACGCAAAGTGCGACAGCGGGTCGCCCGCAAACGTATCGACTCCCAGCGACACCACCAGCGCATCGGCGCCAAAGCTGCCCAGGCGGATGCAGGCCGTTTCCAGCGCCGCGAACCACGCGTGCGCCGAGCTGCCCTGCGCCAGCGGCAGGTTCATGTTGAAACCGTGGCCGGCGCCTTCGCCGCGTTCGTCGGCGTGGCCCAGGTAGAACGGGTAGTCGCTGCGCGGGTCGGCGTGGATCGAGATGAACAGCACGTCGCTGCGGTCGTAGAAAATGCTCTGGGTGCCGTTGCCGTGGTGGTAGTCGATGTCGAGGATGGCCACCTTGCGCGCGCCGTCATCGAGCATGTGCTGCGCCGCCAGCGCAGCGTTGTTGAGGAAGCAGTAGCCGCCGAAAAAATCCTTGCCGGCGTGGTGGCCGGGCGGGCGGCTCAAGACAAAAGCGCCGCGTTCGCCCAGGCGCAGCGCGTGGGCGGCGTTGACGGCGCAGTCGGCGCCGGTCTTGGCGGCGGTCCAGGTGCCGGCCGTGAGCGGCGTGCCGCTGTCCATCGAATACAGGCCCATGCGGGCCGTGAAATTGTCGGGCTCGATGTCGTGGCGCAGCGAGCGCACCGGCCACACCGACGGCAAGGCGTCGCGCCCGGCGTTGGCCGGGTCGAGCGCGATCCACTCGCTCCAGGCGGTGCGCAGGAAATGCAGGTAGCGCGGGGTGTGGATGCGTTCGAGCGACATCAGCGGCACGCCCTGCGGCGTGACGATGCGGCCCAGCCCGCGCCGGCCCAGTTCGGCCAGCACCGAGTCGGCCCGTTCCGGCTTTTCGAAGCATGGCACCAAAGCGCCCCGGAAAAATTCGTGGCGACCGCGGTGCTGGGCGTGCAGCTCGTTGTAGAAAGTTAGCACGCGCAGGCCTCGTGGCGGTTCAGTCGCAGGTGGGGGTGGAGTGGCACAGGTTGCTGTTGCGGTAGGCGGCCACGTAGTCGTCGAAACTGGTGCGCGGCGCCGCTTCCATGGCGGCCTGCTCGGCCAGCGATTCGGCCGCCATCCGGTCCAGCGCGGCGGCATCGGCGGCGCTCGGAGGCGCGCTGCGGAAGTACGCCGCGTGTTTTTCGCTTTGCGCGAGACCAAAAGCGGCAAACGAGTTGCCGTGCTGGCGCAAGGCCAGCAGCACCTGCGCCGACGGCGTGAGCGACGGGTCGGCCAGCTTGGCCGCCTGCCCGCGCAGGGTGTCGGCGTGGACGGTGTCGCCACGCAGGCTGTCGAGCAGCTCGGCGGCCGGGCGGATGCGTTCCAGCAGATCCGCACCCAGTTGCGTCAGCGCGACCGGGCCGTTGTCGCCGTCGAGCAGCAAACCGGGGCGGCGGCCTTCCTTGACCGTGCGGGCAAAATTGGCGGTGTGGCGCGCGCCTTCTTCCGGCGTGATGGCGGGGCTGTCGTCCAGCGCGCAGAACAGCAGGAAGGCGTCGAGCAGGCGACCGGCCGCCACGCTGATGCCGACCGGTTCGAACGGATCGACATCCATGCACCGCACTTCGATGTATTGCACGCCGCGCGCGCACAGCGCCTGGATCGGCCGCTCGCCGGTCTGGATCACGCGCTTGGGGCGGATGGTGGCGTAGTACTCGTTTTCGATCTGCAGCACGTTGGTGGAGAGCTGTATCCATTCGCCGTCGCGCTTGGTACCGAGCTCGGCATATGGTGCGTAAGGCTGGTTGACCGCCCGGGTCAGGGCCGCCACGTAGCTGTCGAGGCAGTTCTCGTGCGGCTGCAGGCCGGACTGGGCGTCGTTCTGGTAGCCGAGGTCGCTCATGCGCAGGCTGGTGGCGTACGGCAAGTACAGGGTATCGTCCGACAGTTGTTCGAGCTGGTGCGGGCGGCCGCGCAGGAAGCCGGCGGCCAGCGCCGGCGAGGCGCCGAACAAGTACATCAGCAGCCAGCTGTGGCGGCGGAAGTTGCGGATCGTCGCCAGGTAGGCTTCCGACTGGTAGGCTTTCGCCCCCAGCTGCTTCGGGTTCGGTTCGTTCTCGGCCAGCACGCGCCACAGCCGCTCGTCGAGCGAGTAGTTGTAGTGGATGCCGGCGATGCATTGCATGGCCTTGCCATAGCGCAGCGCCAGGCCGCGCCGGTAGACGTGCTTGAGCGTGCCCAGGTTGGACGTGCCATACCAGGCGATCTCGATATCTTTTTCCGCCGGCAGCGCGCACGGCATCGACTGGCTCCACAGCAGTTCGTCGCCGAGCTTGCTGTAGGCGTAGCGGTGGATGCCGTCGAGGCTGGCGATCGTGGTGCCGATGTCGGACTGGGCCGGGGTGATGAATTCCAGCAGGGTTTCAGCGTAGTCGGTGGTGATTTGCGGGTGCGTCAGGGCCGCGCCGAGGGCGACCGGGTGGCGCGTTCGGGCCAGCTGGCCGGCGCTGTCCACGCGCAAGGTTTCCCGCTCGATGCCGCGCAAACCACCAGCGAGCACGGCGCGGTGCTTTTCATCGGCCAGCAGGGCCAGGCGTCGTGTCAGTTGGGTTGCCAATTTGTAATCCTTTTAAGCAGTGCGATGCGCTATTTGGGTGCTGAGAGTAACCGAAATTGGCCAAACCCGCCGAAGCCACCGAAAACCCCGGGAAAAGAAGAGCATTTTAACAAAATGCGTAATAGAAATGATGTGCGCCAGCGGACGCTGACATTTGCTGCACCGGACAAAGTGTTTGGCAAACAGGAAAATTTCGTGATCGCCATGAAGCTACCCATAATCGTTCCTGTAGCGTAACTTTTTGGAGCAGCATCATGAGCCAGCGTCAGTACCATTCGGTCCTTTTCATCGATGCCCGCGTCGCCGACGCCGGGGTTTTGCTGGCCGCAGCAGCCGACGGGGTGCTGGTGGTGCAACTGGCGCCGGACGGCGACGGCGTGCAGCAGATCGCCGCCGCGCTGGCAGGACTCGAGGGCCTTGACAGCATCCAGATTGTCTCGCACGGCGCCAGTGGCCAGTTGCAGGTCGGCGCCACCGTGCTTGACGCCGCCGGCCTGGCTATCCATGCGGCCGCGCTGGCCCAATGGGGCGGGGCGCTGCGCGAGGGCGGCGACCTGCTGTTGTACGGCTGCGACGTGGGCCAGGGCGACGCCGGCATGGCCTTCATCGATGCGCTGGCCGACCTCACCGGCGCCGACGTGGCCGCCTCGACCGATGTGACCGGCAGCGACCTGCTGGGCGCCAACTGGGTGCTGGAAGCGGCCACCGGCAGCATCGAAGCGGCCAGCGCCGTCTCGGTGCAGGCGCAGCAGGACTACGCGCACACGCTGGCGCTGGTCAACAATGGCAATCCCGGCACGTTCAACTTCGGCACCAACAGCAATGTCACCCTGCTCAACGCTACCGGTCTTGCCGCCGGCACCGTGGTCAATGTCGTCAATATCCTGAATACCGGCCTCGACCTGTACGCCCAGAGCGGCGTCCTCAACAACAGCAGTGTCGTGGTTGTCAACGCCAACGGTACCAGCGTGCTCGGCATTCCGGTCAACGACGACCGCCTGACCGTCAACGGTTCGCTGCTCGCCCCGGTGAGTTACGTCGACCTGCGCGCCAACAACGGCGTGTTCGACCTCACCAGCATCAAGATCGGTACCGGCAACGCGGTCGGCAACTTGCTCGGCAACGTGGTGTTTACGGTGTATGCGCTCGACGCCAACTTCCAGCCCACCGGCGGCGGCCAGTCGGTCACCGGCCTGATCATCAACGAAGATGGCTTGCTCAACCTGGGGGCGGCGGCCAACTTCAAGGGCATCTTTGGCGTGCGCATCGTCAATCCGCTCGGTTTCGAGATCAGCATCGACGACATCACCGTGGCCAATCCGCGCGTGGCGCCATCGATCACGTCGGCCACGTACGATGCCGCCACCGGTACGCTGCTGGTAACCGCCGCCGGCATCAACGCCGGCGACAGCATCGATACATCCAAGCTCAGCATCACCGGCCAGGGCGGCAGCTACACGCTTACCTCGCCGCAGGTGACCGCCGCCAGCGGCACCGCGTTTTCAATCAGCCTGAATGCCGCCGACAAGCTGGCCCTCGGTGGCGTGCTCAACAACAACGGCGCCAGCGCCGTCAGCGGCGCCGCCTTCAACCTGTCGGCCGCGCTGAACTGGGACGCCAGCCGTCCGAGCGGCCAGGACCTGGCCGGCAACCCGGTCACCGTCAGCAATGTGCAAGCGCCCAGCATCACCGGCGCCACCTACGACGCCACCACCCATGTGCTCACCGTTACCGGCAGCAACCTGGTGGCCACGCTGGGCGCGGCCAACGACATTACCGTCGCCAAGCTCGCGCTGCGCGGCGAGGGCGGCGTCAGCCACACGCTGGTTACCACCGGCAACGTCGAAGTGACCAGCGCCACCTCGTTCTCGGTCACCCTGGCCGGCGCCGACGTGGCGGCAATTGCCGCGCTGTTCAATCGCAACGGCACGGCCTCGAGCGGCGGCGCAACGTACCAGCTGACCGCCGGCGACGACTGGAACAGCGTCATCGGCAACACCAACACCGGCGTGGCCGGCGTCGCCGTGGCGGTGTCCAACGTGGCCAACAGCCCGCCGTCGATCACCGGTGTGGCGGCTGGCGCCGTCAACGACAACGCCACCATCAACCCGTTCGCCAACGTCACCGTGGCCGACGTCAATGGCGACAACGTCAGCCTCACCATCAGCTACACCGCTGCCAACGGCGTGCTCTCGGGCGCCGGCCTGTCCGGCAGCGCCGGCAACTACACCTTGAGCGCAACGTCGCCGGCGGCGCTGAGCGCGCAACTGAAAGCGCTCACCTTTACGCCGACCGACAACCAGGCCGTGGTGGGCGCCACCGTCAACACCACGTTCTCGCTCACCGCCGTCGATGCCAACGGTCTGGCCAGCGCGGTCAACACCGGCACCGTGGTCAGCGCGCTGTCGGTCAACGATGTGCCCATCGTCAGCGGCACGGTCGGCGGCCAGGCGGTGGCGGCCGGCGGCACCGTGCGCCCGTTCGCCAATGTCGTCATTGCCGACCCCGACGTGGGCGGCTCGGTGATCCTGACCATCACGATCACCAACACCAACAGCAGCCTCGGTTCCTTTACCGCCGCCTCGGCCGCTGCGGCCGGCTTTGTCACCCTCGATGGCGGCCTGACCTATACCCTGACGTCGTCCGCGCCCGGCGCCGCCCAGGCGGCCTTGCAGGCGCTGGTGTTCCAGTCCGCTTCCGGCCAGGCCGGCGCCACCACGCTGGCCATTGGCGTCAACGACGGCCACGTCATCGTCAGCAACAGCGCCACCACGATCCAGGCCACCGTGCCCAGCGCCACCACCGCGCTGTCGGTGGCGTTCTCCAACGATAGCGGCATTAGCAATACCGACCTGGTCACCAACGTGGCCGCGCAAACCATCAGCGGCACCCTCTCCTCCGCTCTGCAAAGCGGTGAGCAGGTGCAGATCTCGCTCGACAACGGCGCCACCTGGACCAATGCCGCCGCCAGCGTGGGCGGCTCCGCCTTCAGCCTGGCCGGCCAGACCCTCACCGCGGCCGGCGTGCTGCAAGTACGGGTGACCAATCCCGGCGGCAGCAACACGCCGTACAGCGTGAATTACAAGCTCGACACCAGCGCGCCCGCCACCACCGGTGGTGCCGTGGTGTTCTCGTCCGACAGCGGCGCCAGCAGCACCGACCTGGTCACCCGCACCGCCCAGCAGACTGTCAGCGGCACGCTCACCGCCGGCCTCGGGGCCGACGAGCACGTGGAAGTCTCGTTCAACAACGGCATTACCTGGACCACCGCCAGTTCCAGCGCCGGCAGCAGCGCCTGGAGCCTGGCCGGCGTCACACTGGCCGGCAGCAACACCATGCAGGTGCGCGTGGTCGATGCCTCTGGCAACACGGGCGCCGCCCACGGCACCGCCTATGTGCTTGACGTGACGGGACCGACCGCCACCCTGAGCACCAGCGTCAACGTGATGGGCGCCGGCCAGACCAGCGCCATCACGGTGTCGTTCTCGGAGGCGCCGTCCGGCCTGTCGCTGGCCAGTTTCAGCGCCGTCAACGGCACCGTGTCGAACCTGCAGGCGACCAGCGATCCGCGCGTATACACCGTGGACTTCTCACCCAACGGCGGCCTCGGCGGCGTGCAGGGCGGCGTGCAACTGGTGGCTGGCACCTACACCGACATCGCCGGCAACGCCGGCGCGGCAGCGGCTGCCACCGGCATTTCCATCACGCTCGGACCGACGGTGGTGATCGCTAGCGACAAGGCCAGCCTGAACGCCAGCGAGTCTGCCAACCTGACCTTCACCTTCAGCAGCGTGCCGTTCGGCTTTACCAGCAGCGACATCGTCGCCAGCGGCGGCACCGTCAGCAACCTGGTCAACCTGGGCGGCGGCGTGTACACGGCCTTGTTTACACCCGGCGCCAACGTCAGCGGACCGGCCTCGGTGACGGTGGCCGGCGGCAGTTACACCGATTTCCTGGGGCTGGCCGGCGGCAGCGGCATCACGCCGGTGATCGCGGTCGATACCGTGGCGCCCACGCTGGCCATCACCACCCAGTCCACCGCGCTCAAGCTCGGCGACGCCACCGTCGTGGTGTTTACGTTCAGCGAAGCACCGCTGGGCTTTGCGGTCGGCGACGTGCAGGTCACCAACGGGGTGCTCAGCAATTTTGCCGCCACCGCCAACCCGCTGCTGTACACGGCCCTGCTCACGCCCGCCAGCGGCGTGGCTGCGGGCGCGGCCACCGTGAGCGTCAACGCCGGCACCTGGACCGACGCGGTCGGCAACGCCGGCGTGGCTGCCGTCTCGGCGCCAGTCGCCATCGACACCGTGGTGCCGCTCACCACCGGCGCCGGCGTGTCGTTCTCGGCCGACAATGGCGCCAGCAGCACCGACCTGGTCACCAACGTCGCGGCGCAAACCGTCAGCGGTACCTTGAGCGCCGCGCTGGCCGCCGGCGAGACCGTGCAGGTCTCGTTCGATAACGGCGTTAGCTGGGTCAACGCCGCCGGCACCGCTGGCAGCAACGGCTGGAGCCTGGCTGGCGTCAACCTGGCCGGCAGCGGCGTGGTACAGGTGCGGGTGGCTGATGCCGCCGGCAACCACGGCCTGGCAACCGGCACCGCGTATGTGCTCGACACCACCGCGCCTGCCGTGACGGTGACCAGCAGCACGGGCACGCTGGCGCTGGGCCAGACCGCCCTGCTGACCTTTACGTTTACCGAGGCGCCGTTCAACTTCACGGCGGCCTCGCTGGCCGTGGCAGGCGGCGCGGTGTCGGGCTTTACCGCCACCGCCAATCCGCTGGTGTACACGGCGGTGTTTACGCCGGTGGCCGGCCAGTCGGGCGCGGTGGCCAGCGTGGCGGTCAACGCCGGCAGCTACATCGACAATGCCGGCAACCCTGGTCAGGCCGGCACCCCGGCCACGTTTGCGGTCAACACCAGCGTGCCCACGCTGGCCATCACCAGCACCGACAGCGCCCTGGCGCTGGGCGAAACCGCGCTGATCACGTTTACCTTCAGCAGCGCGCCTGCCGGCTTTACGGCAGCCAGCGTGGCGGCTGGCAACGGCACGCTGACCAACTTCACCGCCACCGCCAATCCGCTGGTCTACACCGCCCTGCTGACGCCGGTGGCTGGCCTGGCAGCGGCCACCGCTTCGGTGGTGGTGGCCGCTGGCGCCTACGCGGACGCTTTCGGCAACCTCGGCAGCGGCGCCGTGTCGGCGCCGATGGCGGTCGATACGCTGGCGCCCACGCTGGTCATCAGCAGCGGCAGCGCCGCCCTTGGCGTCGGCGAGACCACGCACGTCACGTTCACCTTCAGCGAGGTGCCGGTCGGCTTCAACGCCGGCGCCATCATCGCCAGCGGCGGCACCTTGAGCGGCCTGGCCGCCACCGCCAACCCGCTGGTGTATACCGCACTGTTTACCCCCACTGCCGGCATCCAGGGCGTGGCTGCCAGCTTCGCGCTCACCGGCGCCGTCACCGACGCCGCCGGCAATGCGGTTGCCGCGCCGGTGCAGCCTACCCTTGCCATCGATACCTTGGCTCCGGTGGCCGTGGCCGACAGCGTGGTGTTCTCGACCGATAACGGCGCCAGCGCCACCGACCTGCTCACCAACGTTGCCGCGCAAACCATCAGCGGCACGCTGGGACAAATCCTGGGCGCAGGCGAGACGGTGGAAGTCTCGCTCGACAATGGCAATACCTGGAGCGCTGCCACCGCCGCCGGCGCCGCCTGGACCCTCGCCGGCCAGACCCTCGCTGGCAGCAATGTGCTGCAAGTGCGCGTGATCGACGCCGCCGGCAACCATGGCCCCGCCTATGCCCGCTCGTACGTGCTCGACACCAGCGCCCCTGCCGCCAGCGTCGGCACCAGCGCCACCGCACTGAAGGCCGGCGAGACCGCCACCATCACGCTCAGCTTTACCGAAGCGCCGGTAGGCCTGACCAACGCCAGCCTGGCCGTGACCGGCGGCACCCTGGGCGCGCTGACCGCCACTGCCGATCCGCTGGTCTACACGGTGGTGTTGACGCCCCTGCCCGGTGTGAACGGCGGCAGCGGCGTGGTGCAGATCATCGCCGGCAGCTATACCGACAGCGCCGGCAATGCCGGCCAGGGCTCCAGCATGGCGGCGATCGCCATCGACACCCTGCCACCGACCACCATCGGCAGCGCGGTGATCTTCTCGAACGATACCGGCGCCAGCGCCAGCGACCTGGTGACCAGCGTGGCCGCGCAGGACATCAGCGGCAACCTGAACGCCAGCCTGGCTGCCGGCGAGACGGTGCAAGTCTCGCTCGACAACGGCGCCACCTGGGTGGCGGCCAACGCGGTTGGCGCGAACGGCTGGAGCCTGGCCGGTCAGACCTTGTCGGCTGGCCCCGGCCAGCAGGTGCAGGTGCGCGTGTCTGACGCCGCCGGCAACCACGGCGCTGTGACCGGCTTCGGCTACACGCTCGACCAGTCCGCGCCGACGGTGCAGATCACCAGCAGCCTGACCGCGCTCAACAGCGCCGACCGGCCATTGATCACGTTTACCTTCAGCGAAGCGCCGGTCGGTTTCAGCAATGCCAGCCTGGCCGTCACCGGCGGCGTGCTGGGCACGCTGACGCCCACCGCCAATCCGCTGGTGTTTACGGCGGTGTTGACGCCCACCGCCGGCCAGGCCGCCGGCACGGCCTCGGTCGCGCTGGCCGCAGGCAGTTATACCGACGCCGCCGGCAACAGCGGCATCGGCGCCAGCACCCCGACCATCAGCTACAACACGCTGGCGCCCGGCGTGGCGATCAGCAGCAGCGCCGCCACCCTCAAGGCTGGCGAGACCGCGCTGATCACCTTCAAGTTCAGCACCGTGCCCACCGGTTTTACCGACGGCGACCTGGTGGTCACCGGCGGCGCCTTGGGTTTGCTGACCGCCACCGCCGATCCGTTGGTGTTTACCGCCGAGTTTACTCCCGCCGTGGGCGTCACCGAGGGCGCGGTGGCGATTGCCAACGGCGCCTATACCGATGTCTCGAACACGCCCGGCCTGGGCGGCAGCCTGGCGCCTATCGTCATCGACAACCTGGTGCCCACCCTGGCCATCACCAGCAGCGCTACCACGCTCAACGCCGGCGCCACCGCGCTGATCACGTTCACCTTCAGCGAAGCGCCGCTCGGCTTTACCCTGGCCAGCCTGGGCGCGGCCAACGGCGCCTTTGCCAACCTGGTGCAGACTGCCGATCCGCTGGTATTCACGGCAGTGTTTACCCCCGCCGCCAACGTGGCGGGCGACAGCGCCCAGATCACGGTGGCGCCGTTTAGCGACCTGGCGGGCAATGCCGGCGCGGTCGGCGCCGTGCCGGCCATTGCCATCGACACCGTCGCGCCGCTGCTCACCGGTGGCAGCGTGCAGTTCTCTGCCGACCATGGCGCCAGCAGCACCGACCTGGTGACCGACACCGCGCTGCAGGACATCGCCGGCACCCTGTCCGGACCGCTCGCGGCAGGCGACGTGGTGCAAGTGTCGCTCGATAACGGCGCCACCTGGCAGGATGCAGTAGCCGCGCCGGGTGCCAGCACCTGGCTGCTGGCCGGCCAGACCCTCGGCGCCGGCAGCGGCGCCGTGCAGGTGCGCGTGACCGACGCCGCCGGCAACCACGGCGCCGTGACCGCGCGCGCCTATACCATCGACACCACCGCCCCCACGGTCACCATCGCCACCGCCGACACCAGCCTGCGCGACGGCCAGTCGGCGCTGGTCACCTTCACGTTTACCGAGGCACCCAGCGGCTTCACCCAGGCCGACCTGGTAGCCACCGGCGGTACCTTGAGCAACTTCACCGCCACCGCCAACCCGCTGGTCTACACCATGTTGCTGACGCCGGTGACCGGCCAGCTGGGCGGCGCCAGCGTGAGCCTGGCCAATGGCCTGTACACGGACGCCGCCGGCAACCTGGGCACCGGTGGCGGCCTGGCGTCGATCGCGGTCGATACGGTGGTGCCGGTGCTGACCATCGACACCAGCGCCAGCAGCCTCAAGGTGGGCGAGACCGCCACCATTACCTTCACGTTTACCGAAGTGCCGGCCGGCTTCACGCTGGCCGATATCAGCGCGCTCAACGGCACGCTGGGCAACTTCACCGCCAGCGCCGACCTGCTGGTGTACACCGCCACCCTCACGCCGCAGCCGGGCCTGGCCGGTGGCAACGCGGTGGTCAGCGTGGCCGCCAGTGCGGTCGCCGACGCCGCCGGCAACCTGGGCGTTGGCGCCAGCAGCGCGCCGATTGCCATCGATACGCTGGCGCCGGCCATTACCGGTGCCTCGATCGCCTTCTCGACCGACAATGGCGTCAGCAATACCGACCTGGTCACCAACGTCGCCGCCCAGGTCATCAGCGGCACGCTGAACGGCGCGCTGGGCGCCGGCGAACAGGTCGAAGTCTCGCTCGACAGCGGCGCCACCTGGCTCACCGCCGTGCCGACGTCGGCCACGCAGTGGGCGCTGGCGCTGCAGGTATTGCCCGACAGCGGCGGCGCCGTGCAGGTGCGGGTGCGGGTGGCCGATACGGCCGGCAACACCGGTCCGGTATTCTCGGCCAGCTATGCGCTCGACGTCACCGCGCCGACCGTCGCGGTGACCAGCAGCGCCACCAGCCTGCGCGCCGGTGAAGCGGCCACGCTCACGTTCACCTTCAGCGAAGTGCCCACCGGCTTCGACCTGGCCGACCTGGTGGCCGTCAACGGCACCCTGGGCGGTTTTGCCGCCACCGGCGACGCGCGCGTGTTCACGGTACAACTGACCCCGGCCGCCGGCCTGGCCGGCGCCAGCGCCTTTGTCACCCTGGCGCCGGGCGCCTACACCGACGCCGCCGGCAACGCTGGCGCCGGCTTCACGTCGCCGTCGATCACGGTCGACAGCGCGCCGCCGGTGCTGCAAATTACCAGCAGTGCCGGTAGCGGCGGCGTGCTGGCGCTGGGCGAGCAGGCGGTGATCCGCTTCAGCTTCAGCGAACTGCCGGTGGGCTTCGATGCCGCCGACATCGTGGTGGCCGGCGGCGTCCTCAGCGGCTTTGCCCAGACCGCCAACCCGCTCGAATACACTGCCATCCTGACCCCAGACCAGTCGGTGGCCAACGGTGTGGCCACCGTCAGCGTGGCCGGTGGCTACGTTGACGCTGCCGGCAACCCTGGAGCGCCGGCGTCGATGGCGCCGATCAGCTACAGCACCCAGGCGCCCACCACCACCGGCGCGACGCTGGTGTTTTCCAACGATACCGGCATCAGCAGCAGCGACCACCTCACCAATAATCCGGTGCAGACCATTGGCGGTACCCTCACCGCCAACCTGGCCGTGGGCGAGACGGTCGAAGTGTCGCAGGACGATGGCGTGACCTGGAGCACCGCCGTGGCGCCCGCCGGCGGCGCCATCTGGGCGCTGCCCACGCCCGTGGTGCTGGCCTTCCAGGGCTTGCTGCTGGTACGCGTGACCGATGCCGCCGGCAACCACGGCCCGATCGCGTCAACCGCCTACGCGGTCGATTCACTCGCACCGGCCGTGACCATGACCAGCGACGCCGCCACGCTGGCGGCCGGCCAGAGCGCCAACCTGACCTTTACCTTCAGCGAAGCGCCGCAGGGCTTTACCGCTGCCAGCCTGACGGTGGCCGGCGGCATCGTCAGCGGCCTGGCCGTCACCGCCAATCCGAACGTCTATACCGCCGTGTTCACCCCCGCCGCCGGCTACCTGGGCGCAGCCGGCGTGTCGCTGGCGCCGGGTAGCTACAGCGATGCCGCCGGCAACGCCGGCCTCGGTGGCGCCCTGCCAGCCATCTCGGTCGATGCGCAGGCCCCGGGTTTGGCGATCACCAGCAGCAGCACCCAGCTCAAGGCCGGCGACACGGCGGTGATCACCTTCACCTTCAGCGAGGCGCCGGTGGGCTTCGATCTGGGCGCCATCAACGTCTCCAACGGCGTGCTGTCGAACCTGGTCGCCAGCGCCGATCCGCTGGTGTACACGGCGCTGTTTACCCCGAGCGCCGGCGTGGCCGGCGCCAGCGCGGCCATCGGCGTGGCGACCGGCGGCTACCGCGACCTGGCCGGCAATGCCGGCGTGGCCGTGGCCGGCCCGCAAATTGCGCTCGACACCCTGGCGCCGGCCGCCTCGACCGTCGGCTTCCCGCGCTTCTCGGCCGACACCGGCGTCAGCAACGCCGACCTGGTGACTGCAGTAGCGGCGCAGACCGTGAGCGGCGTACTGTCGCTGCCGCTGGCCACCGGCGAAAGCGTGCAGGTCTCGTTCGACAACGGCGCCACCTGGGAGGTTGCCACCGTCAATAACCTGACCTGGTCGCTGGCCCACACCCTGACCGGCAGCGGCGTGCTGCGGGTGCGGGTGGCCGACGCCTTTGGCAATCTCAGCGCGGAAACTTTCAACACCTACGCGCTCGACCAGAGTGCGCCCACGGTGGTCATCAGCAGCAATGTGGCGGTGGCCAACGGCACCGATGGCGCCATCATCACGTTCACCTTCTCCGAGCCGCCCACCAGCTTCTCGGCGGCCAATCTCACCGTGAGCGGCGGCGTGCTGGGCGCGCTCACCGCCACCGCCGATCCGCTGGTGTACACCGCCGTCTTCACGCCGCAGGCCGGCGTGGCGGCAGGCACTGCCAGCATTGCCGTCACCGGCGGCTACGCGGACGCCGCCGGCAACAGCGGCCTGCCCGGCAGCATCCCGGCGCTGCAGATCGACACCGTGCCACCAGTGGCCAGCGTCACCGGTGGCGTGCTGTTGTCCAACGATACCGGCACCCCGGGCGACCTGATTACCAACAATCCGCAGCAGACCCTGAGCGGCACGCTGTCGGCGCCGCTCGCTGCCGGCGAGTTCGTGCAGGTGTCGGTCGATGGCGGCCAGACCTTTACCGCCGCCACCGTCAACGGCACCGGCTGGACCCTGGCAGGCCAGACCCTGGCCGCTGCCGGCAACCTGGTGGTGCGCGTGGCCGACGCCGCCGGCAACGCCACGGCAGCCATCACCACGCCCTACACGGTTGATACGGTGGCGCCCACGGTGGCTATCGCCAGCAGCAGCGCGGCGCTGTTGCCGGGCCAGAGCACCACGCTCACCTTCACTTTCAGCGAGGCGCCGCAAGGCGTGTCGGCCGCCAGCCTGGCGGTCACCGGCGGCGCCCTGAGTAACTTTGCTGCCACCGCCAATCCGAATGTCTATAGCGCCGTCTTCACGTCCGATCCGGGTTATACCGGCGCCGTCGGCGTGACCCTGGCTGCCGGCAGCTACAGCGACAATGCCGGCAATGCCGGCATCGGCGGTGCGCTGGCCGGGCTGGTGGTGGACGGCACGCCGCCCACCCTGGCCATCACCAGCGACCTGGCCGCGCTCAAAGCCGGCGACACCGCGCTGATCACATTTACCTTCAGCGAGGCGCCGCAGGGCTTTAGCGACGCCGACGTCGTGGTCATCAACGGCGCGCTGTCCGGCTTTGCCGCCACCGCCAATCCGCTGGTGTACACGGCGTTGTTTTCCCCTGGCGCCGGCGTGGCGGCGGGCGTGGCTGGCATCAGCGTGGCTGCCGGCGTCTATACCGATCTGGCCGGCAACGGCGGTCTGGCCGCCGTTGGCCCGCAAATCGCCATCGATACCGTGGCGCCGCTGGCCGTTGCCAGCGGTGCGCCCGGCTTCTCGGCCGACACCGGGGTCAGCAGTACCGACCTGGTGACATCGGTTGCCGCGCAAACCGTACGCGGCAACCTGTCGCAGCCGCTCGACGCCGGCGACCGCGTGGAAGTCTCGTTCGACAATGGCTTCAACTGGCAAACCGCCGCCGTCGACAACACCGGCGCCGCCTGGACGCTGGACCATGTGCTCACCGGCAGTGGCGTGCTGCAAGTGCGCGTGGTCGATGCTGCCGGCAACACCGGCATCGCCAGCACCACCGCCTACGCGCTCGACCAGGGCGCGCCGACCGTCACCATCAGCAGCGATGTGGCTGCCGTCAGCGTCGCCCGCCCGGCCGTGATCACGTTCACCTTCTCCGAAGCGCCTGCCGGCTTTGGCGCCGCCAGCCTGACGGCCACCGGCGGCAGCCTTGGCGCCGTGGCCGCCACCGCCAATCCGAACGTATACACCGCCACCTTTACGCCGGTAGCCGGCTACGAAGGCGCCGCTGGCGTGGTGCTGGCCGCCGGCAGTTACACCGACCTGGCCGGCAATGCCGGCACCGGCGCCGTGCTGGCCGGCCTGGTGGCCGATGCAACAGCGCCCACGCTGGTCATCGCCAGCAGCACCGCCGCCGTCAAGAGCGGCGACACTGCCCTGATCACCTTCACCTTCAGCGAGGCGCCGCAAGGCTTTGGCGCCGATGATGTGACGGTGGCCAACGGCGCTCTGTCCGGCTTTGCCGCCACCGCCAATCCGCTGGTGTACACGGCGCTGTTCACCCCCGCCGCCGGCGTGGCGGCGGGCGTGGCCGGCATCGGCGTGGCTGCTGGCGTCTACACCGACCTGGCCGGCAATGGCGGCCAGGCCGCCGTTGGTCCGCAAATCGCCATCGATACGCTGCCGCCCCTTGCTGTTGCGACCGGCAGCCCGCGCTTCTCGGCGGACACCGGCATCAGCAGCACCGACCTGGTCACGGCGGTGGCGCAGCAGACCGTCAGCGGCAACCTGTCGCAGCCGCTGGCTGCTGGTGAAACGGTGCAGGTCTCGTTCGACAACGGCGCCACCTGGCAGGCTGCCGTTATCGACAACACCGGCGCCGGCTGGTCGCTCGACCACACGCTGGCCGGTAGCGGCGTGCTGCAAGTGCGCGTGATCGACGCCGTGGGCAACGCCAGCGCCGCCACTGCGAACGCTTACGTGCTCGCGCAGGAAACGCCCACCGTCGCCATCACCAGCAACGTGGCGGTGGCCAATGGCGTGGCGCCGGCCACCATCACCTTCACCTTCTCGAGCGCCCCGGCCGACTTTACGCCGGCCAACGTGGCCGTCACCGGCGGCACCCTGGGTCCGCTCACGGCAACCGCCGACCCGCTGGTGTACACCGCCACCTTCACGCCCCCAGCCGACGTACCGGCCGGCACCGCCACCATTGCCGTCGCGGGATTCAGCGATGTCGCCGGCAACACCGGCGCCAGCGCCAGCCTGCCGGCGCTGCAAATCGACACCGTGGCGCCGCCGGCACCCACCGGCGCCGTGCTGTTTTCCACCGATACCGGCACCCCCGGCGACCTGGTCACCAACAACCCGCGCCAGTCGCTCAGCGGCACGCTGTCGGCGCCGCCGGCCAGCGGCGACGTGGTGCAGGTCTCGATCGACAATGGCCTGACCTTTATCCCGGCCATCCTGCGCGGCCAGGCCTGGAGCCTGGACGGCCTGACCCTGCCCGCCAACGCCAGCGGCGCCTTGCTGGTGCGCGTGGTCGACGCTGCCGGCAATGTCAGCGCCGCCCAGAGCGTGCCCTACGTCGTCGATACCATTGCACCCACCGTGACCATCGCCAGCAGCGCCGCGCTGGTGGAGGGACAAAGCGCCACGCTGACCTTCACCCTCAGCGACCCAGGTGTGCTCAACCTGTCGAACATCGTGGTCAGCGGCGGCACGCTGTCCAATTTCAGCGGCAGCGGCACCACCTACACCGCCACGCTCACCCCGACCGGCGCCGCGTCGGTCTCGATCGGCGTACCGGGCCAGCTGTTTACCGACGCAGCCGGCAATGCCAACAGCGCCACCGCACCGCTGGTGCTGCCGGTCGGCAGCGGCCAGCTGGGCACGGTCGATGGTGTCGGCATCGTCACCGAGACCGGCGTTGACGATCGCACCGGCCTGGTCTCGCGCACGGTGACCGTGCCGCTGGTGGCGATTGGTCGCGACGACGTGGCGGGCACGCCTCACCCCACGCTGGCCGATATTCCGCTCGGCATCGCTGCCAATGCCGACGGCGTAGGCAGCACCCTGACCGTCAGCTTGCCGGCGGGCACGGGTTTCCAGTCCACCGGCCCCTCGGCGCTGCTGGGCGGCGCCATGGCGGCTACCGACCTGATCGGCCGGATCGACGACCACACCATCGTCAGCGATACCCGCACCGCGATGGAAGCCCAGGCGCGCGAATTCCTGGCGACGCAGGATGCCAATGAGCTGCAACAGAACGGCACCCTGCGCGTCTCCGGCAACAGCACCATCGACAATACCTTGCTGCTGATCGCCGGCGACACGTCGGTGCAGGCCGGTACCCTGGTCACCGCGCAGGGGCTGCGTGCCAGCGCCCTGGCCGGCGTGACTGCCGCAGTCGATCCCGATACCGAGATCGCGCTGGTGATCGACACCCGCAGCCTGTCCGGCGTGGGCCTGCAGATCGACAACCTCGACTTCGGCGCCATCATCGGGACGGCGCGGGTGCAGGGCGGGCAGGGCAGCAACTTCCTGATCGGCGACGACGCCGCCCAGCACATCACGCTCACCGTCGGCCTCGACAACGACACCCTGTACGGCAACGGCGGCAACGACATCCTAGGCACGGCCGGCGGCAACGACCACCTCGACGGCGGCGACGGCGACGATATCCTGTTTGCCGGCGCCGGCAACGACGTGCTGGTGGCAGGCGCTGGCAACGACGTGCTGCAGGGCGGCCGCACCGACAGCGGCCAGTGGCGCTTCATGCTCAAGGCCGACGGCACGGTGCAGGGCACTCACCAGGCGGCCCTGCTTGGCGCCACGCAAACCATCGCCACGTCCGAGCTCAACCTGAATATCGACCGGCTCGGCTTTGTGGCCGCCGACGCGGTGCGCCTGGAAACGCTGTCGCTGCTGTACCACGCCGCGTTCGACCGCGCGCCCGACCTGGACGGCCTGACCAACTGGAGCAAGCTCGCCCTGACGGCGCCGCAGTATGCCGCCGGCTTCCTGGGTGAGGTCGAGGCGCGCAATGGCGTGATGAAGCTCGGCAATGCCGACTTCGTCGCCACGCTGCTGCGCAACACCCTCGATCGCGAACCGACCGCCAGCGAACTGTCGGGCTTCGTGGCGCGGCTGGACGCCGCGCCTGGCGACCTCAACCTGCGCGCCGCGGTGTTGTCCGATATCGCCCAGAGCGCCGCCCACAAGGCCGCCTGGTGGACCGCCGACGGCATGGCGCTGGGGGGCCAGATGCTGACCGCCGAGCAGGGCTGGATCGCCGGTTCCGGCAACGACCGGCTGGTGGCCGGCACCGGCGCCAACCTGCTGGTGGGCGGCGACGGCACCGATACCGCCGTGTTTACCGGCACCGCCGCCAGCTACAAGGTGGTGCTGGGCAACCAGGTCAGCGCTGGCGCCAACGGCGCCGACGTGATGGTGGGCCAGGGCGCCGGCAGCATGAACACCGTGCGCCAGGTCGAGCTCGGCGAGTTCGACGGCAAGGTGGTGGACCTCGGCTTTACCCAGGCCGCCACCGCGAACCTGCGCGAAATCGGCATGTTGTACCAGCTCACGCTCGACCGCGCGGGCGACTTGCGCGGCTTCCAGGAGTGGCTGGGCACCAACCTTACCGGCGCGGCGCTGGCCAGGGGCTTTACCGAGTCGGTCGAGTTCAAGCAGCTGTATGGCGCCCTCGACGATGCCGCATTCGTGACCCGGATCTTCCTCAATGCCACCGACAAGGCGCCCGACGCCGCCACGCTGGCGCGCTGGGACACCTACCTGGACAACCACAGCCGCAGCGACATGGTGGCGCAACTGGTGGTCGATGCGACCCTGGTCGGCGTCCAGAGCGGTGGCGACGGACTGACCCTGGTCGGTTACTGGTAGCTTGATATTTTGAACCAGGAGACAAAACTTTTGCTGGAAGAGACAGACGCGATAAATGCGACAACGCTGGTGAAATTCGCCAGGCAGGCTGTGTATAATCGGCGCGTATTCCCCACCGGGAGCGCGCCATCTACTCCGTTACCGCCTCAGAAAAAGTACGGCCTAGTATCCTGATCGTCGACGACGAGCGGGAGGAACTACGCGTACTGACCGACCTGCTGCGGCGCCAGTCTTACCACGTGCGCAGCGCGGCCGATGGCGCTGCCGGCTACCAGAGCGCGCTGGCCCAGCCGCCCGACCTGATCCTGCTCGACGTGCGCATGCCGGTGGTGGACGGCTTTGCCGCGTGCCGCCTGCTCAAGGCCGACCCGGTCACGCGCGATATCCCGGTGCTGTTCCTCAGCGCCCTCGACGATCCCGACGAACGGGTGGCCGGGCTGGCCATCGGCGGCGTCGATTTCATCACCAAGCCCTATCATCCGGCCGAGGTGTTCGCGCGTGTGCGCATCCACCTCGAGCTGGCCGGCATGCGCGCCGCCGCCGCCGTGGCCGTGGTGGCCGCCACGACGGTCCAGCCGGCCCCGGCTCCCGCTTCCAACGTTTCCCAGCTCCATCCCGAACCGCATTTTCACCCGCATCCCGACGCCGTCGTGACCGATGCCGCCATGCGCCTGATCGACGACAACCTGGCCGCGCCGCTCACCCTGGCCGGCATTGCGCGCGCGCTGGGCACGTACGAAAAGCGGCTGTCGCAGGCATTCCGCCAGCAGGCCGGCATCACCGTGTTCGCCTACCTGGCCGAGGCGCGCATGATGCGCGGGCGACAGTTGCTGGTCGATACCGACATGACCGTGCAGCAGATCGCCGAGCAGACCGGTTTTCGCAGCGCCGCCAATTTCGCCACTGCCTTCCGCGAACACGCCGAGGCCACGCCCACCGCCTACCGGCAGTCGGTGCGGCGCGCGGTGGGGGATGCATGAGGCCTGCCGCTGTATCTGATCCTGCCCCTGATCCTGATCCTGATCCTGGCGCCGACGCGCCGCTGCGGGCACGGGCCAGCATTCTGGCGCGTCTGAACCACGACCTGCGCACGCCGCTGGCGCAGATCGCTGCGCGCGCCCGCGGCGCCGGACTGGACGACATCGTGGCGCTGGCGCAGCGCCAGCTGGCCTGGCTGGGCGACTTGTGCGCGTGCGCCCGCTACGAAGTGACGCCGCCCGAACTGGCGCCGGCGCCGGCCTACCTGCACGCGCTGATGCAGGCCTATGGCGTGCGCCATGACCCGCAGTCGCTGCCGGGCCTGGCGCTGCTCGATGCGCGTTTGCTGGCGCAGGTACTGGAGCGGGTAGCGCTGCACGCTGGCGTGCCGCTGGCGCTGGAGGTCGAAGCGGCCGGCGATGGCGCGCTGGTGCTGGCTTTCCGAACCTGCAATGGCGCTGGCAGCGACAGCGAGACAGTCGCCCATGACGACGTAGCCGACAGCGGCGCCCGTGCTCATCGTGGCAGCGGCACTGTCATTGCAGGTGGCGCCGGGCAGGCCGTGATGTGGGCCGATGTATCAACCACGCTCGAGCGCGACGACATCGCACCGGGCCTGGTGCTGGCGGCGCAGCTGGTGCGCGCCATGGGCAGTTGCCTGCAGCAGGCTGGCGCCGCGCTCAGGTTCGTGATCATCGCCGCGCCGGCAGATGAAGAGCTAGCCATGCCCACGCCGCCGTTTTCCGCGCGCGACGAACCGCCATTGCCGTTCGGCGACGGCCTGACTGTACTGTTGTGCGAGCCGCACGATGCCATGCGCGATTACCTGACCGAAGTATTCGACAGCGCCGGCTTCACGCTCTGTTACGACGCCGCAGAACTGAACGGCGCCTTGCCGGCGCTGGTGGTCTGCGCCGATGCCGACGTTGACGACGCGTCGGCGCACGCGCACTCGCACGAGCGCGCACCGCGCCTGCTGCACGCACTGTTGCCCCCGGCGCGGCCGCAAGCGTTCGATGTTGTGTTGTTCAAGCCGGCGCCGGCACAGCAATTGCTCGATGCCGCGCGTCGCCTGGTGGCGCGAGGGATGGCTACAGCTGCCGGCGACCGCCGCTGACGCGCTCGATATCGGCGATATCGCGCCAGCTTTGCACCTCGGTGTAACCGGCCGCAAGCAGCAACTCGCGCACAGCATCGGCCTGGTCGTAGCCATGCTCCATCAGCAGCCAGCCTTGCGGTGACAGGTGCGCCGGGGCGCCGGCCACCAGGATGCGCAAGGCCGACAGGCCATCGGCGTGGTCGGTCAGCGCGCCCACCGGTTCGAAGCGCAAGTCGCCCTCGGACAGGTGGCGGTCGCCGCTGGCGATATACGGCGGATTGGACGCGATGATATCGAACGGCGCGTTGTCGGCCAGGGCCGCAAACCAGTCGCTGTGCAGGAACGTCACGTGCGCGCCGTTGGCCTCGGCGTTGCGGCGGGCAACCGCCAGCGCGTCGGCGCTGACGTCGAGCGCGGTGACGTCGGCATCGGGCCGCGTGTGCGCCAGCGCGACGGCAATCGCGCCGCTTCCGGTGCCCATGTCGAGCACGCGGCCGCCTCGCGGCAAGCGGTCGAGTGCGAGCTCCACCAGCAGTTCGGTATCGGGGCGGGGGATCAGTACTGCGCCGCTCACTGCGAACGGCAGGCCGAAGAATTCGCGCTGGCCCACCAGGTAGGCCACCGGCTCGCCAGCCAGGCGGCGCTGCACCAGGGCGCCGAAGCGCTGCGCTTCGTCATCGGTCAGGGTGCGCTCGGAGCCGGTGATCAGGCCCACCCGGTTGGTGTTCAACGCATGGCACAGCAGCACGCGCCAGTCGAGCGCGTCGAGTAGCGCTTGGCGCTGCAAGGCGCCGACGGTGACGCCGGCGGTGATGTCTGCAACCGTTGCGATCATGCGCGGCTGCGGCGGATCAGCGCCCAGACCAGGGCGATGGTAAACAGTGCGAACCACAGGAACGCCCATTGCGGTATCGACAGGCCGAACCATGGCGCGGTGGCGTCTTCGCACAGGCCATCAGCGCGGAACAAAAACGGCAAATAGGTGGCAGTCGGGATTTTGTTGAGAAAAGTTTCGACCGGATCGATGCCGCACGACAGGCCCGGGTTGGCCAGCACGTACAGGTGCTTGCCGGCGGTGTACAGGCCGCCGAGCGCAGCGAGCAAGGCCACGCCGGCGGCGAGCTTGGGCCTGCTGATGAACGCGCCGACCAGGGCGGCGATACCGATCGCCAGGAACAGGTAGCGCTGGATCACGCACAGCGGACAGGGCAGCATATCGAGCCCGTGCTGAAGGTACAGGGCAACGCCGATCAGGCCGAAGCTGGCGGCGGCGATGGACAACAGCAGGGGGCGGGATTGGTGCATGGTGGTTCCGGTGAGGTCGTGCGGTGGCAGAATCGCAGATTCTCGCACAAAGTTGCTGGTTTGGCCTTAGCAGGCTCTTAAACGATTGCAGAGATAAAAACCAACGATAGCCGCGAACATAGCGGCAACGGACAAGCGCCAGCGTGTCAACGGTCAACCCGTCAACCTGTCAACCGTCAACAGTCAACCGTCAACCGTCAACCGTCAACCCGTCAACCCGTCAACCCGTCAACCCGTCAACCCGTCAACCCGTCAACCGTCAACCGTCAACCGTCAACCGTCAACCGTCAACCCGTCAACCGTCAACCGTCAACCGCCAACCGTCAACCGCCAACCGCCAACCGTCAACCGCCAACCGCCGACCGCAAATCCGTCATTCCCGCGCAGGCGGGAATCCAGTTTCGTGGCGCCGCCAACACGGTTCGCAAAAATTGGATTGCCGCCTGCGCGGCAATGACGGATTCTCGGCTAACGGCTAACGGCTAACGGCTAACGGCTAACGGCTAACGGCTAACGGCTAACGTCTAACGTCTAACGTCCAATGTCCAATGTTCAATGTCCAACCCTCAATCCCCCAGCGCCGCCAGCAGCTCGGCCTGGTGCTCCGCGGCCAGTGCGTTGGTCAGTTCGGTCAGGTCGCCGTCCATGATGAAGTCGAGCTTGTACAAGGTCAGGTTGATGCGGTGGTCGGTCATGCGGCCTTGCGGATAGTTGTAGGTGCGGATCCGTTCGCTGCGGTCGCCCGAGCCGATCAGGCTCTTGCGGGTGGCCGCTTCCTTCGATTGCTGCTCGCGCAACTGCACGTCCTTGATGCGGGCGGCCAGCACCTTCATCGCCTGCGCCTTGTTCTTGTGCTGCGAGCGGTCGTCCTGGCACTCGACCACGATGCCGGTGGGCAGGTGAGTCAGGCGCACGGCCGAATCGGTCTTGTTGATGTGCTGGCCGCCGGCGCCCGACGCGCGGAAGGTGTCGATGCGCAGGTCGGCCGGGTTGATGTGCACGTCCTCGACCTCGTCGGCCTCGGGCATCACCGCCACCGTGCAGGCCGAGGTGTGGATGCGGCCTTGCGTTTCGGTGGCCGGCACCCGTTGCACGCGGTGGCCGCCCGATTCGAATTTCAGTTTCGAGTACACGCTGTTGCCCACCAGCCGCACGATCACTTCGCGGTAGCCACCGAGGTCCGAGGCCGACTCCGACACCACCTCCACCTGCCAGCGGTTGCGCTCGGCAAAACGCGTGTACATGCGCAGCAGGTCGCCCGCGAACAGCGCCGATTCGTCGCCACCGGTGCCGGCGCGAATTTCCAGGAAGATGTTGCGCTCGTCGTTGGCGTCTTTCGGCAGCAGCATTTTCTGCAGCTCCAGTTCCAGCGTTGCCAGCCGTTCCTTGGCCGCTTCGATCTCGTCCTGGGCGAACTCTTTCATTTCCGGATCGGACAGCATGTCTTGCGCCGCCACCAGGTCGCCCTGGGCGTCGCCATACGATTTATAGAGCGTGACCAGCGGGCCGAGTTCGGCGTGTTCGCGCGTCATCTTGCGGTAGGCGTCCATATTGGCGGTGGCGCCTTCGGACATCAGCAATTCATCGAGTTCGACCAGGCGGTTCGCCAGTTGGTCGAGCTTGGCCAGCATGGATGGTTTCATAGCGTATTTCTGTGTGAGGTGGTACGGAAGCCGCATCGATCGACGCGGCAGCAAAGCGGAGGCAGGGGAGGGGCGCTAACGACGGCCGCGGAACAACTGTGGCAGCAACTGTGCCAGGTGGGCGCGTTCTTCGCCCTGGGCGCGGTGCAGCGCCTGTTGCGGACCGTGCATGAACTTGGCGGTGAGGCCGCGCGACAGCGCTTCCAGCACTGCGTCGACATCTTCACCCTTGGCCAGCATCTTGCGCGCACGGTCGAGTTCGAGCTGGCGCAGGGCTTCGCCGTTTTCGTGCAGGCTCTGGATGACCGGCACCACGGCGCGGTCGTCGATCCAGTGCATGAACGACTGCACCCGGGTTTCGATGATGGCTTCGGCTTGCGCCACGGCGGCCTGGCGGTTTTCCATGCCGGCCTGCACCACCTTGCCGAGGTCGTCGACGGTGTACAAGAACGCGTCGTTCAGGCGCGCCACTTCCGGCTCGATATCGCGCGGCACGGCCAGGTCCACCATGAAAATCGGCTTGTGGCGCCGCGCCTTGATGGCGCGCTCGACCATGCCGAGACCGATCAGCGGCAGCGACGAGGCGGTGCACGAGATGACGATGTCGAACTGGTGCAGCTTGTCCTGCAACTCGGCCAAGCGCATGGCGCGGCCACCGAAGCGGTGCGCCAGCGCTTCGCCGCGCTCGAGGGTGCGGTTGGCGATGGTGACACTGCGCGGGTTTTGCGCGGCAAAGTGGGTGGCGCACAACTCGATCATTTCGCCGGCGCCGATGAACAGCACGTTCTGCTCGGAGATCTTGTCGAAAATGCGCTGCGACAGGCGCACGGCAGCGGCCGCCATCGACACGCTGTGGGCGCCGATCTCGGTGGTGCTGCGCACTTCCTTGGCCACCGAAAAACTGCGCTGGAACAGCTGGTGCAGGTAAGTGCCCAGGCCGCCGGCTTCGTCGGCGGTGCGGATGGCGTCCTTGATCTGGCCGAGGATTTGCGTTTCGCCCAGCACCATCGAATCGAGGCCCGATGCAACGCGGAAGGTGTGGCGCACGGCGTCGTGCTGCGGCAGCATGTACAAGTGCGGGCGCAGGTCGGCGTAATTGAGCTGGTGGAAATCGGCGAGGAAATGGGCGCCGGCGTCGAGCGGATCTGGCACCTGGCTGGCCGCGTAGAGCTCGGTGCGGTTGCAGGTGGAGAGGATGGCCGCTTCGTCGGCGCCACGATGGTCGATGCGTTCGAACCACGAGCGCGCCGCCACCACCGCCTGGCCCAGTTGCTCGGGGGCGAACGCCAGCTGCTCGCGCAGCGAGACGGGGGCGGTGTGGTGATTGAGGCCGACGGCAAGCAGCTGCATTTCGGTTCCGGGCATTGAGTATGCGGTCATTATACCGTGATGTCCCTACTGCTGCCGGGGTGACTGCCTAATGGGAGGGCAACGGGTCGGGCAACAGCCCCGCCGGATGTCAGGCACCCAGCTTTTCCAACCGGTAACCGTAGCTGTACACCGGCACCAGCCGGAAACCGTTTTCCGGCTTCAACTGCAACTTGTTGCGCACGCGGGAAACGTGGGTGTCCATGGTGCGCGACGGCACGGCGGTCTCGCGTATCCACACCGCCTCGTGGATGTAGGCGCGCGACAGCGGTCGACCGATGTTGCGGAAAAATAACAGCGCCAGGTAGAACTCCTTGTGCGTGACATCGAGCACGATGCCATCCATCAGCAAGCGACCGGGACGGGTCTCGAACACGTATTGACCGAATTGCAACTGCTCGGCGCCGTTCTGCGCCGGGTAGGCGCGCCGCAGCAGTGCCTGCACGCGCGCCACCATTTCACTGCGGCGCAGCGGCTTGATCATGTAGTCGTCCGCGCCCGCACCGAGGCCGGCGACGATATCGTCTTCGCCGGAACTGGTGGTGAGGAACAGCACCGGCGCGGTATCTGGCAGCTTTTCACGCACCCGGCGCATGACTTCGGCGCCAGTCATGTCGACCACCTGCCAGTCGAGGATGAGCATGTCGTAGCTGTCCTTGCGCACCTGGGCCAGGACATCCTTACCGGTCTGAAAACTATGGCAAATATGGCCGGCGGAGGTCAGCACCTGGCATATCAGGTCGGCCTGGCTGCGGTCGTTATCAAGTACAGCGATTCTCATACTGCTGCCCGTGGGAAATAATTGTTAAAGAGTTGACACTGGGTAATATACCAGAGATTTACAATTGCTCCCCAGAATAGCAGATATTATTTTCCATGGAACAACAACTATTGCCAAGAAAGTGACAGATTCTATCGTGTAATACTGGCTGTCCAATACAAGGTACACTGTAAAAACTGTGAATTCAATGAAGAAGTTGAATTTTGGAAAGAAACTTCAATTTCCTGCCCGGGGGCCAGAATGGGTTTGAAAAAAGACACAAATTGGATCTTGGTGCCGGGCACGGCACGCGATCTCGACGCCGTGCGCGAGCGTTGCCGACAACTGGTGCGGCGCCGGGCCATGGTCTCGGCCGGGGTGGCGGCGGTGCCCATTCCGGGGCTCGACATCATTTCCGACATGCGCCTGTTCGCCAACCTGATCGAAGACGTCAACCGTCACTTCGGCTTGTCCGAGGAACAAATCGAGCGCATGCATCCACGCTTTCGCATGATCGCGTACCAGGCGGCAGTCGGCATTGGCAGCATGCTGGTTGGTAAGGTGGTCACGCGCGAGGTGGTGATGCACGTGTTGCGCCGCATGGGCGTCAAGACTGCCGCCAAACAGGCGGGCAAGCTGGTGCCGCTGGCGGGCCAGCTGGCGTCGGCGGGAATCGGATTTTTCGCGTTTCGCCAGATCGGCTATGCGCATGTGGAGGCGTGCGTGACGGTGGCGCAGCAGCTGCAACTGGCCGGGATAGCGGACCCGGGCAACTCGGCCCACCCCGCAGGGCAGGCCGAAGTGCCGCTGCACAAAACTTAAGCGTCCGGCAGTACCACGTTGACGTCGAGCACTTCCAGGTTGCCCTGGCGGTCGAGCGAGATCTTGATATCGTCGGCGTTGACCTTGGTGTACTTCGAGATCACGTCGATCAGCTCTTTATGCAGCGCCGGCAAAAAGTCGGGCCCGGTGCGGCCGTTGCGCTCGCGCGCGATGATGATTTGCAGCCGCTCCTTGGCCGCGGTCGCAGTTTTCTGCTTTTGCGGGAACAGGAAAGAAAGCAGGGCCATGGTCACTTACTCCCGAAAAGTCGCTGCAGGAAGCCCGGTTTTTCGTAGTTGACGAAGCGCAGGGGACGTTCTTCACCGAGGAAGCGCGCGACCACGTCCTCGTAGGCTTGCGCCACATCGGTGCCCTTGAAATGAATCGCCGGGTTGCCCTGGTTCGATGCATGCAGGACCGATTCCGATTCCGGAATGATGCCGATCAGCGAGATGCGCAGGATTTCCTTCACATCTTCGTGCGACAGCATTTCGTCCGCTTCCACGCGCTTTGGCGAGTAGCGGGTGATCAACAGGTGTTCCTTGACCGGCTCGCCACCGCTCTGGGCGCGGCGCGACTTCGCTTGCAGGATGCCGAGGATGCGGTCCGAATCGCGCACCGACGACACTTCCGGGTTGGTGACGATGATCGCTTCATCGGCAAAGGTCAGCGCCATCAGCGCGCCATGCTCGATACCTGCCGGCGAATCGCAGATGATGTACTCGAAGCCCATGTTGACCAGTTCGTTGAGCACCACTTCCACGCCTTCTTCCGACAGCGCATCCTTGTCGCGCGTTTGCGAAGCCGGCAGGATGAACAGGTTGTCGCAGTGCTTGTCCTTGATCAGGGCCTGGTTCAGGGTGGCTTCCTTGTTGATCACATTGATCAGGTCGTACACTACGCGGCGTTCGCAACCCATGATCAGGTCGAGGTTACGCAGGCCGACGTCGAAGTCGATCACCGCGGTCTTGTGGCCGCGCATGGCCAGGCCAGTGGAAAAACTGGCGCTCGTGGTCGTCTTACCGACACCGCCCTTACCGGACGTTACAACAATGATTCTTGCCACAGATAATCCTTTTCAGAAAGAGGTACGGCGGCTACTCAGGCGCGGGTTGCAGAATTGACAGATAGTATATCGATTCGGTCGCCCATCAAGCGGATTTGCGCGGGGGAGCGCGCAAATTCGGCCGGGAAGCCGTCTTCAAAAGTACGGTACACGCCGGCAATGGAAACCAGTTCCGGCGACATATTCAAAGCAAAGATACGGGCGTCGGCATTGCCGGACGCGCCGGCCAGCGCACGGCCGTTGAGCGTGTTGTACACGTGGATGCTGCCGTCGGCGATGATTTCGGCGCCGTTGTTGACCACGGCGGTAACGATCAGGTCGCAGCCGCGCGCATAAATGCGCTGGCCAGCGCGCACCGGGGTGTCGATGATCATCACGTTCTGGCCGTTGGGCAGTGGTTCGGCGGTGCTGGAAATGGTGGGTGAGGCCTTCACCGGTGCTGGCGCCGGCGCCACCGGCGTTTCGTCGTCGCGCGGTTTGCTGGCGGTTTCCAGGGTCAGGCCGTGCGAGGCGATCTCGGCGGCCATGGCGGCGGGCGCATTGCGCACGGCGACCGGTTTCAAACGGTACTTGGCCAGCACGGCGATGATGGCAGTCCAGTCGATCGCCGTGCCATCCGGCAAGGCCGCGATGTCGATCACAGTGAGGTCGTCTTCAAAAAAGTCGGCGCTGCCGCCGGTCATCCTGGCAAGCGCCGCGTCGAGCGCGGTGCCGTCCGCCGTGGTAAGGATGGCGGAGACGGCGACGACAGTGGATATCTTGATTTCGATCGGCTTTTGAAACAGGCTCTTGGACATGGGCGACAGTATGAGAGGGTTGCAACCGCGCGCGCATGCGCAGGTGCTGGCATTCTACTGTGGAAAACCGCCGATGGGGAGACGCGCACGGCTGATACCGTGGAAAAATGCGGGGGCGCGGCGCCCGGTGGCGCCGCGTTGCGGACCGGTCAGGCTGCGTGGCGCTGACGCAGTTCGCGCGCCGCTGCCACCATATTGCGCAGCGCCACCTCGGTTTCGGCCCAGTCGCGGGTTTTCAGGCCGCAGTCCGGGTTGACCCATAAATTGCCAACTGGAATGACTGCGCTGGCCTTGTCCAGCAGGCGCACCATTTCCGCCCGGCCCGGCACCCGCGGCGAGTGGATGTCGTACACGCCGGGGCCGATCTCGTTGGGGTAGCGAAACGCACCGAAACCGCGCAGCAGCTCCATGTCCGAGCGGCTGGTTTCGATGGTGATCACGTCGGCGTCCATGGCGGCGACCTGCGGCAGGATGTCGTTGAACTCGGCATAGCACATATGGGTGTGGATTTGGGTGCGGTCGGCCGCCACGCTGGCCGCCACCCGGAACGCCCGCGTGGCCCAGTCGAGATAGCCATCCCAGCCGCCCCGGCGCAGCGGCAAGCCCTCGCGCACGGCCGGCTCGTCGATCTGGATGATGCCGATCCCTGCCTGTTCCAGGTCGGCGACCTCGTCGCGGATCGCCAGCGCGAGCTGCAGCGCGGTGTGGGCGCGCGGCTGGTCGTCGCGCACGAACGACCATTGCAGCATGGTGATCGGCCCGGTCAACATGCCCTTCATCGGCAGCGCAGTCAGGCTCTGCGCGTGCGCGGTCCAGTCCACCGTCATCGGTTTCGGCCGGCTGACGTCGCCAAAAATCACCGGCGGCTTCACGCAGCGCGAGCCGTACGACTGCACCCAGCCCAATTTGGTGAACACGAAGCCATCGAGCTGCTCGCCGAAGTATTCGACCATGTCGTTGCGCTCGGCTTCGCCGTGGACCAGCACGTCGAGGCCGATGTCTTCCTGGCGCTGCACAGCGTCGGCGATTTCCGCGCGCATCGTGGCGGCGTAGCCAGCCGCATCGAGCGCGCCGCGCTTGTGGGCGGCGCGCGCGGCGCGGATCGCCGCCGTCTGCGGGAACGAGCCAATGGTCGTGGTCGGGAATGCCGGCAACTGGAACCGTTGTCGTTGCTCGGCCTGGCGCCGGGCGAACGGTGACGCGCGGCGGTCGAGATCGTCGGGCAGCGTTGCCAGCCGTTCGCGCACGGCAGCCTGGTGCACGCGGACGCTGGCGCGGCGGCTGGCGATGGCGGCGCGTGAGATGGCCAGCGCTTTGCTCACCTCGGCTGCCACCTCCGTCACCTCGGCCACACCGGCCAGCGCCGCTTTCAGCAGCCGCAGTTCGTCGAGTTTTTCGGTGGCGAACGCCAGCCACGAGCGGATCTCTGCGTCGAGCCCGTCTTCGGCCGCCAGGGTGAACGGCACGTGCAGCAGCGAGCATGACGCCGACAACCACAGCTTGCCAGCGCGCTTGGCGACCAGCGGCGCCAGCACGGCCAGCGCCGCGTCGAGGTCGGTGCGCCAGATATTGCGGCCATCGACGATGCCCACCGACAGCACCTTGTGCACCGGCAGCCAGTCGGCAATGCTGGTCAGCTCGTGGGGCGCACGCACGCCATCGACGTGCAGGCCGGCCACCGGCAGCCGGCACGCCAGGCTCAGATTTTCTTCCAGCGGCGAAAAATAGGTGGCCAGCAGCAGGTCGATGCCGACCTGGTTCAGTTGCCAGTAGGCGGTTTCGAACGCGCTGCGCCAGGCGCCAGGCAGGTCCAGGCCCAGGATCGGCTCATCGACCTGCACCCATTGCACGCCCAGCTGTTTCAGGCGGTCGAGCACGGCCCCGTACACGGGCAGCAGCCGGTCGAGCAGGGACAGGCGCTCGAACGCGGCCTTTTCCTTGCCCAGCCACAGGAAGCTGAGCGGTCCCAGCAACACCGCCTTGACCGCGTGGCCGAGCGCCTGGGCTTGTTCCACCTCGGCGAACAGGCGCTCGCAGGCCAGCGAGAAGACGGTTTCGGGCGCGAATTCCGGCACCAGGTAGTGGTAGTTGGTATCGAACCACTTGGTCATTTCCAGCGCGGCGCCTCGATGGGCCTGGTCGCAGCCAGCATGCTCGGCGAGATCGGCGTGATCGGCATGAATGCAGCCGGCCTGGCCGTCGCTATTGACGCTGCTGTGACCGTTATCGTTGGCGTCGGCGTTCGCGCCGTTGGCAAGTCCGCGCGCCATGGCGAAGTAGCGGCGCAGTTGCGATTGTTCAGGCGTAAAACCGAAGCGCGCCGGCTCGCAGCCGAGCAGCTGGACATGGTTGGCCACCTGGTCGTAAAACGCGAAGTCGCCCACGGTGACGAAGTCGAGGCCGGCATCGCGTTGCAAGGCCCAGTGGCGCGCACGCAGGTCGCTGCCCACCTGCTCGAGGGCGGCGTCGGACAACTCTCCGCGCCAGTTGGCCTCGAGCGCGAATTTCAGCTCGCGGGCAGCACCCACGCGGGGCAGGCCGAGGATGTGAGTCTGGATGAATGTTTTTACGGTAGTCATGGCGTTTGTCATAAGGATTTCATATCGATGCGGTAAAGTTTGCGGCATTCCGATCTATAATTCAAACGAAAGATTTTGCGGATTCACATGAAAAAGATTAATAGATGTTAGAGATACGCCACCTTCGTACCCTGAGCGCCTTGCGCTCGGCCGGCAGCCTGGTACGGGCTGCCCAGTTGCTCAACCTGACCCAGTCGGCGCTGTCGCATCAGATCAAGTTACTGGAAGATCGCTACGGTGGGCCGCTGTTTGAGCGAAAATCGGTGCCGATCGGGTTTACTGCCACCGGCGCCCGGCTGCTCAAGCTGGCCGACCTGCTGCTGCCGGAAATCGAAACCGCCGAGCGCGAAGTGGCGCGCCTGACCCAGGGCGACACTGGCCAGTTGCGCGTGGTGCTCGAATGCCATACCTGTTTCGACTGGCTGATGCCGGTCATGGACGAGTTCCGCAAGCGCTGGCCCGATGTCGAAATCGACCTGGTGTCGGGCTTTCATAGCGAACCGGCCGAGCTGCTGCGCACCGGCGCTGCCGACCTGGTGATCGGCTCGCCATACGGCCCGGACTTTGCCACGTTCCCGCTGTTCCGCTTCGAGATCCTGGTGGTGATGGCGCAAAAGCACCGGCTCGCTGCCCAGCGCCGCCTGCACGCGGCCGATTTCACCGGCGAGACCCTGATCACCTACCCGGTGCCGGAATCGCGCATCGACCTGATCCGCGAAGTGCTGGTGCCGGAAAATATCCAGTTCGAGCGCCGCACGGCCGAACTGACCGTGGCCGTGTTGCAGTTGGTGGCCAGCCGGCGTGGTATCGCCGCGCTGCCCAACTGGGCCATCAAGAACTATGTCGATTACGACTACGTCATCGCCAAGCCGGTGGGCGAGCAGGGCTTGTGGAGCGACCTGTTCGTGTCGGTGCCACCGGCCCAGCAGCACAAGGCTTACGTGCTCGACTTCGTCAAAGTGATACGCGAGCAGTGCGCTGCCACGCTGGACGGTATCAAATTATTGTCGTGACAAATAAGCATGTCTTATTCAGAATGGTTGCCGGGTAATTGAGCCAGATCAAATGGGCGGACATTTGCCGCCCTTACGATAAGTTCCCGATTGATGATGACGGTTGACACGGCAAACCTTGCGCAAACTGCGCAGCAGTTTTCGCGGCAACGCAGCATCGAAAGCCGCCACGCCCCGGGCGTGGCAGGCGTATGATCGAGTTGATCGAAGTTCGCTTTTTGCTAACCATGCCGGCGATACACCGGCGCTTTGGAGAATCACATGGATGATGTAGTAATCGTGGCCGCAGGCCGTACTGGTGTGGGCAAATTCGGCGGCGCCCTCGCCAAGACTCCGGCGTCCGAACTGGGCGCACACGTCATCAAGGGTTTGCTGGCCAAGACCGGCATCGATCCCAACCTGGTCAGCGAAGCGATCCTGGGCCAGGTACTCACCGCCGGCGTCGGCCAGAACCCGGCGCGCCAGGCTGTCATCAAGTCGGGCCTGCCAAACTCCATCCCCGGTTTTACCATCAACCACGTGTGCGGCAGCGGTTTGAAAGCCACGCACCTGGCCGCTCAGGCAATTAAATGCGGCGATGCACAAATCGTCATCGCCGGCGGCCAGGAAAACATGAGCGCCTCCCCGCACGCGATGCCGGGTTCGCGCGACGGCTTCCGCATGGGCGAGATCAAGATGGTCGATACCATGATCGTCGACGGCCTGTGGGACGCATTCAACCAGTACCACATGGGTGTGACCGCCGAAAACGTCGCCAAGAAATACGAGATTTCGCGCGCCGAGCAGGACGAGTTCGCGCTGCAATCGCAGCTGAAAGCCGAAACTGCTCAAAAAGAAGGCAAGTTCAAGGATGAAATCCTGCCACTGGAAATCGTCCAGAAAAAAGGCAGCATCGTCTTCGACACCGACGAATACATCAAGCCGGGCTCCACCCTGGAAGGCCTGGCCGCCCTGCGCCCTGCGTTCAACAAGGAAGGCACTGTTACCGCCGGTAATGCATCGGGCCTGAACGATGGCGCCGCTGCCGTGATCATGATGTCCGCCACGCAAGCGAAGGAACTGGGCTTGCCGGTGCTGGCCAAGATCAAGGCCTACGCCTCGTCCGGCCTGGACCCTGCCTTTATGGGCATGGGCCCGGTCAGCGCTACCCGCCTGTGCCTGAAAAAGGCCGGGTGGACCCCTGACGACCTCGACCTGCTGGAAATCAACGAAGCGTTTGCCGCCCAGGCCGTGGCCGTCAACAAGGAAATGGGCTGGGATACCAGCAAGATCAACGTCAATGGCGGCGCGATCGCCATCGGCCACCCGATCGGCGCCTCGGGCGCGCGCATTCTGGTCACCCTGATCCACGAGATGATCCGTCGCGATGCCAAAAAAGGCCTGGCGTCGCTGTGCATCGGCGGCGGCATGGGCGTGGCGCTGGCGATCGAGCGCGCATAACCACAACAAAATGATAGACCCGGGCCGTCCGCCGTGCGCGGCGGTCTGTTATTCACGTTACTTGAGAGGGGACACAACATGGCACGAGTTGCATTGGTTACCGGCGGTATGGGCGGGTTGGGCGAAGCGGTGTGCTTCAAGTTGTCGGCACTTGGCTATTGCGTGGTCACCACGTATTCGCCGGGTAATACCAAGGTCGAGCAATGGCTGGCGACGACCCGCGACCAGGGCTTCAACTTCCGCGCCTATCCATGCGATGTGGCCGACTACGATTCGGCCCAGGCGTGCATCGCCGCCATCGAAAAGGACATCGGTCCGATCGACGTGCTGGTCAATAATGCCGGCATCACCCGCGACATGACCTTCAAGAAGATGGACAAGCCGAACTGGGATGCCGTCATGGGCACCAACCTGGACTCCGTGTTCAATATGACCAAGCCGGTGTGCGATGGCATGGTGGAACGCGGCTGGGGCCGCATCATCAATATCTCGTCGGTCAACGGCCAGAAAGGCGCTTTCGGCCAGACCAACTACTCGGCGGCCAAGGCCGGCATGCACGGCTTCACCAAGGCGCTGGCGCTGGAAGTGGCGCGCAAGGGCGTGACCGTCAACACCATCTCGCCAGGTTATATCGGCACCAAGATGGTCATGGAAATCCCGACCGAAGTACTGGAAACCAAGATCGTGCCGCAAATTCCGATGGGCCGCCTGGGCAAGCCGGAAGAAGTGGCCGGCCTGGTCGCCTACCTGTCGTCCGATGAAGCTGCTTTCGTTACCGGCGCCAATATCGCCATCAACGGCGGCCAGCACATGTCCTGATCGCCCGCCGGCGTGACGACAAGACAAGCCGGGATCGTTCGCGATCCCGGCTTTTTTACGTACAATCGGCTATCGTCACCTGAAGGATCGCCATGTTCGACCCCCATTCCCCGCTGTTCCCTCCAATTGAACCCAGCCGCTACGGCATGTTGGCGGTGGACGACATCCACACCATTTACTGGGAAGAGGTCGGCAACCCGGATGGCATCCCGGTGATCTTCCTGCACGGCGGCCCCGGCGCTGGCCTGTCACCGCAGCACCGGCGCTTTTTCGATCCCGAGCGCTACCGCGTGATCCTGTTCGACCAGCGCGGCGCCGGCAAGTCGGTCCCGGTCGGTGAGTGCCGTCACAACACCACCCAGTTGCTGATCGAGGACATCGAGCGGCTGCGCCGCCAGTTCGACATAGAGCAGTGGCTGGTGTTCGGCGGCTCGTGGGGTTCCACCTTGGCGCTGGCGTATGGCCAGGCGCATCCCGAGCGCTGCCTGGGGTTTGTGCTGCGCGGGATTTTCCTGTGCACCCAGCCGGAAATCGACTTTTTCCTGCACGGCGTGCAATGGTTTTACCCGGAGCTGTACGAAGAATTCGTCGCGCCTATCCCCGAAACTGAGCGTGGCGACCTGCTGGGCGCGTACGTGCGCCGCATCATGAGCGACGATCCGGCCATCCACTGGCCGGCCGTGCGGGCCTGGAGCCGTTTCGAAGGCCGCCGCGTATTCCTGCTGCCGCAGCCCGAGGACGAGCCGTGCGATGCGCTCGACCTCGGTGTCGGCCGGCTGGAGTCGCATTACATGGCCAACCTGGGCTTTTTCAGCGACGACCAGCTGGTACGCAACATCGGCCGCATCGCCCACTTGCCGGCCGTGATCGTGCAGGGCCGCTACGACGTGATCTGTCCGCCGCTGTCGGCGTGGCGCCTGCAGCAGGCGTGGCCGGGCTCGGTGATGCGCATGATCCCGGACGCCGGTCATGGCGCCATGGAACACGGCATCTCGCGCGCCCTGGTGGCAGCTACCGAGCAGTTCTGGCGCCTGCGCGCCTTCGACTAGGGCGCGCTTGATCGGTTGCGCTTAATTTGGCCGGCAGCGTGCCGGGCTGCTACACTAGCAACTCCCAGCAAGGACCGCCCGAAGAGGCCCAGTATCATTTTCAGCGTACCGTCATTTATGAATATTCAGCTCGGCGATATCGGCCACCTTATCCAGCTGGCCATTGCGCCGGTGTTTCTGTTGTCGGGCGTGTGCACCAACCTGATCGTGCTCACCAACCGCCTGGCGCGCATCATCGACCGCTCGCGCGTGCTCGAGGACCGGCTCGATATCGCTTACAGCGAGATGTATATCAACGAGCTCGACGTGATGTACCGGCGCTCGCACCTGATCAACTATTCGATCGCCCTCTCCACCGCATGCGGGCTGATGGTCTGCCTGGTGATCGCCATGCTGTTCTTCAGCGATATCAGCGACATCGCCCTGGAAAAATACATTGCCGGCATGTTCGTGTTTTCGGTGTTCTGCCTGATCGGCAGTTTCTGCTACCTGCTGCGCGAAATCTTTATCGCTTCGGCCGCGATGCGCGCGCTCCGTCACGTGCGCCGTCCGCCAACCAAACAACCTGATTAGAATCGAGTTTCATATGCATGACTACCAACGTCCTCCGACCCTGTACCGCTATGGCGTGCGCGAAGACCTGGAACTGGCGCTGACCCAAGGCCAGTTCATCCTGCGCGCGGCGCCGCCATGCCTGGCCCTGAGCTTTTCGCAAGTGTGGGACCGCAAGCTGTTCGACCTGTTTTCCGCCGATAGCTGCCTGGTGATCCATAACAGCGAAGAATTCGGCGAGCGCCTGCACCGGGCGGTGCAGCGCACCCTGCCCAACTGGGCCGGCATCGATGGCGTGGTGGAATACGGCGTGCGCGCCGCGCTGGGCGCCGCCTTTACCAAGACGGCAGCCGAGGCGCAGGAGCAGGAGTGGTTGTTTGCCTGGCGCGCCATGCAGCACGCCAGCCTCAACCCGGTGATGATCAAGATCGGCAGCCTGGAAAACTTCGCCGAACTGCGCGACCGCGATACCCAGCTGTCTTGACTATTTGGCGGGCGCTGGTGCAGGCGCTGGTGCAGGGGTAGCCTGCGGCGGGATCAGGATCGAATTGACGCTGGGCTGGCGCTCTTCGCGGCGGTCCAGCCGGGTGAGCACGGCGCGCATCATGTGCTCGACGTCCGACCGTATCATCTTCGAGCCGAACAGGCTGGGCACATAGAAATTCGGCATCATGCGGCCCTTGTACACCACCTTGGTGCCGCCGGTCTCGGGCATGGGGATCAGTTCCCAGCGCGCTTCGTAGTGCTTCATGTCGCCCGACACCAGGGCGATATCGATGGCCGACATCGGCTGCTCGGTGGCGCGCACGATCAGGTGGATCGGCCGCGTCATGAACAGCAGCCGGGCCACGCCGAATTGCTCGATCAGCACTTCATTGCCATTGCGCGAGAGCACCTTGCACGACTCGAGGTCGGGCACGAATTCGGTCATGCGTTCGTAGTTGGTGAGGATGCGCCACACGCGCGGCAACGGCGCGGCTACGACACCGCTGGCGTCGAGTTCGTACATATGCTGCCCTTCCACCTCCACCCGGTTGACCGACACCTCCAGCCGGGACGTGTCCGGCTTCGGTGTTTGCGCCATCGACAGCGGGGCGGTGACACCCAACAACAGTAACAGAAGGAATCGCATCATTTTTCCAGCCTACGGCAAAGGTTGGCAGAATACAAGGACAACACTCTCCCGTTACCAAACCGTAACCTTCGTTAACCCTCAGTTAATCCGCACCTAACTCGCACCCAACCATTCAGGGCAGGCACACAGCATGTCATCGCCACACCATCCGCATTTGCTCGCGCCGCTCGACCTCGGCTTTACGACCCTGCGCAACCGCGTGATCATGGGCTCGATGCATACCGGGCTCGAAGACCGTTTCTACAACTACAGCAAACTTGCCGCATTCTATCGCGAACGTGCGCGCGGCGGAGTCGGATTGATCGTTACCGGCGGCATCTCTCCCAACCGCGCAGGGTGGCTGCTGCCCTTTGGTGGGACCCTGAACTGGCGCGCAGATATCTTCAACCACCGCAAGGTGACCGGCGCCGTGCACGCGGAGGGCGGCAAGATCCTGTTACAGATCCTGCACGCGGGCCGCTATGGCTACCAGCCGCTGGTGGTGTCGGCGTCGGCCAAAAAATCGCCTATCTCGCCGTTCAAGCCGCGCGCGCTCACCGAAGCCGGGATTGCCGCCACCATCGGCGACTACGCGCGCTGCGCCCGGCTGGCAAAAGCGGCAGGCTAGGACGGCGTGGAAATCATGGGCAGCGAAGGCTACCTGCTTAACCAGTTCCTGTGCGCACGCGCCAACCTGCGCACTGACCGCTGGGGTGGCGACATCGAGCACCGCATGCGCCTGCCGGTCGAGATCGTGCGCCGCGTGCGCGCCACCGTGGGCCCTGACTTCATCGTCATGTACCGCCATTCGCTGCTCGACCTGGTGGAAGGGGGCAATACCTGGGACGAGGTGGTGACAGTTGCCCAGGCATTGCAGGGCGCGGGCGTGAATATCCTCAACACCGGCTACGGCTGGCACGAGGCGCGCGTGCCCACCATCGTCACGTCGGTGCCGCGCGCCGCATTTGCCGGCCTGGCCGGCCGGCTGCGCCAGGCCGTGTCGATCCCGGTGGTGGCCTCGAACCGCATCAACATGCCGGCCACAGCGGAAAGCATCCTCGCGCGGGGCGACGCCGACCTGGTCTCGATGGCACGGCCGTTCCTGGCCGACGCCGAGTTCGTCAACAAGGCGGCGCAGGGCAGGGCAGACGAAATCAACACCTGCATCGGCTGCAACCAAGCTTGCCTCGACCATACTTTTGCCAACCAGCGCGCCAGCTGCCTGGTCAACCCGCGCGCCTGCCACGAGACCGAGCTGGTGTATGAGCCTGTCGCGCGTCCGCGCCGCGTTGCGGTGGTCGGCGCCGGGCCGGCGGGCCTGTCGGCGGCAACGGTGGCAGCGCAGCGCGGCCACCACGTGACGCTGTTCGAGGCCGGTGACGCCATCGGCGGCCAGTTCCGCATCGCCATGCAAATTCCCGGCAAGGAGGAGTTTGCGGAGACCATCCGCTACTTCGGGCGCCAGCTGGCCCTGCTGGGCGTGGTCGTAAAGCTCGGCGTGCGCGCCACCCGTGAACAACTGCTGGCCGACGGTTACGGCGAGGTGGTCATCGCCACCGGCGTCAAAGTGCGGCTGCCGGCCATCGAGGGCATCGCCCATGCCAAGGTGCTGACGTACCTGGACGTGCTGCGCGACAAGGCCCAGGTGGGCAAGCGGGTGGCGATCATCGGCGCCGGCGGCATCGGTTTCGACGTGGGCGAATTTTTGCTGCACGATCCTGCGCACCCACTGCCGCAGCCGGTTGCCGCCTGGGCCGGCGAATGGGGCGTGGATCTGCACGGCGGCGCCCGTGGCGGCCTGGTGGCGCCAAGCGACCCGGCGCCGCTGCGCCAGTTGTACCTGCTGCAGCGCAAGTTGTCGAAACCAGGTGCGAGCCTCGGTAAAACCTCGGGCTGGGTGCACCGCGCGGTGCTGGCCCGTAACGGCGTGGTGATGCTGGCAGGCGTGCAATACGATCGCATCGACGACCACGGCCTGCACATCACGGTCGGTGGCGAACAGCGCCTGCTGGCGGTCGATCACGTGGTCATTTGCGCCGGGCAGGAGAGCCTGGCGGAGTTGATGCCGGCAGCAGCGGACCCACGCTTCCACAAGATCGGCGGCGCGGCGCTGGCCTCGGAGCTCGATGCCAAGCGGGCGGTACGCGAAGGGGCAGAACTGGCGGCGCGGCTTTAATATGGCTGACAAAACCATCGAGTTGCTCTACTGGCAACGCCCGGGTACACTGAGCTGTGCCGTTCAGATCACTTCTTTTATGTTTGGAGCATCGACTTGGAAAATCTGGTGATATTGCGAATTGTCGACAATGACGGCGTAGACTTGAATGGTGTCAAACTACGATCAGCCAGCGAGGTGACGCAAGCTCTTGAAAAAATCGCCGCCGATAAAGCGGACATGATCATTTCTGTCGAGGCCACCGATTCCAAATGGTACGAGTCTATCGGCATGGCGATTTACGGTAGCCAACGCGGCGGGTTTTTAGATGGGCGATTTCGCGTACTCATCGATGGCCAGCCGCTGGAACTCTGACCTCCATGAAACGCCCTTCGTGCTCCTGTAAAGAACCACCGTTTCACTGCGATGCTTCTGACTAATGTGATCGGACAATACACCGACCTTTTGCTTTAATGCAAATTGGCGCTCTGGGGCGGTATTGTCGAACGGCTTTACCAGGCGTTCCTAGTGTCCGCCGCCACCTTGCTTGCGCTCGAAATTCTTGATCACGAAGTCGGTCATGCCGTTGGCCAGCTCTTCCTCGCCCATGAAAATCTTGGCCGGCAGCTCGCTGCGCAGCAACTCTGCTTCCTCGTCGCTGTGGGTGCGTACCACCGACTTGATATTCGGATTGAGCAGGCGCGCCGTTTCGACCATGGCGCGGACGTGGAAGGTGTCGGGCGTGGCGATCACCAGCATGCTGGCGCGCGCCACGTGGGCCTGGATCAGCACGGCAGGCTCGCCGGCATTGCCGGCCACCGCGTGGATGCCCTGGCGCCGCAGCTGGTCGACGACTTCGCGGTTCTGCTCGGCCACCACGAACGGGATGCTGTGCTTGAGCAGCACCTCGGCGATGCGGCGGCCCACGCGACCGTACCCCACCAGCACTACCTGGCCGTCCAGGTGTTCGTGCGGCACCGACATCGGCAGCTCGGCCAGCGGATCGGCCGCGCGTTCGAAGTTGGACATCACCGAGCCGTCACGGGTGAGCCAGCGCTCGAGCGGCTTGGTCGCGCTGAATACCAGCGGGTTCAGGGCGATCGAGATGATGGCGCCTGCCAGGATCAGGCTCTGGCCCTCGGCCGGCATCAGGCCCAGCGACATGCCCAGCGCGGCCAGGATGAACGAGAATTCGCCGATCTGCGCCAGGCTGGCCGACACCATCAACGCGGTCTTGGCCGGGTAGCGCAGCAGCACCACCAGCAGGAACGCGGCCACCGACTTGCCGAACACGATGATGGCGACCACCGCCAGCAGCTTGAGCGGCTGCTCGGTGACAATCGACGGCTCGAACAGCATGCCCACCGAGACGAAGAACAGCACGGCAAAGGCGTCGCGCAGCGGCAGCGACTCTTGCGCGGCGCGGTGCGCCAGTTCCGATTCGCGCAGCACCATGCCGGCGAAGAATGCCCCGAGCGCGAACGATACGCCGAAGAAGTGGGTGGAACCGTAGGCGATACCGACCGCAGCGGCGATCACGCACAGGGTAAACAGCTCGCGCGAACCGGTACGCGCCACCTGCCACAGGATCCAGGGAAACAGCTTGCGGCCGACGACCAGCATCAGCGCGATAAAGGCGCCGACCTTGCCCAGGGTGATGGTGAGCGTGCTCAGCAGGTCGACTTCGCCGGCAGGCACGGCCACGCCGTGGGCGTCCATGGTGGTGCCGCCCAGCGAACCGGCCACGGCCGGCAGCAGCACCAGCACCATCACGGTGACCAGGTCTTCCACCACCAGCCAGCCGACCGCGATGCGGCCATTGAAAGTATCGAGGATGCCGCGCTCCTCGAGCGCGCGCAGCAGCACCACGGTGCTGGCCACCGACAGCGCCAGGCCGAAGACCAGGCCGCCGCCAATGCTCCAGCCCCACCAGTGGGACAGCGCCATGCCCATGCCGGTCGCTACCGCGATTTGCAGCACCGCACCGGGCAGCGCCACCTTACGCACCGCCCACAGGTCGTCGAGCGAGAAGTGCAGGCCCACGCCGAACATCATCAGCATGACGCCAATTTCGGCCAACTGCCCGGCCAGCGCGGCATCGGCCACGAAACCCGGTGTTGCTGGTCCCAACATGATGCCTGCAGCCAGATACCCCACCAGCGCCGGTAATCGCAGGCGCGTTGCTATATAGCCAAGAACTAACCCGAATCCGAGTGCGGCGGCAATGGTGGTAATCAGACTGATGTTGTGGGGCATGCGTGGGGGACTCCTCTGGAAGATTGTTACAGACCAACCAAAGAGTAGCACATCAGCTGACAATTGCTGCCAAAAAATGCAATCAAGCCGTCAATTTGTGGGAACTTCCGGCATCCCCGGGAGTGGTGAATGCTGTAACCACCAATTGATTAAACTTTTCGTAGGACGACACAACCGATCGAGTAACCAGCGCCGAATGAGCACAACACGCCCAACTGGCCCGGCGTCATGTCATCTGAGTATTTGTGGAAGGCAATCACCGAGCCGGCCGACGAGGTGTTGGCATAGCTGTCGAGGATGACCGGCGCCTCGCCCGGTTCGGCGTCGCGGCCCAGCACCATGCGGCTGATCAAGAGGTTCATGTTCAGGTTGGCCTGGTGCAACCAGTAACGACTCACCTGCGGTACTTCGAGCCCGGCGTGAGCAATCGTGTCCTTGATCATCTCGGCCGCCATCGGGCACACGTCCTTGAAGACCTTGCGGCCTTGTTGGCGGAACAGTTTGTCCGGCTGGCCCACGCCCGCTTCGTCGAAGCGGTTGAGAAAGCCGAAGTTGTTGCGGATATTGTTGGAGAAGCTGGTTTTGAGCTTGGTATCGAGAATTTCCCAGCGGTGCGCGCCCTTGGCGGTCTCGGCCAGTTCCACCACCACGGCGGTGCAGGCGTCGCCAAAAATGAAATGGCTGTCGCGGTCGCGCCAGTTCAGGTGGCCGCTGGTGATTTCGGGATTGAGGACGAGTACTGCGCGGGCCTGGCCGCTTTGCACAGCCGCCACTGCCTGCTGGATGCCGAAAGTGGCCGACGAACAGGCTACGTTCATGTCGAAGCCGTAGCCGTCGATGCCGAGCGCGGCCTGCACTTCCACCGCCATGGCCGGGTAGCCGCGCTGCAGGTTCGAGCAGGCGACCAGCACCATGTCGATATCGGCCGCAGTGCGGCCGGCGCGGTCGAGCGCCTGGTGCGCCGCTGCCACGCAAATCTCGGCCTGTAGCGACAGCTCGTCGTCGCCGCGCTCGGGGATGTGCGAGACCATGCGCTGCGGATCGAGGATGCCGGCTTTTTCCATCACGAAGCGCGACTTGATGCCCGACGCCTTTTCGATGAAGGCCACGCTCGACGGCTCGAGCGCGGTGACGGTGCCCGCCTCGATGGCGGCGGCGTTGTCAGCGTTGAACTGCGCCACGTAGGCGTTAAAACTCTCGACCAGTTCTTCGTTGGAAATCGATTGCGCTGGCGTGTAAAGACCGGTACCGCTGATGACGGCTTGTTTCATGATTAAGCTTTCAATTAGGGCAATGGCGAGTGCCAATAGTGGAGCAAATTCTACACAATGGCTACACGTTACGGCCAAATAAAAGCGGCGCCCGAAGCGCCGCTCTAAAACCCCGGGCTGATGAGGTTATTTGTTCAGGCTGGCCTGCACCACGGTGGTCTCGGGCTTGGCGAACTGCACCGGCTTGCCCTTGAGGCGGTTGAGCGCCTGCGCCAGCTGGAAATCGTCGCTGCTGCCGTATTCGAGCGGCTTGCGCTGCTTTTCCAGGGCGATCACGCGCAACTGCTCTTCCAGTTCGTCGCGCTTGGTCTGCGCGCCTTCCTGTTCGCGGTCGTTGGACAGGTGCTTGGCCAGGTCGGCCTCGCGCGTGCGCAGCGCGTTCACGCCATCGCCATCGGCGTACTCGTCCACCAGCAGGTCGGGCGTGATGCCCTTGGCCTGGATCGAGCGGCCCTTGGGCGTGTAGTAGCGCGCGGTGGTCAGCTTGACGGCGGTGTCGGCGGTCAGCTGGCGGATGGTTTGCACCGAGCCTTTACCAAAAGTTTGCGTGCCCATGATCTCGGCGCGCTTGTAGTCCTGCAAGGCGCCGGCGACGATTTCGGAAGCCGACGCCGAACCGGTATTGACCAGCACCACCATCTTCACCTGCTTGAGCGCCTCGGGCAGCTTGGCCAACGCATCGGTGTCGGCGTGGAACTGGTAGTACTCGGGGCGGCCGTAATACACGGTTTTCTGTTCTGCCAGCTGGCCGTTGGTCGAGACGATCGCCTCATTTTTTGGCAGGAAGGCGGCAGCGACGCCGATCGCGCCTTGCAGCACGCCGCCCGGATCGTTGCGCAAGTCCAGCACCAGGCCCTTGATGTTCGGGTCCTGCTTGTACAGCTCGGCGATTTTTGCAGCCATGTCGTCCACGGTCGGCTCCTGGAACTGCGAGATGCGCAGCCAGGCGTAGCCCGGTTCGATCAGCTTGCCTTTTACGCTCTTCTGGATGATTTCCTCGCGCGTGATATTGAACACCAGCGGCTCCTGTTCACCCTTGCGCAGCACCGTCAACGCCACTTTCGAGTGCGGCTCGCCGCGCATCAGCTTGACCGAGTCGTCGAGCGGCATGCCCTTCAACGGCGTGTTGTCGAGCCGGCTGATCAGGTCGCCCGGCTTGATGCCGGCGCGCCAGGCTGGCGAATCCTCGATCGGTGCGACGATCTTGATGTAGCCGTCCTCGCTGGGGCCGATCTCGATGCCCAGGCCCACGAACTTGCCTTGCGAGCCTTCGCGCAATTCGGCATAGGCCTTCTTGTCCAGGTAGGCCGAGTGCGGATCGAGCGAAGCCACCATGCCGGAGATGGCTTCGGTCAGCAGCTTCTTGTCTTCCACTGGTTCGACGTAGTCTGACTTGATGAGGCCGAAGACATCGGCCAACTGGCGCAATTCCGCCAGCGGCAGCGCCGGCACGGCCGGCTTTTGCGCCATGGCGGAAAACTGCAGCGACAGCGCCACGCCGGCCACCACGCCCAAGCCGATCAACCCGGAATTCTTTAGTTTCTTGCCCATGTTTCACCCGAAAGAGAGAGCAGCGTGCGCCTGCATTGAATCGAGTATAAACCTGATTCCCAGCAAACGTAGTAGCCCTGCCGAAATCATTTATAACTTTACGGCGATTTACAACGCGGTGCGTTGACATTTAAAGTAGCCCAATTCCCAACTGGTCAAACGTTAATTGTGCCAGTTTGTATGCAGTGTATCCCCCACGTTGACGGCGGTAAGCATTTGTAAGAATTTCGTGCACAGTCAATTTCGCGGCCTACACTGGACTCGTATTTCTCTCTACCCTGAAGTGGTTTTTGCCTGCGCCCCCAAAGCGCAGGCTTTTTTTTGCCCGGAGATCCCCATGCGTTTGCCCCTGCCGTTTTCCCTGCGCCGCGTAGCCGCCGCGCTGGCGCTTGGCGCCCTGCTGTCGCCTGCGTTTGCCGTGCCCGTGATGGACATGCGCGCCGAAGATTTTTTGCCGCTGGCCGCCGACCTCAAGCAGCAACTCAAGCTCAACACCAACCAGCAGACACTGTGGCAGCAAACCGAAAGTCGCACCCGCGCCCTGCTGCGTGAGCGCAAGTCGCGCCGTGAACGCCTGCAAGCGGCGGCGCAGACCGCTGCGCAAACGCCCGGCGTGGAACTGCGCGACGTCGCCCGCGCGGTGGAAGCGGAAAGCGCCACGTCCTCTGCCGAAGAAAAGCAACTGCGCGAATGGTGGCTGATGGTCAACGACGCGCTGGACGAAACCCAGCGCGGCATCGTCGCCCAGCAAGTAAACGAACACCTGCTGCGGGTGCCCGACAACGGCGGCCCCGGCCCCGGCCGCAGCGAACGCCGCGAGGAGGGCAGCGAGCATCGCGGCGGCGGCCGCAAGGGTGGTGGCCAGGGCGGCATGGGTATCGGCGTCGGTGCCGGCGGCGCCAGCATGAGCTTGCCCGGCGGCGGGTGACCCACCCCCTTTGTACCGCTCGCTGTGTATCGTAAAGTAACTGAGCGGTAACATACGTCCTGTGGCGTTAGAATATTCGCGCAGCAACCCGGCGCTGCCCATGCAGCGGCCGGGTTCGCTTTCGGATGTGACGACCTAAAGGACATGTAGTGAAAAAATATATGCTGAGCACCCTGGCACTGAGCCTGGTCACCGCCTTTGCCGGCGCTGCCGACACCCCGGCGCCTGCCGCCGCATCTTCCGGCATCGAGCTGAAAAACATGGACACCAGCGTGCGTCCGCAAGACGATTTTTACGCTTACCAGAATGGCAGCTGGGTCAAGAACACCGAGATCCCGGGTGACCGCGCACGCTGGGGCTCGTTCATCCAGCTGCAGGAAAACACCTTGCCGCAGCTGCGCGCGATCATCGAGGCGGCCGAGAACGACAAGACCCGCAAGGCCGGCAGCAATGCGCAAAAGCTCGGCGACCTGTACGCCGGCTACATGGACGAGCAAAAACTGGATACGCTCGGCATCAAGCCGCTGGCCGGTGAACTGAACCGCATCCGCGGCGTCAAGGATAAAAAGGCGTTCCCGATGCTGATCGCCCACCTGGACCAGATCGGCGTGACCGTGCCGTACAGCGTGTATGTACGCCAGGATGCGCGCGAATCGACCAGGTATGCGGTCGGTATTTCGCAAAGCGGCCTGGGCTTGCCGGACCGCGATTACTACCTGAAAAAAGACGACGCCAAGCTGGCCGCCATCCTGGTCAAGTACGAAGCGCACGTGGCAAAAATCCTGCAACTGGCCGGCGCGCAAAATCCGCAGGCCAGCGCCAAGGCCATCGTTGCGCTGGAAACCGCGCTGGCCGAAGCGCAGTGGACCAAGGTGCAAAACCGCGACCCGGTCAAGCGCTACAACAAGGTACCGTTTGCCAAGCTGGCCGAACTGGCGCCAGGCTACGACTGGAACCACGCGCTGGCGTCGTCGGGCGTGGGCAGCAAGACCGATTACGCCATCGTCAACCAGCCGAGCTTCCTGACCGGCTACGCCGCCGTGCTGGAACAGACCGACCTGGCCACCTGGAAAGCATATTTTGAATGGCAGCTGCTGCGCAGCGCGTCGCCTTATCTGTCCAAACCGTTTGCCGATGCCGACTTCGATTTCTACAGCACCGCGCTGACCGGCGTCACCGCCAAGCAGGACCGCTGGAAACGCGGCGTGGGCCTGGTGGAACGCGCGCTCGGTGAGGCGCTGGGCCAGGCCTACGTGGCGCAGCAGTTCCCGCCCGAGCGCAAGGCCCGCATGGACGCCATGGTGCAAAACCTGATGGCGGCCTATAAAACCAGCATCGACGGCCTGGACTGGATGGGCCCGGAAACCAAGCGCGAAGCGCAGGATAAACTTTCGAAGTTCCGTCCCAAGATCGGCTATCCGAGCAAGTGGCGCGACTACTCGTCGCTGGTGATCGTCAAGGGCGACCTGGTGGGCAATGTATTGCGCGCCTCGAGCTTTGCCCACCAGCGCATGGTCAATAAACTCGGCAAACCGATCGACCGCGAAGAATGGAGCATGACGCCGCAAACCATCAACGCCTATTACAGCTCGACGATGAACGAGATCGTGTTCCCGGCGGCGATCCTGCAACCGCCGTTCTTCGACGTGAACGCCGACGATGCCGTCAACTACGGCGCCATCGGCGCGGTGATCGGCCACGAAATCAGTCACGGTTTCGATGACGGCGGCAGCCAGGCCGACGGCGACGGCAACCTGCGCGACTGGTGGACTGCCGCCGACCGCGCCAACTTCAAGGCCAAGGCCGATGCGCTGGTCAAACAGTACAACGGCTATAGCCCGTTGCCCGGCTACCACGTCAACGGCGCGCTGACCCTGGGCGAAAACATCGCCGATAACAGCGGCGCGGCGATCGCCTTCAAGGCCTATAAATTGTCGCTCGGCGGCAAACCGGCGCCGGTGATCGACGGCTTTACCGGCGAGCAGCGCTTCTACCAGGGCTGGGCGCAAATCTGGCGCGCCAAGGCGCGCGAGGCGCAGCAAATCCTGATGATCAAGACCGACTCGCACTCGCCCGGCGAATTCCGCGCCAACGGCACCGTGGTCAACCAGCCCGGCTTCTACGAAGCGTTCGGCGTCAAGCCGGGCGACAAGATGTACGTGGCGCCGCAAGAGCGCGTCATCATCTGGTAAACGTGGTAAACCATTTCCGGCAGCCCAGCGGCCTGTCGCATACCGCTTGCCGGGCATGGTGTTTTTGTATATAACTGCATGGCTGGCCAAGTGCAGACTTGGCCTTTTTGTATTCTTCATTCCAAAGGACTTTCTGTGAAACGTCATCTCGTAAGTGCACTGATGCTGAGCCTGATCGCAGGCCTGGCAGGCGCTGCGGACAACACCACCAGTGTGACTCCAGCCAGCACCCAGCAAGCCAAAGCGCCGACCTCCGGCATCGCCGTCGAATACATCGATCCGGCCGTGCGCGTCCAGGACGACCTGTTTACTCACATGAACGGCAAGTGGCTGGCCACGACTGAAATCCCGGCCGACAAGGCCAGCTGGGGCAGCTTTGCCAAGCTGCGCGACGACATCCAGCCACAGCTGCGCACCATTATCGAAAACGCCGCCAACAGCAAGGACAAGGCGGCCGGCACCGATACCCAGCGTATCGGCGACTTCTACGCCAGCTTCATGGACGAAGCCAGGCTCGAGCAACTGGGCGTGGCCCCGCTCAAGGGCGAGTTCGCCCGCATCGCTGCGCTGAAAGACAAGAAGCAGCTGCCGGCCCTGGTCGCCCACTTCAACAAGATCGGCGTGAGTGCCCCTTACGGCTTTGCCATCCACCAGGACAACAAGGATTCGACCAAGTACGTGGCCGACCTGTACCAGGACGGCCTGGGCCTGCCGGACCGCGACTACTACCTGAAAGCGGACGACAAGAAACTGGCCGACACCCTGGCCAAGTACGAGCAGCACATGGCCAAGATGCTGACCCTGGCCGGCGACAACAACGGACCGGCAAGCGCGCGCGCAGTGGTGGACTTCGAAAAGCAACTGGCCAAGCTGCAATGGACCAAGGTCGAATTGCGCGACCCGATCAAGGCCTATAACAAGGTCGACGTCGCCAAGCTGAACACCATGGCGCCAGGCTACGACTGGAAAACCTACCTGGCCGACGCCGGTATCGGTGGCAAGGTCAACTATGTGATCGTCAGCCAGCCCAGCTACTTCAAGGGCATGACCGCGCTGCTGAACAAGACCCCGGTCGAGACCTTGCAAGCCTACTTCCGGTTCCATACCGTGCACGCATTCGCACCGTACCTGAACAAGTCGATCGTCGATGAAAACTTCGCCTTCTATGGCACCGTACTGAGCGGCGTGACCGAGCAGCAGCCGCGCTGGAAACGCGGCGTGTCCGTGTCGGAAGGCGCGCTGGGCGAAGCCGTGGGCAAGCTGTACGTCGCCGAGCAATTCCCGGCCGACCGCAAGGCGCGCATGGAAAAGCTGGTGAACAACCTGCTGGCGTCGTACAAGACCAGCATCGACACCCTCGACTGGATGAGCCCGGTCACCAAGAAGCAGGCGCAAGCCAAGCTGGCCAAGTTCACCACCAAGATCGGCTACCCGAACAAGTGGCGCGACTACTCGGCGCTGACCGTGTCGAAAGACGACCTGGTGGGCAACGTGATGCGTTCGCACGAGTTCGAGTACAACAAGGAAATCAATAAGCTCGGTAAACCGATCGACCGCGACGAGTGGGGCATGACGCCGCAAACCGTCAACGCTTACTACAATCCGGAAATGAACGAGATCGTGTTCCCGGCCGCCATCCTGCAAGCGCCGTTCTTTGACGCTGCCGCCGACGACGCGGTCAATTACGGCGCCATCGGCGGCGTGATCGGCCACGAAATCAGCCACGGCTTCGACGACCAGGGCGCCCAGTATGACGGCGACGGCAACTTGCGCGACTGGTGGACCAAGGCCGACCACAAGAACTTCGCTGCCAAGACCAAGATGCTGGTCGAGCAGTACAACCAGTTCAGCCCGCTGCCTGGCTACCACGTCAATGGCGAACTGACCCTGGGCGAGAACATCGCCGACAACAGCGGCATCGCGATCGCCTACAAGGCCTATAAATTGTCGTTGAACGGCAAGGAGGCCCCGGTGATCGACGGCCTGACCGGCGACCAGCGCTTCTACATGGGCTTTGCCCAGGTATGGCGCATGAAGATGCGTGAAGCGGCGCAGATCCAGCAGATCAAGACCGATCCGCACTCGCCAGGCCAGTTCCGCGCCAACGGCCCGATGCGCAACCAGCCGGGCTTCTACGACGCCTTCGGCGTCAAGCCGGGCGACAAGATGTACCTGGCGCCGAAAGACCGCGTGATCATGTGGTAAGCAGGTAGTGTGATGTCACGGGCGGCGTTGGCGACAACGCCGCTTTTTTTATGCCCGAAACGGTAAAACCGTCATTCCCGCGCAGGCCGGAATCCAATTGCTGTCCAACGTACTGTAAACTACCGCATCGTTCTCACACCGGAAGCCGAACCCATGCGTATGCGTGCCTTACTCCCCCTGACCGCCATGCTCGCCCTGAGCGCCTGCGGCGACTCCTACAAGCCGGTCGACGTCTACATGGCCGCCACGCCCGAGTGCAAGGCCTGGCAGGAAGGCTCGCGCTTCGACCTGCCGCGCGGCATCAGCGTCTCGACCACACCACCGGTCACGCTGGAGGGCGGCGGCGCCGAGTTCACGTTTGTTTATTTCGTACCGCGCGGCCAGCGCGCCCGTTTCCTCTCGCGCGAGTACCACGTCACCGCGCCGCGTGGCCCGCTGATCGCCAAGGCCGAGCTGGTCACGTTCTACCAGCGCGCCATCAACTCGCGCGCCGAGATCGTCGACGTCATCCCCAAGGTCCCCGACATGCTGGTCGCCGGCGCCACCGCCGACGAGACCATCTGGCGCGTGCGCCTGCGCGTCAAAGACAAGCTGCCCGAACGCTTCGACGTGGTGCCGCCAGCGTTTGAAATCGCGCTGACCGAATACCCGATGCGCACGTTTACGTACCGCTACTTCCCCGAGCGCAAGGCCTACGGCCTCTGCCGCTAACTCCGACTTCGGGGTCAGTGCCGACATTCGGACACGGACTGAGCCTCGTAGCTGTTGGGCTTGTGTCTGAATGTCGGCACTGACCCTAAAGTGGGGAGCTGAAGCGGAGCGTAAAAAAACCGGTCGCGATGGACCGGTTTTTTTTATGCGCCGACTGGTTTATTTAGCGGGTTCGGCCGGGGTTTCGGCGGCGGCTGGGGCAGCCGGCACTTCAGGTTCCTTGAACTTGGCGCCCGACTGGTTGGCCATGAAGACCACCGCGCGCGCCACTTCGACGTCGTCGAGATCGGGGTTGCCGCCCTTGGCCGGCATGGCGCGCAAGCCTTCGATGGCGTGCTTGACCAGGGTGTCGTAGCCCGCGGCGATGCGGGCCGACCAGCTGGCGGCGTCGCCCACCTTGGGGGCGCCTGCCACGCCGGCGCCGTGGCAGGCTGCGCAGGTGGAATTGTAGATGGCGTCGCCCGCTTGCAGCACCTTGGGCGCGTTCACGTCCTTGAAGGTAAAGCCGGTGTCGGCCACCGGCGCGATGCGGGTGGCGATTTCTTCGGGGGCCTGGCTGTTGGAGCCGGCGCCGGTCAGCTTGTCGGCGGTCACGTACTGGACCAGCAGGATGATGCCGATCACCGTCACCAGGAAGAAGCCGACCACGGCTCCCACCAGTTGCTTGGGCGTTTTAATGATGGATTCGTTGTGTGCGTCGCTCATGATGTCCTTGAAGTCTGTGCCGGGTTGCGTGCCAAATTACCGATCGAGCTGCCTTGCAAAACCTTTATCAAACTGCCGATTATAGGCTCAAAAATCGGCGCAGGGAAACTTCAACATGGTTAAAACGACACGCGCCGATGGACGTACGCCAATAAAACCGGTATCCTACGGCACACCTTCAAGGTTCCCCCCGCGCGGCTGTAGCTCAGTGGATAGAGTATTGGCCTCCGAAGCCAAGGGTCGCTGGTTCGATTCCAGCCAGCCGCACCAGAATTTCCCGTAAAATCAACCGCTTGCGTAAGTCTTGCAAGTCTCTCCAAGTTTCTTTGATCTGGTTTTCATCATGGCATGCCTGTGCCAAAACGCCTGAGCCGCTGCTGCAGTCGGTGCTCTGTCACGACCGTGCGCCATGTTATCGCCTTTGTTTTCTTCAGCAATGGCCGGCTACAGCAACTTTCATGGCCTTATGAGCAGAAAATTTTCCGAGCTTTTTGATTTGAATCAAAAGCCCTGAATATAGTGGACTGGACAGTGAGACCGTGCAGGAGAATTTCATGTGGCCCGTCGTAGGCCGGTAGAGGAGGGCGCGCAAAATCCGAGCTAACCCGGTGCTGGCGGTGCCAGCGGATCGCTACCGGTTCCGGATGCAAACCGCTGGCAGAACAACGATTACTTCGCCTGCGCCGCTTCTTCGATCAGGCTGGCCACGGCAGCCGGGTGCGAGGTCATCACCACGTGCGAGGCGCCTGGCACTGCGACGGTTTTTTTCGACTGCGCCCGCTCGGCCATGAATTTCAGTGCCGCGGCCGGGATGTTCTTGTCGCCAGTACCGTAGATGAAGTACGACGGCAGCTGCTTCCAGGCCGGGGCGCCGGCCGCTTCGGTCAGGGCCGCTTCGGCGATCGGGCGCTGGCCGAAGGCCATCAGCGCGGCCTGGGCCTTGGGCACGTCGGCGGCGAACTGCTGGTGAAACTTGTCCTGCTGGATGTAGAAGTCCTTGCCGCCACTGGTCAACACCACCGGTTCGGCCAGGGCCTGGCCCAGCGTGCCGCCGGGATAGCGACCAGACAGTTCAAGCGCGGTTTCGCCCTGGTCCGGGGCAAACGCGGCCACGTACACCAGGCTTTTCACGTTGGGGTTGCCGTTGGCGGCGGTGGAGATGACGGCGCCGCCGTACGAGTGGCCCACCAGCACCACCGGTCCCTTGACGCTCTTGACGATATTGGCCACCACTTCGGCATCGCCCTTGACGCTGCGCAGCGGGTTGGCAGCACCGATCACCGGGTAGCCGTCGGCCCGCAACTTGGCGGCCACACCATTCCAGCTGCCGGCGTCGGCAAACGCGCCGTGGACCAGGATGACGGTCGGCTTGGCTATGGCCGGCGCGGCCATCACAGCAGCAGGGGCAGCGACGGTGGCGGCAGCGATCGACAGGGCGAGGGCGATGGTGTTGGCAGCTTTCATGATCATTCCTTTATGGTAGTTGGCTATTAAATAGTGAGCTATATATTTGATCGGATTTCGGAGAGTTGCAGCGCAGCTTGCTGACCTCGCTCGCTTTGCTTGCCTACTCTCCATGTAAAAAATTATATATAGTGCGCTATTTAATAGCAAGATATTTAAATAATTATTTTTGCATGGTGTTGCTGGCCTCGGTCAGTACCAGGCGCGCCTGTAGGCCGCCTTCCGCATGATTGTTCAACTCCAGTGTGGCGGGCAGGGTGGTGGCCAGTTGCCTGGCGATCGCCAGGCCCAGGCCGGTGCCACCGGTATCGCGGTTGCGCGAGGTTTCCAGCCGGTAGAACGGTTCGAATACCTTGTCCAGTTGCTGATCAGGGATGCCGGCGCCGAAGTCGCGCACAATGATGGCAACCCCGCCCCCGCCCCCGTCGCTGGCCACCGTCAGCGCCACCGGTCCCGCATATTTCAAGCCGTTATCGACCAGGTTGTTCAGTATTCTTTTGAGCGCCTGCGGGCGCGTGGTGACCGCGCAGTTGGCGCGTCCGGCCAAGGTGACGTCCTGCCCGCTGTCGCGATAATCCTGCACCACGCTCTCGAGCAGCGAGTCGAGGTCGAGCCGGCACGGCAGTTCGGCGGCGCCGTGCAGTGTGCGCGCGTACGCGATGCCGTCGCGTACCAGGGTTTGCATTTCCGCCAGGTCGCGGTTCATCTTGTCGCGCTGCACCGGGTCGTCGAGCATGTCGGCGCGCATGCGCATGCGCGTGATCGGCGTTTGCAGGTCGTGCGAAATGGCCGCCAGGATGTGCGTGCGCTCGGTCATATAACCGCCGATGCGCGCCTGCATGGCATTGAATGCGCGCGCCGCCTGCGCTACCTCCAGCGGGCCGTCTTCGGGCAGGTGGTCGGTGTTGAGGTCAGGCCCGAGCCGGTTCGAGGCGGCCGCCAGCCGCGCCAGCGGGCGCGTAGCCAGCCGCACCGCGTACCAGGTGCAAGCGCCCAGCAACGCCAGCTGCACGGCCAGCACGGCCGGCAGCCACGGCGAGATCGGCAAGCTCGATGGCCGCAAGTCGATGGTGACCGGCTTGCCGTCGCCGAGCTGCACCTGCGCCTGCACCCGGTCCTCATGGCCGGGCACCGCGTAGGCGTGCACCGGGTAGGCCTTGCCGATCGCGGTTTCAAATACGTCGGCGATGCGCTGCGACAGCGCGCTGTCGGGCTTGTGGCCGGGGTCGCCTTCACGTAATTCGAAACGGTAGCTGCGCCGGTCAAGCCGCGCCAGCCATTGTGGCCGCTCATTGGCGGGCAGGCGGTCGAGCAGCGCCACCGAACTGGCCACGTCGCGCTCCAGGTAGCCCATCATCAGGCCGAACGCCGCTTCGTCGCGTTCGCTCACGATGAATACATACGTCAGCCCCTGCGCCAGCGCCAGCCCGGCCAGCAGAATCAGCGTGATGCGCAGAAACATGGTGCGCGGCCAGCGCAGCAGGCTCATGGGTTTGCATCCGCGTCCACTGCTGCCGAGAAGATGTAGCCCTCGCTGCGCAGCGTCTTGATGTAGCGCGGTTCGCGGGCGTCGTCGGCCAGGCGCTGGCGCAGGCGGCTTACCAGCAGGTCGATCGAGCGGTCGAACGAATCGGCGTCGCGGCCCTGGGTGAGGTTGAGCAGCTGGTCGCGCGTAAGCACGCGCTGCGGGTAATCGAGAAACACCCGCAGCAGGCGGTACTCGGCGCCGCTGAGCGCCACCATGGTGCCGTCGGCACTGAGCAGGTGGCGGCCAATGGTGTCGAGCTTCCAGTCGCCGAACGCCAGGAACTGGCCCGGCTCCTGCTCGGCCTGCATGCGCGGCGGCAGCATGCGCGCGCGCCGCAGCACCGAGCGGATCCGGGCCAGCAGTTCGCGCACCGCAAACGGCTTGGTCAGGTAATCGTCGGCGCCCATTTCCAGGCCGACGATGCGGTCGGTTTCCTCGTCGCGCGCGGTAAGCATCAGCACCGGCACCGCGCGCCATTTGCCCGCGCGCAGGTCGCGGCACAGCGTCAGGCCGTCTTCGCCAGGCAGCATCAGGTCCAGCACGATCAGGTCGATCTGGTGTTCGTCCAGCGCGCTGCGCATCTGGCGACCGTTGGCCACTGCCGTGGCGCGCATGCCGTTTTTTTCCAGGTAGGCCGCCAGCAGTTCGCGGATCTCGCGATCGTCGTCGACGATCAGGATGTGGTCGATAGTTTCCATGCCGCGATCTTACCGCAGGGCGTAGCCAATTTGTTTCACAGTGTATCTGCCCGCCGCGCAGACACACGGGCATGCAAAAAGGCCGCTGGCCGACACAGGCCAGATACGCTGGCGCGGTCAAATACGGTCTTCCAAACGGAGGACTCATGACTGAATCGATCGACGCCGCACTGGCGCTCACTGGCGGCGTACTGACCATCGCCTCGCCGTGCGTGCTGCCCATCCTGCCCATCGTACTGGGCGCCACCCTCAACCAGGGCAGCCGCAGCCGTCCGTTGCTGATCGTGGCCGGCTTCGTGCTGGCGTTTGCGGGACTGGGGATGCTGCTGGCCGGCGCGTCGCGCCACCTCGTCACGGCGCACGAAACGGTGCGCCAGCTCGGCATTGCCATCCTGCTGCTGGCCGGCCTGGCCATGTTGTGGCGCGCACCCTATGCCTGGCTGCTGCGCCATATCACCGGGCTATTGCCGGACAGCAGACCGCATGACCGCACCGGCGCCATCGGCGCGCTGCTGCTGGGCATGTCGCTGGGCGCGGTCTGGACCCCGTGCGCCGGTCTGGTGCTCGCCTCGATCCTGGTGCTGGTGGCCACCGCGCCGGATGTGACCTGGTCGGCCACCTTGCTGCTGCTGTATGCATGCGGTGCCGCCATCCCCATGCTGGCGATCGCCTACGGCGGGCGCTGGGCACGCAGCCGCATCGCGGTCGTGGCGCGCTATACCGACCGCCTGCAGCAGGGCTTCGGCGTGCTGATCGTGGCTACTGCCTTGCTGTTTCATTTCCAGTACGACGCCTTGCTGTATGCCCGCCTTGCCAACCTCGTTTCCCCTTGAAAGGATTTACCGTGCGCTATCTCCTCAACCTCGTGCCTGCCCTCGTACTCGCCGCTGCTGCGCTGTCCGCCACTGGCGCCCACGCCGCGCCGGTGCCGCCGCAGCCCGCTCCTGCGTTGGCCGGCATCGACCGCTGGCTCAACTCGCCCCCGCTGTCGATCGCGCAGCTGCGCGGCAAGGTGGTGCTGGTCGATTTCTGGACCTACACCTGCATCCACTGCATCCGCACGCTGCCGCATGTGCAGGCCTGGCACGCGCGGTACCGCGACCAGGGACTGGTCGTGGTCGGCGTGCACACGCCCGAGTACCCGGTCGAGCGGTCCACCGCCAACGTGCAGGCTGCCATCACGCGCTTCGGCATCACTTACCCGGTGGCGCAGGACAACGGCTACCAGACCTGGCAGGCCTATAACAACCGCTATTGGCCGGCGGTGTACCTGGTCAACAAGCGCGGCCAGATCGTTTATCAACATTTCGGCGAGGGCGCCTATGCAGAAACCGAGAAGACCATCCGCGCGCTGCTGGCCGAACCTGGTTGAGCGCTCGCCTCAACCGCCCAATTTACTCACCCAAGGAAAAATCATGAATGCTCTGCTGAAAACCGCTGTCACCGCCATCGCCGCCGCCTGCTTCGCCAGCGCCGCCGCCCCGGCCCCCGCCCTGGCGCAAGCGCCTGACCACGATCACGGTCACAGTCACGCTGCGGCGCTGCCAGCGCCCGCTTTTGACGCTCAAGGCATCGCCCGGACCGAGACCGTGCGCCAGGCATTCGACAGCACGCGCCAGGCGATCCAGGTGCGGGTGGACTTCCGTCCCGGCGCGTCATTCCCCAAGCACTCGCACCCGGGCGTGGAAATCGCCTACGTGCTCAGCGGGGAGATCGAATACGAGATGGGCGGCAAGATCATCCGCCTGCGCGCGGGCCAGTCGCTATACATTCCTGCCGGCGCCGTGCACTCGGCGAAAAATATCGGCACCGGCGTCACATCCGAGCTGGCCACGTACCTGGTGGAGAAGGACCAGCCGATCGTCATCCTCGACCAGTGAATGTGGGGCGGTGACCAATCGGCCACACAATTGTGAAGTTTCTGTGAAGAATCATTCGCAATTGTTCGTGCGGTCTTGTTGTGCGCGGTCGCGCGTGGCTAAATATACCGATGGTTAAAATCGGTATTACCGCTCGTCTGTTTTTGTCGCTGTTGATTGTCAGCCTGCTCACGGCGGTTGGCGTCGGCTTCGGCACGCGCTGGAGTTTTCAGCGCGGCTTCCAGGGCTACCTGAACGAGGTCGAATCGCGCCGCATGGAGGCCATGGCCGAAGAACTGGCCCAGGCCTACCAGGAACATGGCGGCAACTGGCAGTTCATGCGCGGCAACCGCGCCGCCTGGGAACGCACCACCGGCGCCATCGGCCGCGAACGCGCCACCGCGCCACGCGACAGCAACGATACCGATGCCGGCGGCAACTCGATCTATTACGCCGTGCCCGACAAGGCGCCGCGCCGGCTCGGCCTGTTCGACATGCAGGGCAACCACCTGGCCGGCAACCTGCAAACGGGACCGTCCTTGCGCTACCAGCCGGTGCTGGTCGAGGGCGTGCCGGTCGCCACCCTGGTCGGCGCGCCGCTGCGCGGCTTGCAGGAGGAAGCGGAGCAAGGCTTTCTGTTGCAGCAGCAGCGCGACAGCGTGCTGATCGGCCTGGCCACGCTGGTGCTGGCCGCCCTGGCCGCCTTGCTGCTGGCGCGCAGCTTCGTCGCGCCCACGCGGCGCCTGATCCATGCCGCGTCCAAGGTGGCCGCTGGCGACTACGCGGTGCGGGTGCCGCGCGGCCAGCGCGACGAGCTGGGCACGCTGGCGCACAACTTCAACATCATGGCCGCCACCCTCGAGAGCAACGAGGTGCTGCGCCGCCATTTCATGGCCGACCTGTCGCACGAGTTGCGCACGCCCTTGTCCGTGCTGCAGGCCCAGCTGGAAGCGATGGAAGACGGCATCGAACCTACCAACACCGCCAGCGTGGTGTTGCTGCAGGACGAAGTGGCCACGCTGACCCGGCTGGTCGACGACATGCGCCAGATTACCCTGTCCGAAGTGGGTGCTTTTGGTTACCAGCGCGAGCCGCTCGACCTGGGCGGCCTGCTCGAGAGCGAACTGACCAAATGGCGCGAGCCGCTGGCGCACGCCGGCATGACCGTCCAGGCAGGGATGCTGCCGCACCTGATGGTGGAGGGTGACACGATCCGCCTGCGCCAGCTGCTGCGCAACCTGTTCAACAACGCGCTGCGCCACGCCGACGGCGCGACCGAACTGCGCATTGCGCTGCACGTACTGCGCCAGCAGGCGCTGCTCACCATCACCGACAACGGCCACGGCGTCTCCGACGCTGCGCTGCCGATGCTGTTCGAACGCTTCTGGCGCGGCGACACGGCCCGTACCCGCGCCACCGGCGGCAGCGGTTTGGGGCTATCGATCTGCCGCAGCATCGTCACCGCCCACGGCGGCGACATCACCGCGACGCACGCCACGCCGGGCGGCCTGTGCATCACCATCGCGCTGCCGCTGGCGGAGAAGCAACCATGAGCGCCCAGCACGTGCTGGTGGTCGAAGACGAGCTGCGCCTGGCGCGGCTGCTGGTCAGCTACTTGCAGGCGGCCGGCTACCGCGCGACGGCCCAGCACGACGGCCTGGCGGTACAGGCCACGGTGGCCGCCGGCGACGTCGACCTGATCCTGCTCGACTGGATGTTGCCCGGCATTGACGGCTTGACCTTGTGCCGCGCGCTGCGGGCGTCGAGCGACATCCCGATCATCATGATGACCGCGCGCGCCCAGGAGGAGGACCGCCTGGACGGCCTCGACGGCGGCGCCGACGATTACATCTGCAAGCCCTTCAGCCCGCGCGAAGTGGTGGCCCGCGTGCGCGCGGTGCTGCGCCGCCGTCCCGCTGGTAGCCCCAAGCCGGGCTTGCAGATCGACGAGCAGGGCGTGCGCGCCTTTTGGCACGGCGCCGAGCTGCCGCTCACGCCGGTGGAATTCCGCCTGCTCAAAATGTTGCGCGACGCGCCCGGTAGAGCCATGTCACGCGATGACTTGCGCAGCGGCGTGTACGAGGACCGGCGCATCGTGCATGACCGCACGATCGACACGCACGTAAAAAACCTGCGCCGCAAGCTGGAGGAAGCTGGCCTGGCTGAAGCGATTTCAGCCGTCTACGGGGTCGGTTATCGGTGGGAGGCGCGCAGTGCGTCGCCCGTCATTTACAACTAGGAGAAAGCAAATGTCTGACGACACCCAGTCGCGGTCGCGGCGTAGTCTGATCAAGAGCATGGTATTCATCCCGATGGGGGTGGCCGGTGCTGCCGGCGCCGTGCGCGCGCTGCAACCGGCGCACGCGGCCGATGCCAACGCGCCGGAAGGCAAGCCGAACGACTACATCCCGTCGTTCTTCAACGCCAATGAATGGAAGTTCCTGGGCGCCGCAGTCGACCGCCTGATCCCGCACGACGAACACGGCCCCGGCGCCATCGAATCGGGCGTGCTCGAATTTCTCGACCGCCACATGCAAACCCCGTACGCGGCAGGCGACATCTGGTACATGCAGGGCCCGTACCTGAAGGCCGCGCCCGAGTTCGGCTACCAGGGCAAGCTGGCGCTGCGCGACATTATCCGCGTGGGCATCAGGGCATTCGACGGTTACGTTACCAGCCAGAACCCGGGCAAGGTATTCGGCGACCTGGACAAGAAGGCGCAGGAAGACTTGCTGAAAGCTGCTGAAAAGGGCGAGCTCAAGTTCGAGGATATCTCGTCCAAGCTGTTCTTCTCCAACCTGCTGACCGAAGTGCGCAACGGCTATTTTGCCGACCCCAAGCACGGCGGCAACAAGAACATGGGCGCCTGGAAAATGATCGGCTACCCCGGCATGCGCGCCGATTACCTCGACTGGGTCGAAGTGCGCGACAAGCCGTATCCGATAGGTCCGGTGGACCTCTCCGGCCGTCGGGCTTAGTTGCGTGGGAATACAAGGAAAAACATGAGCATCGTAAAAAACAAAGTAGACGCCGTCATCGTCGGCGCCGGCTGGACCGGCGCCATCATGGCCAAGGAACTCACCGATGCCGGCCTGTCGGTCGTCATCCTCGAACGCGGTCCGGACCGCGATACGCAACCGGACTTCGCCTACCCGCGCGTGGTCGATGAGCTCGAGGGCTCGGTCCACCGCAAGTACCTGCAATCGCTGGCCAAGGAAACCGTCACTGCCCGCCACAGCGTCAATGATGTTGCCGTGCCGTATCGCCAGATGGGTTCGTTCAAGCCCGGCACCGGTGTCGGCGGCGCCGGTTCGCACTGGTCGGGCGCGCACTTCCGCGCCTTGCCCGAAGACTTCACCGTGCGCAGCAATCTCGAGCAGCGCTATGGCAAGAAATTCATCCCCGCCAACATGACGGTGCAGGATTTCCCGGTCAGCTACGACGAGCTGGAACCGCACTTCGAGCACTTCGAATACGTGTGCGGCACGTCCGGCAAGGCCGGTATGCTCAACGGCCAGGTCAGCGAAGGGGGCAACCCGTTCGAAGGCTCGCGCAAGAAAGAGTATCCGCTGGGACCGAACCCCAACTATCTGGGCGCCGAGTGGTTTTATAAAGCAGCCAAGGAGAAGGGCTACCACGCGTTCCCGATCCCGGCATCGAACGCCTCTGGCGTATACACCAATCCGTACGGCTGCCAGATGGGTCCGTGCAACGCCTGCGGTTTCTGCTCCGATTACGGCTGCCTCAATTATTCGAAAGCCAGCCCGAACATCTGCATCTTCCCGGTCCTCAAAGGGCGCAAGAATTTCGAAATGCGCACGCTGGCGCAAGTGCTGAAAGTGAACCTCACCGGCGACAAGAAAAAAGCTACCGGCGTGACCTACCTCGACGCCCAGGGCCGCGAGACCGAACAGCCGGCCGACCTGGTGCTGCTGTGCGCTTTCTCGCTGTTCAATGTGCACATGATGCTGGTGTCGGGCATCGGCAAGCCGTACGATCCGGCTACCAGGACCGGCACCGTGGGCCGCAACTACTCGTACCAGAACCTCAACCGCGTGGTGATGTTCTACGACCAGAGCGTGCATGCCAACGGCTTCATCGGCATCGGCGGCGGCGGCGCCACGTTCGACGATTTGAACGGCAACCGCAACGACAGCGCCAAGACCGGCTACATCGGCGGCGGCATCATCTGGGCGCGCCAGCCGGGCGCCGGTCCGGTGCGCGGCATCCAGACCGAGCCGGGCGTACCGAACTGGGGCAGCGCCTGGAAAAAGGGCGTCAAGGATTCGTTCCTGCATTCGTTCTACTACGAGGTGCAAGGCTCGTGCATGTCGTACGACGATGCCTACCTCGATCTCGACCCGACCTACAAGGACGCCTTCGGCCGTCCGCTGCTGCGCATGACCTTCGACTGGCACGATAACGAAATCAAGGCGTCGCAATACCTGGTGGAAAAAGCCACCGACATGTGCAAGGTGCTGGGCCCGAAAGCGATGAAGGGCGACGCCAAGAAAGACGGCTCGCACTACAACATCACCCAGTACCAGTCCACCCACACGTGCGGCGGCGCCATCATGGGCAGCGATCCGAAGACGTCGGCGCTGAACCGTTATTTGCAGTCGTGGGACGTGTCGAACGTGTTTGCGCCTGGCGCCAACGCCTTCCCGCAAAACAACGGCTACAACCCGACCGGCATGGTCGGCGCGTTGACGTACTGGGCCGCCACGGCCATCCGCGAGCTGTATTTGAAGAACCCCGGCCCGCTGGTCCAGGCTTAAGGAGTGCGCATGAACACTGTGAAAAAAGTTTTAATCGCTGCCGTCGGCCTGGCCGTGATCGGCGTGGGCGGCGCGTATATGTACGCCTCGCAAGCGACGCCGACCAGGAACATCGGTCCCGGCGCCGTCAATCTGGCCGCGCCAAGCGCCCAGCTGATCGAGAAGGGCAAGTACATCGCCACCGCCGGCGACTGTATCGCCTGCCACACGGCGCCCGACGGCAAGCAGTTTGCCGGCGGCCTGTCGATGGCCACCCCGATTGGCGCCTTGTACAGCACCAACATCACGCCCGACAAGGCGACCGGCATCGGCAACTACAGCCTCGACGATTTCGACCGCGCGGTGCGCCACGGCATCACGCCCAACGGCGGCACGCTGTATCCGGCCATGCCGTATCCGTCCTACGCCAAGATCAGCGACGACGACCTGCGTGCGCTGTACGCGTACTTCATGCACGGCGTGGCGCCGGTAGCGAACGCCAACCGCGCCAGCGACATCCGCTGGCCGCTGTCGCTGAACTTCCCGCTGGCAATCTGGCGCAAGATGTACGCGCCGCCGGTAGCACCCTTGGTGCTGAACAAGTACGAGAGCGCGATGCTGGCGCGCGGCGCCTACCTGGTGCAGGGCCTCGGTCACTGCGGCGCTTGCCACACGCCGCGCGCCTCGACCATGCAGGAGCTGGCGCAGGACGAATCGAGCCCGGCGTACCTGTCCGGCGGTCCGGTGATCGATGGCTGGCTGGCGGTCAACCTGCGTAGCAATCCCGCTGGCGGCCTCGGTCGCTGGAGCGAGCAGGACATCGTCGATACGCTGTCGAAAGCGCGCAACGACCACTCGGCCGTGGTGGGCACGCCGATGGCGGAAGTGGTGTCGCACAGCACCCAGCACATGACCAAAGAGGACTTGACGGCCATGGCCGCCTACCTGAAGTCGTTGTCGGCGGGACCGGCTGAAAAGGCGGCGTACAAGGAGAGCAACGTCACCGCCTTGGCACTGAAGTCTGGCCGTGAAGACGGCCGTGGCGCCCAGTTGTACCTCGACAACTGCGCGGCCTGCCACCGCACCGACGCCAAATCGAACGGCAAGGTATTCCCTGCGCTGGCCGGCAACCCGAGCGTGCTGTCGGACGATGCGACGTCGCTGATCAAGTTGATCCTGGAAGGCAGTACGCTGCCGTCAACCCAGGCCGCGCCATCGAACCTGGGCATGCCGGGCTTTGCCTGGCGCCTGTCGGACGAGGAGACCGCGCAACTGGTCACCTTCGTGCGCCAGAACTGGGGTAACCAGGCGTCGGCGGTCAGTGCGGGCGAGGTGGCCAGGCTGCGCAAGCAGATCAAGGCCGAGCCTGTCGCTGCCGCGCATTAAGCGCTAGCGGGGCTGGTCCTTGCTGCTGCCCGGGCAGCATGCGGACCAGCACCTGGTCCTTGCGCACCAGGTGGTGGAACAGCGCTGCCACCACGTGCAGCACCACCACCACCCACGCCACCCATTTGCCCACGACATGGTGGACCATGTCCACCGGCGCTTCGAATCCTTCCCAGGTCAGGCCGAACGTCGCCGTCATCCAGTGGAACAAGCCGGTATCGCGAAACGACGGCACGCTGAACAGGCCGAAGTCAGTCGCCATGCTGGTGCCGACATAGCCGGTCAGCGGCATCACGATCAGCAGCGCATACAAGCCCCAGTGCGCCAGGCGCGCGAGCTGGTGCTCGAGCTTTGATCCCGGCGCATCGTCGGGCTGCACATCGAGCAGTTTCCACAGCAGGCGCGGCAGCACCAGCGCGCCGACCAGGATGCCCAGCATCCAGTGCACATTGAGCACGACCAGGCTTTCCGGCTGCTCGTCATCCATGAACCAGATCACGTAATAGACCACGATGTACGCGCCGATGAAGGCAGCCGCGCTGGTCCAGTGGAACAACTTGGCGAGCGCGCCAAAGCGGTGGGGTGTGCCTTGCCATTGCATGGTGGGGTCTTTCGAAGGTGAGAAGGTCAGCGCGCCAGCAGGCCGCGCAACAGTTGGTCGAGGCTGGCAATCGACACTGCCAGGCGGACCTCGGCATTGGCATCGTCAGCACCGTCGCCGGATGCTTCGGCGATCCAGAACGCCGCCTCCGTCACTGCGCCGTACAACATGCGCGCCAGCACGCCGGCGTGGCCGGGCGCCGCCGTGCCGGCGTCGATCAGTGCCTGCAGTTCGCGTTCGAGCACGGCAACGCCGGCGCTTTGATGGACCTGCGGTACGTCGCCGAACATGGCGCGGGCATCCTGCAAGATAATGCGGCGCAGCTCCGGCACCCGCGCCAGTTCCAGGTAACCGCAACAGCGCGCACGCAGCGCCAGCCAGGGCGTGGGCGCGGCGTCGGCTTTGGCCTGCAGTTGCACGGCCACTTCAGCTTCGAGCTGGTCGATCACCGCCAGCAGCAATTTCTCCTTGCTGCCGAAGTGGTGGTACAGCGCGCCGCGCGTGAGGCCAGCGGCAGCGGTAAACTGGTCCATCGAGGTCTGGGCATAGCCCTGTTCGGCAAACGCGCGGCGCGCCGTGGCGATCAGCCTGGCGCGGGTTGCTTCGATCATGTCGGCACGGGTGCGACGGGGGAGGGCGGTCATGGCAATCCTTTTACATACGCAGCGTATATTATTAGCATACGCTGCGTATGTCAATCAATGCCAGTCCACTGTGCTACTCATCCGGCAACGCCGCCTGCAGCAAGTCGATCAGCAAGCGGATCTTGGCCGAACCGCGCCGGCTGGCCGGGTACACGGCGTAGATGCCGATGTCCATCTGGCCCGGGTTGGCTTCGTGCCCGGGCAGCACGGCCAGCAGGGCGCCGCTGTCGAGGTCGCTTTGCACGAGCCAGGCCGGCAGCAGCGCCAGGCCCAGGCCATCGCAGGCCGCCAGGCGCAGCAGTTCGCTGTTGTTGACCGTGAGCGTGCCGGTCACTTCCACTTCCACCGTTTCGTCCGCGCTGCGCAAGTGCCAGCTGTGGCGGCTGGCGCCGTAGGCGAATTGCAGGCAGTTGTGGGCGGCCAGGTCCTGCGGCGTGCCCGGCGTGCCATGGTGCGCCAGATAGGCGGGGCTGGCCACGATGTGACGGCGGTGGCCGGCCAGCTTGCGTGCGATCAGGTTCGGCTGTTGCGGCGGGCTGCCAATGCGGATCGCCACGTCGATCGCTTCATCGACCAGGTGGGTCACGCTGTCTGCCAGGCGCAGGTCGAGCCGCAGGCGCGGGTAGCGTTCGGCCAGGCCGGGCAGCAAGGGCGCCAGGTAGCGGATCGCCAGCGTGACCGGTGCTGCCACCCGCAGCAGGCCCTGCGGTTCGCCATCGCCGCCGCCGGCCGCATCGTCGGCCTCGGCCAGCGCGGCCAGGATCTGGTTGGCGTGCTCGAGATAGGTGCGGCCACTGTCGGTGAGCGTGATGCTGCGGGTAGAGCGGTTCAGCAGTGGCGCGCCCAGGCGCTGTTCGAGCGCATCGACCAGGCGCGTGACCGACGAGGTGGCCACACCGAGCTGGCGGGCGGCGGCGGAAAAGCCGCCGTGACTGGCGACCAGGCTGAAAGCGTTGAGTTCGGCGAAGCGATCCATGGTGGCGTTGCGCAGTGCGCAAAGGTGTATGCGATGGCGCCCATATTATCAGCACTGCCCAGCCGATCTATAGTGGTTTCAACCATTCACGGCTGAGGAGGCCATATGAAACTCACTGCACATACTGAAGGATTCGGCGCCACCATCGAAGGGCTGGACCTGCGCGACGCCAACCCCGCCATGGGCCGCGACCTGCGCGCCGCTCTGGTCGAGCACGGCTTGCTGGTGATCCGCGGCCAGACCCTGGCGCCCGAGCAGCAACTGGCCGCCACCCGCCTGTTCGGCACGCTGGAAGTGTTTCCCACCGTGCGCGGACAATTACCGGGCGTGCCGGAAATCTTCCGCGTGGCCAGCCGGCCCGAGGACGGCCACGTCGAGGTGGGCCGCTACTGGCACTCGGACGGCTCGTTCCGCGACGATCCGACCCCGGTCAGTTTCTGGTACACGGTGGTGCAATCGGACCAGGGCGGCGATACGCTGTTTACCGACTTGCAGCAGGCCTACGCCGAGCTCAACGACGAAATCCGCGCGGAATTCGACGCCTTGACGACCGCCCACCGCAACGGCGTGGTGCACCCGCTGGTGCTGCGCCATCCGCACACCGACGTGCCGGCCCTGTACCTGAACGTGGGCCTGACCGCTGGCGTGCTCGGCTACAACAGCGCACAGTCGCGCGAAGTGATGGCTGCGATCGACCGCCACTATTCGCGCCCCGGCGCCAGCTACCGCCATCACTGGCTGCCCGGCGACGTGGTGGTGGCCGATAATTTGCGGGTCGCCCACAAGGCCACACCGCTGACGGGTGACAGCCGGCGCATCCTCAACCGCACCACGGTGCGCGCCGATGGGGTGATCTGGCAATAGTAACAATCGTGCGGCAGTTATTTCTCTGCCGCACGATTGGCGGGCTGCCTTATCAAGCTTGTAAATGCGATAAACTTCTCGCTTCACAAGATATCTTGGTCCGCATCATGCCTAACAAATCGTCGATGGACGACCAGTCGTTCCGCCGCATCCTTGCCCGCAACATCACCTTGCCGCTGGCGTCCGGCGTTGTCAGCGCCGGCGTATTTGTCGTGTTGCTGATCTATTTGATCACGACCATGAACTGGGTCGAACACAGCGAACGGGTAATCGGCAGCGCCAACGAGATCAGCAAGCAGATGGTCGACATGGAAACCGGCATGCGCGGTTACCTGCTGGCCGGCGACGAGGCGTTCCTGGAACCGTACGTGCTGTCCAAGCCCAAGGTCAAGGCCAGCATCGAGACCTTGCTGCAACTGGTGGAAGACAACCCGGCCCAGGTGGACCGGCTGCGCAATATCCAGGCCCAGCACGCCGGCTGGGACAAGTATGCGCAAGAAATGGTCGCGATACGGGCGGCCAACGGCGACGTCACCGGGCCGGTCAAAACCGCGCGTGGCAAAACCCAGTTCGACGAGATCCGCCGCCTGCTCGACGCCTTCATCAGCACCGAAGCACGCATGCGCCAGGAGCGCAACGATACCGCGCGCACCGTCACCATCGTGGTGGCGGCCGTGTACCTGCTGCTGACCTTGGGCGTGGGCGGCGCGCTGGCCTGGTTTGGCCGCCGCGAGCTGCTGGGCCTGTCCCGCGTCTACAACGACGTCCTGTTGCAGCACACCGAGCACGCCGACCTGCTGCAACAGCAGGCGTGGCTGCGCACCGGCCAGAGCGAGCTGGCCCAGCAGGGCATCGGCCAGATGGCGCTGCCGCAACTGTCGTCAGCGCTGCTGCAATTTTTGGCGCGCTACATGGACGTCGTCGTCGGCGCGCTGTACCTGCGCGCACCGGACGGCAGCTTCCACCGGGTAGCGTCGTACGGCTTCTCGGCCGAGTGGGACGCACGCGAACAGAAAATGCATCCGTCCGAAACGCTGGTGGCGCAGGCGGCGCTGGAACGGCGCCTGATCCGCCTCGACCAGGTGCCGGTCGATTACATCCAGGTCAGCTCGGGCCTGGGCACCGGTCCGGCCGCCAGCGTGATGCTGGCCCCGCTCGACAACGACGGCGTGATCAATGGCGTGGTGGAACTGGGCCTGCTGCGCCCAATCACTACCCGCGACGTCGATTTCCTCAACCTGGTCAAGGGCAATATCGGCAACGCCATCGAAGCCAGTCATTCGCGCCAGCGTCTGCAGGAAGTGCTGGCCGAAACCCAGCAGCTGAACGAAGAACTGCAAGTGCAGCAGGAAGAACTGCGCACCGCCAACGAGGAACTGGAAGAGCAATCGCGCGTGCTGGAAGAATCGCAAGCGAGCCTGGAAAACCAGAAAGCCGAACTCGAACAGACCAACGAACAGCTGGCCGAGCAGGGCCAGGCGCTCGACCAGAAAAACGCCGCCCTCACGCAGGCGCAGCAGGACCTGGAAGACCGCGCCGCCGAACTCGAGCGCGCCAGCCAGTATAAATCGCAGTTCCTGGCGAATATGTCGCACGAGCTGCGCACGCCGTTGAACAGCTCGCTGATCCTGGCCAAGCTGCTGTCGGAAAATAGCCTCGGCAACCTCAACGACGAGCAGGTGCGCTTCGCCAACACCATTTATTCGGCCGGCAACGACCTGCTCAACCTGATCAACGACATTCTCGACATCTCCAAGGTGGAGGCCGGCAAGCTGGAACTGGTGCCCGAGCAGCTGTCGCTGCGCCACGTGGCCGAAGGCATGGGCATGGTGTTCGAGCCGCTGGCCCAGCAAAAGAAACTGGCGTTCCAGGTGCAGGTGGCCGACGACGTGCCGCCGCACATGGTCTCCGACCGCCAGCGCCTCGAGCAGATCCTGAAAAACCTGCTGTCGAATGCGCTCAAGTTCACCAGCACCGGCCAGATCACGCTGAGCCTCGAGCGCGTGGGCAGCGACGCCGTGGCATTCTCGGTGCACGACACCGGCATCGGCATCCGCCCGGAAGACCAGCTCGGCATCTTCAACGCCTTCCAGCAGGCCGACGGCACCACCAGCCGCAAGTACGGCGGCACCGGCCTGGGCCTGTCGATTTCGCGCGACCTGGCGCATCTGCTGGGCGGCAGCATCAGCCTGGCATCCGAAGTGGGACAAGGCAGCTGCTTCACCCTGACCATGCCGCTGGCGTTTACCGCGCCCGAGGCCGGTCCGCGCCTGGGCAGCGCCAGCGCGCCGGCCGAGCTCGATGCAGACGGTCATACCCATGCTCCCGCGGTGCTGCAGCCAGTGTCCGTTCCAGCTGCCGCGCCATGGAAGGCGATGGCGCCGAAGCCGGCCGCAGCGCCAACCGAGCCGCCGCCACCGCGCGTGCGCCCGTTCGAGGACGACCGCGACGAGATCGACGCCGTGCCCCACGGCGTCGCCAGCCGTCGCACCGTGCTGGTGATCGAGGACGACGCCAACTTCGCCCGCATCCTGTACGACCTGGCGCACGAAAAGCAGTACCGCTGCCTGGTGGCCTTCCACGCCGACGAGGGCCTGGAACTGGCGCGCCAGTACCGCCCGGACGCGGTGCTGCTCGATATCCGCCTGCCCGACCGCTCCGGCCTGTCGGTGCTGCAACTGCTGAAAGACGACGCCACCACCCGCCACATCCCGGTGCACGTGGTCTCCGGCAGCGAGAACGGCGAAGCCGCGCTGCACCTGGGCGCCATCGGCTACGCCTTGAAACCGGCCACGCGCGACCAGCTGGTGGACGTGTTCCGCCTGATCGAAACCAAGCTCACGCAAAAGATCAAGCGCGTGCTGCTGGTGGAAGACGACGACCGCCAGCGCGACAGCGTGGTGCAGCTGATCTCGGACGATGACGTCGAAATCGTCGCGGTCGGCACCGGCGAAGAAGCGCTGGCGCTGCTGCGCACGACCATCTACGACTGCATGATCATCGACCTGAAACTGCCGGACATGCAGGGCAACGAGCTGCTGCAAAAAATGGCAGGAGAGCAGCTGGCCGCCTTCCCGCCGGTGATCGTGTACACGGGCCGCAACCTGTCGCGCGCGGAAGAAGCCGACCTGCACAAGTATTCGCGCTCGATCATCATCAAGGGCGCCCGGTCGCCGGAGCGCCTGCTCGACGAAGTCACGCTATTCCTGCACAAGGTGGAGGCGGACCTGTCGTCCGAGCGCCAGACCATGCTGCGCACGGTGCGCTCGCGCGACCGCGTGTTCGAGGGCCGGCGCATCCTGCTGGTCGATGACGACGTGCGCAACATCTTTGCGCTCACCAGCGCGCTTGAACAGAAGGGCGTGCTGGTGGAAGTGGGCCGCAACGGCTTCGAAGCGATCGAGAAGATGGACGCCAACCCGGACATCGACCTGGTGCTGATGGACGTGATGATGCCGGGCATGGACGGCCTGGAGGCGACGCGCCGCATCCGCGCCGACGCCCGCTTCGAGCGCCTGCCGATCATCGCCATTACCGCCAAAGCCATGAAGGACGACCAGGAGCAATGCCTGGCCGCCGGCGCCAGCGACTACTTGGCCAAGCCGATCGATTTGTCGCGCCTGTACTCGCTGTTGCGCGTGTGGATGCCCAACGGCGAACGGACCTGAGATGCACACCGACACCGACATCGAAATCAAAGTGTTGATGGAAGCCATCTACATGAAGTACAGCTATGATTTCCGCGACTACACGGGCGCTTCGCAAAAGCGCCGCGTGCTGCATGCGATGCGCGACATGGACTGTGAAACCATCTCGGCGCTGCAGGCGCGCATCATGCACGAACCGGCCGCCTTCAGCCAGCTGCTGCAATACCTGACCATCCCGGTGACGTCGATGTTCCGCGACCCCAGCTACTGGCTGGCGCTGCGCGAACAGGTGATGCCGGTGCTGCGCACGTACCCGTCGCTGAAGATCTGGATCGCCGGCAGCAGCACCGGCGAAGAAGTGTATTCGATGGCGATCCTGCTCAAGGAAGAGGGCCTGCTCGAGCGCAGCATGATCTACGCCACCGACATCAATCCGCAGTCGCTGGAAAAAGCGCGCAAAGGCGTGTTCCCGCTCGACGCCATGCGCGAGTACACGGCCAACTACCAGGCCGCCGGCGGCACCCGCAGTTTTTCCGATTACTACACGGCCGCCTACAACGCCGCCCTGTTCGACGGCGCGCTGTGCGAGAACGTCACCTTTGCCGACCACAGCCTGGCCACCGACGCGGTGTTTGCCGAAACCCACTTGATCAGCTGCCGCAACGTGATGATCTACTTTAAGAAGAAATTGCAGGAGCGCGCCTTCGGCCTGTTCCACGAGTCGCTGTGCCACCGCGGCTTTTTGGGACTGGGCAGCAAGGAGAGCATCGACTTTTCCGCCTACGGTCCCGCCTTCGAGCCGATCGTCAAGCGCGAACGGCTGTTCCGCAAGCGCTGATCATGCTCGACGCTGCTCTTGCCCTCACCGCCATCGACGCTGTCCTGGCCAGCCATCGCACCCGCATTGCGGCGGTGGTGATCGGCGCGTCGGCCGGCGGCGTTGGGGCGCTGCTCAAGCTGCTGCCGGGTTTGCCGAAACAGTATGCGCCGGCCGTGGTGGCGGTGCTGCACGTGCCGGAAAACCGCCAGAGCCAGCTTGCCGACGTGTTTGCCCAGCGCATGGCGCTGCCGGTGCGCGAGGCGGCCGACAAGGAAACGCTGGCGTCCGGGACGCTGTACTTTGCCGGTTCCGGCTACCATTTGTCTGTCGAGTCGGATTACTGCTTTTCCCTGAGCTGCGAAGCGCCGCGCAATTTTGCCCGCCCGTCGATCGACATCCTGATGGAGTCGGCGGCCGATGCCTACGGGCCGGCCCTGCTGGGCGTATTACTGACCGGGGCCAACCACGATGGCGCCGCAGGCATGGAGGCCATCGGCCGCGCCGGCGGCCTCACTGTCGTGCAAGACCCTCAAGATGCCGAAGTGGCCACCATGCCGCAGGAAGCGATCCGCGTGCGCCGCCCCGACCTGGTGCTGCCGCTGGATGCGATCCATACATTGCTGTTGAAGCTGGAGAAGAACTGATGCAAGCCGAGCAACCGACCAAACTGCTGATCGTCGACGATCTGCCGGAAAACCTGCAAGCCCTGAACGCCGTGATCCGGGGCCCGGGCCGCGAGATCTTCCAGGCCGGCTCCGGTGAAGAAGCGCTGGCGCTGCTGCTCCAGCACGACTTTGCCATGGCCTTTCTCGACGTGCAGATGCCGGGCATGGACGGCTTCGAGCTGGCCGAACTGATGCGCGGCACCGAGAAAACCCGGCAAATCCCGATCGTCTTCGTCACCGCCGCCGGCAAGGAACTCAATTACTCGTTCAAGGGCTACGAGGCCGGCGCGGTCGATGTGCTGTACAAGCCGCTCGATTCGCGCGCCGTGCGCGGCAAGGTCGAGGTGTTCGTGGCGCTGTGGGAACAGCGCGAAGCCATGCGGCGCCAGGTACTGGCACTGGAACAGGCACGCCAGGCACAGGAAGCCATGCTGGCCGAACTGAACGTGGCGCAAGGGCAGTTGCAGCGCGCGCTGGCCATGCGCGACGAATTCATGTCGATGGTCTCGCACGAGATGCGTACCCCGCTCAACACCCTGTACCTGGAAACCCAGTTGCGCAAGATGCAGCTCGAGCGCGGCAACATGGCGGCCTTCGGCGCCGAGCAGTTGCAGCGCATGGTCGCGCGCGACGACCGCCAGATCCAGAGCATCATCCGCCTGATCGACGACATGCTCGACGTTTCGCGCATCCGGTCCGGCAAATTGTCGCTGCGGCCGGGCTGGGTGGAAATGTCGGGCTTGCTGCGGCGGGTCGTGCATGACCTGACGCCGCAAGCGTCGACCGCCGGCTGCAGCATCGGCCTCGATGCCGGCACGCCGGTGTCGGGCTGGTGGGACGAGTTCCGCATCGAGCAGATCGTCGTCAACCTGCTCACCAACGCCATGCGCTACGGCGCCCAGATGCCGGTGTCGGTCGTGCTGACGGTGCAGGAAGAGCAGGTGCTGGTCGAGGTACGCGATCAGGGCCCGGGCATCGCACCCGAGCTGCAACAGAAAATTTTCGAACCGTACGAGCGCGGCGTGGGCAACGAAGTGCCGTCCGGCCTGGGCCTGGGCCTGTACATCTCGCGCGAACTGGCCGAGGTGCACCAGGGCAGCCTGACCGTGCGCAGCGTGCCGGGCGAGGGCGCAGTCTTCACGCTCGCCTTGCCACGCTCGGACGCGCCACCAATCTGATTACCGGGAATTGGCTTCTTCGCGGCGGCGGACCAGGTAGGCGTTGAGGTCGTCGATGGTGACGTGGCCGCGCTGGGCGGTGTCGATGTTGTCGAAGTTTTTCTCGACCACCGACAGCCCGGCCTGGTGCGCTTCTTCGCGGTTCAGGGTGCCGCTGTGATCGAGGTCGGCATCGGTGAAGCGCTTCTTGAGATTCTGCATCGGCTGCAGGCGCAGCAAGATCGGCGCGGCGCCCGACGCTGCCGCTGGACCGGCATCACGCTTGGGCTGACGCATTGAACGCCGCACATAGGCATCGGAATAGGGCGTGGACACGGCTGCCTTGGCCGTCATGTGCACGGCCATGTCGGCAGGTGGTGTCTGGGCCTGTGCCGGCGCCATGGACAGGCTGCCGACCGTCGCCGCTGTGGCGGCTAGTAGTTGTAATGTCGTCATAGTTATCTCCCCCGCATCGCGTGATGCCTGGTTCAGGGTGATACTGTGATCCGATTAAGACAAATTAGCAATTGAAGTCGTTGTGGCCGGCGAACGCGCGCGCCTGCCGGCCACGGTTGTGGCCCCAATACATCACTTCAGAGCAACAACCTTGTCTAATTAATCATTTTCCGGGTTCTTCCAGAACCCCGCATGCGCCAGCCGCGCCTCGTCCTCGCGCAGCGGCCCGATCACCTCGGTCGGGCGCTGGCCGGCTGCGAACACGGTCCGACACGGCAGCGCCAGGGTCGGATTTTCGGGATCGCTACCGGTCAGTTGTAGCAGGCTCGCTTCCGACAGCGCGTACACGACTCGCCCGACGCCGCTCCAGTAGGTGCCGCCACTGCACATGGCGCACGGTTCGGCGTTGGCGTACAGCGTGGCCGTGGCCAGTTCGGCCGGGCCGTACTGTTGCGAAGCGAGACGCAGCGCGTTCATCTCGGCGTGCGCGGTGCGGTCGGACGACGATGCGTTCATCGCCGACGAAATCACCGTGCCGTCCGCCGCCACCACCATGGCGGCAAACGGATGGTGGCCCTCGTCGCGCGAGCGCTGCGCCAGCGCCAGTACTTCGGTCAGAAAAGCGTGGTCCTGGGCGGTGGCGATGGCGGTCATGGTGTGCTCCTTACTTTGGAATCTTGCCATCGACGCCCTGCACGTAGAAGTTCATCGAGATCACGTCTTTTTCCGGCGCACGCACGCCGGCGGCGTACTTGATGGCGCCCGTTTGATCCTTGATCGGGCCGGTGAACGGGGCAAACGTGCCGGCGGTAAGCGCAGCCTTTTTCTCCTCGTAGAGCTTGGCCGCGTCAGCCGGCACCACCGCGTTCAGCTTCGACATCTTGACCATGCCTTCCTTCAGGCCGCCGCGGTAGTCGCTGGTCTTCCAGGTGCCGGCAATCACCGCCTTGGCCGCGTCGATGTAATAGCCCGACCAGTCGTTGGTGGCGGCGGTGAGATGCGCCTTGGGGGCGAAGCGCGACATGTCGGAATCCCAGCCGAACGCGTACACGCCTTTTTCCTGCGCCACTTGCAGCGTGGCCGGCGAGTCGGTGTTTTGCGCCATCACGTCCGCGCCTTGCGCCACCAGGGTCTCTGCCGCCTGGCGTTCCTTGGCCGGGTCGTACCACGAGTTCACCCAGATCACCTTGGTCTTGATTTTCGGGTTCACGCTTTGCGCACCGAGCGTAAACGCGTTGATGTTGCGGATCACTTCCGGCACCGGGAACGAGGCGACGAAGCCGAGCGTGTTCGACTTGGTCATCTTGCCGGCCAGGATGCCGTTCAGGTAAGAGCCTTCGTACAAGCGCGATTCGTACGTGGCCAGGTTCTTGGCGCGTTTGAAGCCGGTGGCGTGGATGAAGGTCACGCCGGGCGCCGACCTGGCCACTTTTTCGGTGGCGTTCATGTAGCCGAACGACGTGGTGAAAATCAGCTTGTTGCCTTCGGCGACCAGCTTGCGGATCACGCGTTCGGAGTCGGCGCCTTCCGGCACGTTTTCCACGAAGGTGGTTTTCACTTGCGCGCCCAGGGCTTTTTCCAGCGCCAGGCGGCCCTGGTCGTGGGCGTAGGTCCAGCCGGCGTCGCCGACCGGGCCCACGTAGACAAAACCCACCTTCAACGGCTCGGCGGCGAACGACGGGATGGCGGCGGCCAGGGTGCAGGCGGCGGCGATGGCGGTCAATACGGTGCGGCGATTCATCATGCGTCTTCCTCGAAGGGTAAATTAAAAGTGATATTCGGCGCGGACCATCGGCGTGCGGGCGGTGGCGCCGTTGTTGTTGCGGTCCGGGTTGCCGAACTTGTTCTTCCAGTACTGGTACTCGACGCCGACCTTGAAGGTGTTCTCGCCCGCGCCGACGGCGCCGCTCATGTCGTACATGATCTGCATGTCGATATTGGTTTCCGGCGCGGTGCCGCCGCCGAATTCGTTCTTGCCCTTGGCGGTGATGAAGTTGGCATAGCCTTCAAAGCTCAGCGGCAGGCCGAAGTCGAACGGGATGGCCCAGGCGCCGGTCAGCATGGCGTGGGTCTTGTACGAGTAGCGCGGCGTGGCCTGGTTGGTGAAGGTGCTGTATGGCGCGTTCGACTCCCAGATCGCCAGCAGGCTCACGTCGAGGAAACCGGGCACGTCGAGCATCAACGTCGGGCCAGCGACCACCATGCGCTTCTTGGAGTTGTAGCCGGCGTCGGTCTTGCTGTTGTAGTCGAAGCCGGCGGTGGCGCCCACGCCGCGTACCGGACCGAAGGCGTAGCTCTTGCCGGCGATCTTGCCGAAGTCCAGCGTGTGGCGGTACACCGCGTACGCCTCGTGGGCGCCGCTGTTGGAACCGGCCGACGAAGGATCGAGATTGGACGACATCAGCAAATCGACACTGAAGAAGTTCTTGCCGTACTTGTAGCCGGAAGCGTGGCTGAAGTTGACGATGTTCTTGGTAATGTCGTTCTCGTTGAACGGCTCGGCAAACTTGGTGCCGTAGCGGTAGCTGAGCGACGTGTCGCTCCAGTCGGCTGCGTGGGTGGTACCGACAGCGCCGGCGGCAAGGACTGCGAGAACTGCGGTGCAGCGGATCAGACGTGAACGACGTGGCATGTGCGGGCTCCGGTGAAGTAAAAGGCAGGTTGCTTTCCTGCCTACCTCTTTAGCAAGGATCAGGCCAGGGTTCATAGTCCCTTGAGCGCCTGCGCCAGGTTCACCTTGCGGTCCTGGCCCGCCAGGTGCAGGCGCGCTTCGATCGCCAGCAGGTGGTGCTCGATCAGGTGGATCGCCTGGTTGACTTTGCCCTGTTCGATCAGGGTGGCCAGGTCCTGGTGTTCGTCGTTCTCGCACATGGCGCTGCCCGGGGTTTCGTAGAGCGCGATGATCAGCGAGCAGCGCGACACCAGCTCGCCCATGAAGCGCAGCAGCACGTGGTTGCCGGCCAGGCGCGCCAGCAGCAGGTGGAACTCGCCGCCCAGGCGTATCCAGGCAGCGCGGTCGCCGCTGCGGCGCGCCGTGTCTTCGGCTGCCAGCGCGGCGCGGATCTGCTTCAGTGATTCGGGCGTGGCATGGCGTATCACCAGCGGCACGATCTCTCTTTCCAGCGCGCGGCGGGCGGCGAAAATCTCGCGCGCCTCCTGCGGCGTGGGCGAGGCGATCACCGCGCCGCGATTGGGCCGCAGCTCGATGATGTGGTCATGCGCCAGCCGTTGCAGCGCCTTGCGCACGGTGGTGCGGCTCACTTGATAGAGTTCGCAGAAATCGGCTTCGCCCAGGTGGGTGCCGGGCGGCAGGCGGTGGCTCATCACGGCAGTGACAACCGCCTTGTAGATACGCATGTCGATCGCGGTGGTACCGCGTTTGACGGCAGCTGGATCGGCTGGGCGCGGGTCGGGCATGGTGGGGCTCCATAGAGTAGTGCTAGCCGTGTAAAGCAGGAAGCGTGCTAGCGGCAGCCCCAAAAACGCCGCACGATTGTGTACGAAACCACTTTGTTTTTGCATCCACCCGCACGCTTTTGGGGAGCTTTGCATCCCGCTTTAGTGCAGGGCGCACGCTCAAGCGGCATGCGCAGTACGAGGTAGCGGTGGCATGTTAATTGCGTCTGTTCAGGTATTCGACGTGTATCCAATTTGTATACGATAAAGGACCGGCAGATGACTGAACCGCGCTTGCAGATGCTGGGCATCTCCAAGATCTATCCCTCGGTGGTGGCCAACGCCGACGTCAATCTCACCGTGATGCCGGGCGAAATCCACGCCGTGCTCGGTGAGAACGGCGCCGGCAAGAGCACGCTGATGAAGATCATCTACGGCGTGGTCAAACCCGACGACGGCCAGATCATGTGGGAAGGCCGGCAAGTGCATATCAACTCGCCGCACGATGCGCGCAAGCTCGGCATCGGCATGGTGTTCCAGCACTTCGCGCTGTTCGAAACGCTGACCGTGGCCGAGAACATCGCGCTGGCGCTGGACGACACGCCGGGCCAGGACCGCTCGCCGGCCGCGCTGGCGCCGCGCATCCGCGCTGTCTCGGAACAATATGGTCTGCCGCTCGATCCGGCGCGGCTGGTGCACAGCATGTCGGTGGGCGAGCGCCAGCGCGTGGAAATCGTGCGCTGCCTGCTGCAGTCGCCCAAGCTCCTGATCATGGACGAGCCGACGTCGGTCTTGACGCCCGACGCGGTATTGAAACTGTTCGAGTCGCTGCGGCGGCTGGCGGCCGAGGGCGTGAGCATCGTCTACATCAGCCACAAGCTCGACGAAATTCAAACCCTGTGCGACAAGGCCACCGTACTGCGCGGCGGGCGCGTATCCGGCACCGCGCTGCCGAAGCAGGAAAGTGCACGGTCGCTGGCCGAGCTGATGATCGGCCGCGAGCTGCCCGTATGCGTGAGTGTGCCGCAGCAGCCGGGCAACGTGGTGCTGCACCTCGATGCGCTCGATATCGACAGCGGCGATCCGTTCGGCACGCGCCTGAAAGACATCAGCCTGGCGCTGCGCGCGGGCGAGATCGTTGGCATCGCCGGCATTTCCGGCAACGGCCAGCAGGAACTGCTGAAAGCCATTTCGGGCGAGCGGCCACTGGGACGGCGCCAGGGAACCATTCAAATGTTCGGCCAGGACGTGGGGGCGCTCGACGCGGCGCAGCGGCGCCAGCGCGGCATGGGCTTCGTACCGGAGGAACGGCTCGGACGCGGCGCCGTGCCCGACCTGTCGCTGGCCGATAACGCGCTGCTGACCGGCTATGTACCACCGGCCACCGGCATGGTTCAACGCGGCATCGTCAAACGGGGCGCGGTTGCCGCCTTTGCGCGCGACGTCATCGAGCGCTTCAAGGTCAAGTGCGGCGGCGAGCGGTCTGCCGCTGCCAGCCTGTCGGGTGGCAACCTGCAAAAGTTCATCGTCGGCCGCGAGATCATGCTGTCACCGAAAGTGATGATCTTTGCCCAGCCCACGTGGGGCGTCGATATCGGTGCGGCCATGCTGATCCGCCAGGCCATCATCGACATGCGCAACGCCGGCGTGGCGGTGCTGGTGCTGTCGGAAGAAATCGAGGAACTGTTCATGCTCAGCGACCGCATCGCCGTACTGGCCGACGGCCGCCTGTCGCGCGCGGTGCCTGTGGCAGATACCAGCATCAACGAAGTCGGCGTGTGGATGAGCGGTGACTTCAACTATCAAGGAGCGCAGAATGTCCCGGCTTGAAAAACGTCCAGAACCTTCGCGGCGCATGATGCTCGCTTCGCCGCTGATCGCGGCAGTGGCCATGCTGGCCACCGGCTCGCTGCTGTTCCTGTTCATCGGCCAGGCGCCGCTGCACGCGTTTTACGTGTACTTCATCAAGCCGTGGACCACCCTGTACGGCGTGGGCGAGCTGCTGTTGAAAGCCACACCGTTGATCCTGTGCGGCGTGGGCCTGGCCATCGGCTTTCGCGCCAACGTCAACAACATCGGCGCCGACGGCCAGTTGACGGTGGGCGCGATCGCCGCTGGCGCCGTGGCGCTGCAGTTCCACGAGGTGGAGGCGTGGTGGGTGCTGCCTTTGATGATACTGGCCGGCGCCGTGGGCGGCATGCTGTGGGCGGCGATACCCGCGCTGCTGCGCACGCGCTTTAACACCAGCGAAATCCTGGTGAGCCTGATGCTGGTGTACGTGGCGTACCACTTGCTCAGCTACCTGGTGCACGGGCCGATGCGCGACCCGGACGGTTTCAATTTTCCGCAGTCGAAAATGTTCAGCGCATCGGCGACCTTGCCGCTGCTCGTCGATGGCTTGCGCCTGAACGCGGCGTTCATCCTGTCGCTGGTGGCGGCCGGTGCTGCATGGTTTTTCTGCCGCCATACCTTTGCCGGCTACCGCATGCAGGTAAGCGGCATGGCGCCGGCGGCCGCGCTGTATGCCGGCTTTTCCGAGCCGCGCAACGTGTGGCTCGCCTTCATGGTCAGCGGCGCGCTCGCCGGCGTGGCCGGCGTGGGCGAAGTGGCCGGGCCGCTGGGCCAGTTGCAGCCGTCGGTGTCGCCCGGCTACGGTTTTGCCGCCATCATCGTCGCCTACGTGGGGCGGCTGCACCCGCTGGGCGTGGTGCTGTCGGCGCTGTTGATGTCGCTGCTGTACATCGGCGGCGAGACCGCGCAGATCGAGCTGGGCGCGCCGTCGGCGATTACCGGCGTGTTCCAGGGGCTGCTGCTGTTCTACCTGCTGGCGGCCGACCTGTTCATCCATTATCGCTTGAAGCCGCACAAGCGCCCGCATAAAACCCCCGGAGTGCCAGCATGATGACCACCGAACTGTTGATCGCCTTTCTGGCCAGCACCGCCGGCGCTGCCACCCCGCTGGTGGTGGCCTCGATGGGCGAGCTGGTGACCGAGCGCTCCGGGGTGCTCAACCTCGGCATGGAGGGCATGATGCTGGTCGGCGCCGTGGTCGGTTTCGGCGTCACGCTCGGTACCGGCAGCATGGTGCTGGGGCTGTTGGCGGCGATGGTGGCCGGCATGTTGATGGCGCTGGTGTTCGGCTTCCTGGTGCTCACGCTGCAAACCAACCAGGTGGCCACCGGGCTGGCGCTGACCTTGTTCGGCATCGGCGTCTCGGCCTTCCTCGGGCGCAGTTTTGTGGGCCAGACCGTCGAGCGCATGCCCCACCTCGACATTCCGCTGCTGTCCGATCTGCCATTTGTCGGGCCGTTGCTGTTCCGGTTCGACGCCATGGTCTATGCCTCGGTGGCGCTGGTGGTCATCATTGGCTCGATGCTGGCGCGTACCCGCCTGGGCCTGGTGATCCGCGCGGTGGGCGAGTCGCCGCACAGCGCCCACGCGATCGGCTTCAACGTGATCGCGCTGCGCTATGGCACGGTGCTGTTCGGCGGCGCCATGGCCGGCCTGGGCGGCGCCTACCTGTCGCTGGCGTTGACGCCGATGTGGGTGGAGGGCATGACAGCCGGGCGCGGCTGGATTGCGCTGGCGCAGGTGGTGTTTGCGACCTGGAAGCCGCGCGGCGTGCTGGTGGGGGCCTACCTGTTCGGCGGCGTGACGGTGCTGCAATTTCACGGCCAGGGCATGGGGCTGGCGATTCCGTCGGAATTCCTGTCGATGCTGCCCTATGTCGCGACCATCGTGGTACTGGTGATTATCTGCCGCAATCCGCAGACAATCTTGTTGAATAAGCCAATGTCGCTCGGTCAAAACTTCAAAGCGGACTGATTAGTCGTTGTATTACTGCAATAAATCCCGGTATTGCGACAATTGGTGAGATTTCGCAATACCGAAAACTTTTATCCTGCGTTCTCAGGCCAAGTCCTGTGGCGCGCCCCAACCCCCGGTCCGCCTTCTTGCTCTCATAAGTCGTTAACATTTTTCCCATCCAGAACAAGCTAGCTACCGAGGAATCGCCATGCGCGTCAACACCCCCGTCACCCAGAACGAATACATCATGGAAGACGGTAAAACCATCGTCTCCAGCACTGATTTGCAGGGCAATATCAATTACGCCAACCCGTATTTTCTCGAGGTGAGCGGTTTTACCGAGGCGGAAGTGATGGGCGCGCCGCAAAACATCGTGCGTCATCCGGACATGCCGGTCGAAGCGTTTGCCGACCTGTGGGCCACCATCAAGGCCGGCATGCCGTGGACCGGGCTGGTGAAGAACCGCTGCAAGAACGGCGACTACTACTGGGTGCTGGCCAATGTCACGCCCGTCATCGAGCAGGGCAAGCAGGTGGGCTACCTGTCGGTGCGCACCAAGCCGTCGCGCGAGCAAGTACGCGCGGCCGATGCCCTGTACCGTGAATTCAAGGCCGGCAATCCGCGCGGCATGCGCATCCAGAACGGCCGCGGGGTATCCGGCGGCGCGTTCGCGCGCATGAAGCAGTCGCTGGCGATGTCGCTCAACCAGCAAATTGCGCTGGCCACGGCGGTGGGCGCTGGCGCCATGCTGGTGCTGGCGCTGTGCCTGTTCACCCTGGGCGACACCACGCTGCAGCAGTCGCGCGGCTGGCTCGGCGGCATTGCGCTGGCAACGATTGCCGGCATGGTGCTGTTCGGCCGCAGCCTGTATGCCAACGTGGCGCTGCCGCTCAAGCATGCCACCAAGGCCGCGCGCATGATGGCCGGCGGCGACCTGACCGCCACCATCGAGGTGCGCCGCGACGACGAGATGGGCCGCTTGCTGGCCGCGCTGCGCCAGACCAATATCAACCTGCACAGCATCATCGGCGACGTGCGCGCCAACTTTGCCGAAATCACCACCGCTACCACTGAAATTGCCAACGGCAATATGGATTTGTCGGGCCGCACCGAGTCGCAGGCGTCGAGCCTGCAGGAGACAGCGTCGAGCATGGAGCAGCTGACGTCCACCGTGCAGCAAAGCGCCAACAACGTCGCCAGCGCCAACCAGCTGGCCGAAGAGGCCAAGCAGGTGGCCGCGCACGGTGGCGACATCGTCTCGCAGGTGGTCACCACCATGGGCGACATCAGCACCTCGTCCACCAAGATTCTCGACATCATCGGCCTGATCGACGGTATCGCCTTCCAGACCAATATCCTGGCCCTCAACGCGGCGGTGGAAGCGGCACGCGCCGGTGAGCAGGGTCGCGGTTTTGCGGTGGTGGCGTCCGAAGTGCGCAGCCTGGCCCAGCGTTCGGCCACGGCCGCCAAGGAAATCAAGACCCTGATCGACATGTCGATCTCCAAGGTGCAGGCTGGCACCGCGCTGACCAACAGCGCCGGCGTGACCATGGGCCAGGTGATCGAATCGGTGAGCAAGGTCTCGCGCGTGATGGCCGAGATTTCGCACTCCACGCGCGAGCAGAGCACCGGCATCGGCCAGGTCAACCAGGCCGTAATCCAGATCGACGACATCACCCAGCAAAACGCCGCGCTGGTGGAGCAGGCCGCCGCTGCCGCCGGCAACCTGGTCGAGCAGGCGCGCAACGTGTCGCAGGCGATGGCCGTGTTCAAGCTCCAGCATGCGGCGCGCGCCGGCGCCCGTCCCGCCACGCCGGTGGCGCGGCCCGCGCCCGCCTCCACCCCCACCCGTGCCAAGCCCAAGCTGGTGGTCCACAACTAGGGGGGACGTGCCGTATCATGACGGTTTCGATCAGAACACCACGGCATGGACGGCACCATCACCATTACCTTGGCGGAGCAGGGCTGGACCTTCGCGGCTGACGCTGGCGCCACCGTGCTGGCGGCAGCGCAGCAGGCCGGCATCCGCCTGCCCAGCTCGTGCCGCAACGGCACCTGCCGCACCTGTCTCTGTCGTCTGGAGTCCGGCGCTGTCCGCTACACCATCGCCTGGCCCGGCGTGAGCCTGGACGAAAAGCGCGAGGGCTACATCCTGCCTTGCGTGGCGGTGGCCGATACCGATCTGGTCATCGCGGCGCCCGCCGCCAAGAAGGTTGCTTAGCCCTTCCTCAGGCGGTCGAGCAGGGCGTCGGTGGAGGCGCTGAGCGGCACGCCGTGACGGCGCAGCAGCTGGATGTGCAGCACCAGGTTTTCCAGCACCAGCTTGGCTGCCACGGCCAGCAAAGTCAGCTGTTTGTCTTCCTCGCTGAAGTTGTCCATGGCCTCGGCCATCTCGCACAGGTGGCTGGCGATCAGGCCGCGCAGTTCTTCTTCCGCGAACGGCAGGTCGGCGAAATCGATCGGATCATCCTGCTCCACTTCCTGCATCAGCAGTTCCAGCTCTTGTGGCGTAATCGACATGCGGGGCTCCGATGGTAGTTGACGCCATGTCATTTTAGCCAAACGCCCGCAATGCCGCGCTGCTTTGCGCCTATTTATCCCGCAACATTCGTTCCGTAATAGGCCAGGAACATGTCCACCGTCGCCTCCACCACCGTGGTCTGGGTGGCCAGGTCGAGCGGCGGCTGGTTGAGGGTGACCTGCGGCCAGAAGGCGAAGGTCTTGAGTTGGCCTTGCAACATGTGCGAGGCCAGCACCGGGTCGGCCGGGCGCAGCTTGCCGTCCGCTTGGGCGGCGCGCAGCCAGCGCGTGATGCCTTCTTCCTTGGCGCTCAGGCGCGCGACCATGTCGTGGGCGCGCTCGGGCGAGTGGATCGCCTCGGCAATGGCTACCCGCGCCAGGTCGAGGAAGTAGGCATCCTCGAGCATTGCCATCTTTTTCCACAACATGTCGAGCAACTGCGCGCGCAGCGGCAGGGCACTGTCGTACGGCGTGTCTTCCAGCGACGAGGTGCTGCACCACAGTTGCTGCAGGATGTGCGCGAACAGCTCGTCCTTGCTGGGGAAGTGGTTGTACACGGTGCGCTTGGACACGCCGGCCGTGGCGGCAACCTTGTCCATGCTGGTCGATTCGAAACCGCTGGCGCGGAACTCGGCAATGGCTGCATCGACGATGGCCTGGCGCTTGCGGTCGGTAAGCTTGATGGGAACATTCATCCGACTATTTTACACCCGATAGTTTACTTTTTCAAAAAACGGAACTACACTGTGTAGTGTATTTTTCACTTCGAGGATTCCCATGGCTTATCCATCCGGTATAGCAGAGGCTGCCACCAACGACCTCGACGCCCTGACCGTCACCGCGCCCGGCGCGCCGCGCACGCGCGATGGCCGCTTCCGCAACCCGGCCCGGATGCACAAGATGGGACTGCTCAAGGGACTGAGCATCATGGTGCGCATGATGTTCGACAAGCCGGCAGACACCGTACCGCGCGCCGCCATACCCGTTCATGCGATGACGCAGCAGCAATTACTGGCTGCTCCGGATCGCACCCTTTACCGCCTGGGCCACTCGACCGTGCTGCTCAAGCTCGACGGCGCCTTCTGGCTCACCGATCCGGTGTTCTCGGAGCGCGCCTCGCCGCTGCAGTGGGCCGGCCCCAAGCGTTTTCACCAGCCGCCCATCAGCCTGGAAGACCTGCCGCCGCTCAAGGGCATCATCCTGTCGCACGACCATTACGACCACCTCGACTACGCGGCGGTGATGGCGCTGGCGCCCAGGACCGAATACTTCATCACCCCGCTGGGCGTGGGCGACCGCCTGATCGATTGGGGCATCCCGGCAGGCAAGGTACGCCAGCTGGGCTGGTGGCAAGGCACGCAGGTCGGCAACATCCGCCTGCTGGCCACGCCCACCCAGCATTTCTCGGGCCGCGGCCTGACCGACCGCAACAAGACCTTGTGGGCGTCGTTCGTGATCGAGGACCGCGAGGCGCGCATCTTCTTTTCCGGCGACAGCGGCTACTTCGACGGCTTCAAGGAAATCGGCCGCCGCTATGGCCCGTTCGATTTGACCATGGTGGAAACCGGCGCCTACGATCCGCAATGGCCCGACGTCCACATGCAGCCCGAGGAATCGCTGCAAGCCCATATCGACCTGCGTGGCAAGGTGATGCTGCCGATCCATAACGGCACGTTCGACCTGTCGCTGCACCCGTGGCACGATCCGTTTTCCCGCATTGCCGAACTGGCGGCCGAACGCCGTCTGCCGCTGGCCACGCCGGAAATCGGCATGCCAATGTCCATCATGGCGCCATTGGCGGCGGTGGCGCAGCAGCAGTGGTGGGCGCCGCTGGTGGCGCAGGAGGCGGCCGCGCGCGAGGCAGCGGCCTGAGAAAAGTTCAGGCAGTAGTGTTGATGAACTTGCCGATGGTCTGGCCCAGTGCATTGACCTGGGGCCGGCTGGCGGCAAGCAGTCCCGGCAGCACTTGCTCGGCGCGCGACGGGTTTTCGATGGCGCGGTTGAGGTTGACCGCAGGCGCAGGCTCGGGCGCCGGACGCGTGGCCCGGGTGCTCTCGCGCTGGTTTTGCGCCAGCGCTTCGCGGTCGCGGCTGAGCTGACTTTCGCTCTGGTCCAGGCGCGCCGCATCCTGGTTCACGCGTGTTTCCCCCTGCTGTACCTGGCGCTCGGCCCGGACCACGGCGGATTGCACTGCGTTAATAGAAGTTACGTTAACCACGAATTTTTCCCCTCAAGCCAAAAGCCCGGGCATGGCAATGCAGATTTGATATCGCTTACCAAAGATTAGGCCAGAAAAACGGAAAAGGCAAGGCGGCAACATGAAATGTGGTGGACCTGCTGCCTGGCGCGTGGCTAGCAGGTTTTTTGGCGGTTTTGTTGTATTTATTGCGATTAACATCTGTTGTCATGGCGGCAGCGTTGGCGGCGCCGCTATAATCAATGATCAACATTGAATGTTACCCTATGAACTTGCAGCGCCTCGCTAATTTTCTCGGGATGTCGAAAACGACCGTGAGCCGGGCCCTGAACGGGTATCCCGAAGTCAACGTCAAAACCCGCGAACGCGTGCTCAAGGCGGCCCAGGACGCCGGCTACCAGCCCAATCCCATGGCGCGCAGCCTGGCGCTCGGACGCAGCAATGTATATGGCCTGATCTTCCCCCTGCTCACGTCCGACCTGGCCGACCCGATGTTTCTCGACGTGGTGGCTGGCATGTCCGGCGCGTTAGAGGCCTTCAACAAGAACCTGATCCTTGCCCCGGTCTCGCCCGGCACCGAGCAGCGCGCGTACCAGCAGATCGTGCGCGGTCGCCGCGTCGATGGCCTGGTGGTTGCGCGCACGCTGGTGCACGACGAGCGCATCGCCTTTCTCACCCAGGCCAAGTTCCCCTTCATCGCCCACGGCCGCACCCAGCAGGATGCGCCGTACGCCTGGTTCGACTACGACCATGCCGCCGGCGTGGAACTGGCGCTCGAGCGCCTGCTGGCGCTCGGTCACCGCCGGGTGGCGATGGTGAGCGCCTCGCTCGACATGAATTTCGCCCGCGAACGGCGCGACAGCTTCATGGCCTCGATGGCCGCTGCCGGCCTGGCGGTCGATCCGCGCTACCTGGTCGCCGACTGCATCGACCGCCGCAGCGGCCATACCGCCATGCAGCAGCTGCTGGCGTGCTCGCCACGGCCGAGCGCGGTCATCGTCGACAACCACATGTCTGGCGCCGGCGTGGTGCGCGCCATGTGCGACGCCGGCATCGAGATGGGCAAGGACATGTCGGTGGTGGTGTGGGGCAGCATGGCCGACTCCCTGGCCGGCGCCAACGTCGCCACCATCGACCAGCCCGAACCAGCCAAAGCCGGCGCCCGCATGATCGAAATGCTGCTGGCGCTGGTGAACGGCACCCCGGCCACCGACTTGCAGGAAATGTGGCAGCCGGTGCTGTTGCCTGGGGCGACGATCGGGGTGTGCAGCGAGAATTGATGCTGTCGTTCAGCGGTAACGGGGCAGGTCAATCTTGTCAGGCCAGCAGAGAGCTGCAGAAAGTGAATAGCAAATTTTTGTGGGTTCTGGTAGAAGAAACTGCGGTTTTGAATAGCAAAGTGAATAGCATTCGAGGCTTGGCTCAAGTGCTATTCTGGCGCTCAGATGGATTTCTCAGGCGGCTGTGGGCAGGTGCAGCTGTACAGTTGCCTTCAGCTGTTCGGCATATTTGTACAAATCATCCAGGTTCTCCAGCGAGACTCGTTCTTCTTCCTTCTTGTCGTTGAATAACCCGAGCGACAGCTTCTGCAAATTATTGAAGCGCAACCTGCAAACCGGTTTGCGGTTGTTATCGTCCAGCAGAATGGCGCAGTAGCTCTGCGAATCGCGCATCACGATTCTGCGTGGGTTGACCACGTCGCGCAGTATCGACCTGATCATGTGCAGTCCCTCAATTTCTTCTGCCGAGGTGACGATCAGGTTTTGTTCCAGCTCTTCCGGCAGCATGACAGGAGCTTGCTCCTGGACCGGCGATGTTTCAGGCGTCATGGCGCCCTTGAGCCGCTCGTTGATACGCTCTCCCAACAATTGTTCAAACGCCCGCTTGGTAATGATCGTGAACTGATCCTTGACTGTCGGCGTGAATCGCTTCCCGCTCAGCATATCCGTTGCCAACAAACGCACGAATTCTTCGGATGGATTGAGCATCCATTCCGCAAGGCGATTCTGGATAGCTCGGGTGTACTTGAGATCGTTGGCGGTCGTGAGGATGGTATCGATGTTGAACATCGTTTTGGCGAATTTTTTCAACTCGTCGACGTCACGTTCCTTGAAATCCAAAATATTGAATTCAAAAAAAGGTTTCTCATCCATTTTGTTGGGCTGCTCCAAGTCCGTAAAGAACTTGTAGATCAAGCCGTTGGTGAGTACGCCAAAACGTGCAGCGGTTACATGAAAATATCTGAACAGCTGGCTGGCATGATTGATATGCAGGTCAGCACCGCTTTTTTTGCACTCGAAAAGCATGATCGGCTTTCCCTCGAGTAGTACCGCATAATCGACTTTCTCGCCTTTTTTAGTCCCGATGTCAGCGATCAGTTCGGGAGTGACCTCCAACGGATCGAAGACGTTGTAACCCAATAGCTGGATGAAAGGCATGATCATTGCGTTCTTGGTTGCCTCCTCCGTCTGGATAATGTCCTTGGACGCGGCGACGCGGGATGCCAGTGCTCTGAGCTGATCGATTAAATCCATACGGTTCCCTGGTTGGCTAAGTTAAAAGAGGCCTGTGCGGTCTTTTCAGATAGATAACCGAGTCTTACATAATTCTTAAATATTTAGCAATAAAATATTTATGAAATTCAATAAAAATTATCCGGGTGACTTAAAGGAGACAGTGGTATTGGATGAAGTTCAAGACTGCGCCATGACTGCCGTCGCCTCAATCTCGAACAACATGCCATCGAGCGCCAGCCGTGGCACCGGGATCAGGGTGCAGGCCGGTGGTGGGGCGTCGCCCCAGGCGGTGCGTAGCGCGGTGCTGAAGATGGCCAGCCTGGCTTCGTCGTGATCGACGATCAGGACGGTGATCTTGGCCACTTGCGCCAGGGTGGTGTCGGCCGCTTGCAGGGCGGCGCGCAAGTTGCTCAGCGCTTGTTCGACCTGCGTGGCGAAATCTTCCGACAGCACGCCGTTGATGTCCTCGCCGCCCTGGCCGGCGATGTACACCAGGCGTGCGGGAGCCTGGGCGATGACGACGTGGGTGTAGCCGTTGGGGCGCGGGTCGTACAGGTCTGCGGGATTGATGAATTGCATGGAAGCCTCCTCGATAATCAATCCCGCCAGTCTAAAACCTCAATTTAAGTTGAGGTCAAGCGCGCTTGCATGCAGGCTTACATATTGCGGCGATACTGTCCTCCCACCTCGAACAGGGCCGTGGTGATCTGCCCCAGCGAACACACGCGCACCGCGTCCATCAGCTTCTCGAACACGTTGGCGTTGTCGATGGCGGCCTGCTGCAACGCTGCCAGCGCTTGCGGCGCTGCACTGGCGTGGCGTGCGTGGAAGTCGGCCAGGCGCTGCAACTGCGACTGCTTCTCGTCGTCGGTGGAGCGCGCCAGTTCGATCTTTTGCGGCGCTTCGCTGCCTTTCGGATTGCGGAAGGTGTTCACGCCGACGATCGGCAGGGTGCCGTCGTGCTTCTGGTGCTCGTACAGCATCGATTCTTCCTGGATCTTGCCGCGCTGGTAGCCGGTTTCCATCGCGCCCAGCACGCCGCCGCGTTCGGCGATGCGTTCGAACTCCTGCAGCACCGCCTCCTCCACCAGGTCGGTCAGCTCGTCGAGGATGTAGGCGCCCTGGTTGGGGTTCTCGTTTTTCGCCAGGCCCCACTCGCGGTTGATGATCAGCTGGATCGCCAGCGCGCGGCGCACCGATTCGTCGGTGGGCGTGGTGATCGCTTCGTCGTAGGCGTTGGTGTGCAGCGAGTTGCAGTTGTCGTAGATGGCGATCAGCGCCTGCAAGGTGGTGCGGATGTCGTTGAAGTCGATCTCCTGCGCGTGCAGCGAGCGGCCCGACGTCTGCACGTGGTACTTGAGCTTTTGCGAGCGGTCGTTGGCGCCGTACTTGTCGCGCATGGCCACGGCCCAGATGCGGCGCGCCACCCGGCCCAGCACCGTGTATTCCGGGTCCATGCCGTTGGAGAAGAAGAACGACAGGTTCGGCGCAAAATCGTCGATGTGCATGCCGCGCGCCAGGTACGCTTCCACGAAGGTCAGGCCGTTCGATAGCGTAAACGCCAGCTGCGAGACCGGGTTGGCGCCCGCTTCGGCGATGTGATACCCGGAGATCGACACCGAATAAAAATTGCGCACCTGGTGGTCGACGAAATACTGCTGGATATCACCCATCACCTTCAGCGAAAACTCGGTGGAGAAGATGCAGGTGTTCTGGCCCTGGTCTTCCTTGAGGATGTCGGCCTGCACCGTGCCGCGCACGTTTTGCAGCACCCAGGCGCGGATCTTCGCTGCCTCTTCGGCGTCGGGCTGGCGCTGGTGTTCGGCGGCGAACTTGTCGATCTGCTGGTCGATGGCCGTGTTCATGAACATGGCCAGGATGGTGGGCGCCGGGCCGTTGATGGTCATCGAGACCGACGTCGAGGGGCTGCACAAGTTGAAACCGTCGTACAGCACCTTCATGTCGTCGAGCGTGGCGATCGACACGCCCGAGTTGCCCACCTTGCCGTAGATGTCGGGGCGCAGCGCCGGATCGGCGCCGTACAGCGTGACCGAATCGAAGGCGGTGGACAATCGCTTGGCGTCCATGCCGGTGGAGACCAGCTTGAAGCGGCGGTTGGTGCGGAAGGCGTCGCCCTCGCCGGCGAACATGCGGGTAGGGTCCTCGCCCTCGCGCTTGAACGGGAATACGCCGGCGGTGAACGGGAACGAACCGGGCACGTTTTCCAGCATCAGGAAACGCAATACCTCGCCATGGTCCTCGTAGCGCGGCAGCGCCACCTTGCGGATGCGCGTGCCCGACAAGGTGTGCTGGACCAGCTTGGTGCGCAATTCCTTGTCGCGGATGGTGGTGACGTAATCGTCGCCGGCATACGCGGCCTGCAGTGCCGGCCACTGTGCCAGCAGTTTTTTCGCGCCCGCATCCATGGCGCTGTCGCGTTCCAGGATCACGTCATCAAAATCGACAACCTTGCCGGCAGCGGCCAGCATGCGCTTCGACTCCGCCAGCTGCTGGCGTTCGCGCGCCAGGGTGACCTGCTTGCGGGTGTGGCGGTGGTAGCCGCGTACGGTGTCGGCAATCTCGGCCAGGTAGCGCGCGCGGGCGGGCGGCACGATCACGTTCTTGCCGCTGGAATGACGGGCGCTTTCCATGGCCAGCTTGCCGGCGGTCGTGCGCAGGCCGAAGCGGCCAAGCAGCGGCAGCAGGCCCTGGTACAGGGCCGTGACGCCGTCGTCGTTGAAGCGCGAAGCTTGCGTGCCATACACCGGCATCTCGTGCGACGGGGTGCTCCATAGTTCGCGGTTGCGCTGGTACTGCTTGGCGACGTCGCGCAGCGCATCCAGGGCGCCCTTGCGGTCGAACTTGTTGATGGCGATGATGTCGGCAAAATCGAGCATGTCGATTTTTTCCAGCTGCGAGGCGGCGCCAAATTCCGGCGTCATCACGTACATCGACACATCGACGTGCGGCACGATGGCCGCGTCGCCCTGGCCGATACCGGACGTCTCCACGATCACCAAATCAAAGCCGGCCACCTTGCAGGCGGCAATCACGTCGGGCAGCGCTTGCGAAATCTCGGAGCCGGCGTCGCGCGTGGCCAGTGACCGCATGAACACGCGCGATTGCCCGTTCCACGGGTTGATGGCGTTCATGCGAATGCGGTCGCCGAGCAGCGCGCCGCCGGACTTGCGGCGCGACGGGTCGATCGAGATCACGGCAATGTGCAAGGCGTCGCCCTGGTCGAGGCGAATGCGGCGTATCAGCTCATCGGTCAGCGACGATTTGCCGGCGCCGCCGGTGCCGGTGATGCCCAGCACCGGCACCGCCAGGCCGGCAGCTGCCGCCAGCAGTTCGGCCCGCAGCGGGACGCCCGCGCGGTCGTTCTCGAGCGCCGTGATCAGTTGCGCCAGCGGCCGGTGACGGTCGACCACTTCGCCTTCACGCAGCGGCGCGAGCGACGTCGGCGAATACTGCGACAGGTCGATATCGCACTGCGCCACCATCCACTGGATCATGCCGACCAGGCCCATGCGCTGGCCGTCCTCGGGGCTGAAGATGCGCGTGACGCCATAGGCGTGCAGCTCGGCGATTTCTTCGGGCACGATCACGCCACCACCACCGCCGAACACCTTGATGTGGGCGCCGCCGCGCTGGCGCAGCAGGTCGATCATGTACTTGAAATATTCAACGTGGCCGCCCTGGTAGCTGGAAATCGCAATGCCCTGCACATCTTCGGCCAGCGCGGCGGTGACCACCTCATCGACCGAGCGGTTGTGACCCAGGTGCACCACCTCGACACCGTTCGATTGCAGGATGCGGCGCATGATGTTGATCGAGGCATCGTGGCCGTCGAACAGCGAGGCGGCGGTAACGAAGCGGATTTTGTTGGCCGGCGCCTGGTGTTCCGGTACTGCTGCCAGCTTGGGCGTGGAGAGATCGTTCATTGCATGTCCTTTCTATGCTGCGCGCAGCTGTGTAAATTGCGCCAGCAGGCGTGCTTTATCGGTGCGGAAGGTGGCGACAGCCTGTTCCTTCACGTGGCCGAAGCCCCGTACTTTTTCCGGCAGTGCGGCCAGTTCCACGGCCAGCGCGTGGTTATCGGGCGTGAGTTGCGCCAGCAGCGCCTGCACCATCTCGCGATATTCGATGACCAGCGCACGTTCCATCCTGCGCTCGGCGGTATAGCCGAAGACGTCAAACGCGCCGCCACGCAAGCCCTTGAACCTGGCCAGCAGCGCGAACGCCTTCCACATCCACGAACCGAATTCCGCCTTGACCAGGTGGCCCTTGGCGTCCTTTTTTGCCATCAGCGGCGGGGCCAGATTGAACTTGACCGAGAAATCGCCTTCGAACTGCTGCTTCAGCTGTTCGACAAAGCTGCCATCGGTGTACAGCCGCGCCACTTCGTATTCGTCCTTGTAGGCCATGAACTTGAAGTAGTATTTCGCTACCGCCGTGGACAGCTTGGTGCCGAGCCCCAGCGCTGTCTCACGTTCGCGCACCTGCGTCACCAGGCCGGTGTAGCGGGCGGCGTAAGCGGCGTCCTGGTAGGCGGTGAGGAACGCTACGCGTTTGCCGATGATGGCGTCCAGGCTTTGCGGCATGTGCAGCACGACCGACTTCGCTGGCGTGGCCACGCGCTCAACCCGCACCAGGTCGACTGCCGCGCGCCGGCCCCACAGGAAGCTGTGCTTGTTGGACGCCACACCGACGCCATTAAGTTCAATCGCGCGCAACAGCGCCGCCTCGGACAGCGGAATGCGGCCGCGTTGCCAGGCATAGCCGAGCATGAACAGGTTGGCGGCGATCGAGTCGCCCATCAGCGCCGTGGCCAACTTGGTCGCGTCGATGAAGTCGGCAGCGTTATCGCCCACCGATTGCGCGATCAGCGCCTGCACTTCCTCGGCCGGGTACTGCCAGTCGGCGTCCTGCGCGAACGTGCCTGGTGGCTGCTGGTGCAGGTTCACCACGGCGAGCGTGCGGCCGGCGCGCATCTTGGAAATCGCATCAGCGGCGCCGGCGGTGAGCATGTCGCAGCCGAGCACCAGGTCGGCCTCGCCGGTGGCGATGCGCTGGGCGCGCAGGTGGGCCGGGGTGCGGGCGATTTTCACATGCGACGTCACCGAACCGTTTTTCTGCGACATGCCGGTCATGTCGAGCACCGACGCACCTTTGCCCTCCAGGTGCGCGGCCATGCCCATCAGCGCGCCCACTGTAATCACGCCGGTGCCGCCGATGCCGTTGATCAGGATGTTGTACGGCTGGTCGCACGAGGGCAAAATTGGCAGGGGCAAAGGCCCGAAGTCATCAACCTTGTTGGCCGACACAGCCCCGGCGCGGCTCTTCCTGAGCGTGCCGCCTTCCACCGTGACGAAACTCGGGCAGAAGCCCTTGGCGCACGAATAGTCCTTGTTGCACGACGACTGGTCGATGGTGCGCTTGCGGCCAAACTCGGTTTCCTTGGGCAGGATCGACACGCAGTTCGACTGCACGCCGCAGTCGCCGCAGCCTTCGCACACGGCGTCGTTGATGACCATGCGCTTGGCCACGTCCGGGTACTCGCCTTTTTTGCGGCGGCGGCGTTTTTCGGCCGCGCAGGTCTGGTCGTAGATCAGCACCGACACGCCCGGCACTTCGCGCAGTTCGCGCTGCACCGCGTCCATGTCCTTGCGGTCGTGCAAGGTAATGTGGGCAGGCAGGGCGCTGCGGTCCTGGTAGCGGGCCAGGTCTTCGGTCACGAGCGCGATGCGCTGCACGCCTTCGGCGGCCATTTGCCGAGCGATCAGCGGCACCGACGTGATGCCGTCCACCGGCTGGCCGCCGGTCATGGCTACCGCGTCGTTGTACAAAATTTTATAGGTGATGTTGACCTTGGCCGCCAGCGCGGCGCGAATGGCCAGGTAACCTGAGTGGAAATAGGTACCATCGCCGAGGTTCTGGAATACATGCGGAATGGTGGAAAACGCGGCCTGGCCGATCCACGGCGCGCCTTCGCCGCCCATGTGGGTGGTGAGCTTGTTGAATTCCGGGTAGATCGACGTGGCCATCACGTGGCAGCCGATGCCGGCCAGCGCCAGGCTGCCTTCGGGCACCTTGGTGGACGTGTTGTGCGGGCACCCGGAGCAGTAGAACGCCGGACGGAACGGCGTGTTGACGGCACGCGTCAAGACCGCGTCCTTGGCGTCGAGGAAGTCGAGCCGGGCGGCGATCTGCTCGCACGTGGCGGCGTCGAGGTCGAAGCGCTTGATGCGGCTGGCGATCACGCGCGCTACCTGCGACACCGAGAAATCGGCCTTGGACGTGAGCAGCCATTCGCCGCGCGGCGCCACCCATTCGCCCTTTTCGTCGAACTTGCCGATCACGCGCGGGCGCACGTCGTCGCGCCAGTTGTACAGCTGTTCCTTGAGCTGGTACTCGACGATCTGGCGTTTTTCTTCGACCACCAGGATTTCGTCGAGGCCCTGCGCGAACTCGCGCACGCTGTCCGGTTCCAGCGGCCACGGCATGGCCACCTTGAACAGGCGCAGGCCCACCCTGGCGGCCATGGCTTCGTCGATGCCCAGTTCTTCGAGCGCTTCGAGCACGTCCAGGTACGATTTGCCCGAGGCGATGATGCCGAGCTTGGCGTCCGGGCTGGTGATGGTGGTGTGGTTGAGGCGGTTTTCGCGCGCATAGGCCAGCGCCGCGTAGATTTTATAGTCCTGCATCAGCGCTTCCTGGTTGCGCGCCTGGCGCCCCAGCGGAATGCTCGACAGCCGCGCATTGAGGCCGCCTTCGGGCATGACGAAGTCCTGCGGAATCTTCACCTGCACGCGGAACGGATCGGCATCGACCGAGGCCGATGATTCCACCGTGTCGGCCAGCGCCTTGAACGCCACCACGCAGCCGGAAAAGCGCGACATGGCCCAGCCATGCACGCCGAGGTCCAGGTATTCCTGCACATTGCACGGGTAGAGCACCGGGATCATCGAGGCCGAGAACAAATGGTCGGACTGGTGCGGCAGGGTGGACGAATACGCGCCATGGTCGTCGCCGGCCACCAGCAGCACGCCGCCATGCTGCGAGGTGCCGGCATGGTTCATGTGCTTGAAGACGTCGCCGCAGCGGTCCACGCCCGGGCCTTTGCCGTACCACATGGCGAATACGCCGTCGTACTTGGCCTCGCCGATCAGGTCCACCTGCTGCGAGCCCCACACGGCAGTTGCCGCCAGGTCTTCGTTGACGCCGGGCACGAACTGCACGTGGTGCGCGGCCAGGTGGGGCTGCGCCTTCCACAGGTTTTCGTCGAGGCCCCCGAGCGGCGAGCCGCGGTAGCCGGAAATGAAGCCGGCAGTGTTCAAGCCCGCAGCCTGGTCGCGCACGCGCTGCATCAGCGGCAGGCGCACCAGCGCCTGGATGCCGGACAGGAAAATGGGGCCGCTGGTGGCGGTGTATTTGTCGTCGAGGCCGACGTCGAGGTTGACGGCGGCGCTGCCGTCGGGAAGGCCGGAAGGGGGCGCGTCGGTCAGCGCGCGCCCGGTGGTGTCGTCTGGCATGGCGGTGTCTCCGTGATGTGCCGTTCTTGCGCAGTCGCAGCAGCGCCGGGTAGGCGCACCGCGATGGCGCTATGGGCCGCGTGGTGGCGGCGCTCGCAGATAGTTTAGGCTTAAATTATCTGCGTTGTAGCGCAGTATGGGCGCGTTCGCGCTCGGCGTGGAAATACAGTTTTCGGATGGGGGTATAAGGAAAAGTGATGGGTTGGCGCTGTGCTGCGGCTGCGCGGTCCCGGATTGCCCGTAACCGTGAATCCGTCATCCCCGCGGAGGCGGGGATCCAAGGTGGGCGAACAGCCCGGGTATCGGCGCATGTCCTGGCGACGCGTAAAAATTGGATTCCCGCCTGCGCGGGAATGACGGATCTTGGGCTGGCGGCTGGCGGCTGGCGGCTGGCGGTTCGTGACTGGTGCTCAGCCGTCGATCACGGCGGCGCCGGGCCAAGCGCCGTTGGCGCACAGCTCGCCGCACACGCTGCGCACCAGCGCACCCACCGCCTGCGCAGCATTGGTCAGCGGAATGTTTTTCGACGCGCACAGCACCACCGTGCGCGAGATCGCCGGGTCGCAGATGGCCTGCGCGCGCAGGGTACCGCGCTGTAATTCGTCGAGCACCGGCGCCGACGGCAAAATCGTGGCACCCAGGTCGGCCAGCAGCGCCGATTTTAAAATCGCAATCGAATTGATTTCGATCACCGACGACAGGACCAGGCCGGCGCTGCGCAGCACGCTCTCGATGCGCGGGCGCACGCCGTGCTGCAAGCCAGGCAGGATGAGCGGGGTGGCGACGGCTTCCTGCAAGGTGAGGGCAGGCTGGCCCAGCGCATACGGCGCGTCGGCGCGGCAGATGAAGCGCAGTTCCTCTTCCACCAGCGGCGTGGTGGCAAACTGGCCCAGCTGGCCATCGTCGAACAGCACCGCCAGGTTCACCCGGCCCGAGCGCAGTTGTTCGTTGAGGTTGCCGGTCAGTTCCTCGGTCAGTTGCAGCGTGATTTCCGGGTAGCGGGCGCGGCTGGCGGTGAGCAGCGGCAAGGCCAGTGCGCCGGAAATGCTGTGCGGCAGCCCCAGGGTGACGCTGCCGCCGGGGCGCTCGGCCGATTGGACGACCGCCGAGCGGGCATCGGCCACCTGCTTGAGGATGGCCTGCGCGTGTTCGTAGAAAATCTTGCCGGCGTCATTGCTGAGCATGCCTTGCGCCGAGCGGTGCAGCAGTTGCACGCCCAGTTCGTCCTCGAGCTGGCGCAGCTGCTGGGTCAGTGCCGGCTGCGCCACGTGCAGCGCCAGCGCCGCGCGCGACAGCGAGCCGTGATCGACGATAGCAACAAAATAGCGAAGTTGGCGCAGTTCCATGTTTGTTGCAGCAGTCCGACAAGCGCGGTGAAAGACAGGGCCGTACAGTGTAGCACCGGTGCCGGATGATCCTGATGGGAAACTATTTGTTATACTCGATTCACGTTTTCAGCACGTCTTCCAGCCTTATAACGGGTGCCGGTATGTTCAAGAAAGTCGATGCATCGCAGCTCAAGGTGGGCATGTTCATCCAGGACCTCAGTTGCGACTGGATGGCCCACCCGTTCGTGCGCAACCGTTTCACGATCACCACCGAAGCGGAGATCCGCAAGATCATCAACGCCGGCATCCACGACGTGGTGATCGACAGTTCCAGGGGGCTGGACGTGGAAGCGCCCACGCTGGCCGAGGCGCAGGCCGCCACCGAGCGCGAAATCATCGAATTGATCGCCAAGGCGCCGGTGGTCACGCGGGTGGCGCTGGGCGAGGAAATGCGGCGCGCCACGCAAATCCGCCACCAGGCATCCACCCTGGTGCGCACGGTGATGCAGGATGCCCGGCTGGGCAAGGCCATCGAACTCGACCTGGTGGAGCCGGTGGTGCAAAGCATTACCGAATCGATCCTGCGCAACCCCGGTGCGCTGACCGGGTTGCTGCGCATCAAAGCCGCCGACGATTACACGTTCCTGCATTCGGTCAGCGTGTGCACCTTGCTGGTGGCGTTTTGCCGCTCGCGCAGTCTTGACGCCGAGACCACCCACCAGGCCGGCCTGGGCGGGCTGCTGCACGACACCGGCAAGGCGCTGGTGCCCGACGCCATCCTCAACAAGCCGGGGCCGCTCACCGACGAGGAATACGAGATCATCCGCCGCCACCCGCAGGACGGCTACGACCTGCTGCGCCAGTCGCCCGACATCGGCCCGATTCCGCTCGACATCACCTTGCACCACCACGAACGGCGCGACGGCAGCGGCTATCCCGGCCACCAGGCCGAGGGCCAGATCAGCGACATGGCACAAATGGCGGCCATCGTCGATGTGTACGACGCCATCACCTCGGACCGCTGCTATCACAAGGGCATGCCGGCCGCTGCCGCGCTGCGCAAGATTTACGAGTGGAGCAAACACCATTTCAATCCGCAATATGCACAGGAATTCATGCGCTGCGTGGGGATTTACCCGGTGGGAACCATGGTGATGCTGGAGTCGGGCCGGCTGGGCGTGGTGGTCGAGCCGCACGAAACCAACCTGCTGGCGCCCAAGGTCAACGTGTTTTTCAATACCAAGCAGAATGTGTACATCAAGCCGGAGATGGTCGACCTGTCGCGCGGGCTCGGCTTTGGCGGCGCCGACAAGATCGTCGGCCACGAATCGGCCGCCAAGTGGAATGTCGATCCGATGCGGTTTTTAACCCTGGCCTAGAAGAACTCGGCGGTATCGTTCGACTCGGTACTCTGCAACAACCCTTCGCTGAGCAGCTCGTCGTAGTGGCACACCAGGTTGCGGCCGTGGCTCTTGGCGTAATACAGCGCCTGGTCGGCGCGGCCCAGCACGATCACCGGGGGCTCGAACGCGGTGATGCTGACAAAACCCACGCTCACCGTCACCTTGCCCACTTGCGGGAAATCGTGCGCGGCCACGTTCTGGCGGAAGCGTTCGATGATTTTCCTGGCATTGTCGAGCGTGGTGCCGCGCAGCAGTACCACGAATTCTTCGCCGCCGAAGCGGAACACCCGGTCCTGCGCGCGGAACGACGTGTTGAGCAGGTTGGCGATCAGGATCAGCACCTCGTCGCCATATAAATGGCCGAAGCGGTCGTTGACATGCTTGAAATGGTCGACGTCGACCACCGCCAGCCATTGCCGTTCCTCGTCGCCGTGCTGGCGACGCTCGAGTTCGCCGGGCAGGGTCAGCGAGTCCTGGTCGGCGCTGGCGGCCAGCATCTTGGCCAACTGGTCGTCGAAGGTCTTGCGGTTGAGCAGGCCCGTGAGCGAATCGCGTTCGCTGTAGTCGAGCAGGTTCTGGAAGTTGCGGTACACGCTGACCACGCCCCCGATCACCTGGATGGTGGCGCTGGTGTAGGGCGTGGGATGGACGATTTCGAGGCAGGTGTCGGCCTTGTCGCCGAGCCAGATCGGCAGCCACAGCGTGTGGCTGCCGTTGTCATTGGCCACTGTCGCGCTGGCTTCGTGGCGGGCCAGGCAGGCCGCCAGCGCCGGATAATTCCCGATCGGTTCGCCCGGCTGCTGGAGGTCCGCCGTATCGACCATGGTGGCGGCCTCGCCGGCGGTAATCTGCGCGCGCGGACGTACGAAGATCTTGCCGCGAACAATGGCCAGGGTCAGTACCCGGGTGCGGCTGGCTTGGGCGAGTTCCTGCACCGCCGAGATCACCGAGATGTCGAGCATCGTATGATCGCGGTGGCCGGTCATGTCCACCATGTGTTTCAGTAGGGAATCCATTTTCTTCTCTGGAGAAAAACGCTGTCCTGTGCGGCTAGGCAAGCTGAGCAGGATAATATCTTTTTGCAATCAAGGCAATTCTTGTGTGCGAAAAAAAACTATAGCAGGGCAAACGAACGATTCCTTGCGCTTGCAAAATAGTTCCCCAAGGAAAACTTGTCTCATGTCAACTCTCCCATCAGAAGGCTCCGTATAGTGAATTCCAATGGCGCAGCGACGGCAACCCACCGCCGCCGTGCTGCTACCGCGCCAGGGTCTTTCTTTCCACCTTTACGGGAGTTCATCATGACATCGCTTATTGCAGCTGCAAAAGTGTTTGCGTCCGATGAGGAGGGCATCACCGCCATCGAGTATGGCCTGATTGCCGCCACCATGGTCGCTGCGGTCATTGCGGCGTTCTCGTTCCTTTCGCCGGCGTTGAAAGACGCTTTCGAAAAGATCTCGACCGAGATCGCCGCGCATAACGCTTGACGGCACGGCTTTCCAGTCGCTGTCCGGGCTGGAAAGCCTTTTCTTTTCGGAGCATCCATGTGGACCGCGCTCGAACTGCTGGTGCTCTGGCTCGTTGCGCAGGCGGCAGTGACCGACCTGGCGCTGCGCAAGATTCCCAATATCCTGGTGGTGAGCGGCCTGGCGCTGGCGCTGGTCCTGCACGGACTGGCCGGGCCGCCACTGGCCGCGCTGACGCACTGGCTGACCGGCCTGCTGGCCGGATTTTTCCTGTTGTTGCCGCTGTACCTGCTGCGTGGCATGGCGGCCGGTGACGTCAAGCTCATCGCCATGGTCGGCGCCTTTGTGGGGCCGCAAGCGGCACTGCACGTGGCGCTGCTGACTTACCTGCTGGGCGCGCCGCTGGCGCTGGCCACGCTGGTGTGGCAGGGCTGGCGTCAAGGCACGGGCCTGGCCATCGCGCGCCAGCTGGGCCGCAACTTGTGGCGCCTGGTGCAGCCGTGGCTGGGCCGCCTGGTAGGCCTGCCGCTGGCGCCGCTGCCGCGCGAGACCATCGCCAGCGTGGGTGGCATGCCCTACGGCGTGGCGATTGCGCTGGCGACAGTGGCGGTTGTGGCGTGGCCGCATCGTTAATCGCCCGATCGGCGCCTTCTTGCTACGGGTCAATATCCACCGGGCAAGGCTCGATAAACTCAGTTCCTTAGTGAAACATTTCAGCAGTTCTGACAGCAGCGCGGAGAACAGTCATGCTCAGCCTCGATTCCTCACCTTATTCTGCCCCGGTTCCCCTGGCCGACGCCGACCCGGCCTGCGTGCTGCCGCCGCCACCGCGCTCGCTGCGCGACACCGGCCTGCCGCAGCAGTTCGTGGTGGAACTGGTGGCCAGGGCTTTGTTGCTGGCCGGTAAGACGCACCTGCCGGTGCTGACCACCCGGCTGCACCTGCCGATCACGGTGCTACGCGAGGTGCTCGACTTCATGGTCGCCGAGCACGTGGCCGAAGTGGCGTGGCGCGGCGAATCCGATATCGACATCCAGTACCAGCTGACGGCCGGCGGCAAGCAGCGCGCCAGCGGCTGGATGGAGCGCTGCCGCTATACCGGGCCGGCGCCGGTCACGCTGGAAGCCTACCGCGCCATGGTCGAGCGCCAGTCGCTGCCGGCGTCGGCGCTGGAGGCCGACGAGCTGGGCGCAGAACTGGCCGACCAGTTGCTGGCGCCCGGCGTGTTGCAAATGCTGGGCGCGGCCATGCACGCCGGGCGCACCATGCTGCTGTACGGGCCGTCGGGCAGCGGCAAGTCCACCCTGGCGCGCAAGCTCGGCGCGCTGCAACAAGGCATGGTGGCGGTACCGCACGCGCTGCTGGTGGGACAGGACGTGGTACAGGTCTACGATCCGCAGGTGCATCTGCCTCCGCATGGGCCACATGGGCTGCATGGGCCGCTCGGGCCGCAGGCGCGCCACAGCCGTCCGGCCAGCGAGCGCCGCGGCGTCGATACGCGCTGGGTGCAGTGCCAGCGCCCGGTGGTGGCGCTGGGCGCCGACGTCACCGCCGACATGCTCGACCTGCAGGCGGACACGCCCAACGGCTGCTACCGCGCCGCGCCGCAGCTCAAGGCCAACAACGGCCTCTTGATCGTCGACGACCTGGGACGCCAGCGCATCGCCGCCACCGAACTGCTCAACCGGTTTGCCCAGGCCCAGGAACTGCGCCGCAGCCAGCTGACGCTGGCCGGCGGCTACCACTTCGAGGCGCCGTGCCGCATGCGGCTGGTGTTTGCCACCAGCCTGGCGCCGGACACGCTGCTCGACGCGCCAGCGCTGCGCCGCGTGGGCTACAAGATCCCGGTGGGCGCGCTGGGTGCGGCCGGCTACCGCGCGCTGTTCCGCCAGCAGTGCCTGGCCGCCGGGGTGCTGTACGACGACGCCGCCCTGCGCTACCTGGTCGACGAGCTGCACGCCGGCAGCGCACTGCCGCTGCTGGCCGCGTATCCGCACGAGATTGTCGGCCGCATCGTCGATTTTGCCGGCTTCAATGGCACGCCGCCCCGGCTCACCATCGCCGCGCTGGACCAGGCCTGGACCAGCATGTTCGCCTGCTCAACATCGGCGCCGGTCGACGACGACCTGGCGCTGCCGCTGATCGGCCAACTGGCGCAGCACATCGTATGAAGAACCGGCGCGCACTGTCGATGATGGCGCTGGCCGTCGTGTTCGGACTGGCAGCGGTGGCGCTGGCCTCGCACTGGCTGCTGGGCCAGGCGCCAGGCGCCGGCAACCGCATCGTGGTGGCCGCCGCCGATGTCAGCCTGGGCCAGCGGCTGGCGCCCGAGATGATGAAGACGCTCGACTGGCCTGCCGACAGCCTGCCGCACGGCGCCCTGCGCGATCCCGTCAAGCTGGTGGGGCGGGTACTCAAATCGAGCGTGCTGCGCGACGAGCCGCTCAGCGAAGCGAAGCTGGCGCCGGCCGGCACCGTGGGCGGGCTGTCGGCGCTGATCACCGAGGGCAACCGCGCCATCACCGTGCGCGTCAACGACGTAGTGGGGGTGGCCGGCTTCGCCTTGCCGGGCAATTTTGTCGACATCCTGGTCAACACGCAGTCGGCGCGCGGTGGTGACAACGCGATTTCCAAGATCGTGCTCGAACGGATACTGGTGCTGGCGGTGGCGCAGGAAGTGGGGCGCGACGAGACCAAGCCGCGCGTGGTCAATGCCGTCACGCTCGAGGTAACGCCGGGCCAGGCCGAAAACCTCGACCTGGCGCGCAGCGTGGGCACGCTGTCGCTGGTGCTGCGCAACCAGGTCGATCCGCGCCCCGGCACCACCGACGGCGCTACCAAGGCGTCGTTGCTGGGCATGGCTGCGCCGGAGGCTGCACCGGCGTCGCCTGGCGCCGTTTCTGCGGTGGCACCAGTACCAGTAGCGACAGCGGCAGCGGCCGGGTCGCGTCCGCGCCTGGCGGCAGCCGCACCGCCGCGCCACTGCGTCGGCGTGATCGCCGGCGTGCAACGCAAGCAGGAGTGTTTGTGAACACGTCCTCTCGCCCCCGGTGCTTGCGCGTGCACCTGTCGCCGCTGCCGCCGGTTTTGCTGCGACGGTTGGTGCCGATGCTGGCGCTGGCCATCGCCACCGTGTGCGCCGCAGCGCCGGCGGACGCGCAAAAGGCCGAACCGGCCAACGCCACCTTGCGCTGCGCCGGCCAGGCCGCCGCACCAGGACACCTGTCACTGCAACTGGGTAAATCGACCTTGATGCGCATGCCCGAGGCGGTGGCCGCACGCAGCGTGGGCAACCCGGCCGTGCTGGAAGCCATGCTGGTAGCGCCCGATACGCTGTACGTGGCCGGCATCGACATCGGCACCAGCAATATGATCGTGCAGGGCAGGAGCGGCATCTGCAACGTGGTCGAGGTGGTGGTGGGCATCGACCCCGGCGCCTTGCAGGCGTCGCTGGCGGCGCTGATGCCCGAGCAAAAGCAGGTCGTGGTCACCGCCGCCGGCGACACGCTGGTCTTGAGCGGCACCGTTAGCGACACCCAGGCGGCCGCTCGGGTGCTGGAACTGGCGCAGGCGTTCGTGCGGCGGCCGGCGCGCGCGCTGGCCGGCAGTGGCGACAAGGAGGGCGCCGCCGCCAGCGCTGGCGGCGCGGGCACAGCTACCGGCGCCGGCACCGGTACTGGAACTGCCCAGGCCCGCGTGATCAACTTCCTCAACGTCAGCGCGCCGCAGCAGGTGATGCTGGAGGTGAAAATCGCCGAGGTGTCCAAGACCCTGCTCGACAAGCTCGAAAGCGGCGTCTCGCTCGGCGTGGGTGGCGGCAGCTGGGCCAGCGTACTGGCGGCGAACTTCCTGACCGGCACCCTGCGCGGCGGCCTGGCCGTGGGCCGTCCCAATGGCGACCGCTTCGGCATCGCGGCCGAGAAGCAGGAAGGCCTGGTGCGCATCCTGGCCGAACCGACGGTGATGGCGATCAGCGGCCAGGAAGGCAGTTTTCTCGCGGGCGGCAAGATCCTGATACCGGTGGCGACCGATAACAACAAGGTCACGCTGGAAGAAAAGGAGTTCGGCGTGGGCCTGCGCTTTACGCCCACCGTGCTGGCCGGCGGACGCATCAACCTGCGGGTGGCGCCGGAAGTATCGGAACTGTCGCGCGAGGGCGTGGGCATTTCGGCCAGCGGTGTTGGCGGCGTCTCGATCCTGCCGCTGATCACCACCCGGCGCGCCGCCACCACGGTGGAGCTGCAGGACGGCCAGAGCTTCGCCATCGGTGGCCTGATCAAGAACAACCGCACCACCAACATCAACGGCCTGCCGATCCTGGGCGAGCTGCCGATCCTGGGCGCGCTGTTTCGCAGCACCGATTTTCAGCACGACCGCACCGAGCTGCTGTTCGTGGTCACGCCGCGCCTGGTGCGGCCGCTGCCGGCCGACTACCAACTGCCGACCGACAGCATGACCGCACCCACCCGCACCGAGCTGTTCTTGGGCGGCAAGCTCGAAGGCGCACCACCGCCATCACCAGTACCAGGGGCACCACCCCGATAAACCTCAGGAACCTTATGCGACTCTTTTTCGTGATGCTGGCGGCATGCACGCTGGCCGGCTGCGCCTTGTCTCCGCCCGGTACGCCGTACTGGGACACCCACTTCGGCGCCAATGCGCGCCTGGCGCTGGCAGCGCAGGTGATCGACGCCGATGCCAGCCGCAACCCCGACCCGGTGGCCGGCATCGACGGCAAGGCTGCGCAGCAGGGCTATGTACGGTACCAAAAATCGTTCAGCGATCCGCCGCCACAGCCCACCTTTGTCATCACCGCCAAGTAAGGAACCGCCATGAGAGCACTGATGATCAGCAACGACAGCCTGCTGCACGCCGAGGTGGCGGCGCAGGGATCGGCGCGCCTGCCGGCGGTGCAACTGGTGGCTACGCGCCACGGCCTGCGCGATGCCGTCGAGCGCCAGTTGCCGGAGGCGCCGGACCTGGTGATTTTCGATGCCAGCGACGTCGAGCCGGCCGAGGGTGAGCTGGTGGAACGCCTGTCGAGAAACTATCCGGCGGCGTCGTTCATGCTGCTCACGCGCGCGCCGCAGCACGACCTCCTGATCCGCGCCATGCGCGCCGGCATGCGCGAGGTGCTGCAATTGCCGCTGGTGCACCGCGCCTTCCACGAGGCGATGGACCGCATCGAGGTGGCGGCGGGCGTGAGCCGCATGCGCGATGGCCGCGTGCTGGCCTTTATCTCCTGCAAAGGCGGCAGCGGCGCCACCTTCCTGGCCACCAATTTCGGCTATGCACTGGCTGCGCTGGCCGATAAAAAAGTGCTGCTGATCGATTTGCACGGCCAGTTCGGCGACGCCACACTGTATGTGTCGGACCAGAAGCCGGCCATGACATTGTCCGACATCTGCGGCCAGATCGGCCGCATGGACGGCGCCTTTCTGGACTCGTGCCTGGTGCACGTGGCGTCCAACTTCGGCGTGCTGGCGGCGGCCGACGACCCGCAGCACCTGGTGGAGATGAAGCCCGAGCACATGGACACCATCCTGCGGGTGGCGCGCCAGCACTACGACTACATCGTGCTCGACGTGGGCCGCCAGATCGACGCCATCTCGCTGCGCGCGCTCGACCAGGCCGATTCGATCTTCCCGGTGCTGCAACTGGCGCTGCCCGACATTCGCGACGGTCGCCGCCTGCTCGACATCTTCCGCTCGCTCGGCTACCCCGGCGAACGGATGCGCCTGATCGTCAACCGCTACGAGAAGGGCGGCAAGCTGCGCCTGGTGGACCTGGAGCAGGCGCTGGGCGCGGAGGTGATGCACACGGTGCCGAACGATTATGTCGCGGCGACCGATTCGGTCAACCAGGGCATCCCGGTGCTGCAACTGTCGCGCAGCAGCGCGGTAGCGCGCAGCCTGGCCGACATGGTGGAACTGGTGACGGCGCGCCGCGTGGCCGAGAGCCGCGGCCTGTTCGACCGCCTGTTCGGCCGCAACAGCAGCGAACACCACATCGACTAGGAGAAACGACATGAGCTTGCGCGAACGCCTGGCCCTGGCCGGCGATGGCCGCCCCGGTGTCCCCAGTGTGCCCGGTATGCCGTCTTTGGCCGCTGCCGCCTACCAGGAACTGAAAAAGAGCATGCACCACATGATCATGGAGCGCATCGACCTCGAACGCTTGCAGCGGCTCACGCCAGAGCAGTTCAAGCACGAGCTGGCGCTGCTGGTCCAGCGCATCATCGAGGAAGAGCGTATCGTGCTCAATCAGCACGAGCGCCACAGCCTGGTGCTCGACATCCAGCACGAGATGCTCGGCTTCGGCCCGCTCGAACCGCTGCTGGCCGATCCCGGCGTCTCCGACATCCTGGTCAACACCGCCGCCATGGTATACGTGGAGCGCGCCGGCCGGCTCGAGCTGACCGACGTCACCTTCAACGACAATGCCCACCTGATGAAGATCATCGAGAAAATCGTCTCGCGCGTGGGCCGCCGGGTGGACGAATCGAGCCCGATGGTGGATGCGCGCCTGCCCGACGGCTCGCGCGTCAACGCCATCATTCCGCCGCTGGCGATCGACGGTCCGATCCTGTCGATCCGCCGCTTCGCGGTCAACCCGCTCACCATCGACAACCTGCTGGCCAACCGCAGCCTGACGCCGCCGATGGTGGAGGTGTTGGCCGCGCTGGGCCACGCCAAGGTCAACATCCTGATCTCGGGCGGCACCGGCAGCGGCAAGACCACGCTGCTCAACGTGCTGTCGGGCTTCATTCCGGCCCAGGAGCGCATCGTCACCATCGAGGATGCGGCCGAGCTGCAAATGCGCCAGCCGCACGTGGTGCGGCTGGAAACCCGGCCGCCGAATATCGAAGGCAAGGGCGAGGTGAACCAGCGCTCGCTGGTGCGCAACGCGCTGCGCATGCGCCCCGACCGCATCATCCTGGGCGAGGTGCGCGGGCCGGAAGCGCTCGACATGCTGCAGGCGATGAACACCGGCCACGAAGGCTCGCTGGCCACGGTCCACTCCAATACCCCGCGCGATGCGCTCGCGCGGCTGGAGAACATGGTGGGCATGGCCGGCGTGAACCTGACGCCGCGCGCCACCCGCCAGCAGATCTGCTCCGCCGTCACGGTGGTGATGCAGGTCTCGCGCCTGACCGACGGCACCCGCAAGCTGGTCAGCCTGCAGGAAGTGACCGGCATGGAGGGCGACGTGATTGCCATGCACGAGATTTTCCGCTTCGAGCAGCGCGGGGTCGATGCCAAGGGCTGCGTGCAGGGTGCGTTTTCCGCCACCGGCGTGCGGCCGCGCTTTGCCGACCGCCTGCGCATGTTCGGCGTGCCGGTGCCCGACTCGGTGTTCGATCCCGCCCGGGTCTTCGAGTAAGCCATGGACGCGGTCTTTTCCGCCTTTGCGGTGCTGCTGTTCGCCGCCGTGATCCTGCTGGTCGAAGGCGCCTGGTTGTGGTGGTCGGCGGCGCACGGTGGCGGCGCTCGGCGCATCTCGCGGCGCCTGCGGCTGATGGCCGAGCGCGGGCCGGGCGGCGCCGAGCGGGTGGACATCGTCAAGCGCCGCACCTGGAGCAGCCAGCCGGCGGTCGAACGCCTGCTGCGCCGCCTCGGCCCCTGGTGCAAGCTGGCCGCGCTGGACGCCCTGCTGTTGCAGGCCGGCGTGCAATGGTCGGTGGCGCAGTTTCTCGGCGCGCTGCTGGTGCTGGGCGCCATCGGCCTGGTGGCGCCGGCCATGGCCGGGCTGCCGGGCGTGGGGGTGTTGCTGGCGCTGGGGCTGGCAGTGGCGCTGCCGTGGATGGTGCTGCTGCGCACGCGCCGCGAACGGCTGACCAGGCTGGAACAGCAGTTGCCCGAGGCGGCCGATTTTTTCGGCCGTGCGCTGCGCGCCGGCCACTCGTTCGCCAACGTCATGCAAATGGTGGCCGACGAACTGCCCGAACCAATCGCCGGCGAGTTCCGCATCGCCTACGAGGAGATCAATTACGGCGTCTCGATGAGCGAGGCGCTGCACAACCTGGCCTACCGGGTGCCGCTGACCGACCTGCGCTACCTGATCATCGCGGTGCTGATCCAGCGCGAGTCGGGCGGCAACCTGGCCGAGGCGCTGGGCAACATCAGCCGCCTGATCCGCGCGCGCCTGAAGCTGCTGGCGCAGGTGCGGGTGATGTCGGCCGAAGGGCGCATGTCGGCCTGGATCCTGGGCCTGCTGCCGCTGGTGGTGATGTTCCTGATGTCGCTGACCAACCCGGAATACATCAGCGTGTTGTGGACCGATCCAATCGGTGTCGCGCTGATGTGGTACGCAGGGGCGATTGCGACCGGTGGCGTGTTATGGATGCGAAAACTGATCCGCATCCGCATCTAGGATATTGACGAGGGAGCATGGCATGACTGGTCAGCAGATGATTTTTCTCGCGCTGGTGTTTGCGGTGGTGGCCGGCCTGGTATTCGTGGCGGTGCGGCTGTTTGCGCCGGTGCAGGTGCGCGAGCGCCTGGGCGGCGCGCTCGCCCCCGAAACACAGGCGGACGCGCCGCAGCAGGGCTGGGTGGAAAAGGTGGCGCACGCGGCGCAGCCGTTCTCGCGCCTGTCGCTGCCGGAGGAGGGGTGGGAGCGCTCGCCGCTGCGTACGCGCTTCATGAACGCGGGCTGGCGCAGCGCCTCGGCGCCGTCGCTGTACTTCGCCGCCAAGACCGTGCTGGCGCTGGCATTGCCGGCGCTGGCGACGGTGCTGGTGGCGCTGCTCAGCGGCCGGGCGCCGCAACAAGGCCACATGGCGCTGCTCTTGATCGCCGCCAGCATCGGCTACTACCTGCCCAACCTGGTGCTGTCGCGCCGGGCGACGCGCCGCTGCCGTGAAATCTTCGAGACCTTTCCCGACGCACTGGACCTGCTGACCGTGTGCGTGGAAGCTGGCCTGAGCCTGGAGCGCGCGCTGGCCAAGGTGGCCGGCGAAATCCACATCAAGAGCATGACCCTGGCGCAGGAACTGCAACTGGTGCTGATGGAAATGCGCGCGGGCTTCAGCAAGGAAAAGGCGCTGCGCAACCTGGCCTTGCGCAGCGGCGTGGAAGACGTCGATACGCTGGTGGCCATGCTGATCCAGTCCGAGCGTTTCGGCACCAGCATGGGCGATTCGCTGCGGGTGCACTCCGACAACCTGCGCAGCAAGCGCAGCGTGCAGGCCGAGGAGGCGGCGGCCAAGATCGCGCTGAAATTGCTGTTCCCGCTGATCTTCTGCATTTTCCCCACGCTGATGCTGGTCCTGATCGGACCGGCCGGCATTTCGATCTACCGCTCGGTGCTGCCCACCGGCCAATAAACCAGGAGCGCATGATGAAGCACATCCCGATCGCTGCCGCTGCCACATTCGCCGGCTTGTTGATGGCGGCGTGCGGCGGCATGCACACCGCCAGCGTCGCGCCGTCGCCATCATCGGCAGCGCCGCAGGACACCATCACGGCGCTGGAGCGCGCCTGCCTGCTCGAACCCACCAACGCGGCCAACTGGGCGCGCCTGGCCACTGCGCTGGAAGCGGACGGCCAGCGCGAACGGGCCGCGCGTTTTTACCAGCAGGCCGCCACGCTCGCCGCGCACGATGCCCGGCGCGATTATGCCTTGCTGGCCGCCGCACCGGCTGCGGCTGTGACGCCAGCCCATGCCGACCGCGATCCGTATGCCGACATGCCGCGCACGCAGGTGCAGCAGATCGGTGCGGCGCTGGTGCAGGTGGTCCGGGTGGCAGCGCCGCCGCTGGTCGCGCGGATGGAATCGCCCGCAGTGTCGTCAAAGTCGGTCACAGCGCCATCCGCGCCGGTGCAGCTGGAAATTTGCAACGGCAACGGCGTGACCGGCGCGGCGGCCAGCCTGGCGCGCGTGGCGCGCACACTGAACCTCGATGGCGTGACGACGGTACGGCTGACCAATGCGCGGCCGTTCACCGTGGCGCGCACCCGCATCGAGTACCCGCACGCGCAGCGCGCGATGGCCGAGGAACTGGCGCAGCGGCTCGACATTGCGCTCAAGGTCCGGCGTAAGACGGCGCCGCACGAGCTGCGCATCGTGCTCGGGCACGACGGCGGCCGCGGCCGGCCCAAATAAAAAAAACCGCCCGGAAGGAGATCATCCCCCGGACGGTGAAAAAAACACACCCATGTGTTTTCCTGTTGCTGCCTTCGCATTCCTTACCGAGATAGATTCTTACTGCCAGCTCACGCTGCCCAGCCCCTGTGCCGAGGACTGGCGGTTGGCCGGCTTGCCATAGACCGTGGCCGAACCGAGTCCGCTCAGGTTCATCGTGGCGCGTGTTTTGGCGTACACGCTGGCGCTGCCCAGTCCCGACAGTCGTACATCGACCGATTCGGCCCGCAGTTGCTGGGCATCGAGGCTGCCCACGCCGCCGAGGGAGGCGTTCAGTTGCCTGGTCTGGCCGATCATCTCTATGCGGCCAGCACCGTTCAGATGCAAGTCGACGTTGTCACTGTTGCCGGCATTGACGGTCATGCCGCCGATCCCGCCCAGGTGTACATCGACGTTGCGATATTGTGCGTTGACCTTGACTGCCCCCGCGCCTTGCAGCGTGAGGCGCAGCGTGTCGCCGCTAAAGCCGTTCACTTCGGTGGCGCCCACGCCACCGGACACCACTTCGCGCAGGTTCGGCAGCGTCAGTTCCGCGCGCAGGTCGTGCTTGTTGCCGAAGCTGATGTTATTGGTTTTGTCGGTGTCGATGCGCAGCTGGTCGCCGCTTTGCAGCACCGTCACTTTCTTCAACGCTTCCGGTTTGCCGTACAAGGTCAGCGATGCCACCGGCCCTTGTTTGACCTTGATGCTGATGACGCCATCGAGGTTGAGATTGACAGTGCGCGCATCGACGCTGCGGCTCTCGCTGGTGATCTCCGCAGCCAGCGCGGCAGGGGTGCCGCTGCACAGAACTGCGGCCAGCATGGCGGCCTTCAGGGTGGTTTTCATCATGCGCTCCGTCGTCGTCGGGGTGGGATTACAGCGCGGCTTTTTCAGCGGCGGTCAAGCGCTTGGCGGTGACGGTCACTACCTGCATAGCTACTGCGTTGGCAGTTTGTGCGGCCACGTTGTCGGCAGCGATGAAGATGCGTGGCGCCGGGGTGCTGGCCGTGGCCAGCGAGGTGGCGCCGGCGATGATGGCGGTGGCGATGAAGACGGCTTCCATGTTTTTTGCGATGTTCATTTTTGAGCTCCTTGGGGTGGTTGGTTCGTTGCGATGAGTGAACTATAGACAAGGGCTCCCGGTACCACCACCGGGATGTGACGAACTGCAAAAAACGGGGGGCAGGCTGCGGAAATGCGGTGAGATCGAGGTTTGTTATTGTGCGCCGCAGAGGCTTTGCTGGCTGTCGGCATACAGCGTGGTGATCCAGGCGGACACCGTCTTGAAGCGGGCGATCGAGCCGGCGTCGCGGTGGCTGAGCAGCCAGATGTCGCGCAGTACTTCCACCTGCTCGCCGAGGCGCTGCAAGCCTTCCTGCTCGCCCATGATGCAAGGCAGCAGCGCCATGCCGACGCCGGCGCGGCAGCCGCGCACCATCGTGCTCAGGCTGTTGACCTTGAGTACCCGGCGCGGCGCCGGCGTCATCGCGGCCAGCCACTGCATTTCGCCGGTGGCGGCCAGGGCGTCGTCGTAGGCAATCCACGGTTGCTCGCCCCAGGCGTCGCGTGCAACGCCGGCAAAGCGCGGATGGCCATAGACGGCAAAGCCGAGATCGCCGAGTTTGCGCATCACCAGCGCCGCATCCTCGCCCGGCTTGCCCAGGCGCAGCGCGAAGTCGGCCTCGCGCCGGGTGAACGACAGGTTCTGGTTTTCCGCCTGCAAGGTCAGCGTGATATGCGGGTGGCTGGCATGCAGTGCCGGCACGTGGTCGAGCAGCCAGTAATCGAACAGGAAGTCGATCGAGGTGATGTTGACCGGGCCGGCGGTGGCGTCCGCTTCCTGGCTCGCGGCTTGCAACATGCTTTGCACACTGCCGAACACGCCCTCGGCGTGGCGCACGAACACCTGGCCGGCGTCGGTGAGGCAATAGCCGGTGTTGTCGCGGATGAACAGGCGCAGCTGCAGGGATTTTTCGGCGGCGGCAATGCGCCGGCTGATGGTGGAGGCATCGACACCGAGCTGCCGGCCCGCCGCGCTCATATTGCCGCTGCGGGACAAGGCGAGGATCAGGGGAATGTCGTTCCAGTCGAAGTCGGTGCTCGTCGGCATCTTGGGTTCCAGGCATGGAGGGTGGGGAGGGGGCTCTGCAAGATTGCAAAGTGACCTTGCAGGCTTGTCTGTTCCACAAACCGGGCGGCAGGCCTAAGATTCACTCCATCGCAACGCCGCCAGCTAGAGACTCTAGCACAGCGGCCACCCACAAAAAAATTGACTAAAAGGATGAAGATCATGAACACCCCCGCTCCCGTTACCCACACCGTCAGCACCATCACCACCCGCGACGGCGTCGAGATCTACTACAAGGACTGGGGTCCGCGCACCGGTCAACCGGTAGTGCTGAGCCACGGCTGGCCGCTCAATGCCGACAGCTGGGAGTCCGCAGCCTTCCACCTGGCCAACAACGGCTTCCGCGTGATCACCCATGACCGTCGCGGCCATGGCCGCTCGAGCCAGCCCTGGGACGGCAACGACATGGACCACTACGCCGACGACCTGGCGCAGCTGATCGAGACGCTGGACCTGAACAACATCATCCTGGCCGGTTTTTCCACCGGTGGCGGTGAAGTGGCCCGCTACGTCGGCCGCCATGGCACCAAGCGCATCGCCAAGCTCGGTTTGATTTCGGCCGTACCACCGCTGATGCTCAAGACCGCCACCAACCCGGGCGGCCTGCCGATCGACGTATTCGACGGCATCCGCGCCGCGTCGGTTGCCAACCGGGCGCAGTTGTACCTGGACCTGGCCTCCGGTCCGTTCTACGGCTTCAACCGGGCTGGCGCCAAGCCGTCGCAAGGGCTGATCAACGCGTGGTACGCCCAGGGCATGCAGGCCGGTCACAAGAATACCTATGACTCGATCAAGGCATTTTCGCAAACCGACTTCCGCGACGACCTGAAAAAGTTCGACAAGCCAACCCTGGTGATCCACGGCGACGATGACCAGATCGTGCCGATCGACGCGGCCGGCAAAGCCTCGGCTGCGCTGATCAAGGGTTCCAGGCTGATCGTGTACCCGGGCGCGCCGCACGGCCTGACCGACACGCACAAGGAAAAATTCAACGCCGACTTCCTGGCGTTCGCCAAGTCGTAAGACATGCATGACCGGGGCCGCCCGTGGGCGGCCCGGCATCGGCGTCAGAAAATATCTTTATAAATCGCTTGCTACAAAATAGCGCGCGATATATATTGCACACATCGGCGCTGCACTTGTGACCGTAACAAGTGCAAACATAGCGCACTACAAAATCGTTTACTACTAAAATTCAGGAGCAGATCATGAGCAACGTTAATCAAACCCAGGAAGTGAGCCTTTCCCGTCGTTCCGCCTTGTTCAACAGCGTCGGCGCCGCCGCTGCCGCCGTGGCCATTCCACTCACCGCCATGGCTGCAGGCACCGCCGAAGCCGCTACTGCCAAAAACGCCGGCCCAGTGGCCCACACCGTCAGCACCATCACCACCCGAGACGGTGTCGAAATCTATTACAAGGATTGGGGCCCGCGCACCGGCCAACCGGTAGTCCTGAGCCATGGCTGGCCGCTCAATGCCGACAGCTGGGAGTCCGCCGCCTTCCACCTGGCCAACAACGGCTTCCGCGTGATCACCCATGACCGTCGCGGCCATGGCCGCTCGAGCCAGCCCTGGGACGGCAACGACATGGACCACTACGCCGACGACCTGGCGCAGCTGATCGAGACGCTGGACCTGAACAACATCATCCTGGCCGGTTTTTCCACCGGTGGCGGTGAAGTGGCCCGCTACGTCGGCCGCCATGGCACCAAGCGCATCGCCAAGCTCGGTTTGATTTCGGCCGTACCACCGCTGATGCTCAAGACCGCCACCAACCCGGGCGGCCTGCCGATCGACGTATTCGACGGCATCCGCGCCGCGTCGGTGGCCAACCGGGCGCAGTTGTACCTGGACCTGGCCTCCGGTCCGTTCTACGGCTTCAACCGGGCTGGCGCCAAGCCGTCGCAAGGGCTGATCAACGCGTGGTACGCCCAGGGCATGCAGGCTGGTCACAAGAATACCTATGACTCGATCAAGGCATTTTCGGAAACCGACTTCCGCGACGACCTGAAAAAGTTCGACAAGCCAACCCTGGTGATCCACGGCGACGACGACCAGATCGTGCCGATCGACGCGGCCGGCAAAGCCTCGGCTGCGCTGATCAAGGGTTCCAGACTGATCGTGTACCCGGGCGCGCCGCACGGCCTGACCGACACGCACAAGGAAAAATTCAATGCCGACTTCCTGGCGTTCGCCAAGTCCTGATGCGTTGATCACAGGCAGGAGCACGCCACGGCGGGCGCGAGTAATCGCTGCCCGCCGGTAGTGACTGGTCGTGCGCACCCGCGTGTACATTTGGTTATTCTGTTCTACAGCCTTTATACTCGTTCCCTACCATTGGAGTCCGAGTATGAAAGTCCTGGCAACAGCCGCCTTGTTGATGTTATGCGGTCATGTCTGTGCCAGCGATTGCGTGGTGCGCGTGGCATATCCCGACCGTGACCGGCCGCCGTATTACATCGGCAACGGCCCCGCCATTCCGGCGGCGCCCGGTGCTGGCGCCGAACTGCTGCGGCAGGCGTTGCGCACCACTGGCTGCACGCCCGAACTGGTGCGCTTGCCGCCGGCCCGCATCAAGCTCGCACTGACCAACGGCAGCATCGACTTTGCCCTGGTCGATCTGCCCGACAACGAAACACCGTATTCGGCGCTGCCCCTTACCGCCGCCGGCGTGCCCGACGCGCGGCGCGGCATGCGCGTGACCGCCGTGGTCTATGTGCGCGCCGCCGACGCCCTGCCGGCCAGCACCGTTCCACGCGACTATTTCCGCAACCGCATCCTGGCCTCGAACCAGTCCTCGTCGCTGGGCGACCAGCTGCGCGCCGACGGCTACAAGATCGACGACGGCGCGGCCGACGCCTTCAGCAATATGGACAAGCTGCTGCTGCGCCGCGTGGACGGTTTCACCATCGCCGTCTCCAGGCCTGACGCGGCCGACACAGCGATCGCCGGGCGCCACGGCGCCAGCCTGGTCCGCCTGCCGATCCCGCTGCGCACCTCGACGGTCTGGCTGTCGGCCAGCACCGCGTACCACCAGCAGCACGGCGAGCAGGTGGAGGCGGTGTGGAACTGGTGGAGCGAGAATTCGGCGCGCAGGCTGGCGGAGTTGATGCGGGTGTATGGCAAGGCAGCACCTTAACCAGTGGCCATTCTCATGTGGCCCCGACGCTGAGCCTCGCTCTTATCCTGCCCCGAACTTTTTCACCAACCCCACATACCACCGCCGCGCCACGAAATGGTCGATACCGCGCTGGCGCAGGGTGCTCGCGTCGGTGCGGTAGGTGCGTCGGCTGCCGTCAAAGATGTCGTTGGCGTTGACGGTCAGGCTCAGAGTGCTGCTCAGCTCACGCTTCCAGGTGGCGTTGACGCTGCTGGTCGCGCCATGACCGCCCAGCGGCGTAATGCTTGACGACTGCCACTGGGCGTCGAGCGACAGGTCGTCTCGTCCTGCGCGGTAAACGGCGCGCAGCTTCAGATAGCCAGCCACGTCATGCTGGCGCACGTGGCCGTACAAATCGGGCGTGTCCAGTTGCACGGCATACGCGCCGCCGTCCAGCCCCAGGCGCAGCGCGGGTAATGGGGACGGCGACGGCGTCCAGTCGAGCGAGCCGCTCACGCCGGTTGAGCTGGCGCGGCCGCCATTCTGGTGCGACGTGACCAGCACGTTGTCGTTGGTAAAACTGCGGGCCTCGATGACCGTTGCGCGGCTGACCCGGTGGAAGGCGCCCACGCTGGCGTTCACTTTTCCGGCTTGCACGTTCGCGCCCATTTCCCACGAGGTGAGCCGTTGCGGTTGCAGGCCGGGATTGCCACGGCTGAGGTTTTGCGGATCGATATAGGTGATGAACGGATTGAGGTCGCGTGGATCGGGCCGTTGCAAGCTGCGGCGGTAGCCGAGCGTGAAGTCGATCCTGTCGTTCAGCGCATAGATGCCGTGCAGGCTGGGATTGAACGCTTGCCAGCGCCCGGTTTGCGGCGCACCTTGCGCCGGCGTGATGCGCAGCGCCATGTGCTCGAGGCGGCCACCGAGCAGCACTTCCCAGCGCCCGCGCCTGATCTTGTCGGTGAGATAGGCAGCGGAGAGCCTGGTGGTTACCTTGTAGTGATTGGTGGTGGCGGGGTCGGGCGTTTCGGTCCCGGCTGCGCGGTCGACCGTCGCCTGGTAGTTGGCGAGATCGTTGACTTCATCCTGCACATCGACGCCCATGCCCCATTGGCCGGATTCGGCGGCGCGGGTCCAGTCCAGCGTGGCCTGGTCGAGTTGGCGCGCGGCCCTGGTTGCGCCGCGGCTGTCGCTGCTGGCGCGCAGCGGTTCCACATAAACGTCGCGGTACGATTTATCGACCAGGGTACGCGTGCTGCTGCGTGCCAGCACGGCCTTGAGCACCGAGCCTTGGCCCTGGCGGGTATAGGCGAGACTGGCGTCGTGGTCGGACTGCTCGTTGGGCCCGGTGGAGATGCGGTGGAAGATCGTTTGTTCGGCGCCGGTGGTGTTGAGCACATCGAGCCATGGCCGTGAGCGGCGCTGGTTGTAATGCGCAGACAGGCTCAGGCTGTCGGCAGCGCTGAGCGCGTAGTCGACGCCCAGGCCGGCACTGTGCACGATGCGGCGCACGAACACCGACGAGGTCTGCCTGGCCTGTCCGGTGGCGCCGTCCTGCGGGTTGTTCCAGTCAACCGTGGACTGGCGGAATTTTTGCGTGCCATCGCGCCGGTATGCCAGGCTGCCGTTGACGCTGAGCTTGCCGGAGGTGACGTCGCCCGAAGCACCGGCATTCCACAGCCCTTGATCGGCTGCGCTGGCACGCAATTGCGCATGCGCGCCCGGCTGGCGCTGGCGCTTCAAGACGATATTGACGATGGCGCCGCCATTGGCGTTGTAGGCCGCCGACGGATTGGTGATCACTTCCACGCTGGCGATGTCGGCGCCGTTCATGGTCTGCAGCGCCACGGCCCGCTCGTCGCCGGCCAGCATGGCGCTGGGCTTGCCATCGACCAGTACCGTGACGTTGGTATTGCCGCGCACCGCGATGCGGCCGTCGGCGGCAACCGATACTTCCGGCGTCGATTGCAAGACATCCTGGGCCGTGCCGTTTTGCGCCCTGGCCATGGTGGCGACATCCACCACGGTCTTGTCCACCTTGCGGACCACGGTGTCCTTGCTGGCGGTGATGGTTACGCTTGGTGTGTCGGCCTCCTGCGCGCACGCGACCGCAGGCAACGCCGCCAGGCCCAGCACCACCAGCAGGGACGGTCTCATCAGAGCGTGCGCTGCGCCAACTCGCCCAGGAATGCTTCGCGTGTCTTCAGCCCGGCATAGCTGTTCGAGTCGGCCGGGTATTGCATCAGCCGCGCGAACACCAGCTTGCGGCCATCCTTGATGGTCCAGCCGACGAACCAGCCGATATAGTTGTCCTTGTCCGCGCTGCCGTCGGCCAGCCGCACCGGTGCAGTGCCGGTCTTGCCGTGTACTTCCCAGCCGTTGGGCGATTCGTCGACCTTGAGCAGGCGCGCCGTCACGTCGTACGCCTGCTGCGACAACGCCAGTTCGCGGTTGACCACCTTGCGCAGGAACTCGGTCTGCTGTTGCGGGGTAATGCGCAGCGTGGGCGACAGTTCGGACACCGCGACCGCATCGGCCACGCCGGCGACGCTGGCAAGCGTGCGGTTGCCGTAGTCGAACGCCTGCACATAGCCGCGCACGCTGGCCGCACCGAGGCGCTTGGTCACTTGCTGCGAATACCAGACGATCGACTCGCGCAGCCAGCCTGCCGGATCGGTGCCATGGCGCCAGCCCGGATTACTCGATGCGTAGCTGGCCTTGTACGGCAGGTAAGGCGCATGGTCGTCGCGCAGCACGCCGCTGTCGAACCCCATCAGGCTGATGGCGATCTTGAACGTCGAGGCGGGCGTAACGCTCGCATCGCACGTGCCCTCGCGCACCAGAGCCACGCCGCTGGCGGCATCGACCAGCATGGTGCAGTCGAGCGTTGCCGGTGTTGCGGATGCCGCTGGCGCTGCTGTGGTATTAGGGCTGTGCTGCGCCGGGCTGTGGCTTGCCAGCAAGCGCGCTGGCTCGATGACCGGCTCGGCCGCCTGCCAGGCCAGTGCCGGCTGCAGCGCGAAGTTGGCCAGCGCCACCGCCGCCAGGCTGGCCAGCGCAACCGAGCGCGACCAGGCGCCGCGCGCCGTGGCGGGTGTTCGGATCAGGCCGATGCGCGCGGCCAGCGTGGGTGCATCGGTGCGGACACTGCCGGCATCGCTGGCGCCGAACGCCAGCACCATGCCGGCCGGGCGGTATTGGAGTTTCAATTGCGCCACCAGTGCCGCCGCATAGGCCTTGCGCTCGGCTGGCGGACGGCCGCGCAGCACATCGCGGTCGCAACCGAATTCCTGCGCCCAGCCCAGGCGCGCACCGAGCAGGCGCATGAAGGGATTGAACCAGAACAAGCTTTGCAGCAGCAGCGCCGCCGCGCTCCAGTGCAGGTCGCGGCGGCGCCAGTGGGTCAGTTCGTGCTCGACGATCAGTTGCTGCTGGAGCGTATCGAAGCCACGCAAATGGCGTGGCAACAGCAGGCGTGGCCGGAACAAGCCCAGCAACATCGGCGACATCGGCACATCGACTTCAACCACGGCCAGCGGTACCTGCGACTTGGTATGCTGCGCAAAACCTTCATGCTCCGACGCTGCCAGCGGCAGGCCACTGGCGGCCAGGCCATCGAGCAAGCGCTGGGCGCGGCGCCAGCGCCACAATGCGTGGACCAGTCCCAGCAGGTACAGCACCAGCCAGGCACGGCCGGCATCGCGTGCCCACGCCGACAGCGGCCGCTCGGTGGCTGCGGCCGCGAGCGCCAACACCGGCGTGGCCGCCGCCTGCGCAGCGTGCGCTTGCGGCGCGGCTGGCATAGGGGCCGCTGGCGCTGCTTCCTGTTCGACGATCTCGATGATCGGCATCACGCGCAAGCCTTCGGCCGGCGGCAACAGCATCGCCAGGAACACCGCCGCCACCGCCACTTGCCCGCACAGCCACAGCGAACGCTGCTGCGCCAACGCCGGCAGGATGCGCCGGCACAACACCGCCACGGCCCACACCGCGCAGCCAGCCGCCAGCGAACCGGCGGCGGCCAGCAGCAGGCGCGCCAGTACGACGTCGAGATCGATCGGCATCATGGCGCGCCGTCCGCGCCATCGACGTCTTCGGGCCAGTGTTGCAGCAGTTGTTCGAGCTGATCCAGTTCCTGCTCGTCCACCAGCTTGCTGCCGGTGAACATCATTACCGGCAACGGCGTATCGATCTCCATCACGCGCTTGCCGAAGTCGCGCGCGAAGGCAGCCAGCGTATCGACCTTTTCCAGCACCGCCTCGTAGACCTGCACGCCATGGCGAACCTGCTGCGCCACCATGCGCTTTTCCAGCATGCGTTCGAGCGTCTTGCGCGTCGAGGAATAGGTCCAGCCCAGCTCTTCCTCGACATGCTCGTGCAATTCGCGCGCACTCAGGGGCTGGTGGCGCCACAGGGCTTTGAGCAGGGTGAGTTCGGTGATGGACGGGGTGGACATGGTGGGGCTTTCTTGTGACGGGTATGGCAATGATGTGACAGATGTCACATGGCGTCAAGCATTTGCCTCCATATTCTCCGGAATCTTACTGTTATCTTCCTTTATCCAGAAACGGATAAAGGTATCCATTCTTGGATAATTCAGGATAAAGCCTTGGGGCAGCTGGCGACCTGATCGCGACTGCGATCGGCAAAAGAGCTCGGTAAACACATCGGCATCGTTGCGTGCAATGCCAAGGCAACCGGTCTGGACAAGGTGACCATCGCCGGGACCTTGCACATCGACACCAGCAAGATAGGCAAGCTCGATGCCCCGACTCTGCATGAAGCCCTGCGTGTGCTTGCCGACAGTCAGTGAATCAAAGTTTTAGACGTCTTTGGACGGGGCTTTGGACTTTTTTGCAGCGCCAGCCGAGTGCCGGGCTCTTGCTTGCTGGAGATGACGCTGCCATTAACCAGCGTGGTAGAGCAGTGGGGCTTAGACTGCCAGGGGTGCAGGCTGAACCTTCAGGGGGACATTGACGAAACGTTGCGCAGCCTGCCATACGTCGTATGCGCTTTGTTCTGCTAACCAGAGACAAGCTTCCCCGCCCCGCTCCACGCCTAACCAAGCCTCAATGCGCAGAGCCATTTCAGGCGAGATTGCGGCGTGGCCGTTGAGAACGCGCGACAGCGTAACGCGATGCACATCCAGCTGCTGCGCAGCCTCAGTCACCGACAAGCCCAGCGCAGGCAGAACGTCATCGCGCAGCGTCAGCCCCGGATGTGGCGGGTTAAACATGCGTGCCATGGCATTTTTCCTTAATGATAATCTACAAGTATGACCGATGAACTACTGGAAAAGTTGCTGGACCATTTGAACAGACCGCTGACTGCCTGTCGGCGTTGGTGCGCGTTTGCCGTTGCAGCGTGGTTGTGTGGCAGTCGCACTGCATCATTTTTAAGCAATGGGTGATATGATTAAGCCACTCGTTACGGCGCCCTGAACATTCTCATTGCGATATTTTTATGAGCAGCGATGCACAGCGTAGAGGCAATCACGGCGGTGCAGAGATTTTTTCAGCGCTTGCCGATCGTCGCCTTGCCAAGCATGAGCCGATTGCACGTGCGTTACGGTCAGCATCCTGCGCTGTCGTGAACGAAATAATCTCCCTGGCGTACGACCAGATATGTTTGTGGGAGAAGGATGCACTTTGCAGCAAGGATTACATCGACGCTTGGCGCGACCTTCTTCAAAGCCCCGCTGCTGCTGCCTCCATGCTGGAAGAGCGATCACCGCGCGCAGCAGCGTTACGCCAGAACTCACCCTTTGTCGCGACTGTCCGGAAATTGCAGGCGTCGGCTGATGAGAGAAATGGAGATTTGCATGGGTACCGTCTGAGCTGGGAGTGACCCGAGCGGATGAAGCAGTCTAACTGGTGACCTCAACCGGCTTGCTCCCCCAGTTATCTGAAAGCAAGCCCTGCTTTTGCGGGACTTGCCTTTTTGGATGTTGCTGCCGGCGCGGTGGTCTGCAGCGATTGAATCCAAAGATGACCGAATTCCTGGTTGCCGATTGTTTTCCGGTTTCCGCCCTGATCGGCATCGGTTGTCAAAACCGCGAGACGGCTGAAATGGCTCGTCAGATTGTCGGTCCATATTATCCGGACCTGCCCGTCGAAGTTTTTTGAGAAGTGGTACTCCTGACATGCTGCACATCTCAACTGGAAATCTCCTCAATGCCGACGTGGACGCACTGGTCAATACCGTCAACACGGAAGGCGTTATGGGCAAAGGTATCGCGCTGCAATTCAAGCAGGCCTACCCGGCGATGTTCCGCGCCTACGCCGTGGCCTGCAAGGCGCGCGAGGTACAGTTGGGCCGGGTCCACATCTACGATCTCGGTGGCCTGGTGGGCGGGCCGCGCTGGATCATCAATTTCCCCACCAAGGGGCATTGGAAGTCGAAAAGCCGCATCGAGGATATCGCGAAGGGTTTGCTGGACTTGACGGCCAAGGTGCGCGAGCTGGGCATACGCTCCATCGCTGTTCCGCCCCTCGGTTGCGGCTATGGCGGCCTAGACTGGGCTGACGTGAGCCCACTCATCTTCGATGCCTTTAGCAAAATGCCGGAGGTGAATGTGAAAATCTATCCGCCTGTGGGAGCGCCAGCTGTTGAAACGGCGACCATGCGAATCTAGCGCCCCGGTATGACGACAGCTGGAACAATTGCTCGTGATGGATTTACCGTAAGCATGAACGTAAAAAAACCCGGAATTCCCCCTGCGAAAAGGTGGAGTTCCGGGTTTTTTGAGGGTGCTAATAGCTGGTGCCGACTGCCGGTTTCGAACTGGCCACCTGATGATTACAAATCGCTGGGATTTTAGTTTTCTATAGTTTCCCTTTGTGGTCGAAAATATCCTCCCTCATAGGGGAAATGGTCGATTTTTGCCGTTCTGGCACTCTCTAAACTTGCCGATACTTTCCCTTAGTTTGCTAGAATCTGCCTACACAGTGCCTACATGGCGCCTACACGAGGGAGAGCAGACAGGTGGCGAAGGTCAATTTCACGGCTGAACGGGTGGCCGCATTTAAATGCGAGGGCGGCAAGCAGCAGAGCATCATGTGGGACGCGAAAACCCCGGGCTTGGGACTGCGCGTTACCGCCGCCGGCGCGCGGTCTTATATCTTCGAAACTCGCCTTGAGGGTAAAACCATCCGCATCACCATCGGCGATGTCCGGACGTGGACAGTAGGGAAGGCACAGGCAGAGGCCACGCGCTACAAGGCGCAGACCGACCAGGACATCGACCCGCGCCAGGTGCGCGCTGAGCAGCACGCTGCGCAGGCGGCGGTAAAGGCCGAGACAGCGGCAGCCGCATTGCGGGAGTCCGTCACCCTTGGCGCCGTGTGGCCCGTCTACGTCGCGGAGCGCACGCCGCACTGGGGTGAGCATCAGATTTCGGCGCATCGAAAAATCATTCAGGCCGGCGGAGAAGGGCGCAAGCGCAGCCCCAAGCCAACGAAGCCGGGACCGCTCTCCATCCTCGCCGCCGAGCGCCTTGTCGATTTGACCGATGCGCGCATTGAGGCGTGGGCGAAGGTCGAAGCGCAGACGCGGCCGTCCAGTGCGCGCCTGGCCATGCGTCTGCTGAAAGCCTTTTTGAACTGGTGTTCGGCCCACCCGCACTACTCGGCCATCGTCACCAGAAACGCGGCCAAAAGCGCCAAGGCACGCGAAATACTCGGTAAGCCGAAGGTGAAGCATGACCTGCTGCAGCGTGAGCAGCTGGCGGCGTGGTTCCGTGAAGTCCGTAAGATAGGCAATCCTGTTATCTCCGCCTACCTGCAAACTCTGCTGATGATTGGGGCCCGCCGCGAGGAGGTGGCCGGGCTGCGCTGGGCCGACGTCGATTTCCAGTGGGGCAGCATGAAGCTGGGCGACAAGGTGGAGGACTTCCGTATGGTGCCGCTGACACCCTACGTCGGGCACCTGCTGGCCGCGCTCCCGCGCCGGAATGAGTGGGTATTCAGCAGCCCGAGCGCCGAGTCGGGCAAGCTGGCCGAGCCACGCATTGCCCATAACGAGGCGGTGGCTGCCGCCGGCCTGCCGCACCTGACCTTGCATGGCCTGCGCCGCAGCTTCGCAACTCTGAGCGAGTGGACCGAGACGCCGGCCGGCATTGCCGCGCAGATTCAAGGCCACGCGCCGCAGGGGGTACGCGAACAGAACTACATCCGCCGGCCGCTGGACTTGCTGCGGAAGTGGCACGTTAAAATAGAGGAGTGGATGCTAGAGCAATCGGGCATCGAGTTTCAACCAGCGCCAGCAGCATTGCGCCTGGTCCCGGCAGCCTGACCGCATCAGGCACGATTTACGCTGCAGCCTACCTTTAGCGGGGGAAAAGTCGGCTCCTTCACCGACCTGGTTGCAGCACCTATTTAATGAAGGCGCACACCTGAAGGGGTGGCAAATGATTGACGACGACGAATCTCAAGGTGCAGCGACAGTGCCGGCATGGTGTCACCCCCGCCGCGCGAAGGACATGCTTCACGGTTCGGCGCTATTTGTGCGTGACATGCTGACGCATGACCACGACACGCTGTATGAGACCTACGGCATTCGACCCGACGAGGCCGCGCAATCGCTCCGATATGTCGAGCTGGCGGAGCTGAGGGCATGGGGACTAGAGGAAATGCTAGAGGCTGTAGCAACTGTACCAAATCAGGCGTCCAGTGATGATGCGCTACGGCGACGTGTAACGATGGCTATGAAGGCAGAAGCCGTGGCCGACTTCATTCATTCAGGCGATGCGGTTTTATTGCTGGAACGCTCTGGGTTGATATTGTCTGATGAGCTTCGTGAAGCAGTTGTATTTATGAGCTCTGGCTCACACCGCCCTAGCGAAGATTTCACAGATGAGGACGAAAACAGACTGTATCGACTGTTAGGGCGCCCCCTCCCGCCCGACGCGGGCGAAGAAGAAGCAGACGACAAGGAAGGCCCGGTATTGCCACGCACCCCTAACACTTGGGATATGGAGGCATTGGTTAAGCTTCAATATGAGGTAAATCTACCAGGCGTAACCCATGAACGATTGGCAAAGAAATATAGGGTGAGCAGGCAAATGATAGGCAAGCTCCTTGCTAAGGCACGCGAGGAATTTGGAGTACCCAAAGCCGGTTGGCTCGACAGCGTTATGGGGGGCAACCGCAAATAGTGGTTGCGCTGCCTGGTTGCGCAAATGGGGTTCAAACCCGCATAGAGACTAGGCCGTAGGTTGCGGCAACCAGTTGCGGCGGTTGCTATGCGTAGATTTCGACATCGTTAAATCCGAGAAAGGGAAAACGATGCCAATCAACCTGCCACCAGCCCTGGCTACTGTCGCACATGGGCGTGACCACATTACCACCCAAGAATTTGCGCGCGCCATGTGCTGCGCGCCGCAGACTGCGCTGAAAAACCATTGCCTCAAGGGTGAGTGTTACGGGGTGCGTCCCATCAAGCGCGGCAAGCTGCTGCTGTGGCCCGTTGCTGATGTTGCCCACGCACTGAGCGGAGTAGCGTAATGGACCGCCCGCCACCGGGCGACCGCCCAAAGAAAAAGTCCGGCCGCCGCCAAGCAGAACCGGACCTATTCCCAACTACTGAACCTGTCAGCGATTCTACACCAACTGCCCATTTTTCGGGCACTGATAATCCGCGCCACCTGCGCGTGCTGCATTCGCTGATGACTCGCCCTCGCAAGCGCGAGGAAATCGACCACATCGCCGGCGCCAGCAACGGCCCGGACTTGGTGGCGGAACTGCGCCGCCGAGGTCTGCGCGCCACCTGCCACCGCACCCCCGGCATTGACCGTGACGGAAACCCGGTCCGGTTCGGCGTGTACGCGCTCGATGATGCGGACCGCCGCGCCATCAACGCCTGGTTACGCCTGCGCGACCGCAAGGCCGACAAATGATTTCGGCCGCCCACTACCTGCGCAGCGCGTTGCTGCGCCCGCTTCCGCCGCCGCCCCCCGGCCTGCTGGTGCTGGTGGCGCTTGTCTGCGCGGCATGCCGAGGATGTGCATGACCGATTCGCTGTACCTGCGGCTCAAGAGCTTGAACACCCGGACAGTGCGTGGCGTGACGTCGCCCAAGAACATCGTCCGGGTGGCGGCCATGCACAACCTGCGGGAGATACAGGCCGAGCTGGGCACCAGTGCGACCAGCGGCATCAACCCCGCCCGCATGCACCTGAATTACCAGCTGCGCGGCCCGGCAACCGCCGACGAGGTGGCCGGCCTGGCCCTGGCGCTGCTGGACAATGCCGGCGTGACCACGCTCCGCCGCGACGCGTGCATGGCGCTGGAACTGGTCGTGAGCTTGCCGGCTGATACCGCCATCAACCACCGCGAATATTTCGCCGCCGCTGTGACGTGGGCGGACGCGTATTTCAACGTCCCCATCTTGAGCGCCGCCGTCCATCTGGACGAAGCCGCACCGCACCTGCACATCTTGCTGCTCCCACTGGTAGCCGGGCGCATGCAGGGCGGTGCGCTCGCCGGCGGTCCTGCCAAGATTCGCGCCATGCTGGCCGACTTCCAGCAGCAGGTGGCGCAGCGCTTCGGCCTGACGCACCAGCCGCGCGCGAAACGGCTCAGCAAGCCGCGCAGGGACGCAGCCGGGCGGATGGTGCTGGATGCGCTACGCGCTCGCCCTGAGCACCTGTGTGAGCCCGGCCTGCGCGACGCGCTTATCGCCGCCCTCGGCAGCCAGGCGGACACGCTGCTGGCGCTGATGGGGTTGACCATGCCCACCGCCAAGGAGAAGGCCAAGAGCTTTGCGGCCATCATGACGGCGCCCTGTAAGCCTGAGCGCGCCCACCGCGCTGCACCGAATACGAAGCATATAGATATTGCACAAAATTTAGGCAATCAGGGTAGCGAGAATTCGACAACGTCTATGCTCTGTATAGACGTTGCTCCTTCCCCCTCCTCAAATCCAACCACCGAGCAGCCGCAACAGCCGGCCACGGCCAGCACCGCCGACCAGCAAGCCAGCCGTACGGATTTCGTTCGCCTGGTCGAGCAGTGCGAGCCCGGCGCCAATGCCGACCACCAGCAGGCCGACAGAGGGATGCAAAAAGTTTTGGATACCTTGCCAGCGCCAGCCGGCGGTCCCGGCGCGCTCCTGCATCCCAAGGAACGTAACGCGCCGTCGCGCCAGCCACCGAGCAGCGCGACCCTGTTGCCATGCGCATCGGTTCAGACCGTCAGTTTGGCGCAGGCAGGTGCCGGAAAGATTCCTGACACCCCTGCCGGCGCCCAGCACCAGGCCGGCGCCGGCGCGCCGAATGCGGACGAAATTCTTGCGCGCAAAGATGCATCCATTCGTGGAGTCATCCCTGCAGGTGCGCCCAAGTTTGGGCCCACCCCTGCCGGTGCTGATGCGCGCAAACCTGCTCACATCTCGCTGCTCAACGCTGAGGGCGAGCAGCCCGGCCACGTTCCCGCACAACCGGAAATCCCCGAGAACCCCGAAACGGGGGGCATCAGCCTGCCGACGCCAACACCCGCCAGTGGCGGAAGTCCTCGCAGCGCCTGGCCATCCCAACCGCCGATGGTGGGCAGGGAATTCAAGCGGCAGCGCGACGGTGACCACCTTGCCGCGAGCTGGTGCAGTGACCGCGGTGAATTCGTGCCGGCCACCGGCCCGCCATGCGGCGCCCAGCAGCACCACCAACAACCGGCCCGGCGGTACCGGGTACACGAAACCAGAAAGGCAACATCATGAAACTGAAACTGAACAAAGACGGCTCGGCTGTCGTTCGCAACGGCGCGCCCGTCTACGTGATGGACAACGGCACCGAGCGGGAAATCGATGGCGCCGCCGCCTTCAAGCTGGCACTGAGTAAGCATTTCGAGGCGTCGCCTGTGATGTCGCGCTTGAAGCTCCCGGCCGACATCATCGCCGCGTCATTCGGCAGCCATTTCGACATCCAAGGCGGCAAGCTGGTAGCCCTGGATAAGCACGGCATCAAGGAATATTCCAGCAGCCGGCCTGGGGAAGTGGCGACGTTTGACGAAGCGCTGGGCCAGCTCATCGACCGATACCCGAATAAAAGCATGCTCCTCAAGGAGTCCGATACGCCCGCGTCCGCCCAAGAGCCAGGCCAGCAGCAGGGAAAGGGCAGCACCATCACCCGGGTGCAGTTCGACGCGCTGCCGCCGGTCGGCCGTGCCCAGTTCCTCAAGGATGGTGGCCGGGTAGGCGATGTTGCTGCTGGCCCGGCCGCTGCGCCAGCAAGTCAGCCAGCCGGCAGCAAGACGATGACCCGTGCAGAGTTCGATTCGACCCCACCGCAGCAGGCTGCCGCATTCTTCAAATCGGGCGGCAAGCTGGTGGATTAAGCAAATCGGCCCGCTGAGGCGTTTTCCTGAGCGGGCCGACCTCAACCACCAAGGCCGCGCCGTTCGCGTCACCACGGCGCGATTTGCGGCACTGCTGGGTAAACGGAGATGACTATGAACGACCGAGAATTGATAAACGCCGCGCTGCTTTGGCACACCGCCCACGCACGCCGCCTCGCCGTGGGGCGAGAAAAGCGCCGGCTCGACGCCCAACTCAAGGCCGGCGGGGAAGATGGATGGAGCTTGCAGCGGTCCGTGCAGCAGAGCGAGGCCGGCCGCCAATTGACCGAGCTCAAGCTCCGCGAGCTGGCCGCCCTGCGCGAATTGGCCAAGGCCTGTGCCCGCCAGCGTGAACAGCTGGACGTGGCCGACGTCATCGACCTGGACGGCGCCATGACCCTGCTGGCGGCCGTGTGAGCGATTTTAGTTTGACCCACCTTGACGGAAATGAGCCATGGCCGCACTCCCTGGACACGTAAGCGCCTATATCGTTGCTGCCCTGGCGTGCTTTGACACCCCCGAGCAGGTGGCCACCGCCGTAAAGGCGCAATTCGGCCTGGTCCTGACGCGGCAGCGCATCGAGGCGTGGCACCCTGAGCGGCGCGCCGGCGCCAGGCTGGGCGCCCGGTGGCGGATTATGTTCTACGAGACGCGGGCGAGGCTGCTGGCCGAGCTGGACGACATCCCCATCGCCTGCCAGGCGTACCGCCTCCGTATGCTGGACCGGGTGGCCGCGCGCGCCGAGGAGATGGGCAACTATACCCTGGCGCTGCGCATCATTGAGCAGGCGGCCCGGGAAGTGGGCGCCGAAACGAAATGAGCGTCTCCGCCCTCAGACTGACGAACGGAGAAATCGCGCATGACTGCCGCGTGCGGGATTTCGCTTTGCTTGCAGGGGCGGATGGGCATCGTGGCGCAGCCAACGAGGGCGGACGAGATAACGACAGCCGTGAGGGTGAGAGTGAGCTTTTGCATGTTGTATTCCTATAAGTCCCGCGAACGGTAGAAATACGTATAGGAAAAAAACTGGCCATGTTTTAGCCGAATTAGGTTTCGCACGCAAAAAAAACTCGACTCGGCCAGTGCTGCCAGAATCAGAGCTGGTGGGCGTACCTCCAAAGTGCGCAGTTTTGAAGCACTCACTACGTCGGAGACTTAGCATTCATGCGGGCTTGGGGGAAACCAGTGCCGCATGTTTCGAAACGATAGGCGCGCAATTGCGACCTGTTGCGCACCAAAACGAACTTTTCAAAAGGAGGGAGTATGCCTAGGTGGACCGACGCCGCGCGCGCGAAGCAGGCCGCCCTGATAGTACGATGGAAGCCGTGGCAGGCGGCCACCGGTCCGCGCACGGCCGCCGGCAGGGCGAAGGCCGCACGCAATGCGGACCAAGGCGGTGATGCCGGCCGGGCTCACCGCCTCGCTGCTGCTCAAGTCGAGCTGGCGGAGGCGCTGGCAAAGGTGCAGCGCCTGACCGGCCGCCGGCGCGCCAAGTAGGCGATGGCCCAAATATTCGAGCCATCGCCACCGCTGCTGGCCGGCGCTACTCCCTCAGCTTGAGAAAGTCTTCTCGGACTGAAGAGGGGGAGGCTCAGAATTTGGAAAATAAAGCATGCTAGTGGCTAGCGTGTCACGCTGAAGTCTGAGAAGCCGAACATAGATTGCCAGACAAGGCCAAAAAGGGCCCAATCGGACGCGATGTAGATGGAGTGCCTGAAGTCTCGTTGAATTATGCTTTACACTGAAAGCTTGTTTATTCAATATTTGGAGAGAAAAATGCCTTGGAAACAAAAAGTCGCAGGCGGATTCGGTAGTCAAGATGTCATTTTCGCTGGCCATTCCTCTGATGAGGCGCACGCTAAAGATGCAATTGCGGCTGCGAAGGCAGAAGGAGCATCGTTCGAGGATTTCGAGAAAGAAGTCGTCTGGCATGTTTATAAAAATTTCACTGCGCCGGGCATGCAACAAGACCATATTGCGAAACAAGTCGCAAGTGCAAGGAAGCTCTGGTGAAGTCAAAGGAGGGGGCATCACAGAGAGCATTCGGCTTGTCTTGCTTTATTCCCGAATTCTGAGACGCCCCCACAAGGCCGTATCCATCCAGTTCTGGATGCACCTCACCGATGCAGGAAATCCTGCTTCGCTCCGAAGTGGGAAGATCCCACATTGCTCTGCACCGGTCCAAATCCGGGGAAATCCCGTATTTGCGACCATCCCGGTATGGGAAATTCCATATCGCCCACCACATATCATTCGTTTTCAGGCGATGTTGTATGGCCGTGGGCCTTCGGCACAATTCTGCGCCCATGCAGAGATAGAAGCCGGCGCTTCGGCCACGCGTCGCGCCTGGTGGAAAGCCTCGCCCCTCTCGACCTGTAACGGCACCTGCAACGCCTGCAACGGTTCGCGAACAGTTACCGGAACCCTTTCGATACCCTTTGCCGAAGCCTTTCGAGAACCGTAGCCCGAAGCCTTCGAAGCCCCTTGCAAGCCCCTTCCATGGGCCTTTGCGTACCGGTTTCAACGGAGGTTGAACGGATGTTGAACAGGCGTTGAACGGTTGTTGCGCTGGCGCTGGAAATCACCCGGAAGCTGGGTAGTTTGCGAGTGAACATCGGTAACGTGCAAATACCGGCCGGGACGGCATTTGGCTGGCGCGACATTTGCAAACGCGATTTTCCGGTATGTAGCCGGTGGGCTCAGTCGCGCGCATAATCTCGGCCAACCTCATCAAGGTCAGCCGCGAACATTGTTTTCCACATTAAACTAGTGGGCGGGTGTTCTAACAACTCGGCAAAATCGCCCATTAATTTAGCGCATTTTGGGTTCGAGGGGCTTATAGGCTGGCCAGCATTTTCGAAGGACTGGACCACTCGTAGGAACACCTGCTTTTGCACCGGGTGGGCGCGGCGTAGGCCGCCCACCCTGCGCCGCATTTGAAGCGCGCCCATGCCAAACCAGTTCAGCTCCAATGACCGCTGGTCATCCAAATATAAAACGCGTGGGAACATAGGTGACCTATTCTGGTCCTTCAATTGCTTAGTCGGAGAGACCGAGCAGGTGCGATTTCATACCGTCTAGCTGGGCAGTAGACAGCCCCGAGCTGAGGGGATTGTCATCGAGCTGCTCAGCGTATTGCTTTACCTTCGTCTTCAACGTGGCATTTTCGCGCAGCAGCTGGCGCAGCACGAGCATCTGAGCTTTTTGTATTCCATCCATGGAATCTAAACGCTCTCGCAACTCTTGTTCGGTCATGACAAGTTCCTATTCAACGGCGTAGGGGGAGGAATTGATAAAGCATAACATCCGGCCAAGGCGCCGCGCCAGCTCGCCTGCTGCACGAACCGTGCACGCATCAAGCAGGCCTGCGGTATGCTCGCGCGGCTACGCAGCGGGCGGCTCCGCCTTCAACCCCCGCTCAATCCGACTTGGCAGCACGAACAACACTTCTGCCAAGGTGCGCGCAAAGTCTAATACGCGCCGCGCATCCGCTTCAGTCGGCAGGTCCGCAGCATCGTCAGCGTGCCGCTGGTCGTTCGCATCTAGCCGGACGGCATGTGCCCATTTGCCCATGTCTTCAGTGAGGAGGTGCTCAGTTACCGCTTTTTCTATTCGAGTGTATAAACTTCCGTCAGCATAATTCTTAGCTTTTAGCATTGAGTCCACTGCGCTCGCTGCTAACATCACCGCCCCAGCTGGGGCATGCAAGCTGTCGTGTGCTTGTTGCAAATATTCTCTTGGCCGAAGTGGGATAGCCTGCGGGAGTACTGTCGAGGACGGAAAGATTTTGTCCACCTCTACACCTGGTTTAGTCGCGCTAGCAACAGCAGCGCCGCCGCAACGAGCGCAGCTATATAGTCCCCACCACCGGGCATTCTGGCTTGCATGGTCTTTAGTCTCTACCCTGTGCAGCAGCGTCAGATTTGGGTTAGCAACCGCGCAGTGCGGGCATCTCGCGAGAATTAGATTGTTTGATAGGGTGGGCATGGCTGATTCTTTCCTTGTCAGGTTCCAAAAGCAAACAGCATTTATTTTAATGCAACTTGAGCTTGTCGCTGGTAAACTACTGTCGGACGAAACGCCTTGACGGTTTACCGCAACGCGCCTATCCTAAAAAAGCCCCGAGAAAAAGGGGAGCGGGTTTGGCGACTCGGAATTACCTACAGCGGACAACCGCTCTATAGCGGCTTTTTTTCGTCCGTACTGCCTCTGCACGCCTTCTATGACGGGCCTGGGCGGGGATGCCTTCGGGCATGCCGGTGGCTGTAGGTTCCGGTTCGCCAACCCCGTCCAGTGCCCGTCTCCCTATTTGGCGATAGGAACGGGTTTGCTCACGAACCTACAGAGGCCCACCATGGTCAATAGCACCCTCACGCCCGAACAAAACACCCGCGACACTATCAATCATCTGCGCTGGCAGGCCAAGGCCGTCGCCAACCTGCTTTCTGCCGTCCACCTGCTGCCCGCCGCCGACCAGCGCGCCACGCTTGAAACCACGACACGCCTCGCTGACGAACTCGCGGGGGAACTGGCCACCCTGGTGCGAGGTGCCAAATGAGCGCAACTACCTCCCTGCTAGCCGAGCTGCGCCAAGCCGACCACATCATCAAGACCATGCTCAACGCCATGACGGTCCACCAGCAAGCGCGCGTAGGCGCCAAGCTCGAGGCGGACGGAGTAGCCGGCGAGGGCATGACGCGGCACCATGAGCGCGCGGCCGTCATCGCAGCGGCAGCGGCGCCGGCCAGCGCCAGCGCGCAGCGGCTCCGCATCGAGCAGCAGGCAGTCGATATCCTCTCCCAGGCCGACCATGCCGACATCCTGCTGCAAGCCCTGTTCGACAAGCTGGACCCGGTGGACGACACGTCGCCGGAGGTGGCCGCCATCAACTGCTTTGCCACCTGCACGGCCCGCGCCGTGGCGCTGATGCGCGAGGCTGCCGATAACATCGTCGCCCTGGTGGTGGAAGGCGGTGCCGCATGAAGACGCCGACCAGAGAAGAAGCCGCCGCCCTGGCGCTGGTGCCGCTGGTGCTGACCGCCGACGAAAGTAAGCTGCTGCAGCGCTACCGTGCTACGGTGCCGTACTGGCGCACCGACATCATCGACTACGCCAACATGGTCGCCAAGATGTTCCCAGTTGAGCCGCCGCCGGCGCCGCCCGGCCGCATCAAGCTGGTGGCCGATGACCGAGGTGCCAAATGAACCGCCCGCAAATGGCACTGGACCCGAACACCGGCGAAACCCTGTTCGACGTCTTCAACGAGAGTGGGTTCGCACTGCTGCTGGGCGTGAGCGTCGCGGATGCCAGTCGCATCATGGCCGAGCGCCTGGCCGTGGGAGATTCGCAGTGGGCAGGCGAAATCCGCATCGTCATGGCGCGCCGTGGGCCTGAGCTCCTGCGTGTGCAAAACAGCGTCGAGTGGGTGGGCGACCGGGTTGAAGTGCATTGCCAGGTTGACCGTCTGCTGCCCAGCCGCCTGACCGTGGTGGAGTTGTTCGCCAAGGTGCGCCCGGAACTGGTTGCCGCTGTAGAGGAAGCCGCCGCCCGCGCGCCAGGCCAACCAGCAGCGCGCCAGCCGGTCAACGTCTGCGTGGACGTGGGCGAGCCCGACCCGAGCTTGCTCCTGGTGGTGCGCGACCCGGCCGCTTGCCTTGCTGATATGGACGGTCATCTGGATAAGCTGCAGCGCATCGTGCAGGGCATCATCGACGGGTACAAGCTGGGAGGCAAGCCATGACGACGCTCGCTGAGCTGGCGCGCATCCGCGCCGAATACGGGCTGGCTCCGGTGGGCGGTGTGCTGTGGCTGGGCGTGGGCATGCTGCCGCCCAAGCGCAATGCCATCCAAATCGACCCGGCCAACCTGCCAACCGCATTCGAGTGCCGTGCCGTGGCGGGCCTGGACGTGGTGCTGATATTCCCGGGGAACCTGACCAGGTACGGCGCGCTGCGCACGCTGTCCGACCGGCTGTATCAGGCCCGGCCGCGCCGGCTGCTACTGGTGGATGGCGACCACAACCGCACGGCCTTCCTCAAGCTGGCGGAATCATGATGGCCGACAAACATACCGATGGCCAGATGGCCGGCTTCACGCTGGGCAAGGAAGACGACACCGCCCGCGCCGCGCGCCTTGAGCTCGAGCGTAAGGGAGAGACGCCACGCCACTTCGACCGAGGCATGCAGCGCGGTGAGCGGGTGGTAAAAATCCGGTGCGGCGCCGACATTAAGCCGCTGCCCATCACCTGGCTGTGGCCCGGCTGGGTGCCGGCGGGGAAGCTGACCATCCTGGCCGGCGCCGCCGGCACCGGCAAGACCACGCTGGCCCTCGCGCTGGCGGCCGTCGTGACCGCTGGCGGGCGCTGGCCGGACGGCAGCGAGTGCGCCGGTGGCGGCAACGTGCTGATATGGTCGAGCGAGGACGTGGCCGACGATACGCTGGTGCCGCGCCTGATTGCTTCTGGCGCCGACCTGGCGCGCTGCCATTTCATCGAGGGCATCGCCCAGGACGGCGAAAGCGTGCCGTTCGACCCATCGCAGGACATTCCCGACCTTCGCCGCGCGGCCGAGGCCATCGGCGGAGTGAGCCTGCTGCTGATAGACCCCATCGTGTCGGCTGTAGCTGGCGATATGCACCGCGCCAACGATGTGCGCCGCAGTCTGCAGGCGGTGGTGGACTTCGCCGACGCCCACGGCTGCGCGGTCATCGGCATCACGCACTTCGCCAAGGGCGGCGCCGGCAAGTCGCCGCAGGACCGCGTGATTGGTTCGCAGGCCTTCGGCGCCCTGGCGCGTATGGTGCTTGTGACGGCGAAGGAGGAAGGTAGCAACCGGCGCGTGATGGCCCGCGCCAAGTCGAACATCGCCCCGGACGATGGCGGCGTCGCCTATTCGCTCGAGCTGGCGACCATCGCCGGCGGCATCGAGGCGACGCATGCGGTATGGGCTGGTGCCATCGAGGGCACGGCGCGGGAAATCCTTGGAGACGTTGAGCACGACGACAGCGGGGAGGATGGCGATGCTCGGCAAGACCTAGAGCGCATGCTGGTTGACACACTGCGCGAGGCCGGCGGCAAAATGGCCACGCGTGCGTTGCAGGCCGAGGTGCGCGATGCGGGGCACTCATGGGACGCAGCCAAGCGGCTCAAAAAATCACTCGGCATCGAGGCCAAAAAGCTCAGTATGGGCGGCGCCTGGATATGGTGCCTATCAGAAATCGAGGCTTGAAGGGAGCACGAAGGGAGCGAAGGGAGCACTGTTTTTTCTGCGCTCCCTTCGCTCCCTTCGTGCTCTCTTCGACGACTTAGCAGGTCTGATAGCTGGAGTTGCAGGCAGGCTTGGTACCGTAGCCGGAGTTTTTTGGCGCCGAAGTTGGGGCAGACGGCTGCGCCCAAGTGGATGGTGTAGGCGTCGAGGTAGGCTCGACTGTTCCCGCTTTGCCGGTGTAGGGATTGACGTTGCCCTTCGTGCTGTAGTTGTTGTTAATCGTACTATCGGGCGCAGTTCGCTGGTGTGGCTGGACGTATGTCCCATCTTTTTTCGTGTAGCCATGCACTGAGACTTGCGCAACCGCGCCATAGCTGACGAACAGCGCCAACACCATCAATATTTTTTTCATGCCACTTCCCCTTTCGGCAATTCAACGTGCCGAGCCGTTGCTGTTTCCAGCAAGCCGATATCGAAGACAAAATGTCTTTCGTTGCGAACTTGATAATCAGCTTAATGGGGATATACCGCAAGGGCAATAGCCTGTGGGAAACCATGGCAGTTCAGTCACTGGAAAAGTAAGCGTCTTCGAGCGGTAGTCGCGCCCAGGCCGGCGGCGCGTCGGGTTCAAGGGAACGCGTAGCCTAGTTCCCGGGCTGAACGCATAACGTTAGCCGTGCCATTTCAACCACCCGCCAAGCGATGAAAAAGGCTGCTCCAAGTATCAGAAAGCGAAACTGCCATACCCCATAGGAATGTGCCCTATCAGCATGCTTATGGGTTTTCTCTCGCGTCAATTGGACCAGGACGTCATGAGGAATACCCGGAACCGGGTGATGTCCATTCTGCAAGTCGATGAGTTCCATATTGGAATTGAGTGTGACATTGGTGTAGCTGATGTTCTTGCATCCACATACGAAGCTGAGCGCCCAAGTTAGGGTAGCCAATGCTACTGGCAACAACCACCACGTAAGACGAAGCCCTTCTGTTTTCTGGACTGCAAAACCTATTGCTGCTCCGGCGGCCGCCAAAAGAAAATATGTGTACTTCTCCAAGCCGGTTTGATGAGCCTTGTAAAGCTCGGCTTTTGCTCCGTCAAACTTCATGCACTTCTCCATAATGATATTGTCGTTAATAGTATGACAAGCTTAGCGAATTTGCTCAAGTGCAATAGCCTCCCTGTTAGAAAACGAACGATTTCTAACAGGTATGAAAGGGAAGTTATATCCATGTTGGAAAGATAGGGCTTGCTATTTCTAACAGGTCAAGATATTCTAACAGTGTTTTCTAACAGTCCTAACCGGAGGGATACCATGGCAACTTTCGCATACGGACGCGTCAGCACTACCGAACAGAGCGCCGACAACCAGCGCATCGAGATTCAAGCCGCTGGCCACCAAGTGGATTTCTGGTTTGCTGATACCATCAGCGGCAAGACAAGCGCCACCCAGCGCCCGCAGTTTGCCGCCCTGCTCGGTCAGATTCGCAATGGCGAAACCCTGGTGGTGGCGAAGCTGGACCGCCTGGGCCGCGACGCGCAGGACGTCGGCGCCACGGTCAAGCTGCTGGCCGCCCGCAAGATTGCCGTCATCGTCTTGCAGCTGGGTAAGCTTGACCTGACCTCGCCAGCTGGCAAGATGATGATGACCATGTTGGCAGCTATGGCGGAGATGGAACGCGATTTGCTGGTAGAGCGCACGCAAGCCGGCCTAGCCCGGGCCAAGAGCGAAGGCAAGACGCTGGGCCGACCGTCGAAAACCACCGCCGACCAGCGCGCTGAAATCATCGCCAAGTATGAACTGGGCGAGAGCATAAGTGCTTTGGCTCGTACATATCAGGTTTCACGCGCTAATATCCTTGGCGTTCTCAAACCGAATGCTTAGGGGCAATTTGGTTTCCAATCCAAGTGACCAGGTACGACCGTTAAGTGGTTATCAGAAAAAATTCTGTCCAAATATGAATAGTGGTCAGCACCACAAATAAATATAAGTGGCCACATGTTGAGTTGTAAAATCTCGGTCAACCAGAATTGCTCTCTAGCTCGTTGCCTAAATTCAAACTTTGCGTTTTGGTTTGCTTGGAAAACATCTTGGGCAGACATGCCTCCGCCACATACAAATTCGAAGAGTACCCCTTTATAGAGCGGTAGTGCTTCCCGCCCACCTGGTATCTCATCACACAGCCGTGATGTTATACCTAGTTCTCTGCAAATCTCAGCGCCTAAGGTTTCGGATACTCCGTATTCAATTAGCCCTCCTTGGCACATCTCTTCCGCAATCGCCTTGGCCGATTCTGCAACGGCTAGCGACCTTAGAGCATCACGAAAGTCAGCCGCAGCTCTCCCACCTCGCGTGCCACATTGGTAGCTGTGGTCTGTACCTATCAAAACGACCTTTTTCATACTACCTCCGGCGAGCATTAAGGTTGGATGGCATGGTTTTTGCCGAAGACGCCACAGAATAGCGAATGCCGCTACTAACTAGTGTGGCGGTCTTCGGGGAAAATGGCAGTCTTCGTGGCAGTGTTTGGCACAAGTCGAAGGCGCCGCCGATTGAACAGAGCGCCGAAGTGCCCCGCTTTCACCAGGCACGGGGCCGGAACTTTTTTGAAAATTTGTCCTCTGCGCGAGGTGTTCAAAAGGATGGGTTAGGCATTCCCATAAAATAATAACTGTCCAAGTTGACATGTCGGTCCGGTACCTCGATGTAGCCGGTGCTTTTCCCGCTGGAAAGCGATGCTACATAAGCCCGTTTTCCTGCTCGCATCACAGCCTCAATAAGAGGACGATAGTCGACGTCACCGGACACCAGATATACAGCATCCAAGGCGTCGTTTTTCACATACTCCATAACATCAACACAAATACTGATGTCGACGGATTTTGTTTTCGTCTTACGTGCTTCTTTCTTGAAAAGCTTTGGCAATACTCGAAGCACGTGCTGACCGCTGCTGGCAAACGGAACTTCGCGAGTTCGGCATGCACTTATCGATGAATTAAGAGCTTCAAGAGCTGGGGTGTCGCCCGTGAATGTGGAGTAGTAAGTTACGCGTTCGAGCACGTCACCCATATAGAGCCCCGACACAGTGTATGGGGACCATACAAATTTGCTTGGTTCATGTCGAATAGGCTCCAGATGATTATTAGGAGGCGTGTAGTCTCGCACTACAAGTCCTGACTGCTTCATCGCCTCAAAACGGTTGAGCAAATTCTCTCCGTCGATAAATGCCATAACTCGGCCCACGCTCACCTCCTCATAAAACCTACACAGTGCCTACATGGCGAAAACCAAGCAACAGTAAAACAAAAAAGGGTCACAAGCCGAAGCATGTAACCCTTTGATTTTCTTACTAAATTCTGGTGCCGACTGCCGGTTTCGAACTGGCCACCTGATGATTACAAATCAACTGCTCTACCAAATGAGCTAAGTCGGCGAAACTTGTACGGGGCAGATTATACGCTATTTAATCCGCGTCAGGGTCGGGCGGCCGCCCTTGCGTGGCGGTTCGTTGTCGTCGTCGGGCGACGTTTCGGTGTCCGGTTTGGCGGTCGACACCGGCGCTGGCGCCGGGGCGATCGACGGCACGGACGCGAGTACCGGTGCGGCCGGCTCGTCCACCACTGGCGACGACTGACCTGCGCCAGCTTCGCCGCCCAGTTGTGGCTCGAACGCCATACCCTGGCCGTTTTCGTTGGCGTAGATCGCCATCACGTTGTTGACCGGCACGTAGATTTCGCGAGAGACGCCGCCGAAGCGGGCGTGGAAGCGGATGGCGTCATTGTCCATTTTCAGGCCGGACGTGGCGCCGAAGCTGATGTTGAGGACGATTTCGCCTTTTTTCACGTATTCCATCGGGACCGTGGTCGAAGCGTCGACCTTGACGGCCAGGTAGGGCGTATAGCCGCTATCGGTGCACCATTCGTAGATGGCGCGCAGCATGTATGGCTTGGTAGAGATTTCGGACATGGTCTTCCAGACTACGGTAACACTCGGCGCGCTGCCGCTGTAAAACGTACGGCGGCGCGCCGATGATCAACTATTGCAGCATTCAACACGGGGCGCGACTGCGCCCTGTGATTAACGACGCATCACTTTTTCGGACGGGGTCAGCGCTTCGATGTAGGCCGGGCGCGAGAAGATACGCTCGGCGTATTTCATCAGCGGCGCGGCGGTCTTCGACAGCTCGATACCGTAGTGGTCCAGACGCCACAGCAGCGGCGCGACGGCCACGTCCAGCATCGAGAATTCGTCGCCGAGCATGTACTTGTTCTTCAGGAACAGTGGCGCGAGCGTGGTCAGGCGGTCGCGGATTTCGGCGCGGGCCTTGTCGTGGCTCTTGTCGTTGCCCTTGGCGCGTTCGCTTTCGAGCACGTGCACGTGGACGAACAGTTCTTTCTCGAAGTTGAACAGCATCAGGCGGGCGCGCGCGCGCATCAGCGGATCGGCCGGCATCAGTTGCGGGTGCGGGAAGCGCTCGTCGATGTACTCGTTGATGATGTTCGATTCGTACAGGATCAATTCGCGCTCGACCAGGATCGGCACCTGACCATACGGATTCATGGTCGAAATGTCTTCCGGCTTGTTGAACAGGTCGACGTCGCGTACTTCGAAGTCCATGCCTTTTTCAAACAGCACCAGGCGGCAACGTTGCGAGAATGGGCAGGTAGTGCCCGAGTAGAGAACCATCATTTGTTATAGTTCCTTAGAAACAAAGGGGGCGAGCCGTCGAACGGATCACCCCAGAACCGATTGCCCGCTCAGGCGGGCATCGCAAAAACAAGCGCCGAAGTCTGCTCCGGCGCTCTCGATTATTTCACTTCTTTCCAGTACGACGCGTTCAAACGCCAGGCCAGCAAGACAAACAGGGACAGGAACAAGACCACCACCACGCCCAGTTTCTTGCGGGTTTGCGCCGCCGGCTCCGCCATCCATTGCATGTAGCCAACCAGGTCGGCCACCGCGTTATCGAATTCTAACTTACTCATGGTGCCCGGCGCGACTTGTTCGAAGCCGTCGAACTGGTGGATCGTCTTGCCGTGCTCGTGCGGATCAGGCACGTCCTTCATCTTGATCTTCTGGATGCCTTGCAATTCCCACAACACATGCGGCATCGCGGCGTTTTCCAGCACCCGGTTGTTCCAGCCGTTCGGGCGGGTATCGTCCTTGTAAAACGTGCGCAGATACGTGTACAGGTAATCCGACCCGCTGCCCGAACCCGACGCCTTGGCCCGCGCGATCACCGACAAATCCGGCGGCACCGCGCCAAACCACGCCTTGGCGTCCTTCGGATTCATGGAGGTAGTCATCAGGGCGCCCACTTTATCTGCCGTAAACAACAGGTTATCGCGGATCTGCGCATCCGTCAGTCCCAGGTCCTTGAGGCGGTTGTACCGCATCGAGGACGCATTGTGACAGTTCAAACAGTAATTGACGAATAATTTTGCACCATGTTGCAGTGCTGCCATGTTATTCGAGCGGTCAGGGGCCTTATCGTAAGGGAAAGCGGCTTCATTCGCCAGTACCAGCGCCGGCACCAGGGCCAGCGCAGCCAGCAGTTTCTTCGCAAAATTCATGTCTTGTCCTTTATGTACGGGTTTCAGCGGCTCAGTGCGGATGGAAAACCACGCGGTCGGGCACTTTCTTGAACGTGCCCATCGTGCTCCACCACGGCATGAACAGGAAAAAGCTGAAGTACAACAGGGTGCACACTTGCGAAATGATGGTGCGGCCCTCGGTCGGCGGCAGCGTACCGAGCACGCCCAGGGTCAGGAACGACAGGAAGAACACGGCGTACACATACTTGTGCCAGGTCGGGCGGTAGCGGATCGACTTCACCGGCGAATGGTCGAGCCACGGCATGAAAGCCAGGATCACCACCGAGCCGCCGAAGAACACCACACCCCAGAACTTGGCGTCCAGCACCTGCGGCAGCATGCCGATAATCGCCAGCAGGGCGATCACGGCAATGACGATCTTGGTGATGAACGACAGGCGCGACTTGAGCCAGATGAACACGGTGTAAGCGGCCACAAAGCACATCAGCACCCACATGAAGTCGGCCGTGGTGGCGCGCAGCACCGAGTAGAACGGCGTGAAGTACCAGGTTGGAGCGATGTGCAGCGGGGTTTTGAGCGAGTCGCCGGGCAGGAAGTTGTTGTACTCGAGGAAGTAACCGCCCATTTCCGGCGCGAAGAACACCACGCAACTGAAGATCAGCAGGAATATCGACACGCCGAACAGGTCGTGCACCGTGTAGTACGGGTGCGACGGGATGGAGTCGAGAGGATGGCCGTCGGGACCGAGGTTTTCCTTCACTTCGATGCCGTCCGGGTTGCTCGAACCGATTTCGTGCAGCGCGATCAGGTGGGCCGCCACCAGTCCCAGCAGCACCAGCGGAATGGCGATCACGTGGAAGGCGAAGAAGCGGTTCAGGGTGGCGTCGGATACCACGTAGTCGCCACGGATCCACAACGACAGGTCGGGGCCGATCACGGGAATGGCGCCGAACAGGTTGACGATCACCTGCGCGCCCCAGTACGACATCTGGCCCCATGGCAGCAGGTAGCCGAAGAACGCTTCGGCCATCAGGCACAGGAAGATGGCAAAGCCGAACAGCCAGATCAGCTCGCGCGGCTTGCGGTACGAACCGTACAGCAGCGCCCGTGTCATGTGCAGGTAGATGATGATGAAGAAGGCCGAGGCGCCGGTGGAGTGCATATACCGCACCAGCCAGCCCGACGGCACTTCGCGCATGATGTACTCGACCGAAGCGAACGCCAACGTGGCGTCCGGCTTGTAGTGCATGGTCAGGAAGATGCCGGTGACAATTTGCAGCACCAGCACCAACATCGCCAGCGAGCCGAAGATGTACCAGAAATTGAAGTTTTTCGGGGCGTAGTACTTGCCCCATTGATCGTTCCACAGCTTGGTCAGCGGGAAGCGGTCATCGACCCAGCCCAGCGCCTTTTTTGCGGCCGGTGCATTGGCCGGCAGTTTGGTCTCCTTGAACGCCATGTTATGCCTCGCCTTTCTCGTCTTTGCCGATCACGAGCTTGGTGTCGGTGAGGTACATATAGCGTGGAACCTGGAGGTTGTCCGGCGCCGGTTTGTTCTTGAAGACGCGGCCGGCCATGTCGAAGGTGGAGCCGTGGCACGGGCACAGGAAGCCGCCTTCCCAGTCGTCGGGCAGCGATGGCTGCGGACCGGGCTGGAACTTGGAGGACGGTGAACAGCCGAGGTGGGTGCAAATGCCGACCGCGACCAGGATTTCGGGCTTGCGCGAGCGCCATTCGTTGCGGGCGTATTCGGGCGTGAATTCGTCGGGATTGCGTTTCGATTCGGCATCGGCCACCTTGCCGTCGGTTTTCTTGAGCGAGGCTACCATTTCGGGCGTGCGCTTGAGCACCCAGACCGGCTTGCCGCGCCACTCGACGGTGACCATTTCGCCCGGATTGAGGGCGGCGATGTCGACCTCGACCGGCGCACCGGCCGCCTTGGCCCGTTCAGATGGCTGGAAGGTGGAGACCAGCGCCCCCGCCGTGCACAGTCCTACCACGCCACCCGCCGCGCCCGTCGCGACGAGCAAGCTGCGACGACCTGAATCGATGTGTTTTTCGTTACCCATTCTTACCCCAATCTGTCAAAGTGCCAACAAAAATCTGCCTGCCGTAAAGCGCGTATGCTCCGGAGAACCGACCAAGTCCCGAGCACTTGTGTGCTTCTTGCAACCTCAAAAATTATAAGGGAAGGGGAGTTCCACAAGGCGGGAAAAGCTTTCTCGAAAGTAACACGAGCAGCTTCCGCCGATTTGCGCCAGTTTTCCGCGTACGGTGCGCTATTGAATCGTCCCCTGTTTTTTATTTTATTGATATAGGTCAAACTTAAACCAATTCCTTGTCAATGTGTGCAAACGGCAAGGGTGTTTGGAATCCAATTGAAAAAATAGTATGATCCTTGGGCAGTTTTGTAAACAAAAGACCACACGTCGAGGGATAAAAATATGGCAATGATGCAAGAATTCAAAGAATTCGCGATGAAGGGCAACGTCGTCGATCTGGCAGTCGGTGTGATCATCGGCGGCGCCTTCGGCAAGATCGTCGATTCCTTGGTGAAGGACATCATCATGCCCCCGATCGGTATCCTGTTCGGCGGCCTGGACTTCGCCAGCTACTACATTCCGCTCAATGGCCAAGCCCACAGTCTGCCCCTGGAAGAAGCCAAAAAACTCGGCGCAGTGTTCGCCTACGGTAACTTCATCACCATCCTGCTGAACTTCATCATCCTGGCCTTTATCATCTTCCAGATGGTACGCCTGATGAACCGCGCACGCCAACGTTTGGAAAAGCCGGCCACACCTGCCGCACCGGCCCCGACGCCGGAAGATATCGTGCTGCTGCGCGAGATTCGCGATTCGCTCAAGCACAGCAACGATCCACTCAAGAATTAAGAGGACGCCCGCTTCCGGCGGGTTGAATTATGCGACGACTCTGGTTGTTGTTTGCGCAAACGGTCACCGTCGCGCTGGCACTGTATTTTGTCTACACCGCGGTTGTCACCGACCGTGGGGTACCCGTGCGCCTGCAGCAGATGGGCAGCGCCGAGCGGCCCGCTCCGATGCTCGAGGCCGGTCCATCGAAGCCGCCGGCGCTGGCGGGTGGCTCTTACCGCAACGCCGCCGCGCGCGCCATGCCGGCCGTGGTCAACATCGTCACCAGCAAGCGGCCCAAGCGCAGCAAGCATCCGTTGATGAAAGATCCGTTCTTCAAGCGCTTCTTCGGCGATGAAGGCGACGAGGAGGATTCGAGCCTCGGCTCGGGCGTGATCGTCTCGGCCGAAGGTTATATCCTGACCAACAACCACGTGGTGGAAGCGGCTGACGAGATCGAAGTGATGCTGGCCGACGGCCGCAAGGCTGCCGCCAAGGTCGTCGGTACCGATCCCGAGACCGACCTGGCGGTGATCAAGATCAAGCTGGAAAAGTTGCCGGTGATCGTGCTGGGCCAGGCCGAGCAGGCCCAGGTAGGGGACGTGGTGCTGGCGATCGGCAATCCGTTCGGCGTCGGTCAGACGGTGACCATGGGCATCATCTCCGCGCTGGGCCGCAACAACCTGCACATCAACCATTTCGAAAATTTCATCCAGACCGATGCCGCGATCAACTTCGGCAACTCGGGTGGCGCACTGGTCGATACCCACGGCAATTTGCTGGGGATTAATTCGGCGATTTATTCGCAGTCGGGCGGCTCGGTGGGGATCGGTTTTGCCATCCCTATGAGCACGGCCAAGACCGTGATGGAAGCGATCATCAAGTCCGGTCACGTGGTGCGCGGCTGGATCGGCGTGGAGACGCAGGACATCACGCCGGAACTGGCGCGCAGCTTCAGCCTGCCGCGCCAGAACGGCGCCATGATCGCCGGCGTGGTGCGCAACGGCCCGGCCTACAAGGGCGGCGTGCGGCCCGGCGACATCCTGCTGTCGGTGGACGACAAGCCGGTCAGCGACACCACCGGCATGCTCAATCAGATCGCCCAACTGGTTCCAGGGGAAAAAGCTAAAATGAAGGTCCTGCGCAAGAGCCGCGAGACCACGCTCGACGTTACCGTCGGCAAGCGCCCGCCCCCCAAATAAGGTTCAGTAACACTCATGCATTTACGCGATCTGACGCAATTTTTGCGCGAACTGGCGGAGAACAACAACCGTCCCTGGTTCGTGATGAACAAGCCGCGCTACGACATCCTGCGCGAAGAATTCCTGCAAGTGGTCACCGGCATGATTGCCGAACTGGGCAAGTTCGATCCGGCGGTCAAGTTCAGCAATCCGAAGAAGGCGATGTTTCGCATCAACCGCGACGTCCGCTTCGCGCACGATAAAAGCCCGTATAAAACCCGCTTTTCGGCGGCCGTGGCTCCCAACGACATGCGCCGTCCCAGCAAGGCCGGCGGCCCCACCTACTACATGCAGATCGACGGTTCGGGCCGGCTGTTGTTCGGCGCCGGCGAATACATGCCGCCGGCCGGACGCCTGAAAGCGCTGCGCCAGCACATGGTCGATGATGCGGCCGGGTTCAAGAAGGTGTTGAAGAATAAAAAGCTGAAACTGACGTTTGGCGATATCCGCGACGAAGGCAAGCTGATGCGTCCGCCCAAGGGTTTTGATCCGGCGCATGAGCACATCGAGTACATCAAGCTCAAGAGTTTTTTCGTGTGGACCGAGATCGACTTGCCGCTCAACCAGCCGGAGCTGCTGGTGCCGATGATTGCCAGTGGCTTGAAGGATGCGTTGCCGCTGGTGGAGTGGATGCGGGGTGCGAAGGAGGAGATCGTAGAGGAGTGACCGGTGACGCTAGACTTTGCTCCGTCATCCCCGCGTAGGCGGGGACCCAATTGTGCCGCATCCCGGTAACGCATGGAACCTGGATTCCCGCCTGCGCGGAAATGACGGATCTGTTGCTAACGCTGAGTGCTGCACCTTTCTTAGCGCAGCACCTTCTCGTCGCGCGGATCGCGCGCCAGCAGGCGCAGTACCATCGCCTGCGGCTGGTCGCCGTCGAACAGCACGCCGGCCACCGCGTTGGTGATCGGCATCTCGACGCCGATGCGCGCCGCCAGCTCGCGCACGGCTTTTGCGCACGGCACGCCCTCGGCCACGTGGCCCAGCTCCTGCACGATGGTGTCCAATGCTTTGTTTTGCGCCAGCGCCAGACCGACGCGGCGGTTGCGCGACAGGTCGCCGGTGCAGGTCAGAATCAGGTCGCCCATGCCGGTCAGGCCCATGAAGGTCTCGGCCTGGCCGCCCAGGGCGGTACCGAGGCGGGTGATTTCGGCCAGGCCGCGCGTGATCAGTGCGGCGCGGGCATTGAGCCCCAGGCCCAGGCCGTCGGCCACGCCGGTAGCGATGGCCAGCACATTCTTGACCGCGCCGCCCACTTCCACGCCCACCAGGTCTTCGCTCGAGTACACGCGCACGTTGCCGCCGTGGACGGCTGCCACCACGCTCTCGCGCAGCTTGCAGTCGGTGGAAGCGATGGTCAGCGCGCACGGCAGGCCGCGCGCCACTTCCTGCGCGAACGATGGGCCGGACAGGGCGCCGCCGGCAACACCGTCGCCAAGCTCTTCGCGCACGATCTGGTGCGGCAGCAAGCCGGTATCGTATTCGAAACCCTTGCACAGCCATACCACGTGGGCGACGTTGTGGGGTTTCAGTTGTTTGAGCAGGGGCCGCAGGCCGGCCACCGGGCAGGCGGCGATCAGCAGGCCATCAAGGCCGGCTGCATGGGCCAGGGCTGCTTCAAAACTGCCGGCCACGTGCAGCCGCTCGGGAAACGGGTGGCCGGGCAGGTAATCGGTATTTTCGCGGGCCTCGCCCATGGCGCGCAGGGCGGCGGCGTTGCGGCCCCACAGCAGCACGTCGTGGCGCTGGGCCAATGCCATGGCCACGGCCGTGCCCCAGGCGCCAGCGCCCAGCACGGTCACCTTGCGGGTACCTGCCACTGCGGTGTGTGGAGCGGGGATCATACGCCCCAGATGTCGGCGTTCTTGACGTAGCCGGTCACGCCGTCTTTATGGCGGACCTTGAGCCAGCCGCCGGCGGCGGTATCGAGTACTTCGAGCAGCACGCCCTTGTCGGCGGTAAAGGCCGCAGTGGCGGCGTCGTCAGGGGTGCTGCGGATTTTCAGGTTGGCGGCGCGCACGATGACGTTGCGCTTGCCGGTGAGATTGCGCGCTTCGGTCCAGGCCATGTCGCCGTTGATATCGCGGACCTTGATCCATTCGCCATAGGTGAGCACTACTTCGAGCGGGGCGCCGCGCGGCACCACGAACAGTTTGCCACCCTTGGTGGAAGGCGCGTCGTACAGCACCGCTGGTGCGGCGCCCACCGTTTTGAAATCGTATGCCTGGCTGGCGGCAGCGGCCAGCGTCATGGCCAGGGCGGCGATCAAACGGGGAATTGTCATTGCTTACCTTGTCTGGTGAAACAGCCGCCGGGGAAAAGATCCACCGGCGGCGGATGCTACTACTGGCTAATGCTTAGTGCGTGGTGGTGCTGTCGGCTGGTGCGGCAGCGGCGGCTTCGGCCACGGCTTGCAGGCGCTGCTGGTAGAACACTTCGAAGTTGATCTCGGCCAGGTGCACTGGCGGGAAGCCGGCACGGGTGATCACGTCGGCGATGTTGGCGCGCAGGTAAGGGTACACGATGTTCGGGCAGCCGATGCCCAGCAGCGGATCCAGCTGGTCGGCTGGAATGTTGCGGGCTTCGAAGATACCGGCTTGCTTGCCTTCGACCAGGAAAGCGACCTTGTCGTTGACCTTGGCGGTGACGGTGATGGTCACGGTCGATTCGAAGATGCCGTCAGCCAGTGGCTCGGCGCCGACGTCCAGGGCGACTTCGATGCTTGGCGCTTCCTGTTCCAGGAAGATAGCTGGCGAGTTCGGTTGTTCCAGCGACATGTCTTTCAGGTAGACGCGTTGGATTTGGAATACTGGTTGCAGATTTTCTTCAGACATGGAGCGCTTTCGTTATGGTGAACAAGAACGGCCGTGGCCGTTCAGTATAAGTTGTGCTTGGTATGGGCAATGCTACAGCTCAAATCAACGCGAAGGCAATTGTATCAAAACCATCATGGCAACCAAGACTTTCTGGGCCGACGTTGTATTTGGTCTTGCAATTGACCGGAAAGTTCCATCAACCGTTGAGCATCGGCGTCAATTTGCCGGCCTGGTCCAGCGCATACAGGTCGTCGAAGCCGCCCACATGGGTGTCGCCGATGTAAATCTGCGGCACGGTGCGGCGACCGGTTTTTTCCATCATCAGCATGCGTTGCTGCGGATCGAGGTCCACGCGGACTTTTTTCAGGTCGGTCACGCCCTTCGCTTCGAGCAGGCGCTCGGCGCGGATGCAATAGGGGCACACGGCGGTGGTGTACATCGTCACTTCGGCAGTCATCATGCTTCCTTCCAATTATTTGGCTTGTTTCACCGGCGATTTCGCCAGCGATGGCTTGGCCGCCGACGGTTTTGCCAGCGGCAGGTTGGCTTTTTTCCACGCGGCAATACCGCCGTCGAGCGTCACCACGTCGGTGAAACCGGCCTTGGTGAGCTTGGTCGCAGCGGTGGACGCGCGCATGCCGCCAGTCTGGCATACAACGACCATGGTACGGCTTTTGAACTTGTCCAGTTCGCCGATGCGCTGGTCGAATTCGGCAAACGGGATGTTCTTCGCGTCCGGCAGGTGGCCAAGCGCGAAGTCTTTCGCCTCGCGTACATCTACAATGGTGGCCTTGCTGCGATTAATCAAGAGCGTGACGTCGGCCGGGGTGGCGCGCTTGCCGCGCTGGGTCAGCATCGGGAACAGCAGGGCGCCACCGGAAACGAGCACCACGGCGATCAGGAAAATATTGTCAATGAAGAATTTCACAGGGTTCCAATGGTTTAAATGAATCCGCGCATTATAAAATAGAAGCAGCGATCGAACTTACCCACTTACTCATTCACTTCTTTACTCACCTTTCTTTGAAGATATTCACATGTACAAAATCGTATTCATGCGCCATGGCGAATCCACCTGGAACCTGTCGAACCGCTTCACTGGCTGGACCGATGTCGATCTGACCGAAAAAGGCTGCAACGAAGCCAAGGCTGCGGGCAAGGTGCTCAAGGAATCGGGTTTCACCTTCGACCTGGCCTACACCTCGGTGCTCAAGCGCGCGGTGCGCACGCTGTGGCTGGCGCTGGACGAAATGGACATGATGTACCTGCCGATCAAGAACGACTGGCGCCTGAACGAGCGTCACTACGGCGCCCTGCAAGGCCTGGACAAGGGCGAAACCGCCGCCAAGTACGGCGACGAGCAGGTGCTGGTATGGCGCCGCAGCTACGATACCCCGCCACCGGCACTGGAAGCATCCGACGACCGCGTGTCGTTCAACGATCCGCGCTACGCCGGCCTGTCGAAAGAACAGATTCCGCTGACCGAATGCCTGAAAGACACCGTAGCGCGCGTGGTGCCGGTGTGGGACGAGGAAATCGCCCCGGCCATCCGCGCCGGCAAGAAGATCATCATCTCGGCCCACGGCAACAGCCTGCGCGCCCTGATCAAGATGCTCGACGGCATCAGCGACAACGACATCGTGGGCCTTAACATCCCCAACGGCCAGCCGCTGGTGTATGAACTCGATGCCGACCTGAAACCGATCCGCCACTACTACCTCGGCGACGCCGACGCCATCGCGGCAGCGCAAGCTGCGGTCGCCAACCAGGGCAAGGCCAAGTAATTTGTCTTCTTTTTCTCTTAGTAACTGGCGCGGCATGTCCGCCGCGCTGCTGGTGACTGCCTCGTTGGCAACTTCGATGGCGGTCCCGGTTGCGCACGCCGCGCCGGGCAAGCCGACCGAACGCAGCAAGCAAAAGGCGCTGGCCGAGGCCGAACGCGCCGGCTTGCAGCAAAAACTCACCGCCCTCAAGAAAGATATCGGCAAGACCGAGAGCGCCAAGGAAGATGCGGCCGACACCCTGGCCGAATCCGAGGCGGCGATTTCGGACGCCAACCGCGCCTTGCGCGACCTGCAACAGGAACAACAAGACACCAACAGCAAGCTGACCGCGCTCGGTACCGAGCGCGAGCGCCTGAGTGCGACCGTGAAAGACCAGCAGCAGCAACTGGCGCAAATGCTGCGCCAGCACTACGTGGCCGGCAACGAGGACCGCATCAAGCTGCTGCTCTCGGGCGATAACCCGAACCGCATCAACCGCGACCTGCAAATGCTGTCGTACGTCTCGCAAGCCCAGGCCAAGTTGCTGGAAGGCCTGCGCGCCAGTCTCAAGGCGGTGGAAGACAACCAGGCCGCCACCCAGAACGCCAAGGACGAACTGGGTGAGATTGCACAGGAGCAATTGCAGCAAAAGAACAAGCTGGAGCAGGAAAAGGCGCGCCGCGCGGCGCTGCTATCGCAGCTGTCGAACAAGCTGGTGGCGCAGCGCAAGGAAGTGGGCAATGTCGAGCGCGACGAGCAGCGCCTCGGCGGCCTGGTCACGCGCCTGAACAAGCTGATCGAGGAACAAGCCGCTGCTGCCGCCGCCGAAAAGCGCCGCCAGGAACAGCTGGCTGCCGCCCGCGCCGCCGCCAAGGCCAAGGCCGAAGCGGAACAACGTGCGCTGGCCAAGGCCCGGGCCGCCGAAGCCGAGCGCCAGCGCCTGGCGCGCGCCGCCGCAGCCAGGGAGGCCGCCGCCAGGGCTGCCGCCGTGGCCAATGCCGGCAAATCGGGCACCATCAAACCGCAAACGCCAACGCCGGTCACGCCGCCGCCGGCGCCACCGGTCAAGCTCGACCCGATCGACGCCGACGAACCGAAAGTCACTGCCACGCCGGCCCCGCCGGAAGTCAAGGAACCGAAAGAGCCGCCTGCCAAGGCCGCCGATATTGCGCTCGCTCCCGCCGCGCCGGCCGGCGCCTTTGCCAGCCTCAAGGGACAGATGCGGGCGCCGGTCAACGGCCGCGTGGCGGCCAAGTACGGCAGCAAGCGCGGCGACGGCCCGGCCTGGAAGGGCGTGTTCATCAAGGCTGCCGAAGGCGCCGAGATCCACGCCGTGGCCGGTGGCCGGGTGGTGTTTGCCGAGTGGTTGCGCGGCTTCGGCAACCTGATCATTGTCGATCATGGCGGCCAGTACATGAGTATTTACGGTAACAACCAGTCGCTGCTCAAGCGTCCCGGCGACGTGGTCAAGGCCGGCGACGCCATTGCCAGCGTGGGCAACAGCGGTGGCAACGAGGAATCGGGGCTATACTTTGAGCTTCGCCTGCGCGGCGCGGCCTTCGATCCGTCGGGCTGGGTGAAGTTCTAGTTCTACACACATGCGGAAACCAATGGCAAACAAGTTCAAGAGTATCAGTCTGATCGGTATCGGCATGGTGGCAGGCGTTGCCGCTTCCATGCAATTTTCCGCCATTGCACAAAAAGTCACCGGCGCGCCGTTGCCGCTGGCCGAATTGCGCCAGTTGTCCGATGTGTTCGGGCTGATCAAGACCGACTACGTGGAAGCGGTCGATGACAAGAAGCTCGTCACCGACGCCATCGCCGGCATGGTCTCCTCGCTCGATCCGCACTCGGTGTACCTCGACAAGCGGGCATTCCGCGACATGCGCGACACCGTGGCTGGCAAGTTCGTCGGCATCGGCGTGGAAGTGAGCGCCGAGGACGGTTATATCAAGGTGGTGTCGCCGATCGAAGATACGCCCGCCTTCAAGGCCGGCATCAAGGCCGGCGACCTGATCACCCGCATCGATGGCACGCCCATCAAGGGCATGAACCTCGACGAGAGTGTGAAAAAGATGCGCGGCGAGCCCGGCTCCAAGGTCACGCTGACCTTGAGCCGCAAGGACGAGGACAAGCCGCTGACGATGACCATCGTGCGCCAGGAAATCCGCGTGCAGAGCGTCAAGGGCAAGATCATCGAGCCTGGTTACGCCTGGCTGCGCATCTCGCAGTTCCAGGAGCCGACGCTCGACGACATGGTCAAGAAGATCAACGAGCTGTACGCCAAGGAGCCGAACCTCAAGGGCCTGGTGCTGGACTTGCGCAACGATCCGGGCGGCGTGGTGCCGGGCGCCATCGGCGTCTCGGCCGCGTTCCTGCCGCGCGATGCGGCGGTGGTGTCCACCAACGGCCAGTTGGCCAGCGCCAAGGAAACCTTTTATGCGCGCCCCGAGTTCTATGCCCAGGGCGGCAAGGGCGACCCGCTGGCCAAGCTGCCGGCCGGCGTCAAGGATGTGCCGATCGTGGTGCTGGTCAATGCCGGCTCGGCGTCGGCGTCCGAAATCGTCGCCGGCGCCCTGCAGGATTACAAGCGCGCCACCATCATGGGCACGCAGACCTTCGGCAAGGGCTCGGTGCAAACCCTGCGCCAGCTTACCGCCGACACCGCCGTCAAGATCACCACCGCGCGCTACTACACGCCGAAGAACCGGGCAATCCAGGCGCGTGGCATCGTGCCCGACCTGATGGTCGATGAAACCGCCGACGGCGACGGCTTGAACAGCCTGCGCATGCGCGAATCGGACCTGCAAAAACACCTGGGCAACGACAAGGACCCGGCCGCCGAAGCTGCCGAGCAAAAAGCCCTGAACGCCCGCCGCGACAGCCTGGAAGAAGAACAGCGCCTGATCGCGCTGGCCAAAAAAATCAAGCCGGTGGAATTTGGCACCAAGGAAGACTTCCAGTTGACCCAGGCATTGAACCATTTCAAGGGTTTGCCGGTCCAACTGTCCAAGGTGGAGCCGAAGGAGGCGCCTGGCGCGGCCAGCGGCGCGTCCAAGTCGGATCTCAAGCCTGACGGCGAGCCCGGCGGCAAGGCAGGCGACAAGCCAGCCAAGCCTGCCACCAAGCCAACCGACAAACCCCTGCAGCTGCCCAAGCCCAAGCCGGAAGCTGCCGCCCCGCAACCAACGCAACCCCAGCCGGCCGCGCAATAATCGGCTGGCGGCTGCCACATGAACGACGAGCAACTGCTGCGCTATTCGCGCCACATCCTGCTGGACCAGATCGGCATCGAGGGCCAGCAGCGCCTGCTGGCGTCGCACGCGCTGGTGATCGGCGCCGGCGGCCTCGGCTCGCCGGCAGCCATGTACCTGGCCTCGGCCGGGGTAGGGCACATCACCATCGTCGATGACGACGTGGTCGATCTGACCAACCTGCAACGGCAAATCGCCCACACCACCGACCGCGTCGGCCAGCCCAAGGCGCACTCGGCCCGCGATACCATGGCGCAGATCAATCCAGAGATCACGATTACCGCGCTCACCGAACGGGTCGATGATGAGCGCCTGTTGCAGCTGGTGGCGGCCGCCGACGTCGTGCTCGACTGCACCGACAACTTCGCTACCCGCCATGCCGTCAACCGCGCCTGCGTGGCGCAGTGCAAGCCGCTGGTGTCGGGCGCGGCGATCCGTTTCGATGGCCAGGTCAGCGTGTTCGATCCGCGCGGCGGCGACCAGCCGTGCTACTCGTGCCTGTTCCCGCAGGATCAACATTTCGAAGACGTGGCGTGCTCCACCATGGGCGTGTTCGCGCCGCTGGTGGGCGTGGTCGGCGCCATGCAGGCGGCCGAAGCCTTGAAACTGTTGATGGACGTGGGCCAGTCGCTGGCCGGCCGCCTGCTGATGCTCGACGGCCTGTACATGGAATGGACCAGCATCGCCGTGGCCCGCAACGACCACTGCCCGGTCTGTGGGCACGCACCATAACGATTACCCGGAGAGACCCCTCATGCTGAAACGCGCACTTCCGCTGGCCCTGGCTGCTACCTTCGTGCTGCTGGCCCACGGCGCCCATGCCGCCACCACGACCACTTTCCTCATCCTCAACGAGAGCAACAAGCAGATGGGCGAGCAGGTGGTCGAGCGCCAGGACGACGGCCGCACCACCGTGCGTTTCACGTACAAGAACAACGGTCGGGGCCCCGAGCTGACCGAGCAGTTCCGCCTCGGCCCCGACCTGTTGATGACCGAATACCAGGTCAAGGGCAATTCCACCTTTGGCGCGGTGGTGGACGAGCGCTTTACGCGCCAGGGCAACCTGGCCGAGTGGACCACCACGTCCGACCAGGGCCGTGCCACCGTGGACGCGCCGGCCAGCTATGTGCCACTGAACAGCTCGTTCGAAGTGGTATCGAATGCGATTACCGCGCTGGCCGCCTCCAGGGATGGCAAGATCGCGCTGCTACCGACCGGCACGCTGTCGCAGACCAAGCTGGAAACGACGGAAGTGACCAACGCCAAGGGCGAGAAGCAGACCGTGCAGCTGCTGGCGCTGACCGGCATCGGCCTGTCGCCATCGTTTTACTGGGCCACCACCGGCGACAGGCCGCGCCTGTTCGCGGTGGTAATTCCCGGCTTTTTGTCGATGCTCGAGCAAGGCTGGCAGGACGCCATCCCCGACCTGGCCCGCCGCCAAAAGGCTGCCGAGGCGCAGATGCTGACCGACGTGGCGGCCAAGTTGCAACACCCGCTTGACGGCTTGACCGTGGTGCGCAACGCCCGCATCTTCGACAGCGACAAGGCCACCGTCGGCCAGCCATCGGACATCTACCTGCTGCGCGGACGCATCACCGCAGTCATGCCGGCCGGCTCGCCCACGCGTGCTGCCAACAACGTCATCGACGCCGGCGGCCGCATCGTGCTGCCGGGCCTGTTCGACATGCACGGCCACGTCGATCGCTGGTCGGGCGCGCTCAACATCTCCACCGGCGTGACCAGCGTGCGCGACATGGGCAACGACAATGCCCAGCTGCAGGCAATGCTCGACGAAACCGCCGCTGGCAAGCTGCTGGCGCCGCAAGTGGTACCGACCGGCTTCCTGGAGGGGGAAAGCCCGTACAGCGCCAACGGCGGCTTCCTGGTCAAGGATCTCGAAGGCGCCAAAAATGCGATCGACTGGTATGCCCAGCGCGGCTATCCGCAACTGAAGATCTATAACTCGTTCCCGAAAGACATCCTGAAGGACACCGTGGCGTACGCTCACAGCCGTGGCATGCGCGTCTCCGGCCACGTGCCCGCCGGCCTGCGCGCCCAGCAGGCGCTCGACGCCGGCTACGACGAAATCCAGCACATCAACCAGGTGATGCTCAATTTCTTCGTCAAGCCCGACACCGAAACCCGCAACCTGAACCGCTTCGTGCTGCCGGCCGAAAAAGTGGCCGACCTCGACCTCAATTCGAAACCGGTCAAGGATTTCCTGGCGCAGCTGGCCAAGAAGCAGATTTCGATCGACCCGACCCTGTCGGCGTTCGCCTTCCTGAAGCAGCGCGACGGCGACGTCAACGAGCCGTATGCCGACTTCGCCGACTACATGCCGCCCGACGTCAAACGAAGCTTCTCGGTCGGCACCATGAAGATCCCGGCCGACAAGGAAAAGCGCTACGAAAAATCGTATGCCAGGATGGTCGATTTCGTCGGCGTGATGTACCGCGCTGGTGTGCCGATCGTCGCTGGCACCGACGACGTGCCGGGCTTTACCCTGCACTCGGAACTGGCGCTGCTGGTCAAGGCCGGGTTGACGCCGGCGCAGGCGCTGCAAGTGGCTACCCGCAACGGCGCCCGCTATACGCGCACCAGCAACGACCGCGGCAGCATCGTGGCGGGCAAGCTGGCCGACCTGGTGCTGGTCGATGGCGATCCGACCAGGGATATCCGCGACGTGCGCAAGGTCTCGGCCGTGATCACGCGCGGCTTCATCATCTACCCGAACCAGATCGACGCCGCGCTGGGCATCAAGTCGTTTGTCGAAACGCCGCCGCCGGTGGTGCAGCAATCTGCGCTGGCCGCAAGCTCGGGGCAGGCCGTCGGTGGCGGTGGCAACGATGGCGCGCTGCAACGCATCGAAGGCAGCGCGCGCAAGCATGATTGATGGCAGCGCATGTAACAACGCATGTGACAACCGCGTGACAGCGCTGTGACCGCCGTGTGACAGGCAGCGGGCAAGCAGTAAAACCATGCAAAGTCCGGCGCCAATTAAGCCATTCTTCAGCACCGGCGCGCAAAAATCATGGTCGCGACTGGTTCGATGAACGTGTTTCGGCCTTATACTCTGCACTCACTAATTATTGCACCAGATTATGAAAAAGTTATCTCTTTCCCGACGCGCCGCCCGTGGCTTCACCCTGATCGAGATCATGGTGGTGGTGGTCATCATGGGCGTACTGGCCGCGCTGGTCGTGCCCAAGTTGCTCAGCCGTACCGGCGAATCGAAGGTGGCCGCCGCCAAGGTGGACATCGCCACCATCATGCAGGCGCTCAAACTGTACAAGCTCGACAACCAGCGCTACCCGACCACCGAGCAGGGCCTGCAGGCGCTGCGCGAAAAACCGACCAGCGGCCCGGCCGCCAACGGCTGGAAAGCGGGCGGCTACATCGAGAAAACCCCGAAAGATCCATGGGGCGCGCCGTACCAGTACCTGTCGCCGGGCGTCAAGGGCGAGGTCGATGTGTACTCGCTGGGCGCCGACGGCCAGCCGGGCGGCACCGGCGACGATGCCGACATCGGTTCCTGGGACGAGTAAGCACCCGGTATTATTTTAAGGACAACGCCCATGGTAGCGGGCCGCGCGCGTGGTTTCACGCTGATTGAATTGCTGGTGGTGATGGTCATCCTGGGCATCACCCTGGGGCTAGTCTCGCTCAACGCCATGCCCGACCAGCGCCAGACCGTGCACCAGGAGGCGCAGCGCATCGCGCTGCTGCTGCAAATGGCGCGCGACGAAGCCATTGTGCGCAACCGGCAAGTGGCGTTCGAGGCCAGCAGCGACGGCTACCGCTTTTTGATCCGCAACGGCCGCCAGTGGGACGTGGCGGTGCAGGACGACCTGCTGCGCGCGCGCGAGTTCAAGCGCGGCCCCTACACCTTGCTGCTCGACCCGCAACCGAATGTGCAGGACGGCGTGATGCGCATCGTGTTCGGCCGCGAACCGGTGGACAAGCCGTTCGTGCTGACCATGGCCAGCATCAACGGCAGCAGCGTCGCCATCCGCGCCGATGGCGTCGGTCACTTTACCGTGGATTGACCATGCGCCGCTCTTCATCCTCCGGCTTTACCCTGCTCGAAGTGCTGGTCGCCCTGGTCATCGTGGGCACGGCGCTCGGTGCGTCGCTGCGCGCCGTGGGCAGCCTGACCCAGAACAGCGCCGGCCTGCGCGCGTCCATGATGGCCACCTGGTCGGCCGAGAACCGCCTGGTGCAACTGAGCCTGGCCCGCGTGTACCCGGCCATCGGCAAGCAAACCTACGAATGCCCGCAAGGCGACATCAAGCTGATGTGCGAGGAGGCCGTGATCGCCACCGCCAATCCGCGCTTTCGCCGGGTGGAAGTGAGCGTGTACGACCAGGCCAACCCGGAACGCCGCATCATCAAGCTGGCGCAGGTGCTCAGTCCATGATGGCGCAGTCCCCGCTGAACCACCGTCCGCGCCAGCGCGGCTTTACGCTGATCGAGTTGCTGGTGGCAATTACCATCCTGGCCTTCGTGGCGGTGCTCGGCTGGCGCGGCCTCGACGGCATCATCCGCTCGCGCGACAAGCTGACCGCCGAAATGGCCTACACGCGCGGCCTGCAACTGGCGTTCGCCCAGCTGCAAAGCGACACGTCCAACCTGGCCGGCACCGCGTACCTGAATCGCCGCCCGATGATCGCGGCCGACAATAACCGCATCACGCTGGTGCGCATGTCGATGCTGGAAAATGAACCAACCCGGCTGCTGGTGGTCTCATACCGGGTGCGCGATGATGGCGTGCTGGTGCGGCGCGAGTCGAATCCCACCCGCGACCTGCGCGAGCTCGACACGCTGTGGCAGGCTGCGCTGGGCGACACCGATACGTCGGCCAGCGTGGTCTTGCAATCGGGCGTGCAGGCGATGGCCATGCGCTACTGGGCCGACAACCAGTGGCTGCCGGCCAACGGCACCGCGCCGGTCAGCGGTACCGGCGTGCCCACCGGGCTGGAAGTGACGTTGGCGGTGCAGGGACAGGAAGCGCCGCTGGTGAAATCCTATCTGCTGGGGGAATTGTGATGGCCGGGCAAAGCAGGCACCGGCAGCCCCGCACACTGCTGCGCCAGCGCGGCGTGGCGGTGGTGACCGCCTTGCTGCTGACCACGCTGGCGGTGACCATCGTGGCCAGCCTGTTCTGGCAGCAGCAGGTGCAGGTGCGCTCGATGGAAAACCAGCGCCTGCAATTCCAGACGCGCTGGATCGTGCGCGGCGCGCTCAGCCTGAGCCGGCTGATCTTGCAGACCGACTTTTTCAGCAAGGGAGGCTTGACGATCGAAAACGGCATCTGGGCCCAGCCGCTCGAGGAAACCAGGATCGACGATTACATCGAACGCGAGCAGCGCGAGAACGAGAATTTCAATGCCACGCTGTCGGGCCGGATTGTCGATGCGCAGTCGCGTTACAATCTGACCAATCTGACCACCGGCAATACGGTGAGCCAGGTCGATGTCGCGATGTTCCAACGCCTGCTGACCGTCTTGCAGCTCGATCCCGCCCTGGCTTTGCCGCTGGCCAGGCAGGTCGCCAGCAGCCAGCCGCCGGCCCCGCCGCAGGCGGGGGCGGGCACGGTGACGCCGCCCCTGCAGCAGCAACAGCAACAGCAACAGGGTGGCGAGCCGATGGGACTGGTGCGGGTGGACGATCTGCTGACGGTGAGCGGCTTTACGCAGCCGGCGATGGAGCGGTTGCGGGACTTTTTGATCATTCTGCCGCAGCGCACCGAGCTTAACTTGAACACGGCAGCGCCGGAATTGCTGGCGGCGCTGTCGCCGAGCCTGCCGTTGGCCGACGCCAACGTGATGGTGAACGCGCGCAAGCGCGGGGGGTTTTACCGTACTACGACAGACTATACGGGCCAGTCGCAACTCGGGGCGGCCAACCGTCTGCCTGTGCAAGGGTTGCTTTTCGGTGTGAAGAGCGATTTCTTCCTGGTCTACAGCCGGGTGCGGCTGGACCGGGCCGCGCTTGACGCGGTGTCGCTGCTGCAGCGCGATAACGCGGGGCAGAGCAAGGTGTTGTGGATACGCGAAAACGAGAACGGCGATCAACGAAAGCGAGAATTTTGACTACTTTATTTATCCGCTACCCGGCCAAGGCCAGCGTCGACAGCGGCGCCGCGCAAACCTGCGCGTTTGCCCTCGTGGCCGACGGCGGCGCTGTGCAACAACAGGGCAACGCGCCGCTGGGCAACCTCGGCGCGATGGTGGCCTCGGCCCGCCGCGTGACCCTGTTGCTGGCCGCCTCCGACGTGACGCTGCTGCGCGTAAAGACGCCGCCGCTGGCGCCGGCGCGCCTGAAGGCGGCGCTGCCGGCGCTGGTGGAAGAACACGTACTGGGCGATGTGGCCGACTGCGTGCTGGCTGCGTCCGCCACGGCCCCCGACGGCCTGCGCACGGTGGCCGTGGCGCAGCGCGCCTGGCTCGAGGTGCTGGTGCAGGCGCTGATCGCCCAGGGCGCGCATAGCGTGTCGGCGGTGCCGGCGCAGCTGTGCCTGCCGTTCCAGCCCGGTTCGGTCTCGGCCAGCCTGCACACCAACGATGCCGGTTTCGAACTGACCATGCGCCGCGACCAGTTCGACGGCCTCGGCCTGACCCTGCCGGCGCAGCCGCTGGCCGCGCTGCAGACGGTGCGCGCGCTGGCCGGCGCCGAGCCGGTCACACTGTATGTACCGGCCGACGACGCCAAGCTGTTCGCCCCGCACCTGGCCGAAGTGAACCAGAACGGCGACAGCCTGACGCTGGAAGAAGACCGCTGGGAACACTGGGTGGCCTCGGCCCGCGCCGCCGGCCTCGACCTGTCGCCGGCGCTCGGCACTTCTGGTGCTGCCGCGCGCGAATGGCGCCGCTGGCGCTGGCCGCTGCGCTTTGCCGCGCTGGCGCTGCTGGTCAACGTGGTGGGCCTCAATATCGACTACTTCGGGCAAAAGCGCGAAATGGCTGCAGTCGAGCAATCGATGACGCAGGCGTTCCAGTCGGCGTACCCGAACCAGCCTGTCAGTACCGACCCGATCCGGCAAATGCGCCAGAACGTGGAGCGCGCCAAGGGCGGCGACGGCCAGGCGCCGACCGATAGCTTCCTGGCGCTGTCGATCGACGTGGGCGAGGTGCTGGCCACCTTGCCCAAGCGCGACGTGGTCGCCAGCATCGATTACCGCGAACGCGCCCTGCAGGTCAAGGTCAAACCCAATACGGTGGACGGCGCCGCCATGGCGCTGCTGCGCACCGCCTTGCAGGCGCGCCAGCTGGAGCTGACCGAAGCGACGCCGGGCACCTGGCAGATTCGCCGCCAGGCCACCCCTAAACCATCGGCGAAGGCATCAGTGGCATGAGCAAGTTCGATCAAAAAATACAAGACCTGCGCGGGCGCGCCACCACCTTCTGGATGGCGCGCACCGAGCAGGAACGCAAGTTCCTGGGAGTGGGCGGCGTGGTGCTGGTCCTCGGCCTGTTCTACGGCGTGCTGCTCGACCCGGCGCTGTCCGGACGTGCCCGGCTGGCAACCGAATTGCCGCTCAAACGCCAGCAGGCAGCTGAAATGCAGGCGCTCGCGCGCGAAGCGATCGCCCTGCGCGGCCAGAACAATATCGCGCCGCCACCAATGACGCGCGAAAGCCTGGCCGCCAGCCTGGCTGCGCAAGGCCTGGGTTCGCCCACCGTCAACATCACCGGCGAATACGCCAGGATCCAGCTCACCAACGTGCCGTTCGCGGCCGTGGTGACCTGGCTCGAAGCGGCGCGGGTGGACAGCCGCATCGCCGTGCAGGACGCCAATTTTGTCGCGCAGGACGTGGCCGGCATGGTCAACGGCAATATCACCTTGCGCCAGAGCCAGCAATGACAACAGCCCAGATGATCCTGAAAGCCCGTCCGTGAAGCGCGCCCTGCTGTGGGTAAGCACCTGCGTGCTCAGCGTGCTGTTGACGCTGGCCATCTTCTTTCCCGCCGCCTGGCTCGGCGCGCTGGTCGAGCAGCGCACGGGCGGGCGTTTGACCCTGGGCGACGCGCAGGGTACGCTGTGGCGCGGCTCCGCGTTTATCGGCGGCGCGGCCGGCGGCAATGGCCCGGTCACGCCGCTGCTGCCGGGGCGCTTTACCTGGACCGTGTCGCCGCTGGCGCTGATCGGCATGGTCGATCTGCGGCTGGAAAACCCGCAGGCGCTGGCGCAGCCGGTCACCTTCAAGGGCAGCTGGTCGCAGTGGCAACTGAGTCCGTCGGCGCTGCTGCTGCCGGCCGAGGGCCTGGCCGGGCTGGGCGCGCCGCTGAACACGCTGGCGCCGAGCGGCACCATGCGCCTGTCGTGGACCGGCCTCGAGCTGGCGCTCGACCAGAAACAGATCGGCGTCAACGGCCGCACCACGCTGGAGATGACCGACATGTCGTCGCGGCTGGCGCCGGTGCGCCCGCTCGGCAGTTATGCGTTGGCGCTCGACTGGCGCGGCCAGCAGGCGGCGCTCACGCTGAGCTCCGTCAAGGGACCCCTGCTGCTCAGCGGCAGCGGTAACCTCAACCGTGGCCGCCTGAATTTTTCCGGGCAGGCCGAAGCAGCACAAGGATACGACGACGTACTGGCCAACCTGCTGACCTTGCTAGGCCAGCGCCGTCCCGGCACCGACCGCACCATCATCGCTTTAGAGTTCCATTCTTAAAAGTTCAGCCCCATGAAAAAACAGAGCCCAACCCAACTTCCCGCGCTGCGCCGCCTGAACGCTGCTGCGATGCTGTGCTGCGCGCTGGTGGCGCCTGCCGCCACGGCGCTGCTGCCGGGCGTCGCGCACGCCGCTGCCAAGGCCGCGCCTGCCGATGACGCCGCCGCGCTCAATTTCGTCGGCGCCGACATCGAATCGGTGATCAAGGCCGTGGGCCATTACACCAATATCACCTTCGTGATCGACCCGCGCGTGAAGGGCACCTTGACCCTGGTGTCGGAAAAATCGATCACCAAGTCGCAGGCGTTCAGTTTGCTGACCTCGGCGCTGCGCCTGCAGGGCTTTGCGGTGGTGAGCGGCGACGGCTACGCCAAGGTGGTGCCGGAAGCGGACGCCAAGCTGCAGTCGTCGCCCACGCAAGTGGGCTCGGCGCCTACCCAGATCAAGGGCGACCAGATCGTCAGCCAGATCTTCCAGCTCAATTACGAGTCGGCCAACAACGTGGTCACCGTGCTGCGCCCGCTGATCTCGCCCAACAACACCATCAACGCCAACCCCGGCAACAACACGGTGGTGATTACCGATTACGCGGACAACCTCAAGCGCCTGGCGAAAATCATCGCCGCGCTCGACGCGCCCGCCACGGCCGACCTCGACGTGATCCCGGTGCGCTACGCGATCGCCAGCGACATGGCCGCCATGATCAACAAGCTGATGGATGCCAGCGGTGGCGGCGGAGCTGCCGGTGGCGCCGGCGGCGATGCCGGCCGCGTCAACGTGCTGGCCGATCCGCGCACCAACTCGCTGGTGCTGCGGGCGCCGTCGCAGGCGCGCGCCAACCTGGCCAAGTCGCTGATCGCCAAGCTCGACCAGCCGACCCAGGAACTGGGCAACGTCCACGTCGTGTACCTGAAAAATGCCGAAGCGACCAAGCTGGCGCAAACCCTGCGCTCGCTGGTGTCGGGCGACACGTCCAACCCGAACCAGAACAGCGGCGGCACCAGCAACAACGGTGGCCAGGGCATGAACAACAATTCGTTCGGCGGCCAGAGCAGCAATACCGGCATGAATTCGGGCTCGGGCAGCAATACCGGCGGCACCAACGGTCCCACCAACCCTCTGCTGACCGGCAATAACAATCAGCAGCAACAGGGCGGCGGCGGCCAGGCCGGCTTCATCCAGGCCGACGCCACCACCAACACGCTGATCATCACCGCACCGGAATCGATTTATCGCAACCTGCGCGCCGTGATCGACCAGCTCGACGTGCGCCGCGCCCAGGTGTACATCGAATCGCTGATCGTCGAAGTATCGTCCGACAAGGCGTCCGAATTCGGTGTGCAGTGGCTGGGCGCCACCGGCGACGCCAACAGCAAGTACCGCCTCGGTGGCGTGCAGTCGTCCGGCGTGGCCGGGGCCAACAACAACATCCTCGGCGTGGCACAGGCGCTCAGCGGCTCGGCCACCGCCACCGCCGCCAGCCTGCCTGGCGCTGGTTTGACCGTGGGCATCTTCAAGCAGGTTGCGGGCGGCCTGGGCCTCGGTGTGCTGGCCCGTTCGCTGGAATCGGACGGCAACGCCAACGTGCTGTCCACGCCGAACATGATCACGCTCGACAACGAGCTGGCCACCATTTCGGTGGGCCAGAACGTGCCGGTCCTGACCGGCCAGTTCACCACCACCTCGGGCACCAACACCAACCCGTTCCAGACCATCGACCGCAAGGAAGTGGGCCTGACGCTCAAGGTGCGGCCGCAAATTTCCGAAGGCGGCACCATCAAGCTGGCGATTTACCACGAGACCTCGAGCGTGGACCAGTCCACCTTGTCGGCGCCGGCCGGCATCACCATCAACAAGCGCGTGATCGAAAACAACGTGGTGGCCGACGACGGCCAGATCATCGTGCTGGGCGGCCTGATCGAAGACACCGAGGGCGACAGCGTGGACAAGACCCGGGGCCTGGGCGACATCCCGATCCTGGGCAACCTGTTTAAGTACCAGAAACGCTCGCGCAGGAAAACCAACCTGATGGTGTTCCTGCGCCCGGTCGTGATTCGCAGCAAGGATCAAAGCACCAGCCTGGCCACCGACCGCTACGATTACATGCGCGGCGCCCAGGAGGCGATCAAACCGCCGGACAGCATCCTGGTCAAGGACCTGGGCCAGCCGTCGCTGCCGAATATGCAGAGCGGCCAGCCGACCGCCAGCGGCACCATGGCGCGGCCGATCCAGACCGTGCCGTCGCAAACCGTGCCGGGCCGGGCCGAGAACATCGCGCCACTGCCTTCTGCGCAGCCGCAGCAACCCCAGCTGCCACCACCGCTGTATCAACCACAGCCGCAACAACAGCCACAGCAGCAATAATGATGGAACGCCTGCAATGAACAATCTTCTGCCCTTCGCCTTTGCCCGCGATTACGTAGTGCTGGCGCAGCCGAGCGATACCGCCGAGAACACGGTCGACGTGCTGGTGTGCGGCGCCACGGCGCCGGCCGCCATTGCCGAGGTGTCGCGCCGGTTCGGCCGCATCCAGCTCAAGAACCTGGCCCGCGCCGACCTCGAAATCGCCATCGCCTCGGCCTACGCCGGCGCCGGCGGTAACGCCTCGATGGTGGCCGACGAGTTCGACGCCAACCTCGACCTGACCAAGTTGCTGCAGGACGTGCCGGCCATCGAAGACTTGCTCGAATCGTCCGACGACGCCCCGGTGATCCGCATGATCAATGCGCTGCTCACGCAGGCGCTGCGCGACAGCGCGTCCGACATCCACATCGAACCGTTCGAGCAGACCTCGGTCGTGCGGTTCCGCGTCGATGGCGCGCTGCGCGACGTGGTGCGCCCGCGCAAGGCGATCCACGGCTCCTTGATTTCGCGTATCAAGATCATGGCGCAGCTCGACATCGCCGAGAAACGCCTGCCGCAGGATGGCCGCATCACCTTGCGCATCGGCGGCAAACCGGTCGATGTGCGCGTCTCCACCTTGCCCACCGGCCACGGCGAGCGCGCCGTGCTGCGTTTGCTCGACAAGGAAGCCGGGCGGCTCGACCTGAACCACCTGGGCATGAGCGCGACCATGCTGCCCAAGTTCGATGCGCTGATCAACCAGCCGCACGGCATCGTGCTCGTCACCGGCCCGACCGGCTCCGGTAAAACCACCACGCTGTACGCGGCGCTGTCGCTGCTCAACGCCACCACCACCAACATCATGACGGTGGAAGACCCGATCGAGTACGACTTGAATGGCGTCGGCCAGACCCAGGTCAATGCCCGCATCGACATGACCTTCGCCAAGGCCCTGCGCGCGATCTTGCGGCAAGACCCGGACGTGATCATGATCGGCGAGATCCGCGACCTGGAAACGGCGCAGATCGCCGTGCAAGCCTCGCTCACCGGCCACCTGGTGCTGGCCACCCTGCACACCAACGACGCGGCCGCCGCTGTCACGCGGTTGCTGGACATGGGGATCGAACCGTTCCTGCTGTCGTCGTCGCTGCTCGGCGTGCTGGCGCAGCGCCTGGTGCGCAAGCTGTGCGGTCACTGCAAGAGTTTCGACGGCCAGCTGTGGCAGCCGGTCGGCTGCGAACATTGTGGCCATACCGGCTATACCGGCCGGGTGGGCGTGTACGAATTCCTCGAGACGACCGAGCAGATCCGCGCGCAAATTCACAACCGCGCCTCGGAAGCGGAAGTCAAGGCGGCGGCCGTGGCCAGCGGCATGATCACCATGCGCGAGGACGGTGAGCGCTGGTTGGCAAGCGGCGTGACCACCCAGGCCGAGTTGCTGCGCGTGACCAAGGATTAAGGACTAGGGACCAAGATGCCAGCATTCCGTTACGAAGCCGTCGATGCCGGCGGCGCCACCAGGAAAGGCGTGCTCAACTCCGACAGCGCCCGTTCGGCGCGCGCCGAGTTGCGCACGCTGGGCCTGGTGCCGCTCAAGGTGGACGCCATTGCCGCCCAGCTTGACGCGGCCGGCGTGGCCAAGCGGCGCGGCTTCGGCGAGCGCCTGTCCACCACCGAGCTGGCGCTGCTTACGCGCCAGATGGCCAGCCTGCTCGAGGCCGGCCTGCCGCTGGAACAGGCGTTTACCGCGCTGCTGGAACAGGCCGAGCGCGCGTACCTGCGCGACCTGATCGCCTCGATCCGCGCCGAGGTGATCGGCGGCGCCGCGCTGTCGGACGCACTCTCGCGCCACCCGCGCGACTTTGCCGAAATTTACCGCGCGCTGGTGGCGTCCGGCGAGCAGATCGGCCAGTTGTCGCGCGTGCTCTCGCGCCTGGCCGACTACATCGAGCGCCGCAACGCGCTGGTGCAAAAGGTGCGCCTGGCGTTCACCTATCCGGCCATCGTCACCGTGGTGGCGTTTGCCATCGTGATCTTCCTGCTCACCTACGTGGTGCCGCAGATCGTCTCGGTGTTTGCCAACACCAAGCAGAAACTGCCGCTGCTCACCGTCATCATGCTGGCCATTTCCGACTTCGTGCGCAATTACGGCATCGTGGTGGCGATCGCGCTGATCGGCGCCTGGTTCGCCTGGCGGCGGGCGCTGGAAAATCCGTCGCTCAAGCGCCGCTGGCACACCTGGCTGCTCACGGCGCCGCTGTACGGCAAGTTCGAGCGCAGCTTGAACACCGCACGCTTTGCCAGCACCCTGGCGATCACCACCGGCTCCGGCGTGCCGATCCTGCGCGCGCTGGAAACCAGCCGCGACACCTTGTCCAACGTCGCCATGCGCGAACTGGTGGAAGAGGCCAGCGACGCCGTGCGCGAAGGCGTGAGCCTGGCGCGATCGCTGTCGGCCCAGCGCCACTTCCCGCCGATGCTGGTGCACATGATCCGCGCCGGCGAAATCACCGGCGAGCTGCCGGCCATGCTGGACCGTGCCGCGTCTGCCCAGGAAGCCGACCTCGAACGTCGCACGCTCACCATCGCCGGCCTGCTCGAACCCGCACTGATCCTCGCCATGGGCGTGGTGGTGCTGCTGATCGTGCTGGCGGTGCTGATGCCCATTATCGAAATCAACCAGCTTGTGCGCTGACCCGGAAAGACCGTTATGAAGCGTTTGCCCCTGTTTGTTACCGTCCTGGCCGTGGCGCTGTTGTGCGCGTCGCTGGCCTATTGGGTGTTGCAGTTCAACCAGCCCCGCCAGCGCGCGATTGCCGCGCCGCCCCCGGCGCCGCCGGCCGTCCTCAACCTCGACGCCGCCAAGGGCCTGTTCGGCGGCCAGATCACGGTGGCTGCCGCCAGCAACTACCAATTGAAGGGCGTGGTGGCCGCCGGCGCCAGCGGCAGCGACCGCGACAGCGCCGCCATCGTGGTGGTGGACAACCAGCCGGCCCAGGCGTATGGACTGGGGCGCGAACTGGTGCCCGGCGTGATCGTCAAGGAGATTTATCCGAAGTTCGTGCTGCTGTCCGAAGGCGGCGCCATCAAGCGCCTGGACTTGCCCAGCGATGCCGGCGCCACCAGCACCGCACCTGCGCTGCCGGCGATCCAGCCGGTGCAGCCGCCACCGCCACCACCGGCGATGCCCGCGCCGCAGGTGCAGATGCAGCCGGCCCCGGCCATGCAACCGGCCGGCACGGTGCCGCCGGCTGCCGGCGCGCAAAATCCGCGGCCGCAGAATAATCCCGGTGTGCCCGCTAACGGTAACGGTAACGGCAATGGCAACAATCCGAACAACGCCAACAACCCCAGCAACCCCAACGCGATCGGCCCGGTCCCCGGCTTCGGCCGCCAACAATGAACCGGGTCCAGCCCATGACAGGTTTTCGTTTCCTGGCCGCAGCCCTGTGCTGCGGCTTTTTCTTGTCCGCGGCAGCAATTGCCCAACCCGTCTCCCCGGCCAAGCCCGAGGTGCAATCGAAGCCGCGTCCCAAGGTGGCGCTGGTGCTCTCGGGCGGTGGTGCGCGCGGCTTCGCCCATATCGGCGTGCTCAGGGCGTTGCAGGAATTGCGGGTGCCGGTCGATATCGTGGTGGGCACCAGCATGGGCAGCGTGGTCGGCGGCGCGTACGCGGCCGGCAGCTCGGTCGAGCAGCTGGAACTGCTGGTGCGGCGCACCGACTGGGCGGCGGTGGTGGCCGACCGTCCGCCGCGCGACGAGCTGGTGTTCCGCCGCCGCGAAGAGGATTTATTGCTGCCCTCGCGCATCGAACTGGGCGCGCAATGGGACGGCGTGACCTTGCCGCCGGCCGCTGCCGGCAACGAGGCGCTGGAACTGGCGCTCACGCGCGTGCTGCCGCACGGCGCGCGCGACAAGCCGGTCAACCTGCTGCAACTGCCGTTCCGCTCGGTCGCTTCCGACCTCGTGACCGGCGAACTGGTGGAGTTGTCCGATACGCCGCTGTTCCTGGCCATGCGCGCGTCGCTGGCGGTGCCGGGCGTGTTTGCGCCGGTGCGCATCAAGGACCGGCTGCTGGTCGATGGCGGCCTGGTGCGCAATCTGCCGGTGGACGTGGCGCGCGAGATGGGCGCCGACATCATCATTGCCGTCAACGTGGGCACGCCGCTGGCGCAGGAAAAGGAACTGGTCAGTGCGGTGAGCGTGGCGCAGCAGATGCTGCAAATCCTCACCGAGCAGAACGTCCAGCGCTCGCTCAAGGAACTGCGGCCCGGCGACATCCTGCTGGCGCCCGACCTGGGCGGCATCGGCTTTCTCGATTTTGGCCGCCACGACCGCGCCATGCGGGCGGGCGAGGCGGCGGTGCGCGCCATGAGCGACAAGCTGGTTGGCCTGGCGCTGCCGGAGGCGCAGTATGCGTCGTACGAATTGAGCCGGCTGTCGGCGCCGGTGCCGATCGACCAGCCGATGCGCCTGGCCAGGCTCGACGTCGCGCCGAGCGGCCACATCAATCCGCAAGAACTGGCCGTGCAATCGGGCCTGAAAGTGGGGCAGATGGTCACCGGCGAGCAGGCCCAGCGTGCCGGCAATTCGCTGTTCGGCCGCGGCGACCTGGCGCGGGTGGAAACCGAGGTGCGCGACGACGGCGATGGCCGCAGCGTGCTGATCAAGCCGACCGAGGCCGACTGGGCCCGCAGCCGCTTGCGCGTGGGGCTCGAGTTCAGCAGCGACTCGCACGACAACAACACCTTCCAGTTCAAGTTCATGCACGTGCTGTCGTCGGTCAACGACTGGGGGGCCGAATTGCGCACGGTGGTCAACCTCGGTACCCAGCGCACCTTCGGCACCCAGTTCTGGCAACCGCTGGGCGCGGGCTCGCAATGGTACGTGGCGCCGTCGCTGCAACACGGCATCGTCACGCGCGACATCTTCGATACGGGCGGCTTTCGCCAGGCCCGCTACGGCTACAACGCCCACAGCGCGACCTTTGCGATCGGGCGCCAGCTGGGCCGCTGGGGCGACCTGCGCTACAGCGTGTCCCGTCAGCGCGCCAACTCGCAGCAGAGCATCCCCTACCAGCCCGAGGTGATCAGCGACCGCGAGACCGTGCGCGCGGTCTCCTACAACGTCGATAGCCTCGACACCATCGCCTTCCCCACCCGCGGCCGGCTGTTCAACATCGAATGGCAGGGACGCCAGAACGGCGATGCCAATGCCGCCGTGGCCACCCAGCAGCGCGTGCAATGGCTCGAAGCATTCCACATCGAGCGCTGGGCCGGCCACCTGTACGGCGAATGGTCGCGCAACCGGGGCGCGTCGTCCACGTCGAACCTGGGCGGCTTCCTGCGCCTGTCGGGCACCATGCCCGAATCGGTGGCCGGCGCCCGCACCATGCTGGCGCGGGTGGTGACTGCGCGCAGCATCGGCAGCATGCCAGCCGCCTTGGGCGGCGACGTGCGAGTAGGCTTCTCGCTGGAAACCGGCGGCGCCTACAGCGACAGCGCCTCCCTGCACCGCAACACCCTGCGCCAGGCAGCCAGCGCCTTCATCTCGGTCGATACGCGGTTCGGCCCACTGTACTTCGGCGCCGGCAAGACCCGCGACGGCAGCACCAGCGGCTACCTGTTCCTGGGCCCGGTGTGGTGAACTTCGGGGTCAGTGCCGACATTCGGACACGAGCCCAGCTTATAGCGCTTGAGGCCGTGTCTAAATGTCGGCACTGACCCCGAACCTTGGGTATATCAGCGGGTTTCGGCGCGGCGCAGGGCGGTGAAGGCGGCGAACTCCCATGACCGGAAACCGACCAGCAGCGTAAAGCCGTCACGGTCGCCGGGGGCGAGTTTGCGGTCGCCCTGGTGCAGGCGCGCCAGTTCGCCGGCCAGTTGCTGGATGCGGCCCACCAGTTCCTGGGCGCTGGGCAGCGACAGCCGCGCGGGCAGGCACAGCAGGGTCTCGCCGGCGCCGGCGAAGCTGCCGCTGAAGTAATCGCTGACCGCGTGATCGCGGAAGAATTGCTGCACCGGGCCGTCCGGCAGCCAGCGAAACGCGTTCGATACGCGCAGCCGGTAACGATTCAACGGCTTTAGTTCGATCACGCCCAGTCGGTCGAGTTCGGCCAGCAGCATGATGCATTCGGGTTCGGTGAGATTGTAGGTTTCCAGTACCTGCTCCACGGTCCAGTGGCCGAGGCAGCAAATCGCCATCAGCAGCAGGTGCGGATGCGCCAGCAGCGCTTTTTCCTGGGTGAGGGTGAGGGCGTCGGTTTGCGGGGTGGCGTCGGCGGCGCCGCGCAGCACGTCTTCCATCGGCACGCCGGCCGCCTTGCAGATCTGGGCCAGCCGCGAGAGCGACATGTCTTGCTGCCCGAACATGCGCTTGACGCTCGATTCGCTCATGCCGATGCGCTCGGCCAGCATTTTATAGGTGACGCCGGCAGTGCGCATTTGCGTGCGCAGCACCTGCAACAGCAATTCGGGAGAGCTCATGATACGCCTGGTGGAGAGTCGAAAGGTATCGTATCACGATACCAGGCGTGGCGAGAAGTGATGCCTGGGACAACACGCTAGGACTGGCGCCGTAAGTGGCGCACACTGCTTGCATGGATTCGGAGCGGACGCCATCACCGGTGTCCGCCAAAGATCCAAACCAATTCCAGCAAAAGGCCTCGAACACCGCAGCGATGTTCGAGGCCTTTTTTATGACTCGTCGGGATCGGGCTTGAGCGCAATATTTGCCAGTTGTCGCTTGGCGGCCTGGCGCTCGGTAGACGGCGGCTTGGCATGCGGTCCGGCGCCCCCAGCGCGTGCCTTGGCAGCGACCGCCACCGGGTTGCGCGGTGGCGGCGATGGCGGCACCCTGGTAGGTGCGACCTGTTTCTTTTGCCGCGTTGCCAATGCTTTATTCGCCATCGCTGTTCTCCTATGGAAGCTTGAAAACCGTAGCGAGCGGCTTGCTGTCGTTTTGAGTAGCGGAAGCGTACGAAGGTACGCTGAGCAACGGAGAGGCGATAGCAGGCCGCGCAGTAGGTTTGCGAGCTTTCATGTTAAAGCACGTAGCGCGACAGGTCCTCGTTGACCGCCAGCGCATCGAGCCGCTCGTTGACATACGCGGCGTCGATCGTGACGACCTTGCCGCTGGTTTCGCTGGCGCTGAACGACACTTCCTCCAGCAGCTTTTCCATCACCGTGTACAGCCGGCGCGCGCCGATGTTTTCGGTGCGCTCGTTGACCGAGAAGGCGATTTCGGCCAGGCGCGTAATGCCTTCCTGCGAGAATTCCACTTTGACGTCTTCGGTCGCCAGCAGCGCCTCGTACTGCTTGGTCAGACAGGCATCGGTGCTGGTGAGAATGCGCTCGAAATCGGCGATCGACAACGATTCCAGTTCCACCCGGATCGGGAAGCGGCCCTGCAGCTCGGGAATCAGGTCCGATGGCTTGGCCAGGTGGAACGCGCCGGACGCGATGAACAGGATGTGGTCGGTGCGTATCATGCCGTACTTGGTGTTGACGGTGGTGCCTTCCACCAGCGGCAACAGGTCGCGCTGCACGCCGGCGCGCGAGACGTCGCCGCCGCCCATCTCGGAACGGGTGGCGATCTTGTCGATCTCGTCGAGGAACACGATGCCGTTCTGCTCGACGTTCTGGATCGCCTTCTGCTTCATTTCCTCGTCGTTGATCAGCTTGGCGGCTTCTTCATCGACCAGGAACTTCATCGCTTCCTTGATCTTGACCTTGCGCGCCTTTTTACGGGTGTTGCCGATGCCCGAGAACATGGTCTTGATCTGTTCCGTCATCTCTTCCATGCCCGGCGGCGCCATGATTTCCATTTGCGGGCCGGCGTCGGCGATGTCGATCTCGATTTCCTTGTCGTCGAGCTCACCTTGGCGCAGGCGTTTGCGGAAGGTCTGGCGCGTGCTGTCGCCTTCCTTCGGCGCATCGGCCGGCGCGGCATTGTTCGGCTGGAAGCCGAAGTCGCGCGGTGGCGGCAGCAGGATGTCGAGCACGCGGTCTTCGGCGGCGTCTTCGGCGCGGGCGCGTACCTTGGCCATTTCGGCCAGGCGGGTTTGCTTGATGCCGATGTCGATCAGGTCGCGGATGATGGTATCCACGTCGCGGCCGACGTAACCGACTTCGGTAAACTTGGTGGCCTCGATCTTGATGAACGGCGCATCGGCCAGCTTGGCCAGGCGACGGGCGATCTCGGTTTTACCGACGCCGGTGGGACCGATCATGAGGATGTTCTTGGGCGTGATTTCGTGGCGCAGCGGTTCTTCCACCTGCTGACGGCGCCAGCGGTTGCGCAGCGCGATGGCGACGGCCTTCTTGGCCTTGCCCTGGCCGACCACGTGTTTGTCGAGTTCGCCGACGATTTCCTGGGGAGTCATGTTCATGCGGGTTCCAGTGTTTCGATGATGTGGTTCAAGTTGGTGTAGATGCACAACTGGCCGGCAATCGTCAGTGATTTTTTGACCACTTCCGCAGGCGAGAGTTCCGTGTTTTCCACCAGCGCCTTGGCGGCCGACTGGGCATACGTGCCGCCCGAGCCGATCGCGCCCACGCCGTCTTCGGGCTCGAGCACGTCACCGTTACCGGTGATCACCAAGGTCGATTCGCTGTCGGCCACCAGCAGCATCGCCTCCAGGCGGCGCAGCACGCGGTCGGTGCGCCAGTCCTTGGCCAGCTCGACGGAGGCGCGCAGCAGGTTGCCCTGGTGCTTTTCCAGCTTGCCTTCGAAGCGGTCGAGCAGGGTGAAGGCGTCGGCAGTGCCGCCGGCGAAACCGACCAGGACCTTGCCGTTATAAACCTTGCGCACCTTGCGGGCCGTGCCCTTCATGACGATGTTGCCGAGCGTGACCTGGCCATCGCCGCCGAGCGCGACATCCTTGCCGCGTCGCACGCACAAGATGGTGGTGCCGTGAAATTGTTCCATGTTGACCTCAAATATTCAGTTGGTTGATGCCGCACTGCGTCTTGAAGGGGAAAATGGGGACAAAAAACGCAATTGCAATCCCTGAGCCGGACACGGCGACAGGACAAAAAAAAGCACGCGGGGTGAGGCGCGTGCTTGGGGAGGGTTGCTGCCGGGCTTAGTCGCCGTACAGCTTTTGCTTCAGTTCGCGGCGCTGCTGCGCTTCGAGCGACAGCGTGGCGGTCGGGCGGGCGATCAGGCGCGGGATGCCGATCGGCTCGCCGGTCTCTTCGCACCAGCCGTAGTCGCCGCCGTCGATGGCCACGATCGACTGCTGGACTTTTTTCAGCAGCTTGCGTTCGCGGTCGCGGGTGCGCAGTTCCAGCGCATGCTCTTCCTCGATGGTGGCGCGGTCGGCCGGATCGGGGACCAGCACGGTTTCGCGCAGGTGCTCGGTGGTTTCGCCGGCGTTCTTGAGCAGCTCTTTTTCAAGCTGTTGCAGTTTCGCCTTGAAAAAAGCCATCTGCGCCGGGTTCATGTAGTCCTTCTCATCCATCTTGAGAATTTCTTCTTCGGTCAGGATGCGCTCGGCTGCGGTCGATTTATTAGTTTTAGTGGTCATAACTTCGCTTACCTTCGATACGACAGAGTTTTCAAATTGATCAGCAGAAGGGCCCCAGGCCGTTACGCTGCACCGGTATCCGCCAGTGGCTTGCCAGCTTGGTGTGGTGTTTATGCTATCCCCACAAAACCCGGATAGTTTATACCAGACATTGTTCTAATCCGCTAATAAAGATATCTTTTGGCAGATTTTTACCTATAAATACCATTTTGCTGCCACGAACTTCAGTCTCGCTCCACTTGGCGCCCAGGTCGCTGCCCATGATCTGGTGCACGCCCTGGAACACGACCTTCCGATCGGCGTCCTGCATTAACAATACCCCTTTATAGCGCAGCATGCGAGGACCGTAGACATTGACCAGGCCGCCGAGGAATTCGTCCAGTTTGGCGGTGTCGAACGGGCGTGTGCTTTTGAACACAAACGCGGCAATGTCGTCGCTGTGGTGGCCCTGGTGGTGGTTGTGCTCGTGGCCGTGCTCATGGGCGTGGTCATGCTGGTGACCATGGCCGTGGCCGCAGTGCTCGTCATGCACGTGGTCGTCGTCGTGGACCTGGTCGGTTTCCAAAAAGTCCGGGTCGAGTTCGAGCTTGTCGTTGAGATTGAAACCTTTCAGGTCCATCACCTCGGCCAGCGGCGCGCGGCCGAAGTCGGCGGTGCTGATCGGCGCGCGCGGGTTGATGCGTTTCAGGCGCGCGGTCAGCGTGGCCAGTTCTTCCGGCGTGACCAAATCGGTTTTCGACAGCAGCAGCTTGTCGGCAAACCCCACCTGGCGCTGGGCTTCCTCGTGCTGGTCCAGCTGGTCCATGGCGTGACGCGCATCGACCACCGTGACCACCGCGTCGAGCATGAAGTGAGCGCCTACTTCCTCGTCCACGAAGAAGGTTTGCGCCACCGGGCCCGGGTTGGCCAGGCCGGTGGTTTCGATCACCACGCGGTCAAAGGTCAGTTCGCCGGCTTCGCGCTTTTGCGCCAGGCTCGACAGTGCCACGATCAGGTCGCCGCGCACGGTGCAGCAGATGCAGCCATTATTCATCTCGACGATCTGTTCGCCGCTGTCCTGGACCAGGATCTCGTTGTCGATGTTTTCCTGGCCAAACTCGTTTTCGATCACGGCAATGCGCATGCCGTGCGGTTCCTGCAGGATGCGGTTGAGCAGCGTGGTCTTGCCGGCGCCAAGAAAGCCGGTCAGGATCGTGGTAGGTATCATATGCGCGCCAGTCTGGTGTGTGGGCCCCCTAGATGGGGATCAAGTGCAAAAATGCAATCGCAGATTATGCCGGAAAATCAATGGGAGCCATGTTTCGTCCGATTGAGGCGCGTCAGTACTATCTGCGCTGCTTAGTTACTTGATTTTTGCGCGCGGATGCGCCTTGTCATACACCTCGGACAGGCGCTGAAAGTCGAGCGACGTATACACCTGGGTGGAACTGATGCTGGAGTGACCGAGCATTTCCTGCACCGCCCGCAAGTCGCCCGACGATTGCAGCACGTGCGAGGCAAACGAGTGGCGCAACATGTGCGGATGCACGTGCACCGGTGCACCGCTGGCCACGCCGTGCGCCTGCAGGCGCTGCTGGATCACGCGCGGCGAGACGCGGGTGCCGCGCGTGCTTAAAAACAAGGCAGCGCTGCCGTCGGACGGGGCCGGGCGCACCGCCAGCCAGGCGGCCAGCGCGTCCATCGCGGCACGGCCCACCGGCACCACGCGGCGCTTGTTGCCCTTGCCGGTGACAATGACTTCGCGGTTTTCCATCACCACCCAGCCGAGCGCGTCCTTGCCCGAGATGGCGTCCAGGCCGGCCAGCTCCGACACCCGCAAGCCGCTCGAATAGAGCAACTCGAACATGGCGCGGTTGCACAGCTCGGCCGGCTCGGCGCCGTGACCTTCGCCAGTGCCGGCGCGCAGCTTCATCTGGACCGGCGCCACCAGTTGCATGGCGTCGTCCACCGACAGCGCCCGTGGCAGGGTCTTGGCGCACTTGGGCGCGCGCACGCCTTGCACCGGGTTGGCGGCTAGCGTGGTCTGGGTGCCGAGCCAGTCGAAAAAGCCGCGCCAGCTCGAGAGCTTGCGGGCGATCGAGCGCGGGTCGAGCTCGCGCGCATGCAGCTTGGACGTCAGGCGGCGGATCAGGAAGTGATCGATGTCGGCCCAGTCGCGGCCATCGGCCAGCGTGCGCAGCTCGACCAGGTCGCGGCCGTAGGCGGCCGTGGTGTTGTTTGACAATTGCCGACCGTGGCGCAGGTGCGCCAGGTAATCGGCGATCCAGTCGCGGCTGGCAGTCGAGCCGGCAGGGAAGTCGGTCGCAGGCTCGGTCGCCACTGTCGCCGTCGTGGCAGCGGTCACCCCGGCGCCCGCGCCTGCCATGGTCAGGCCAGCAGCCAGGCCAGGGCGGTGCTGCTGGTTTCGCCCATGTGGACCAGGAAATCGGTAGCCATCAGCGAGGTGAAGCGGTTGGCGTCGGCCGAACCCATCACCAGCAAACCGAAGGCCTGCTTGTCGCCGGCCTTGCGCAGCGGGATGATCACGGTGGACACCACGCTGGCGGAATCGTCGAGCCAGCGCACGGCTTCGAAATCTTTGTTGCTGCCGCAGTAAGGCGACAGCAGGCTGTTGGCGAAGATGCGCACATCGTCGGTCACGTCCTTGGTGAACCATTCGCCGGCGTAGTCGGGTGCGGTATTCCACAGGCGCACCGTTACTTGCGGCACATCGAAAGCGGACTTGAGGCCGCTGACCACAGAGTGTGGCATGGAACCCACATCTTCCGCTTCGAGCAGCACCTTGGTCCAGCGGTGGAACTTGTTGGCGATGGCTTCGTTTTCAGAAGCCAGGCGCATCAGATTGCTCATGCGCAATTCCAAGGTCTTGTATTTCTCGCGCATGACTTCCATTTGCCGCTCTTGCAGCGAGACCGCGCGGCCGGTGATGGGGCTGGCGAGCTTGATTTCACCGAGCAAATCGGCGTGTTCGTCGAAGAAGTTCGGGTGCTCGGTGATGTACTGCGCGACAAGTGTGGAATCCAGTTGGACGGTCATGGCTGCTCTATCGAAATCGGGGTTGGGACTAACCAGCCATTTTACCCGACGCGGACAAAAAAAACGGACAAGGTTGCCCTTGTCCGTGCTGGCCACGCCTGGCGGTCAGAAGTTGTGGTGGATACCGACGCTGACGAAGTTGAACGCGGTGACGGCCTTCTTGCGGGCCGCATCGACGTACAGGTACGTGCGTGGCGACAGGTTGTAGTCGTAGCCGAGCGAATACTGGCGCGTCTTGGCGATGCCCGGATCGTTGAACTGGTTATCCGGGCGCTTCTGGCCGTAGCCAGCGCGGATCAGGCCGGCACCCAGGGTGTAGTTGGCGCCCAACACCCAGGCCTTGGTTTCGGGATTGACGAACACGGTTTCTTCCTGGTCCTGCTTCTGGTACGTGGCCATCAGCTTGAGCGGTTCGATCGGCTTGAACCAGGCGCCCACCGACCACAGCGTGGTGTCCACCGCGTTACGCTCGTAGGCGGCATACGCGGAGAACTTGCCCTGCGTGGCCGTGGCGCTGACCGAGTAAGGCACCACGGCAGCCTGGCTGTTGGCCGGGAACTGCGGCGCCAGCGCGGTGCCCCGCCCGATAATGGCCGGGTTGTTGTTGGCTTCCTTCGACGCCACCGTGGCATTGAGCTGGAAGATGCCGGCAATCAGCGGCGTGTTGTAGAACACCGCGTTGGAGAAGCGGTTGAGCGAGTTGCCGGCGGCGCTGAGCGGATCGCTGGTGTAGCCGGCCACTTGCAGGTCGGTCTGGTAACCGGCCACGGCCGGCATGCCGCTCCAGGGTTCGTAGGCGGTGCTGGTTTCCTGGAACGCGGTCAAGCCGCGACCGAGACGCACGGTGCCGAAGTTACCTTGCAGGCCAACCCGCGACTGGCCCTGGAACAGCGGCCGGGTGTTGCTTTCGAGCGTGCCGGTATCGGGCTCGTAGCGGATCTCGAGCTGGAACAAGGCTTTCAGGCCATTGCCCAGGTCTTCGACGCCGCGAAAGCCCAGCTTGTTGTTGTCGCGCTTGCCCACTACGGTGGGCGTGTTGGGGCCGCTGCGGTTGGCAATGCCCGCGTCGAGCGTGCCGTAGATGGAAACCGACGATTGCGCTTGCGCGCCGGAATGCGCGCCGAGTACCGCGCCGGTAAGTGCCAGGGCCACGAGAGATTTCTTCATTGATAGGTTCCTTTTTTAAGTAGATCGAACAAGCGTCCGCCGCTGTATCGGTACTGGTAGGTCCTTGGTTCGGAACCTTAATGGCTGGCCGGGCAAAATGCGCGGGAGTGGTCGATTGGAGAGGCTAGTCTTGGTTGAAAGCCCCGGAACGACGGCTGCTTGTGGTTTTTTTGAAACGCGGGTGTACGCCCGCCAGATCACGCCTTCTTTGCAAGGGTTGACGCTAAATCCTTTTAATCAGGCACTAAAACAGCTCTAGGCTACAAGCGCGGGCGGGGTGCGCGATTTGTGGGAGATCAAGCCGTGGCGCGGTTTCCCTAGGATGTGGCGTGGATCGCACGCTACACTGGACGACAACTGCGCAGTTCCCAACCCTCTGTCCCTGATCAATCTTCCCCCGGTTAAATGATGGTCAATCGAGCTGAACTAGGCGTCATTCGCGGCGCGCGCGCCGGCGATCCCGCTTGCCAGCTGGCCCTGGGCAAGCTGTACCTTTTCGGCGGCACCAGCCTGCCGCGCAATATGCCCACCGCGCTGCACTGGCTCAACCGCGCCGCCCGCCAGCAGCAGGCAGAAGCGTGGATGCTGATCGGCAGCCACGTGCCGTTCGAACATGCGCGGCATTGCGTGGACGAAGTGTTGCCGTGGTATGAGCGCGCGTTCGCGGCCGGGGTCGAGCAGGCCGGCCTGGTGCTGGCGCAACTGGCGCCACCGAGTGATGGGGAAATGCAGGAGGGCTTGCTGCACCAGGCGCGCCTTCAAGCGCTTGCAGTGGAGACTGCCTTGAGCGGTGCGGTGCCGCTCGATTGCTGTGAGCACACCGCAGACAGCAGCGCGCCGGCAGCAGAAGACCGCGAACACGCTGCGCAGGCGGGCGATCGCGCGGCGCAACTGGCACTCGGTTTGTGGTTTGCACGCATGCAGCGCGATGGCAGCCGGCAGCCGGACGGCATCGCCACCGTCAACTTCAAGCGTGCGATCCGCTGGCTCACGCTGGCCGGCGAGCAGGGCGACCCCGATGCCTGGTTCGCGCTCTCGCGCATCTATGGCAAGCCGGAGTTTTCGCAGCGCAGCGTGGCCGAGGCGCAAGTCTGCCTGGAGCGCGCAGCCGAGCTCGGTCATCGCGTTGCGCAATGCGAGTGCGGCATGGTGGCGTGGCGCCACCGCCGCCACCAAGCGGATGGCGACGTGCGCGCGGTGTACTGGTTGCAGAAGGCGGCAGCGCAGGGTTGCGAACAGGCGCAGCAGCAGCTGGACCGCATTGCATTGAAGCCACGCCAGGCGCCGTGGCTTCAGGCACTGGCGCCGGCAGCATTGCAGGCGCTGGCCGTGCGCCAGCCGCTGCTGGCGGCGCGCCTGACATTGGCGCGGGCCTTCGGCTTGAACCGGGCCGAAGCGTTGTTACTCGATGTGAAAGCAGCCGATCACGGCCATTGCCTGGTGATCGATATCCGCGCCAGTTACGGGCGCAGCAAGCGGCGCCTGGTCGCGCTGCGCACGGCGCAGGAACGGCAACTGCTCGACCAGGTGGTGGCGCAGTTCGACCTGCTGGGCGGTTGCGTGGAAGGGAATTACCGCCAGCGGCTGTACCGCCTGAAGACCTGCCTTTAAATCTCGATCTCGCCTTCGAACACCGTCACCGCCGGTCCCGTCAACAACACCGGCTCGCCTTCGCCAGCCCAGCTGATCGACAACTGCCCGCCGCGCGCATCGACCCGCACCGGGCTGTCGAGCACACCACGACGGATACCGGCCACCGCTGCCGCGCAGGCGCCGGTGCCGCAAGCCAGGGTTTCGCCCACGCCGCGCTCGAATACGCGCAGCTTGACGTGCTGGCGGTCGAGCACCTGCATGAAGCCGGCATTGACGCGGTTGGGGAAACGCAGGTGGTGCTCGATCAGCGGGCCGGTCAGTTCCACCGGCGCTGTTTCCACGTCGTCGACGATCTGCACCGCGTGTGGATTGCCCATCGAGACCGCCGAGATCCAGACCGTCTCGCGCGCGCCACCCAGTTCCAGCAGCAGCGGCCACAGCGTGTCTTGGGCCTGGGCCTGGCCCTGCAGGCCATCGGCGTCGAACGGTACTTTGGCCGTTTCCAGCACCGGCGCACCCATGTCCACCGTGATGCTGCCGTCCGGTTCCAGGCGCGGGGCGATCACGCCCGCTTTGGTTTCGACCGTGATGCTGCGCTGGTCGGTCAGGCCTTTTTCGGCCACGAACTTGACGAACGCGCGCGAGCCGTTGCCGCATTGCTCCACTTCACCGCCGTCGGCGTTGAAGATGCGGTAGCGGAAGTCGCAGCCGGGCTGGGTTGGCTTTTCCACCAGCAGGATCTGGTCGGCGCCCACGCCAAAGCGGCGGTCGCCCAGCAATTGCCACTGCGCCGGGGTGAAGTCGATGTGCTGGTTGATGCCGTCGATAACCACGAAGTCGTTGCCGGCGCCGTGCATCTTGGTGAATTTGAGTTTCATAATTATTTACGACGTGGATACAACGATGGTTCGCCATTGGGTCGGGTTTTGAAGCGCTTGTGCGTCCAGAAATATTCAGCTGGCGCCTCGCGTACACGCTCCTCGATGAATTCGTTCATGCGGCGGGTGGCGGCCACCATGTCGGGCCCCGGGTAATTGTCCCACACCGGGTAGAACTTCACACGCCAGCCCTGGTAATTCGGCAGGAAAGTGGCGATCACCGGCATGACCTGGGCGCCGGTGGTGGCGGCGATGCGCGCGGTGGCGGTCAGGGTGGCGGCGTCGATGCCGAAGAACGGCACGAACTCGGCATCCTTTTCGCCGAAGTCCATGTCGGGCAGCATGAAGTACGGCAGCTTGTCGCGCAGCGCGCGCAGGATCGGCTTGATGCCGTCCTGGCGGGTAAACAGCTTGACCGGTTTGAAGCGTGCCCGGCCGGCGCGCAGTACCTGGTCGAAGGCGGCGTTTTTTTGTGTCACGTACATCGACGACGCACTGGCCACCATCGCGATCGAGGCGCCGGCCACGTCCAGGCACACGAAGTGTGGACACAGCAAAATCGTGGGTTTGGCGGTCATTTCGGCCACCGGCACCGGGCCCGGTTCCACCTTGATCAGGCGCTTCAGCCGTGCTTCCGACGCCCACCACAGGATGCCGCGCTCCCAGATGCTGCGCGCATAGGCCTGGAAGTGCTGGCGCGCCAGCGTGACGCGTTCGGCCTCGGTCAGCTCAGGCATGCACAGGCGCAAGTTGGTCAGCGTAATCTCGCGCCGTGCGCGCAGGGCGATGAACAGCAGGCTGCCGGTGAATGTGCCAAAGCGGCCCAGCACGGGCAAGGGCAGCCAGTGCAGCAGCCACATCAATCCTAATACGAGCTTCATGCTGCTTCTCCAGTCTGTGGCGCATCGATGCCGTGTGGCACCTTGTAGCGGTTGTAGCTCCAGTAGTACTGGGTGGGGTTACGCGCGATCAGGTGTTCCATCGCGGTGTTGATCGCTTGCGCCTGGCTGGCGGTGTCGCCCGCCAGTGATTCGGAAAACGGCACGAAGTGGATCACGTAACCCTTGCCGCCCGGCAGGCGCTCCGCATACGTGACGATCACGGTGGCATTGCCCATCTGCGCCAGCTTGGCGGGCAGGGTCATGCTGTAGGCGTCGCGGCCGAAGAACCTGGCCCATACGCCTTCGCCTTCCTGCGGCACCTGGTCGGGCAGCAGGCCGATCGGCTGGCCCTTCTTGAGAAACTTGGCCAGCATGCGCACGCCGCTCATATTGGCCGGCGCCAGCAGCAGGTTCTTGCGCGCGCGCGCGCCTTCGATCAGCGGTTTCAGCGCTTCTTTTTTCGGCGGCCGGTACATCACCATCAGCTCGGTGCGCAGGGCGATTTCCTGCGCCACGATTTCAAAGCAGCCCAGGTGGGGCGTGAGGAAGACGATACCACGACCGGCGTCGAGCTCGGTTTGCACCAGTTGCCAGTTCTCGAGCGTGGCGTGGCGCGAGACGCGCGCCGGATCGGCGCACCAGATGAACGGCAACTCGATGATGCTTTTACCGGCCTCGGCAATGGCGGCGGACAGGTGTTGCGAGTAGCCGGCCTGGGCCATGTTAGAGCGCATGCGGCGCCGGTACGACGGTGACGCCAGGTACACCACCCATCCCAGCGCGCTGCCGGCGGCGTGCAGGAAGGACAAGGGGAATATGGAAAGGAAACGAAAAATGGGTACGAGCATGAAAGTGTTGTGTGCCTGTGTTGATGACTGCTTTGGTACTGGACGAGAAGCAAGTTTTTTCAAAAAAGCGTAAAATAACACGTTAGTAGGGACCGCTGAGTTAATGACAACTTGCGATGCGGGATATAAATATCGCTAAAGCGTCGCAAGCCGTACTGGTATGCGACAACCATTTTTTAGTCACTATCAGGAGCTTGCGATGTCTAATGACTACCTTTTCACTTCCGAATCCGTCTCGGAAGGCCACCCCGACAAAGTTGCGGACCAGATCTCCGATGCGATCCTGGACGCCATCCTGACCCAGGATCCGAAAGCGCGCGTTGCCGCCGAAACCCTGTGCAATACCGGCCTGGTCGTGCTCGCGGGTGAGATCACCACCCACGCCAATGTGGATTATATTCAAGTTGCCCGCGAAACCATCAAGCGCATCGGTTACGACAACACTGACTTCGGTATCGACTACCGTGGTTGCGCCGTGCTGGTGGCCTACGACAAGCAGTCGCCGGATATCGCCCAAGGCGTCGATGAAGGCGCAGGTATCGACCTCGACCAGGGCGCAGGCGACCAGGGCCTGATGTTCGGCTACGCCTGCGACGAAACCCCGGAACTGATGCCAGCGGCCATCCACTACGCCCACCGCCTGGTCGAGCGCCAGTCGCAGCTGCGCAAGGATGGCCGCCTGCCATGGCTGCGCCCGGACGCCAAGTCACAGGTGACACTGCGCTACGTCAACGGCCGCCCGGTGGCCGTGGACACGGTCGTGCTGTCCACCCAGCACGCGCCGGAAATGCAGCACAAGCAGATCGAAGAAGCGGTGATCGAAGAGATCATCAAGCAGGTGCTGCCGCGCGAATGGCTGACCGAGACCAAGTACCTGGTCAACCCGACCGGCCGCTTCGTCATCGGCGGCCCGCAGGGCGACTGCGGCCTGACCGGCCGCAAGATCATCGTCGACACCTACGGCGGCGCCAGCCCGCACGGCGGCGGCGCCTTCTCGGGCAAGGATCCAACCAAGGTGGACCGTTCGGCAGCGTACGCCGCCCGCTACGTGGCCAAGAACGTGGTCGCTGCCGGCCTGGCGCGCCAGTGCCAGGTGCAGGTATCGTACGCGATCGGCGTGGCCCGTCCGATCAACATCACCGTGTATACCGAAGGCACCGGCGTGATTCCGGACGAGCAAATCGCCAAGCTGGTGATGGAGCACTTCGACCTGCGTCCGAAAGGCATCGTGCAGATGCTCGACCTGTTGCGCCCGATCTACGCCAAGACCGCCGCTTACGGCCACTTTGGCCGCGAAGAGCCGGAATTCACGTGGGAGCACACCGACAAGGCCGCGATTTTGCGCGATGCGGCGGGCCTGAAACCGGCTTAATACCGTCGCCGTTGTACCTGTCGTGCCGGGCGCCAGCAGGCGTCCAGCCGGCATTACCGGTCTGAAGCGCCAGGGCGTTCCAGCGTGAACGCATAGCGGTGGCGCAGCAGCCAGGCCTGATCCGGCTGCTGCGTGGCGCGGCTGATAGTCAAGGCGTCGCCACGGCGCAGCACCACCATGCGTACCTGCACCGGCGTGCCGTTCTCGGTGCCGGTGCCCAGTACCACCAGCAACAAGTCCGCTCCTGTTCCCGCCCTGTAATCACTCACGTCCAGTTGGTCGCGCTTCATGCGCAAGCTGCGACCGTCCGCACTCAACGCCCAGGTATCGTTGGAGCGCACCGTCTTGCCCGGGCCGTCGTCGTAGATGAAGCCGACCTCCAATGTCGCGTCCGCTGCGACAGTGACGCTGGCGCTGGTCGGCAGCACCACCTTTTTGCCCGAGCCGTAATCGCGGTAGGTGAGGCTGCCGCGCCAGGCGCCTGCCAGTGCGGCGCCCAGTCGTGCCGGCGTGGCGCCGGCAACCAGGTCCGCTGTCGCGGTCGCTGGCGGCAGTTCGGCCAGCTCGGCCCAGTCAGCTTCCTGCGCCTGCGCCTGCGCTTGCAGGCACAGCGCCAGGCAACCCATTCCCAATAGTGCACAAAATTTCGGCATCCTTGTTCCCCGGTGAATCGGGCGGGACGGTCCCGCCACGTGCCGCCAGATTAGGTTCGGGGACCGGGCGATGTCGCCTCGAAAGGCGTCATTGCGCCGATTTTCATAATATGAGCCGCGCGCCAGGCGCTGGGGCTGGCGCCTGCCTGTGCGCGAAATACCCGGTTGAAGCTGGCCTTGGACGAGAATCCACAGTCGAGCGCCAGGGTGAGCAACTCGGCGCCATGGTCTGCCAGCATCCGGCTTTGCACCGCTTCCACCCGCATCGCGTTAATGACAGCGTTGAAATTCTGGCCCGTGCCGAGGTTGAAGGCGCGCGAGACGTAGCTCTCATTGGTGCCCAGGTGGCGGGCCACATCGGCCAGGGTGAGCCCCGGCTGGCGCCACCAGCCCTGGTCGCGGATTTGTGCGTGCCAGTTGGCCGCCGTGGCGTGCCAGTCGCGCGTGGCGACCGAAGGAGCGGGTGCTGGTATGGCCGGGGGTGCCACCACCGCAGTGGCCATCTGCACAAACGGGTGCCCGGCGTAACGCCAGCCTTCGAGTCCCAGCCACAGCACGATCGCGGAAAACGCCAGGTATTGCGGAAAGCGGTCGTAATAGTTGAGCTTGTCGACCACGCTGCTGTACAGGTCGAACCCGGTGGACACCAGCAGCCACAGTCCCAGCGCCGCCAGCGTGGTGCCGATCCACGGCTGGCGCCGGGCATCCTGGTCGCTGACGTTTTCGCGCAACCATTGCAGGTAGCGCCGCCGCAGCTGCACCGCCAACACCAGGTACGCGGCCAGCGATACCGCACCGGCCACGTCCAGCAGCGGCGCGATCCACGGCTCGTGCACGTGGTTGTTCCAGGCCATCTTGCGGCCGAGCGGCAGCGCGAACGCGCCCAGCAGGTAGGCCAGTTCCAGCGCCGCGGGCAACAAATGCCAGCCCCAGCGCGGCGGCAGCGCCGGCGTGGCCAGGCGCAGCAAGTACAAATACACCAGCGGCCCGATGGCCAGGCCGAGCTGGAACGGCGCGAACGACAGCCACGGCCAGGCGTCATAGGCGCCGGCAAAGCCGAGCACGTAGGGCATCAACCGCAGCACCGCCACCAGCAACAAGGCCGCCAGCAAGCGGTGCGCAGCCCGGTTGCCGGGTGCGCGCCACAGCAGAAACGCCACCAGCGCGCCGAATCCCGCCGCCAGGCCCAGCGTGGTGCTCCAGGGGCCGAATCGTATCAAGTGCGCTCCTTGGTGAACTTGTCTTTTGCGCCAGTATAGCGACGTGGCATACCCGCTACGCCGCTTTTTTTGGCGATGTTCGGCGCTACGGTGCTAAAATGCATGTTCCGAGGAGCGCTGCGACGAATCCTTTTCGCCAGGCTCGGAATCTGCAACCGCGCTCACGTTACTTTTTTCTAACTGAAAGGAGGGCGTGATGAACGCCGTACTCAAACCTCTGCAAGACTACCTGGTCGCCGATATCTCCCTGTCCCCGTGGGGCGACAAGGAAATCAAGATCGCTGAAACCGAAATGCCGGGCCTGATGGCCATCCGCGAAGAATTCGCGGCAGCCCAGCCGTTGAAGGGCGCGCGCATTACCGGTTCGCTGCACATGACCATCCAGACCGCCGTGCTGATCCAGACGCTGGAAGCGCTGGGCGCCACCGTGCGTTGGGCTTCGTGCAATATTTACTCGACCCAGGACCATGCCGCCGCCGCCATCGCTGCCGCCGGCACGCCAGTGTTTGCCATCAAGGGTGAAACCCTGGACGAATACTGGGACTACACCCACCGCATCTTCGAGTGGCCAGCGGACGCTGCCGGCAATGCCGTGTACTCGAACATGATCCTCGATGACGGCGGCGACGCCACCCTGCTGCTGCACCTCGGCGCCCGCGCCGAGCAGGACATCTCGGTGGTCGGCAACCCGACCTCGGAAGAAGAAGTCTGCCTGTTCAACGCCATCAAGGCCAAGCTGGCGATCGACCCGACCTGGTACTCCAAGCGCCTGCCGCACATCCTGGGCGTGACCGAGGAAACCACCACCGGCGTGCACCGCCTGTACCAGATGCACAAGGACGGCAAGCTGGCCTTCCCGGCAATCAACGTCAACGATTCGGTCACCAAGTCGAAGTTCGACAACCTGTACGGTTGCCGCGAATCGCTGGTTGACGGCATCAAGCGCGCCACCGACGTCATGATCGCCGGTAAAGTGGCTGTCATCGCCGGTTACGGCGACGTCGGCAAGGGCTCGGCCCAGGCCATGCGCGCGCTGTCGGCGCAAGTATGGGTGACCGAGATCGACCCGATCTGCGCCCTGCAAGCGGCGATGGAAGGCTACCGCGTGGTGACCATGGATTACGCTGCCGAACACGGCGACATCTTTGTCACCTGCACCGGCAACTATCACATCCTGACCGAAGCGCACATGCTCAAAATGAAGGACCAGGCGATTGTCTGCAACATCGGCCACTTCGACAACGAAATCGATGTCGCCGCGCTCAAGAAATACACCTGGGAAAACATCAAGCCACAGGTCGATCACGTGATCTTCCCGTCGGGCAAGCGCATCATCCTGCTGGCCGAAGGCCGCCTGGTGAACCTCGGTTGCGGTACCGGCCACCCGTCGTACGTGATGAGCTCGTCGTTCGCGAACCAGACCATCGCCCAGATCGAACTGTTTGCCAACACCGGCAAATACCCGGTCGGCGTGTACGTGCTGCCGAAGCACCTGGACGAAAAAGTCGCGCGCCTGCAGCTCAAAAAGCTCAACGCGCAACTGTCGGAACTGACCCCGGAGCAGGCGGCCTACATCAACGTGTCCGTCGAAGGCCCGTACAAGCCTGACACGTACCGCTATTAATTAACGGTATCCAAGCGGGGTCGGCAGAAGTTTGCCGGCCCTGTTTTTTATCGACATTTTTTACTGCAGCGAGAATTTATTATGCGTTTGGTCCTTACCTGGTTAATCAATGCGGTTGCCTTGCTGGCGATCCCTTACCTGATGCATTCCGTCAATGTCACAAGCATTAGCGCCGCTCTCTTTGCCGCTCTCGTACTGGCCCTGGTCAATACGCTGATTCGCCCCGTGCTGCTGATCCTGACCTTGCCCGTGACCGTGGTGTCGCTGGGCCTGTTTATCTTCATCATCAATGGTTTTTCGTTCTGGCTGGCGGCGCAATTCGTGCCCGGCTTTAGCGTGGACAGCTTCCTGTCGGCCGTCGGTGGCGCGCTGTTGTACAGCATTATTTCCTGGGCCCTGTCTACCTTACTTTTGAAGAACGCAGATGGCACATCATAATTTCAGTATTGAATTCTTTCCGCCCAAGACGGTGGAAGGAGCGGAAAAGCTGCGCGCCACGCGCGCCAAGCTGTCCGAGCTGAAACCCAAGTATTTTTCGGTGACCTTCGGCGCCGGCGGCAGCACCCAGCGCGGCACGCTCGACACGGTGGTGGAAATCCTGGCCGCCGGCGAAGACGCCGCACCGCACCTGTCGTGCGTGGGCGGCACCCGCGCATCGATCCGCGAGATTCTCAACGAGTTCAAGTCGCACAACATCCGCCGCATCGTGGCGTTGCGCGGCGACCTGCCCAGCGGCTACGGCGCAGCCGGTGAATTCCGCTACGCCAACGAGCTGGTCGAGTTCATCCGCCAGGAAACCGGCGACTGGTTCCACATCGAAGTGGCGGCCTATCCCGAGGTGCATCCGCAGGCAAAATCGCCGCAGGACGACCTGCTGGCGTTCGAGCGCAAGATCAAGGCTGGCGCCAACGCCGCGATCACCCAGTATTTCTACAATGCGGACGCGTACTTTCAGTTCGTCGAACAAACCCGCAAGCTGGGCATCGACGTGCCGATCGTGCCGGGCATCATGCCGATTTTGAACTACACGCAGCTGATGCGTTTTTCCGACATGTGCGGCGCCGAGATTCCGCGCTGGGTGCGCCTGAAGCTGGCCAGCTTCGGCGACGACTCGGCCTCGATCAAGGCGTTCGGGCTGGACGTGGTGACGCAGCTGGGCCAGCGTTTGCTGGCCGGCGGCGCGCCGGGGCTGCATTTTTACAGCATGAACCAGGCGGCGGCGACGACGGCGTTGTGGCAACGGCTGGTGTGAAAATTGGATCCCCGCCTGCGCGGGGATGACGGAGCAGACATCGTCAGCTAGCCGAAAAGCCGTCATTCCCGCGCAGGCGGGAATCCAATTGACGCGGGCGTTGTTTCGGTAACGATCCGATCCAGCGCCACGTCGTACCCACCCGCCTCAAACGCCACCTGCGACGCCGAATAAGCAATCCCCACCGTCACCGGCCGTGGCTCCCGCGCCAGGGTCCGGTCGTAAAACCCGCCGCCATAGCCGAGCCGGCACCCCCGCGCATTGAACCCCAGACAAGGCACCAGCAACGCCGCCGGGTAAGGCTGCACGCGCAAGTCGGCCGGCACCGCCACCCCCATCCCATCCTTGACCATCGCTTCGCCGATGCGCCAGTCGGCAAATTCGAGCGGCGCATCGCGGGCCACGACCACCGGCAGCAGCAGCTGCGCGCCCAGCGCCGCCAGCTGCGCATACGCCGCCGCCAGATCGGGCTCGCCGCGCAGCGGCCAGTACACACCCAGGGTAGCTGGCCGCGTCTCGCGCCACCACGCCACCACCTGGCGCCCGATCGCCTGGTCCCACCGCGCCCGCGTGTCGGCATCGAAGGCGCGCCGCACAGCGAGCAACTGCTGTCTTAATTCTGCCTTGCCGGGTGCGGACGGGGCTATTGCTTCGTTCTCGCTGCGTGGTATTCTAGGGTCGCTGGTCATGGTTGGCTTGGTTGGCATGGTTGGCATGGTTGGTTTACAGGTTCAAGACTAATAGAGAGTTGCACATTGATTTCCGTTTCGAAATGGATCGCCGGCGCAGTCGTCGCCATGGTGGCCGTCACCGCCTTTGCCCAATCCGAGGAGTTCGGCGCTGAAACCCGGCGCGAGGACGATGCCTTTTTGCTCATGCGCGACGCCGTGCGCAAGGACGATACGTCCAAGGTCGATTTCTACGCCGCGCGCCTGGCCAATTATTCGATTCCATCGTACGTCGACTATTATCGGCTCAAAGCGCGCCTGCGCGACGCCTCGCAGGCCGAAATTCGCGGTTTCATGCAGCGCTACCAGGGCCAGGCCATCGTCGACCGCCTGCGCAACGACTGGCTGCTCGAACTGGGCCGCACGCGCGACTGGACCACCTTCGACGAACAACTGCCGCTGTTCGTGCTCAACGACGACACCCAGCTTAAATGCTACGCGCTGCAGTCGCGCGCGATCAAGGGCCAGAACGTGGCCAACGAAGCGCGCGCGCTGCTGATCTCCCCCAATGGCTACGGCGAACCGTGCGCGGGCCTGATCGGCACCCTGTACCAGTCGCGCCAGTTCGACGCCGAAGACCTGTACACGCAGCTGCGCCTGTCGGGCGAATTCAACTCCACCGGCCAGGCGCGGCGCATTGTCGCGCTGCTGGGCGGTCCTGATAAAAAAGTGGTGCAGGCGGTTGACCTGCCGGCAGTGGCCGTGGCCAAGGGCCCGGGCGAGGGCCGCACCGAACACGAAATCTTCATCGTCGCCGTGGGCCGCCTGGCCAAGACCAGCATCAAGCTGGCCACGCTGGCCTTGAACAAGGCATCGTCAAGCCTCTCGACCCAGGAGCAGCGCGAAGGCTGGGCCGCGATCGCGCTGCAGTCGTCGTACTCGCTGTCGGATGACACCACCAACTACTGGAAGCGTGCCGATGGCGCGCCGCTGTCGATCGACCAGGCCCAGTGGAGCACCCGCATCGCGCTGCGCAACGGTGACTGGCGCCAGGTGCACAAGAATATCGACGCCATGCCGGCCATCCTGCGTGAAGACCCGACCTGGATCTACTGGAAGGGCCGCGCCCTGATGGCCGACGGCAGCGACACCAGCCCGCCGTCGGGCGAGGCGCTGCGGCTGTTCAACAGCATCGCCGACCAGCCCAACTTCTATGGCCAGCTGGCGCGCGAGGAAACCGGCCGCCTGGTGTCGATCCCGCCGCCGGGCGCGCCGATCACCGCTGCCGAAATCGCGCCGATCGCCGCCAACCCCAACTTCCAGCGCGCACTGAAATTTTTCGGCATGCGCCTGCGCTTCGAAGGCACGCGCGAATGGAACTGGGGCCTGCGCGGCCTGAGCGAACGCGAACACCTGGCAGCGGCCGAATTCGCGCGCCAGAACCACATCCTCGACCGCATGGTCAACACCTCGGACCGCACCCGGGTGCTGGTCGATTACACCCAGCGCTTCCCGTCGCCGCACGACGACATCATGCACCCGGCGACCAAGACGCTGGGCCTGGACAAGGCCTGGGTGTATGGCCTGATCCGGCAAGAGTCGCGCTTCATCATGGACGCGCAATCGCACGTGGGCGCGTCGGGCCTGATGCAGGTGATGCCGTCCACCGGCCGCTGGGTGGCGAAAAAACTGGGCCTGACCGACTTCGCCGCGGACATGCTCTCGGACGTCAAGACCAACATCATGCTGGGCACGAACTACCTGAACATGGTGCTCGGGAACATGGACGGTTCGCAGGTGCTGGCCACCGCCGCCTACAACGCCGGCCCGGGACGCTCGCGCACCTGGCGCGCCTCGCTCGACAAGCCGATGGAGTCTGCGGTGTTCATCGAATCGATTCCGTTCTTCGAGACCCGAACTTACGTCAAGAACGTGATGTCCAATGCGAACTACTACGCCGCGCTGTTCGAGGGGCGGCCGCAGTCGCTCAAGGCGCGCATCGGCGTGGTCACCCCCAAGGGTTACACCTTGCAGGAAGAGCAGGAAGCCACTTTCGCCCGCTGATCAGATTTACTCATACTACTAAGCCACCATGCAGACCACCCAACTCGATCCCAGCCTGTCCAACGCCCTGGCCGCCGCGCGCTCGCCCGGCCTGACCCTCGTCATCGGCACCAAGAACCTGTCGTCGTGGTCGATGCGGGCGTGGGTGGCGATGACCGCGTTCGGCATCCCGTTCCAGGAAGTGCGGGTTGAACTCGACAAGCCCGACACCGCCAACCGCATCTGCAGCTACTCGGCCTGCGGCCGGGTGCCGGTGCTGCTGGCGGGCGAGATCACGATCTGGGACAGCCTGGCCATCGTCGAATACCTGGCCGAGCAGTTCCCGGAGCAGCACCTGTGGCCGCAGGACGTGGCCGCGCGCGCGATGGCGCGGTCGATCTGCGCCGAGATGCACTGCGGCTTCACCGACCTGCGCAATGCGATGCCGATGAACATCAGCGCCAGCCTGCCGGGCAAGGGCCGCACCAACGGCGCGCAGGCCGATATCGGCCGCATCAGCGAGATCTGGGAAGAATGCCTGTCGCGCTTTGGCCACCACCAGTTCCTGTTCGGCGACTTCTCCATCGCTGACGCGTATTTCGCGCCGGTGGTGTCGCGTTTCCGCACCTATGGCGTCTCGCTCGCGCCCGCGCTGGACGCCTACTGCCAGCGTGTGCTGGCCCATCCTGCGGTGGCGCGCTGGGTCACCGAAGCGCTGGCCGAAACTCAGGCCGCACCCCACGCCGACGCTGCGGACTGACCATGAAGAGTTACGTTGTAGGCGGCGCCGTGCGCGATGCGCTGCTTGGCCTGCCGGTCAAGGACCACGATCACGTGGTGGTCGGCGCCACGCCCGACGACATGGTGGCGCAGGGCTATCGCCCGGTCGGTAAAGACTTCCCGGTGTTCCTGCACCCGCAGACGCAGGAGGAATACGCACTGGCGCGCACCGAGCGCAAGACCGCACCCGGCTACAAGGGATTCGTTTTCCACACCTCCACCGAGGTCACGCTGGAAGAAGACCTGGTGCGGCGCGACCTGACCATCAATGCGATTGCCCGCGCCGACGACGGCACGCTCACCGATCCGTTCGGCGGCCAGCGCGACATCGCCGCGCGCATCTTCCGCCACGTATCCGACGCCTTCGCCGAGGACCCGGTGCGCATCCTGCGCGTGGCGCGCTTTGCTGCGCGCTATCCCGATTTTCGGGTGGCGCCGGAAACCAATCAACTGATGCGGCAGATGGTCGAGCAGGGCGAGGTCGATGCCCTGGTGGCCGAACGCGTATGGCAGGAACTGTCGCGCGGGCTGATGGAACAACAGCCGTCGCGCATGCTGGAGGTGCTGCGCGACTGCGGCGCACTGGCCCGCATTCTGCCGGAACTCGACGTGCTGTGGGGCGTACCGCAGCCGGAAAAATGGCATCCGGAGATCGACACCGGCGCCCACATCCTGCAAGTGATCGACTGCGCGGCCAAGGCGAACCTGGAGCTGCCCACGCGCGTGGCCTGCCTGATGCACGACCTGGGCAAGGGCGTGACGCCGTCGAACAACTGGCCCGCGCACCACGGCCACGAGGAGCTGGGCGTGAAACTGGTGGAGCAGGTGTGCAAGCGCCTGCGCGTGCCCACCGACTGCCGCGACCTGGCCGTGATGACCGCGCGCGAACACGGCAACGTGGGCCGCGCGCTGCAGCTGCGGCCCAATACCATCGTCAAGCTGCTCGAGCGCTGCGACGCCTTCCGCAAGCCGGCACGGTTTTCGCAAATGCTGCTGGCAACCGAATGCGATTCGCGCGGACGCAGCGGACCGTCGGCCAGTTACAGCGACGCGCCATTCCCGCAAGGGCCGTACCTGGAAACGGCCATGGCTGCCGCACGCGCGGTGAACGCCGGCGAAATTGCGCAAGCGTGCCTGGACAAACCGCAACGCATCCCTGAACTTGTGCATCGCGCACGGGTCAATGCGGTCAAGCTGGCACTGAGCGTCGATGATGCCGATGACGAGGCCTGACCCGCAAAGCCAACCGGGACCGGGTTCGGGGGTAAACTGAGCATGCCGCCGATCGACCTGTTCCAGAATCCGCTGCGCGCGCGCCATAAAACCACCGACGGCAAATATCGTCCGCGCGTGCTGGTCAAGCAGCTGCACCCACGTGACCGGCGCCGCATGCGCCGCCACTTCCTCGACCTGGAACCGGCCGACCGCCTGCTGCGCTTCGGCACAGAATTACCCGACGAGCAGATCGAGCGCTACGTGGCAGGCATCGATTTTTCGCGCGACATTGTCTTCGGCGTGTACAACCGCGTGTTCCGGCTGGTGGCCGTAGGCCACCTGGCGTTCGCCCCGCGCGACGCCGCCAAAGAAGCAGTAACCGACAAGGCGCGGGTGGCGGAATTCGGCGTGTCGGTCAGCCGCAGCGCACGCGGTATCGGCGTGGGCTCCAAGATGTTCGAGCGCGCCGCCATCCACTGCCGCAACAACGACGTCGATACCCTGTATATGCACTGCCTGTCGTCGAACAAGACCATGATGCACATCGCCAAAAAGGCAGGCATGGAAATCCACCGCGAATACGGCGAAGCCGACGCCTATCTCAAGCTGCTGCCGGCCGACCCTTCCAGCGTGATGCAGGAAGCGCTGGACGAACAATTCGCCACCCTCGATTACACTTTCAAGGCTAATAAAAGAGCTGCCCTCAAGTGGCTCGAACGCCTGACGCTCCACAAGCCGAAAAAAAAGTAGTGCTCTCTTAGAACCTTTGCTGCCCGAACCGGAATGAACGGTTCGACAAGATACGCAACTGGCAGCGAGGCTTACTTTTACCGTGTCGCTGATTTCATCGATCCTGCCCTGGACCTGGGACGCCGCCTGCGGCGCGCACCTGTACGCCCCTTCGGCGTGGGACTGGTTACGCCTGCTACTGCTGTCGCCACTGCTGGAAGAACTGGTGATTCGCGCCGGCTTGCAGGAGTGGCTGATGCGGCGCCGGCCAGGGTCGGTGTGGCCGGTGCTGGTGTCGGCCGGCGCTTTCAGCCTGCTGCACCTCGGCAGCGGCTGGCACGTGGCGCTGGCGGTGCTGGGGCCGGGACTGGTGCTGGCGATGCTGTATGCGCGCACCCGCAGCTGGCGCTGGTGCGTGCTGGCGCACAGCGGCATGAATGCCTTTGCGATCTCCGTTTGCAGTATTTAAATTCACTTCAGGAGAACAGGCATGGGCGGGACAATGTGGACGGGCAGGACCAAGGCAGGGCGCTGGCAGCAGGCTGCCGGCGCAGTATTGATGATCGGTGCGGCGGTGGTCGTACCGCATGCAGGCGCCGCCGATGCGCTCAACGGCAGGAACCTGTACCTGAACGGTCCGGTGACCGGCGGCGCCAGTTGCGCCTCGTGCCACGGCGCCTCGCCGGCAGCCAATGTCAACGGCATCACCCGCGCGGCCAACCAGCCGTCCGTGATCGCCAATGCGATTGCCAATAATCGCGGCGGCATGGGTAGCCTGTTCGCCGGCCGGTTCTCGTCCACCGAGCTCGATGACCTGGCCGCGTTCATCGGCAACCCCACCGTGACCGCTGCGCCGGCCGCCACCCTGGCCCCGGCCAGCCTGACGTTTACCGGCACCGCCATCGGCCAGACCAGCGGCCCGCTGTCCGCTACGCTGAGCAACACCGGCAGCGCCGCGCTCAATATCGGCACCATCGCCCTGGGCGGCGCTGCCGCCGGCGACTACAGCATCGGCGGCGGCTCCTGCGCCAACGGCGCGGCGATTGCCGCCGGCGCCAGCTGCACCGTGCAAACCAGCTTCCGTCCGACCGCCCCCGGCAGCCGCGCCGCCACGCTGACCATCACCCACAACGCCACCGGCGGCAGCAGCACCGTGGCGCTGTCCGGCACCGGTAACAGCACGCCGCAGGCCACCATCGGCCTGTCGGCCGCCACCGTCAACTTCGGCGCCCAGCTGACCGGCGCCGCGTCTGCGCCGTCCACCGTCACCGTCACCAACAGCGGCCAGGCCGCGCTCACGTTCAGCAGCATCGCCGTGGGCGGCGCCAACGCCGGCATCTTCACCATTGGCGGCACCTGCGCCACCGCCACCCCGGTCGCCGCCGGCGCCAGCTGCACCGTCACCGTGCGCGCCACGCCAACTGCTGCCGGCGCCTTTGCCGGTACCTTGACGCTGGCCTCGAACGCAGCCAATGGCAGCGCCGGCGTGGGCCTCTCCGGCACCGCCAGCGCCGCCGCACCAGCGGTGACCGCCACGCCGTCGGCCATCGCCTTCGGCGCCCAGACCGTCAACACCCCGGCCGCGGCGCAAACCGTGGTGCTGGCCAATACCGGCAACGTGGTGCTCAATCTCTCCAATATCGGCGTGACCGGCGCGGCCAGCGTGACCATCGCCGGCAGCGATTGCGGCAGCACGCTGGCCGTGGGCGCGCGCTGCTCGGTGCCGCTGCGCTTTGCACCGACCACCGCCGGCGCGGTTGCCGCCACGCTGGCCGTGATCTCGAACGCGGCGCCGCTGCAAGTGGCCATCACCGGCACCGGCAGCGCCCAGGCAGTTGGCGTGCCGGTATTGTCCGAAGCCGGCCCGATCACGTTTGCCGACACCCAGGTGGGCGCCACGGCTGCCGTGCACACGACCACGTTCAATAACGCCGGCACTGCCGCGCTGCGTATCTCCACGCTCACCCTGGCCGGCGCCAATCCGGGCGACTTCGTCCTCGGCGGCACCTGCGTGGCCAATGCGGCAGTTGGCGCCGGCGCCAATTGCACCCTGACCACCGCGCTGCGTCCGACGGCAGCCGGCGCCCGCAGCGCCACGCTGATGGTCGTCACCGACGGCGGTGCGCAGTTCTCGCTGGCGTTGACCGGCAATGGCGTCGCCGTGGCCGCTGGTGCACCGGCACTCGGCGTCAACCCGCAAAACTTCGACTTCGGCGCGGTGACCATCGGCGCCACGCCGACCCGTCGCTTTACCCTGACCAACAGCGGTTCGGCTGCGCTCACGCTGTCTGGCGCCACCTTCAGCGGCCCGTTCGCCCAGGCCACCGACAGCACCGGCTGCGCCGCCTTCCCGCTCACGCTCAACCCCGGCGCCACGTGCGAGCTGGTGGTGCGCTACACCCCGGTCAACCCGGGCAATAACAGCGGCTCCGTCGTGCTCAATTCGAACGTGGCCGGCGGCAGCTCGACCATCGCCCTGACCGGCCAGGCCAGCGCCGCAGCTCCAGCGAACGCCACGCCGCAGAACACCGGCGGCGGCGGTTGCTCGGCATCGAAAGACGTCAATGACCCGATGCTGGCCTTCCTGGTCTTGCTGGCCGGTGGGGTCATCTTCTGGCGCCGCAAGCGCAACGTTCACTAAACTCACTGAGGAGTTATGCAATGAAAATGTTATCGATGGTATCGGCGGCCGCACTGGCCGTCACGCTGGCCGCAGCGCCCGCGCTGGTGCTGGCCCTGGACAAGGGCGCACCGGCGCCGCAGTTCACGCTGCCTGGCGCCGACGGCGAAGTCAAACTGGCCAGCCTGCAGGGCAAGGTCGTGTACGTGGATTTCTGGGCGTCGTGGTGCGGTCCGTGCCGCCAGTCGTTCCCGTGGATGAACGAGATGCAGGCCAAGTACGGCGCACGCGGTTTGCAGATCGTCGGCGTCAACGTGGACGGCACCAGCGAAGAGGCGCGCAAGTTCCTTGCCACCACGCCGGCCAAGTTCACCATCGCTTTCGATCCCAAGGGCGCCACCCCGCGCCAGTACGGTATCAAGGGCATGCCCAGCAGCGTGCTGGTGGGCGCTGACGGCAAGGTGATCGCCGAGCACTCGGGCTTCCGCGACAGCGACCGCGCCGCACTGGAAGCGCAGATCGTTGCCGCGCTGGGAGCGGCCAAATGAAGCTTCTGTCAGCGATGCTGATCGCCGCCGGCTTGACCACGCTGACCGGCTGCGCCGGCTCCGGCCAGGTGCAGCCGTGGGAAAAGGGCAACCTGGCCAAGCCCGAAATGACTTTTAACGACGGCGGTTTGTTCAACCGCTATGACGACCATATCTACACCAGCCGCGAATCGTCTTCGGGCGGCGCCGGCGTCGGTGGCGGCGGCTGCGGCTGCAACTAGGAACAGTACATGGAACCTATCAAGACCGAAACTTCTTCCGGGGCGGCCCCGCCTTCGCCGTCAGCTGTCGCGGCTTCCGCCATCCTGGCCGCAGCGCTGCTGCTGCCGGGCGTGCAGGCCCATGCCGAGGCGCCACCCACCAATGGCGTGATCAGCGTCGGCTACCTCGATTACAAGGACAGCCAGTCGGGCCTCGACCGCATTCACGTCAAGGCGCCGTCGGTATCGATCATGGCGCCGGTGGCTGGCGTATGGAGCATCAGCGCCTCGGCCGTGAACGACGACGTCTCGGGCGCCACGCCGCGCTATCACAGCGCCATTTCGGGCGCCTCGCGCATGAGCGACCACCGCACCGCCGGCGACGTGTCCGTCAAACGCTACTTCGACCGTGGCAGCCTCTCCGTGGGCGCGGCGTATTCGTCCGAGGACGATTACCTGTCGCGCGCTCTCTCGGTGTCGGGCACCTTCGAGAGCGAAGACCGTAACACCACCTGGTCGGCCGGCATCGGCCGCGCCAATGACCACATCAATCCGACCAACCAGATCGTGCGCAACGAGCGCAAGCAAAGCACCAATTTCCTGCTCGGTGTGACGCAAGTGCTGGGCAAGGCCGACGTGGTGCAGGTCACGCTGGCCCACGACACCGGCAAGGGTTACTTCAACGATCCGTACAAGTTCCCCGACAACCGTCCGCGCACCCGCGACGAAAGCACGCTGCTGCTGCGCTGGAACCACTACGTGGAAGCGACCGGCGGCACCAGCCGCACGTCGTACCGCTACTACCGCGACAGCTTCGGCGTGCGCGGCCACACGCTGGGCCAGGAGTACGTGCAGCCGCTGGCCGATGGCTGGACCGTCACGCCGGAAGTGCGGCTGTACACCCAGCGCGCGGCCGACTTCTACTTCGATCCCGTGTACGACCAGACGCTGGGCCAGCCGTTCCCGCCGGGCTACAACCCGAACAACTTCGCGTCGGCCGATTACCGGCTCTCGGGTTTTGGCGCGGTCACGCTGGGGCTCAAGGTGAGCAAGCAGATCGACAAGGACTGGTCGGTCGACGCCAAGGTCTCGGCCTACCAGCAGCGCGGCAGCTGGCGCGTGTTCGGCTCCGGCAGTCCTGGCCTGGACGCGGTACGGGCACGCACCATCCAGCTGGCGGTCAACCGCACATGGTAACGGCCATCCACCGCCAGCAGTTCGACGCCATGGGCAGCCGCTGCGAGCTGCGCCTGGCGGCGCCGAACGTGGCGGCGGCCGAAGACCTGGCAGCGCGCGCGATCGCCGAGGTAAGGCGCATCGAATACAAGTACTCGCGCTACCGCGCCGACAGCATCGTCTCGCGCATCAACGCCGCCGCCGGCCAGGCGCCGGTGGCGTGCGACAACGAGACCATGGCGCTGATCGACTACGCCGCCGCGCTGTTCGCGGCCAGCGGCGGCCTGTTCGACATCACCTCGGGCGTATTGCGCCGTGCGTGGGACTTCAGCAATCCACGCGTGCCCGATGCCGACACCCTGGCGCCGTTGCTGGCGCTGGTGGGCTGGCGCCATGTCCATTGCGAGCGGCAGCAGGTGCACCTGCTGCAACCGGGAATGGAGATCGACTTCGGCGGCTTCGGCAAGGAATACGCGGCCGACCGCGCTGCAGCGGTGCTGATCGACGCCGGCGTGCGGCATGGCTATGTGAACCTGGGCGGCGACATGCGCTTCATCGGTCCGCGCCTGGACGGGCGGCCGTGGAGCATCGGCATCCAGGATCCACGCGACCCCACCGCGACCATCGCCAGCATCCCGATCAGTTCCGGGGCGCTGACCACCAGCGGCGACTACGAGCGGTTTTTCGAGCTCGATGGCGTGCGCTATTGCCACATCCTCGATCCGCGCACCGGCATGCCGGTGCGGTACTGGCGCTCGGTGAGCGTGATGGCGCCGATGGCGGTGGCGGCGGGCAGCTGCTCCACCATCGCCATGCTCAAGCAACACGATGGACACAATTTTCTCAAGACCTCCGATATGGGCTACCTCGCCATCGACGAGCACGGACAGACGCTTTACAGGAATCTCTGACATGAAAACACAACAACTGCTGTGGCGCCGCATGCACATGTCGGCCGCCATGATGGTGGCCGCCCTCGCCATGATGACCATGCTGATCATCAGCATGATCAACCCGGCGCGCGCCGCCGACTTTTTGGAGCCGGACCAGGCATTCAAGCTCACCGCCACGCAAACCGACCCCCACACCGTGCGCCTGGCGTGGAAGATCGCCCCCGAATACCACCTGTACCGGGAACGCCTGGGCTTCCAGGCCGACGGCGTGGCGCTGGCCACCCCGCGCCTGCCGGACGGCATCCGCAAGTTCGACACCAACTTCAACAAGGAGATGGAGACTTACCAGGACCAGCTGGTGGTTGACCTGCCGCTGGCATCGAACAAGCCGATCAAGCTGACGGTGAACTACCAGGGTTGCGCCGATGCGGGCCTGTGCTATTCCCCGGCCTCGGCCACCTACGCGATCGACCCGGCCAGGACCGGCGTGCTGACGGCGTTGCCGGCCGATGGCGACGCTGCCGGCACTGCTGCTGCGGTTCCAGCGGCGCCAGCGTCTGCTGCCACCACCGCAACAGCACCGGCAGCCGCCCCAGCCGCCCACGAAGACGACAGCTCGATTGCCCAGCGCACGCTGGAGAGCGGCAGCGCCTGGCGCATCGGCCTGGCGTTCCTGGTCTTCGGCCTGCTGCTGTCGTTCACACCCTGCGTGCTGCCGATGGTGCCGATCCTGTCGTCGATTATCGTCGGTGAAGGCAATCCGTCGCGTGGCCGCGGCTTTGCGCTGGCGCTGGCCTACAGCCTGGGCATGGCGCTGGTGTACACCTCGCTGGGCGTGGCTGCCGGCCTGGCTGGCGAAGGCCTGGCGGCGGCGCTGCAAAAACCGGCCGTGCTGCTGACCTTTGGCGCGCTGCTGTTCGTGCTCTCCTTGTCGATGTTCGACGTCTACCAGTTGCAGCTGCCGAGCAGCCTGCAAAGCAAACTCAGTTCCGCCAGCGGCAATATGGGCGGCGGCAAGTTCGCCGGCGTATTCATCATGGGTGCGCTGTCGGCCCTGATCGTCGGTCCGTGCGTGGCAGGCCCGCTGGCCGGCGCGCTGCTCTACATCAGCCAGACCCGCAACGTGTGGACCGGCGGTTGGGCGCTGTTCTCGATGGCGGTCGGCATGAGCGTGCCGCTGCTGCTGACCGGCATCTCGGCCGGCAGCCTGCTGCCGCGTGCCGGCGGCTGGATGAATGGCGTGAAAAAGCTGTTTGGCCTGCTGCTGATCGCCACCGCGATCTGGATGATCACGCCGGTGTTCTCGGCCACCACCGGCATGGTGCTGTGGGGACTGTTTGCGCTGCTGTGCGCAGCCTTCCTCAACGTGTTCGAGTCGGCCTCCAAGGGCGCGGGACTGAGCGCCTATGTCGGCAAGGCGCTCGGCATGGCGCTGCTGCTGGTCGGCGTGCTGGAATTGACAGGCGCCGCCAGCGGTGGCCGCGACGTGCTGCAGCCGGTCGGTCACCTGACTGGCGGCCGTGGCAATGCAGAAGGTAGTGCGCCTGCCGCCGCCGACGCGCACTTCCCGCGCATCAAAACGGTGGCGGAGCTGGACCAGATCCTGGCCACCACCAAGACTCCGGTGATGCTGGACTTCTACGCCGACTGGTGCGTGTCGTGCAAGGAGATGGAGCGCTTCACGTTTTCCCAGCAGCCGGTCAAGGACAAGATGGCCAGGATCCGCGTGCTGCAAGTGGACGTGACCGCCAATAACGCCGACGACAAGGCGCTGATGAAGCGCTTCGGCCTGTTCGGCCCACCGGGCATGATCCTGTTCAAGGACGGCAAGGAAGTGCCGGGCAGCCGCGTGATCGGCTTCATGAAAGCCGAGCCGTTCTTAAATCACCTGAACCGCCACTTCCCATAACGGCGTTACGGCTGGCTGGTCAGCGGCAGGGCGGTGGTATCCTTGATGCGCTGCAGGGCGAAGCTCGATTTCACGTCGAGCACCGCCGGGTGGCGCAGCAGGGTCGCCATCATGAAGCGCGAGAAGTGTTCCATGTCTTCCACGTGCACGCGCAGCAGGTAGTCCATCTCGCCCGTCATCGCGTAGCAGGCCACCACCTCGGGCCACTGGCCCACCGAGTCGGCAAAGTCGGCGCGCGGCGAGGGCGGGGCGTTGGGCGCACCCAGCGCGCGGGCGTTGCTGTGGGCGCCGGCGTCGCTGTGCTTTTCCAGCCGCACGTTCACATAGGCCAAGAGGCCCAGGCCAATCTTGTCGGGGTCGAGCAGCGCCACGTACTGGCGGATCACGCCCGCTTCCTCGAGCCGCTTGATGCGGCGCAGGCAGGGCGATGGCGACAGCGCCACCATCTCGGCGACGTCCTGGTTGGACAGCCGGCCGTCGGCTTGCAAAATGGACAGAATTTTGCGGTCGGTTTTGTCCAGCGCAACTTTGGTCATAAATCCCTCAATAAATCAGCGTTAAGGCAATATTATTGCGCACATCGGCGATGCCGGGGAATTGTTTGCAATTAAATGCCGGGTGGGCGGGTCTATACTGGGCGATAAATTCGCATAACAAACCCAGGAGACACACATGCAATTCCAGCCATGGGATAACCCGATGGGCACCGACGGCTTCGAGTTCGTCGAATATGCCGCCCCGGACCCGCAAGCGCTCGGCGCCCTGTTCGAGAGCATGGGCTTTACCGCCATCGCGCGCCACCGCCACAAGAACGTCACGCTCTACCGCCAGGGCGACATCAACTTCCTCATCAATGCCGAGCAGGATTCGTTCGCGCAGCGCTTCGCGCGCCAGCATGGCCCGTCCGTGTGCGCAATCGCGATCCGGGTCAAGGACGCCGCGTTTGCCTACCAGCGCGCGCTCGAACAGGGCGCCTGGGGTTTCGACAACCGCACCGGCCCGATGGAACTCAACATCCCCGCCATCAAGGGTGTGGGCGACTCGCTGATCTACCTGGTCGATCGCTGGCGCGGCAAGAATGGCGGCCAGCAGGGCACCATCGGCGACATCAGCATCTATGACGTCGATTTTGTCGCCATTCCCGGCGCCGAAGCCAACCCGGTCGGCCATGGCCTCACCTATATCGACCACCTGACCAACAACGTCCATCGCGGCCGCATGAAGGAATGGGCCGACTTCTACGAGAAGATGTTCAACTTCCGCGAAGTGCGCTACTTCGACATCGAAGGCAAGCACACCGGCCTGAAATCGAAGGCGATGACCTCGCCGTGCGGCAAGGTACGGATTCCGATCAACGAATCGTCGGACGACAAGTCGCAGATCGCCGAATACCTGGACCAGTACCACGGCGAGGGCATCCAGCACATTGCGCTGGGCACCGACGACATCTACACGTCGATCGAGGGCATGAAGACGGCCGGCATCGCCTTCCAGGACACCATCGAAACGTATTACGAACTGGTCAACCGCCGCCTGCCGAGCCACGGTGAGCGGCTGGAAGACCTGCGCCGCCTGCGCATCCTGATCGATGGCCAGAGCAACGAGACGGAACGTGAACTGCTGCTGCAGATTTTCACGCAAAACGTCATCGGCCCGATCTTCTTCGAGATCATCCAGCGCAAGGGCGACCAGGGCTTCGGCGAGGGCAATTTCCGCGCGCTGTTCGAATCGATTGAACTCGATCAAATCAAGCGGGGAGTATTGACCGCGTCTTGACCGCATAATCGTTATCTTCGCCGGCAGCGCCTCACAGATTGGCGCGCCGGCACTCGTAACAGAAACACATTCCGTGCGCTCTCACGAGGAGCGTATTGCAAAGAATAGTGGAGACAAAATGAACGCACCTCAAAAGGGTTTGCTATTGGACCCGGCCATCCCGCCGGCAGCGCCTGAATTCTCGCTCGACGACAAGTGGACGCTCGAGCGCGGCCGCGCCTTCATGACCGGCACCCAGGCGCTGATCCGCCTGCCGATGATGCAGCGTGAACGCGACCTCAAAGCTGGCCTGAACACCGCCGGCTACATCACCGGCTATCGCGGCTCGCCCGTCACCAGCGTCGACATGACGGCCATGAAGGCCAAGAAATACCTCGATGCCCACCACGTCAAGTTCCATCCCGGCATGAACGAAGACCTGGCCGCCACCGCCGTCTGGGGCACCCAGCAAACCAACCTGTTCAAGGACGCCAAGTACGACGGCGTGTTCTCGATGTGGTACGGCAAGGGACCGGGCGTCGATCGCTGCGGCGACGTCTTCAAGCACGCCAACAACGCCGGCTCCGCCCAGCACGGCGGCGTACTGGTGCTGGCTGGCGACGACCACGCCGCCAAGTCGTCGTCCACCGCCCACCAGTCCGACCATATCTTGAATGCCTGCGGCATCCCGGTGCTGTACCCGGCGTCGGTGCAGGAGTACATCGACTACGGCCTGCACGCGTGGGCGATGAGCCGCTATACCGGGCTGTGGGTGTCGATGAAGTGCGTGACCGACATCATCGAGTCGGGCGCTGTGGTCGATTTCGACCCGGACCGCGTCAAGATCGAACTGCCAACCGACTTCGAACTGCCAGCCGGCGGCTTGAATATCCGCTGGCCCGACACCGTGCTCGACATGGAAGTGCGGATGAATACCTACAAGTGGTACGCCGCGCTGGCGTACTGCCGCGCCAACAAGCTCAATAAAATCATCTGGGACAGTCCCAAGCCCAAGATCGGCATCATCACCGCCGGCAAGTCGTACCTCGACACGCGCCAGGCGCTGGCCGACCTGGGCATCGACGAACAGTCGGCCGCCGACATCGGCATCCGCCTGTATAAAATCGGCATGACCTGGCCGCTGGAAGCGGACGGCGTGCACGAATTTGCCAAGGGCCTCGACGAGATCCTGGTGGTCGAAGAAAAGCGCCAGATCCTCGAATACGCGTTGAAGGAAGAGTTGTACAACCTGCCCGACGGCCAGCGGCCGCGCGTGGTGGGCAAGTTCGACGATACGGGCGAATGGAGCAACAAGGGCAAGACTGGCCACGGCGACTGGCTGCTGCCAGCCACGTACGAGCTCAATCCCGCGCAGATCGCCCGCGCGATTGCCTCGCGCATCGCCCACTACTGCGACGGCCACCCGGTGGCCGAACGCGTCAAGCAGCGCATCGCCTTCCTCGAAGCCAAAGAGCTGGCGCTGACCACGCTGCCGGCCAAACCGAATCCGCAGACCGACCGCACGCCGTTCTTCTGCTCCGGCTGCCCGCACAACAGCTCGACCAAGGTGCCGGAAGGCTCGCGCGCGCTGGCCGGCATCGGCTGCCACTACATGGTGTTGTGGATGGACCGCGAAACGTCCACCTTTACCCACATGGGCGCCGAAGGCGTGACCTGGGTAGGTCAGGCGCCGTTCACCAACGAGAAGCACGTGTTTACCAATCTCGGTGACGGCACCTATTTCCACTCCGGCATCCTGGCGATCCGCGCCGCAGTGGCGGCCAAGGTCAACATCACCTACAAGATCCTGTTCAACGACGCGGTGGCCATGACCGGCGGCCAGTCGTTCGACGGTCCGCTCGATCCCGGCATGATCTCGCGCCAGATCGCCGCCGAAGGCGTCACGCCGATCATCGTCGTCACCGACGAACCCGATAAATACCCGGCCGATTACAAGTGGGCCGAAGGCGTGACCGTGCGCCACCGGTCGGAACTGATGGACGTGCAGCGCGAGCTGCGCGACCAGCCGGGCGTGTCGGCCATGATTTACGACCAGACCTGTGCGTCGGAAAAACGCCGCCGCCGGAAACGCAACGAGTACCCGGATCCGGCCAAGCGCGCCGTGATCAACGAGGCCGTGTGCGAAGGCTGCGGCGACTGTTCGGTGCAGTCGAACTGCCTGTCGGTGGAACCACTGGAGACGGAACTGGGCCGCAAGCGCCAGATCAACCAGTCGTCGTGCAACAAGGACTTCTCGTGCACCACCGGTTTCTGCCCGAGCTTTGTGACGGTGGAAGGCGGGGCGCTGAAAAAGCCGAAGAAGGCCGCTGCGGGCAAGGATGCCGCGCCGCCGGCGGTGCTGCCAACGCCGGTATTGCCTTCGACCGCGCAACCGTACGGCATCCTGATCACCGGCATCGGCGGCACCGGCGTGGTGACGGTTGGCCAGATCCTGGCCGTGGCCGCGCACGTGGAAGGCAAGGGCGCCATCGTGCTCGACATGAGTGGCCTGGCGCAAAAAGGCGGCCCGGTGATGTCGCACGTACGCCTGGCCGACCACCAGGCCGACCTGCATTCCACCCGCGTGGGCACCGGCAGCGCCGACCTGGTGATCGGCTGCGACCTGATCGTCACGGCCAGCCGCGACGCCTTGTCGCGCATGGGCGAAAACCGCACCCGCGCCATGATCAACAGCACCGGTTCGTCCACGGCGGCGTTCGTGAAGAACCCGGACTGGCAGTTCCCGGACGCCAGTTCGCGCAGCGAGATCGTGCGCGCCTGCGGCGAGAGCATGACCGACTTCGTCGATGCCGGTCATATCGCCACCGCGCTGATGGGCGACTCGATCGCCACCAATATGTTCATGCTCGGGTACGCGTTTCAGAAGGGCCATGTGCCGCTCTCGGAGTCCTCGATCGTGCGTGCGATCGAACTCAATGGCGTGTCGGTGGCATTCAACCAGGCCGCATTTACCTGGGGCCGCACGGCCGCGTACGACCTGGGTTCGGTCACGCGCCTGACCGCGCCGTCGAAGGTGATCGAATTCAAGCGCAACCAGACGCTCGACGACATCATCGCCAAGCGCGTCGATCTGCTCACCGCGTACCAGAACGTGGGCTACGCCCAGCAGTACGTGACGCTGGTGGAGGAAGTGCGCGCCGCCGAAGCAAAACTGGGCAAGGGCACGCGCCTGGCCGAAGCCGTGGCGCGCTACTACTACAAGCTGATGGCCTACAAGGACGAGTACGAAGTGGCCCGCCTGTACACCGACGGCGCGTTCCAGAAAAAGATCGCCGCCATGTTCGAGGGCGACATCACGCTCAAGTTCCACCTGGCGCCGCCGATCATGGCCAAGCATGACGCCAGCGGCCAGCTGGTGAAAAAAGAGTTCGGTCCGTGGATGATGAAGGCTTTCGGCGTGCTGGCCAAATTTAAAGGCCTGCGTGGCACCGCGTTTGACATCTTTGGCTACACCGAAGAGCGCAAGACCGAGCGCGCGCTGGTCAGGCAGTACCGCGAGACGGCGCGGGCGCTGTTGCCCAAGCTGACGGCAGAGAACCTGGCGCAGGCGGTGGCGATTGCCAGCATTCCGGAAGACATTCGCGGTTATGGCCACGTCAAGGAACGTCACCTGAAAGCGGCGAAACTGAAGGAGGCGGGCTTGATCGCTGCTTTCGATCAGCCAGCTGAAAAGGTGATAGAACTGGTGCGCCAGGCGCACGTGGCCTGACGGTGGGCCAGGCTATGCTGCGAGGATCTGGCGAAACAGCTCGCGGTCGCCAGGCTCCGTAAAGCGCGAGTTATGCCATAGCAGGTTGAAGTCGCCGTAGCGCAGCGCGGTGTGTTTCAGCCGCGCCATGTGCTCCAGCGCCGAACCGGGATCGCCGAGCACCGCACTTTCCATCAGCATCAAGGGCCGCTGCCGCAAACGCAGCGGCCCTTGTTTTTTCCAGCTCCACATCGGGAACTCGCGCGCGGTGCCGTGGCGAAAGCCGGGATCGTACGGAAAGCCTCCGCTGGCGTCGTAGTCGAAGCCGGCCTGCTCGAGCAGGTCCGGCGTGGTGGCCGCATCCCAGCGCAGATAGTGCTGGCGGTTGCCGCGTACCAGGGGATCGTCGCTGGCACCTGGCCCCGCCTTCGCACCAGTGCTGCCACCGGCACCGGCATCCGTGCCAGACCTGGCCTCGGCGCGTGCGCGTACCAAAGCGGCGCGCAGGCGTTCGCGATCGCGGCCCAACTGCGCGCCATCGCGGTAGGTATTGAAACTGCCATGCAGCCCGATCTCGTGGCCGCGCGCGGCAACTTGCGCCAGCAGCGCCTGCATCCTCGGTTCTTCCAGCGCATAGGCGCAGTCGTAGCGCGTGCGTCCCGGCGTGGCGATGAAGTAGAACGCGCCCCGGCTGCCGCACAGTTCGAGCTGCGTCATGTACCAGTCGAAGGTCCAGTGCGGATCGTAAAGATAGTCGCCCCGGCGGCTGTGCCAGGCGTTTTTTACGCGGGTGGCAGCGCCCGCGAGCGAACGCTTGCGCAGCAGCGCGCCGGCCACGCCCTGCGCCAGCAGCCACGGGTTGCGTATCCAGCGCTCGTACGGTTCATCGACGTCGCAACTGACGCGCATCATGCCTCGCGCGGTCTTGCGGGTGAGGCCGGGCCAGACGCTGCGCAGCGCCGCCCACAGGATTTCGATGTATTCGTCCACCAGCGGGCGCTGCAAAAAGCCGCGCTGCATGGCCAGTGAGGCCGCTGCCGGAAAGCGGTCGTACTGGTCGCGCGCGGGATCGATCATTTCCTCGTAGCGCGAGAGCAGGAAGAAGATCGACCCGATCACGTCGAGTTTCAGGTGGGCGCCCTGCGGCGTGCGGACCAGGCCCGGCTCGCCCCACAGTACCGGGATCGATGGGTCTTCCAGTTCCACGTCGAGCATGGCGCGCACGTGAATCCACTGGCGCGGCGGCGCGATCAGCAACGTCCCCGGTTGCCGCCACAGGGGCAGGTGCCGGCGCAAGAAGTCGTTTTCCAGCGCCAGCACCCGGCCGCGCCAGCGGATCTCGAACTGGTCGCCAGTGTGTTCCACCACGCGCGCCGGCACGCCCAGCACCTCGTCGAAGATCCACCGCAGCACCCACTGCGCGGGCTGGCGGCACGCGGCCGGGACAAAAATCTCGAGAGCGTTATCCATCGGGCCTCCGGAACCAGGTTGGGGATTGGCGCCGCGCCCGCCGCCACAGCCACAGCGGCCAGCGGTGGAGGCGGTCCCAGCGCAGGGCATTGCAGGTCAGGCAGTCGGGCGAGTCGCACAGGTTGAAGCGGCTGTCGCGCGCCAGGATGTCACGCTCGATGGCGTAGCACTGCGCGGCCGGCGCGCAGATGGCGTAAGCGTTGCCCACGCGGCCGGTGGTGAGGATGCTTTCCCGCACGTAGGCGCCGTAAAACTTCCAGTACGCGTTCGAGCAGCAGCCGGGATCGCGGCGGTGGAACACGCGCACCTGGCCCTGGTCGTCCAGGTAGCGGCTGACCGACAGCCAGGGCAAGATGCGGCGCCGGTGCAGGCCCAGGTCCACTTCGGCCAGGTGGGTGGTGGTAAAGCCCGGATTGACCGCCACGCAGCCGGCCACCAGCATCTTGGCCTCCAGCGCGATCAGCTTGCGCATCGGCTCATAAGCGCCGTCGGCGGGGCCGTGGCCTGCGGTGAGGGCGCGCGCATGACGGCCGATGGCCACGAACGAGCATTGCGGGTGCGTGCTGCGGTGGGCGCCCGGGTGGGCCAGCATGGCATTGGGCAGGGCGCCGGCGTACGAGGGGGTGGCCGGCGTGAACGGAGGCAGTTGCCTGGCCTGCCACCACCACCCGCCTTTGGTAAACGCCAGGCAGGCTACCGTGCCCTGGTCACCCACCAGGTCGAGCAGCTCGGCCAGGAAGTCGCCGCCGCCTTCACCTGCGCGACCGACGGCGCGGTACGCGGCGCGCGCCAGCACCACGTCGCCGGGGGCGATGCCCATTTGCAGTAGATCGTGACGCAGCGAGGTTGCCATGGCTTGAGCGATAAAAATGGACGGACGAGTAACCACCGTAGCAGCGCCGTCGAGCCATCCCTCGACCTGCCTCAAAAGTGCCGCATCAAGGGAACCTCGAAAAACCTACTGCGCGATCCGCTATCGCCACGGTTTTTCGAGGTCCCCTCAAGCCGTCGATTTATGCATAAGCTTGTACGCAAACGGTATTTCACTCATGAAGTAAATTTTGGTAAAGTTCCGCCCCTCGTACCCTATTTGCTTTCCGGACAACTCAATGACAACAAAATTCGAATTGACGCCGCTGGCCGCTGGCGCCATCGCGCTGCTGTGCAGCGTGGCCGACCCGTCGCTGGCCGTGGCGCAAACCCAGGACCAGGGCGCCGCCCCGGCCACCGTCGTCGTCACCGGCTCGCGCATTCCGCGCGCCACCCTGGAAGGCCCCTCGGCCGTCACCGTGATCACGGCTGCCGATCTGACCAAACAGGGCTTCACCAACGTGTTCGACGCGCTGTCGAACCAGTCGCAAAACAGCGGCTTTACCCAGGGCGCCGACTACGGCAACACGTTTACGCCGTCGGCTAACGCCATCAGCCTGCGCGGCCTCGGTCCCAATCACACGCTGGTGCTGCTCAACGGCCGCCGCATGGCGGACTTCCCGGTCGCCTATGACGGCGCCGTCAACTTCACCAACCTGGCCAATATTCCGTCGAGCGTGGTCGAACGCATCGAGATCCTCAGCGGCGGCGCCTCCGCCATCTATGGCTCGGACGCGATTGCGGGCGTGGTCAACATCATCCTGAAGAAAAAATACGACGGTTACGACATCAATCTGAAGGCCGGCGGCACCTCGCGTGGTGGCGCTGCCAACCAGCGTTTGCAGTTCTCCGGCGGCCAGACCTTCGGCAAGCTCAATACGCTGTTCAGCGTGGAACTGCTCGAGCGCGATCCGCTCTCGAGCGCCGACCGCGATTTCATGAGCGTCAACCGGGGCACGTACACGTCGGTGCTGGGCCGGCGCGACCTGGGCACGGGCCGCTATGTCGATCCGGGCGACACCTGCGCCAACCTGGGCGACCTGTTTGGCGGCACCACCGTCAAGCGTACCGGCAGCACCGGCAGCTATTGCGGCAGCGAGAAGGTACGTCCTACCTTCTGGACCACGCAGACCAGGAACAGCAGCCAGAACGTGTTTGGCGGCGCCAACTACGCGCTCTCGCCCACCACCACCCTGTTTGCGGAGGCGCTGTTCGGCAAGAACCGCAGCATCAACAACACGCGCGGCCCGATCTGGGAATCGCGTTCACTGTCCGACAAGGCGTTCCTGAACCAGAACAGCGGTAGCTACGAAAACTGGAACCGCTACATCTCGCCCGAAGAAATGGGCGGCGTGGACCGCTTCAATCGCCGCTGGGACGACGAAGCGACGTCGCTGTCGCTCGGCGCGCGCGGCGACATTCCGGGCACCAGCTGGCAGTACGAGGCCGGCTACACGGCGTCGCTGTACAAGAGCCAGAGCTTTACGCCGCGAGCACTGTCCACCATCGACAGCTTCTTCCTGGGACCGCAGCAGGGCGTGGACGCCAACGGCGTGGCAATCTACGCGCCCGATGCGGCGCGCCTGGCGCAGCGCCTCACGCCCACGGAGTTCAACAGCATCTACGGCACGGCGGTGAGCAACGACAAGTCGTGGACCAATACCGTGAGCCTGTCGGCCAATGGCGAGGCGTTCTCGCTGCCGGCCGGCCCGGTACGCCTGGCAACAGTGGCGGAAGCGGGCAAGCAGGGTTTCTCGAACCGTCCCGACGGCCGACTCAATCAAGGCTACTTCAACCTGGCCGGCTCGGACGTGACGTCCGGCACCCGTGAGCGCTACGCGCTGGGCCTGGAAGCGAACGTGCCGATCATCGACACGCTGTCGGCCACGCTGGCCGGCCGCTACGACCGCTACAGCTTTGCCGACCGCCACGACGGCAAGGCCACGTACAACGGCGGCCTCGAATGGCGTCCGGTCAAGCAGCTGCTGGTGCGCGCCACGTACGGCACCAGCTTCCGCGCACCGGACATGAACTACATCTACAAGGCGCGCGGCACCGGCTATTACGAGTCCACCACCGATTACTACCGCTGCGCCCAGAGCGGCCAGCCGGCGTCCACGTGCAAATATGCGCCGGGCGCCGACTACGTGCAAACCGGCAGCCGCGACCTGCGCTCGGAAAAGGGCCGCTCGACGGGCCTGGGCCTGGTCTGGTCGCCCAGCGCGGACTTCGACGTGACGGTGGACTACTGGAACATCAAGATCGACGACCTGGTGACCAACCTGAATGCGGACAAGCTGCTGCGCGACGAGTCGGACTGCCGCATGGCCGGCGACCTGACGTCGCCGACCTGCGCCGACACCATCCGCCGCATCGTGCGCAATCCGCTGACGGCGCTGAACAAGCCGGGCGAGATCAACACCATCCTGGTGAATCCGATCAACGCCGCGTCCACCAGCGTGGATGGCATCGACATCAGCGGCCGCTACGCTTTGCGCACGCAAAACCTGGGCACGTTTACCACGCGGGTGAACTACTCGAAGACGCTCGACAAGCACTCGCGCCAGTTTGCCGGCGATCCGCTCAACGACGACAAGGCCGACCTGGACAACCACGACTGGCGCGACAAGCTCAATGTCAGCCTGGCGTGGAACAAGGGCGACTGGTCCAACACGGTATTCCTGCAACGCTACGGCAAGGTGCCGAATGCAGCGTCGGATGCGTACCTGACGCCGACGGTGCTGGTCAATGCCAGCGTGGTCTATCGCTTTGACGAGCGCACCACGGTGTCGGTATCGGTGAACAACCTGTTCAACAAGGTCAAGCAGGATGGCAGCGACGGCTGGCCTTACTACCCGATAGGTAACTACAGCCCTGTCGGGCGACAGGGCTGGCTGGAAGTGAACTACCACTTCTGACCCATTTTTTCACGACCTTCAGAGCAAGGCGCCGTGACGAAGACAGTACGACTGTACGGCGAGGAGCGGCAACGCCGCTCTGGAACATTTTTTCACGACCTTCAGAGCAAGGCGCCGCGACGAAGACAGTACGACTGTACGGCGAGGAGCGGCAACGCCGCTCTGGAGATCGTGTTAGGCTGGGTTGCGCTGCGTGGAAGTAGCGCCGGCGTACTCGGTTATCCAGTAAATCAGCGCCAGGCCGGGGAAGGCCATCCCGGTCAGCAGCGCCGCATGCCAGCCATGTTCGGCGTACACCCAGCCGCCCAAAGCCGAACCGAGGGCGCCACCGGCGAAGAACAGCGCGAAGTACACGCCATTGAGACGGCTGCGCACATGGGCGCCCAGCGAGAAGATGGCGCGCTGGCCCAGCACAAGGTTGGCCGCCACACCCATGTCCAGTACGATCGACGCCACCACCAGGATCCCCAGCGACACATTGCGCATGGCAGCCGATTCAGGCGCCAGCATCGGCAGGGCAAAGGCGATCACGCCCAGCGCCAGGGCCGCTGCGGTCGCCATCAGCGTGTGGCCGGCATCGGCCAGGCGGCCGGCGATTGGCGAGGCCACTGCACCAGCCATACCCACCAGCGCAAAGATGGCGATGCCGGTTTGCGACAGGTGGAACTGCGGGCCGGCCAGCATCAGCGGCGCCACGGTCCAGAACAGGCTGAACGAACCGAACAGGCCAGCGTGGTAAGCGGCGCGGCGACGCAGGACCGGCGTGGTCGCAAACAGGTGCCACAGCGATGCCAGCAGGGCTGGGTACGTAATCTCCGACACCGGCACACGTTCCGGCAGCTTGGCGCGCAGGATGATGGCCACGGCCAGCACGATCACTGCGGCGCCGCCGAAGACCACGTGCCAGTTGGTGGCGTCGGCCACCAGGCTGGCGACCGGGCGCGCCAGCATGATCCCCAGCAGCAGGCCGCTGACCACTTTGCCGACCGTGTGGCCGCGCGTGGCCTCTTTCGAGAGGTGGGCGGCAAACGGCACGATGATCTGCGCCGCCACCGAACCCAGACCAATGCCGAGCGCGGCGACCAGGAACAGCCAGGCGCTGGTGCTGAACGCCGCGACGATCAGCATCGCGGACGTAAACAGCAGGCCGGTGAAGATCAGGCGGCGGTTTTCCAGCAGGTCGCCCAAGGGCACGATAAACAGCAGGCCGATGGTGTAACCGATCTGCGTGAGGGTGACGATCAGGCCGGCCGCTTCGGCCGACAGGCCGGTGGCGGCGCTGATCGGGCCGACCAGGGTTTGCGCGTAGTACAGGTTGGCAACGATCAGGCCGGTGGCCACGGCCAGCAGCATGACCATGCCATTGCTGATGTCGGGGGCGTCTTTTTCTGCGACGTGTTGCGATGAACTCATGATGAACTCCGGTGGGGATAACGATGACTCAGTGTAGGCCGATTGCGTGTAAAGATAATCAGGGCATAATGGTCATATACCATTCATTTAATGTGAACAATCATGGATAGATTGAAGGCCATGCAGACCTTTGTGCGCATCGTCGAAGCCAACAGCTATACCAAGGCTGCCGCCACGCTCGATTTGCCGCGCGCGGCGCTCACCGCCACCATCAAGAAGCTCGAGGCATTCCTCGGTACCCGGCTGCTGCACCGGACCACGCGCCGGCTCTCGCTCACGCCCGACGGCGCCGAATACTTCAAGAAGTGCCTGGACATATTGGAGGCGGTGGAAGACGCCGAAAGTACTTTTCGGGGGCAGGATGCGCAGCGTCCGCGCGGCAAATTGCGGGTGGATTTGCCAGGTGCGGTGGGCCGCCACCTGGTCATGCCGCGCATTGCAGACTTCACTCGCGCCTATCCCGACATCGAACTGATGGTCAGCATGACCGAGCGCGTGGTGGACCTGACGCAGGAGGGCCTGGACTGTTCGCTGCGCGTGGGCGAACTGCAGGATTCGTCGCTGGTGGGGCGGCGCCTGGGCAATATGGGCTTTCTCACCTGCGCCTCGCCGTGGTACCTGGCGCAGCACGGGGCGCCGCAAACGCTCGACGACCTGCCCCGCCATCGCGGCGTGCTGCATTTTTCCGGGCGCACCGGGCGCGTGTTCGACTGGGACTTCATGGTCGATGGCCGCCCGGTAGTGGTGCCCATCCGCGGCGCGATTGCCGTCAACGAACCGGATGCGTATATCAGCTGTGCGTTGCAGGGCATGGGCCTGATCCAGGCCGCGCGCTACCAGGTGCGCGCGCACCTGGCCAGCGGCGCGCTGGTGGAAGTGCTGGCCGCCACGCCGCCGGCGCCCATGCCGATCTCGCTGCTGTACCCGCAGGGCCGCATGGCGTCGCCGCGCCTGGGGGTGTTTGCGGCCTGGCTGGGCGAGCTGTTGCGTAGCGACCCCGACTTGCAGGCATAACGGCGATCGATTGCAAATTTAGGTAGCTTAATTTGCACCTCTGCATGTACTGCCAGCTATAATGTTGCACATGAACATTAAATTATCTCCTGCATTCATGGCTGCGCTCGCTGCCGTGGCCGTGTTGTCCGGCTGCGGCGGTGGCGGCGGCTCCGCCGGCACGACCGCCGGCACCACTGCCGGCAGCGGCGCCAACACGGGCACCGGCTCCACTGGCTCCGGCGGCACCACCGGGTCTACCGACACGCGCAGCGACTACGTCAAGCTGGCTGCTTCATGCCAACGTCCGCGCAGCGGCGTCTCGGCGGCCGGCGTGCGCTTCCCCGACCGCCAGGGCAGCCTGAGCGACGAACTGAAATGGGTACGCTCGTTCATCGACGAGAGCTACCTGTGGTACCGCGAGGTGCCGACCGGCCTGCGCCAGGAAAACTACAGTAATCCGATCGATTACTTCGACGTACTCAAGACCACCGCCATCACGTCCTCGGGCCGTCCCAAGGACCAGTTCCACTTTACCTATGCCACCGACGAGTGGGAAGCATCGTCCACCAGCGGCATTGAACTCGGCTATGGTATCAGCTGGTCGTCCAGTGCCCCCGACGTGTTCCCGCGCGTGTGGCGCGTGGCGCTGGTGGAGCCGGGTTCGCCGGCCGCCGTCGCCGGCGTGCAGCGTGGCGACTCGCTGCTGACCGTCGATAGCGTATCGCTGGCCGACACCACGCAAGCGGGCGCCAATACGCTCAATGCCGGCCTGTTCCCGCAGTCGGCTGGCAGCGTGCACCGCCTTGGCCTGAGCCGCAACGGTTTCCCGGTCAATGTGCAACTGACGGCCACCCGGCTGTCGCTGCAGCCGGTGGCCAACGTCAAGGTCATCGACACCCCGACCGGCAAGGTCGGCTACCTGCTGTTCAACGACCATAACGCGGTGGCCGAAACCCAGCTGATCGCCGCCATCAACACCCTCAAGGCGGCCAACGTCACCGACGTGGTGCTCGACATGCGCTACAACGGCGGCGGTTACCTGAACATCGCCAGCGAACTGGCCTACATGATCGCCGGTCCGGTACCGACGGCTGGCAAGGTGTTCGAGCGCCTGCAGTTCAACGACAAGGTTTCGGCCGCGTCGACGCCGCCACCGCTCAGTTTCCTGACCAGCGCAAGCGGCCTGGCGTCGCCGGTGCCGACGGCGGCCGGCACCGCGCTGCCTTACCTGGGCCTGCGCCGGGTGACCATGCTGACCACGCCGGGCACCTGCTCGGCCAGCGAGGCGGTGGTCAACGGCTTGCGCGGCGTCGATGTGGAAGTAAACCTGATCGGCGGCGAAACCTGCGGCAAGCCCTATGGTTTCTACCCCGAGGACAACTGCGGCACCACGTATTTCGCGGTGCAGTTCCAGGGCGTGAACAACAAGGGCTTCGGTGACTACGCCAACGGCTTCCAGCCAACCTGCCGTATCAGCGACGACCTGTCGCGCCCCGTGGGCGACACCGGCGAAGGCATGCTGTCGGCGGCGCTCAGCTACCGCGCCAACGGCATCTGTCCCGCCTCGGCGTCGCGTTTTGCCGCTGGCGACGCCACCCCGCTGAAACTGGTACGCCCGCTGGCCAAGCAGGTCGCCATCCTCAAGTAGGCTCCAGGCGCCGAAGCGGATTATAATTTTCCAGGTTACGACGCCGTTCCGGCGTCGGCCCACCTGGAAGCTCCTCCATGATCCGTTTCGCCGTCTCGCTTGCCCTTGCCACGCTGGCCGCCAGTGCCAGTGCCAGTGCCAGTGCAGCACCTTCTGCTACATCCTCCACATCGCCACTGACCACCGTCTCCGAACGTTCGGGCTTCAAGAGCACCGGCCGTTATGCCGAGGTGGTGGACTTGTGCGCGCGCTTTCAAAAAGCGTATCCGAAGCAGGTGCGCTGCTTCGAATTTGGCCGCACGCCGGAAAACCGGCCGATGCTGGCGCTGGCCGTCACCCGCACCGGCGCACTGACCGCCGAGCAGGCGAAAAAGAAGGGCGTGCCCGTGCTGCTGATCCAGGGCGGCATCCACGCCGGTGAAATCGACGGCAAGGACGCCGGCTTCCTGGCCCTGCGCGAGGTGCTGGAAGGGCGCGCCGCGCCCGGCGCGCTGGACCAGCAGGTGCTGCTGTTCGTCCCGGTCTTCAACGTCGATGGCCACGAGCGCTTCGGCCCCTACAACCGTCCCAACCAGGTCGGCCCGGAGGAAATGGGCTGGCGCACCACGGCGCAGAACTACAACCTCAATCGCGACTACGTCAAAGCCGACACCACCGAGATGCAGGCCATGCTGGCGCTGGTCAACGCCTGGGATCCGCTGGCGTACGTCGATCTGCACGTCACCGACGGCGCCAAGTTCCAGCCCGATATCTCGATCCAGGTGGAACCGGTGCACGGCGGCGACGCGCCGCTGCGCGTAGCCGGCAGCGCGCTGCAACAAGGGATCCTGGCCGATCTGAAGGCCCAGGGTTCCGATCCCAAGCCGTATTACATCTCGTTTGCCAAGGAAGACGATCCGATGTCGGGCTTTGTCGACAGCATGCCCACGCCGCGCTTCTCGCACGGCTACTTCGTCATGCGCAACCGCTTCGGCGTGCTGGTGGAAACCCACTCGTGGAAGGATTACCGCACCCGCGTGCGCATCACCCGCAACACCATCGTCTCGCTGCTCTCGCAGGTAGGCCAGCACGGCAAGGAGTGGGCGCGCATTGCCAAGGATGCCGACGCGCGCGCCGCTGCGCTGGGCGGCACCGATTTCACGCTCACGTACCGCACCACGTTCAATGCCAAGACCATCGACTTCCCCGGCTACGCCTACACGCGCGGCCATTCGGAAATCTCGGGTGCGTTGATGACACAGTACGACGCAGCCATCCCCCAAACCTGGACCGTGCCGCTGCGCGACGAGATCGTGCCGGAACTGAAGGTGAGGGCGCCGCAGGGCGGCTACCTGGTGCCGCTGGCGGAAGCGGCGCGCGTGGCGGCCAAGCTCAAACAGCACGGCATCACGTACAAGGTGTTGGGCGCCGACGAGATGTCGGCCGAAGTGGAAACCTTCCGCGCCACCAAGACCACCTTCGGCGCCAAGTCGTTCGAAGGCCACCAGGCGCTGGCGGTGGAAGGCGAGTGGGCGCGTGAGCGTCGCAGCCTGGCCAAGGGCGCGCTGTTCGTGCCGATCGCGCAGCCGAAGTCGCAACTGGTGATGACCATGCTCGAGCCGCGCGGCCCCGATTCGCTGCTGGCCTGGGGCGCGTTCAACAACTGGTTCGAGCGCAAGGAGTACATGGAGGACTACGTGGCGGAAGAGGTGGCGCGCGAGCAGCTGGAAACCAACCCGGCGCTGCGCGAAGAATTCCGCAAGAAGCTCGACACCGATGCGGACTTCAACAAGAGCCCGCAGGCGCGGCTGGAATTCTTCGCGCGCCGCCATTCGTCGTGGGACGAGCGCTTCAACCTGTATCCGGTGATGCGCACGGCGGTGAAGTACTAACCGCTAGCGTATGCCGTCATCCCCGCGTACGCGAGGATGACGGATTTAATGCTAACTAATCTTCCCGCTGCAAGGAAATCACGCCGAGCCCCGTGGTCGGCGTCGAACACGGTTCTTCGTCGAAGGCGATATCGCCGAGCGGGTTGGCCTGGCCATCGGCCTTCAGCGCGGCGAAGCCGAACAAATCGCGGTCCATCAGGTGCGATGGCACCACCGTGGAGAGCGACGAGAAGATGCTCTCCACGCGGCCCGGGAATTTCTTTTCCCAGTCGCGCATCATGGCCTTGATCTGCTTGCGCTGCAGGTTTTCCTGCGAGCCGCACAGGTCGCACGGAATGATCGGGAAGCCTTTGACTTCGGCATAGCGCTCGGTGTCTTCTTCCTTCACGTACGCCAGCGGACGGATCACCATGTGCTTGCCGTCGTCGGACATCAGCTTGGCCGGCATGCCCTTGAGTTTACCGCCGAAGAACATATTCAGGAAGAAGGTCTCGAGGATGTCGTCGCGGTGGTGGCCCAGCGCGATCTTGGTCGCTCCCAGCTCGTCGGCCACGCGGTACAGGATGCCCCGGCGCAGGCGCGAGCACAGCGAGCACGTGGTTTTGCCTTCCGGGATCAGGCGCTTGACGATGCTGTACGTGTCCTGGTTTTCGATGTGGTACGGGATGCCCAGTTTTTCCAGGTACGCCGGCAGGATGTGGTCGGGGAAGTTGGGCTGCTTCTGATCCAGGTTGACGGCGATGATCTCGAAATTGATCGGCGCGCGTTCGCGCAAGGTCATCAGGATGTCGAGCAGGGCGTAGCTGTCCTTGCCGCCGGACAGGCACACCATCACCTTGTCGCCTTCTTCGATCATGTTGAAGTCGCCGATGGCCTGGCCCACCAGGCGGCACAAACGCTTGTGCAGCTTGTTGTTCTCGTGGGCGATCTTCTCGGCCGACTTGCCCAGCGGGGCCTCGATGGTGTCCATCACGGCGTTCATACGGTCTCCTTGGTCTTGAACACTTCCACGCCCACGCCTTCGCAGTCCGGGTAGACGTCCGGCTTCATGGTGGACACATTGGCCGCGCGCACGCGCGGGTGGGCCAGCATGGCGCGCACGATGTCGTCGCACAGGGTTTCCTGCAGTTGCACGTGGCCGCGCGCCATCAGCTTGGCGATGGTGTCGCGGATGAAATCGTAGTCCACCACTTCGTCGAGCTGATCGTTGGACGGCGTTGATTCCGCCAGCGGAATGTACAGGTCGACGTTGATCAGGAGGCGCTGCTCGCCCTTCTTCTCGAACTCGTACACGCCGATGTTGATCATCACTTCGTAATTGCGCAGGAACAGGCGGCGGCAGTCGGTCAGACTGGGGTGCATCAGGGAGGACAACATGGGCGTTACCTTCTTTCGGTTGAATAGTGTCTTGCTGAATTTGCTGAGTTATTTGGCCACGAACATCACGTCGCGCTGCAGCGGCACCAGGTGCTGGCCGCCATCGACGAGCAAGGTGGTGCCGGTGAGCGCGCGCGCCGACGCCACGTACACCACGCTGTCGGCGATGTCGTCGGGGGTGCTCGAGCGCCCCAGCGGGGTCTTGCGGTGGGCGCTTTTGAATGCTTCTTCGGTCTGGTCGCCGGACACCATGCTGATGCCGGGCGCCACACCCACCACCCGCACCGTGGGCGCCAGTTGCTGCGCCAGCATGGTGGTGGCCGTGTGCAGCGCCGCCTTCGACAGCGTGTACGACAAAAAATCGGGGTTCAGATTGTACAGTTTCTGGTCCAGCAGGTTGATCACCACGGCCTGGCCGGGCGGCGCGTCGGCCGGCGTGGCCGCGTGCAGCGCCTGCGCCAGCAGGATCGGTGCGGCGACGTTGGCGTGCATGTGGGCGTCGAGCCGGGCCAGCGTGAAATCTTCGGCGGTGTCGAAGTCGAACAGCGAGGCGTTGTTGACCACGCAGCGCACCGGGCCCAGGGCGGCAATCGCCTGCGGCAGCAGCGCGCGCACGGCCGCTTCATCGGCCAGGTCGCATTGCAGCGTGACCGCGCGCCGCCCCAGGGCCGTGATCTCGGCGGCTACCTCGATTGCTTCGGTTTGCGAGCCACGATAGTGCACTGCCACGTCCCAGCCGGCGCGCGCCAGGCCCAGCGCAATGGCGCGGCCCAGGCGGCGCGCGGCGCCGGTGACGAGGGCAACGGGAGCAATGGCAGTGGCAGTTTGGTTGGTTGTCATGATGGTCTGATCGTTTAAAAAGAGGCTGGGCGTGCCGATTCGCTACAATATCGGGATGTCCCTACCCGAACCTTCCAGTGACGCGCTGGCCGCGTCCCACGCCCTGCAGCACCTGATTGCCGCCGAGATCGAACGCAACGCAGGCGCCATTTCCTTTGCCCGCTACATGGAGCTGGCCCTGTACGCGCCCGGCCTGGGCTACTACAGCGGCGGCTCCGCCAAGCTGGGAAAAGATGGCGATTTCACCACTGCGCCCGAGCTCACGCCGCTGTTCGGCGCGACCCTGGCGCGGGTGGCAGCCGCTATTATCGCCCAAAGCGCGCCGTACATCCTCGAATTCGGCGCCGGCACCGGCAAGCTGGCGTTCGACATCCTGACCGAACTGGCGGCGTCCGGCGTCCACGTCGAGCGCTACCTGATCGTCGAACTGTCGGGCGAGCTGCGTGCGCGCCAGCAGCACCTGCTGCGCGACTTCCCGCAAGTGCAGTGGCTCGATGCCATGCCCGACGCCTTTGACGGGGTGGTATTCGGCAACGAGGTGCTCGATGCGATGCCGGTGCACCTGGTCACCAAACACCCGGACGGCTGGTGCGAACTACAAGTGACCGTCAACGGCGGCCGCTTCGATTACCTCGAAGCGCCGATCAGCGCCGAGCTGCTGGCGCAGGTGCAGCGCCAGATCGCCCACCACGCCGAACTGCCGGTCGGTTACGTGACCGAGGTGCATGGCGTGGCCTGCGGCTTCATGGCCAGCCTCAGTCGCATGCTGCTGGCCGGGCGCGCCAACGCCGCCTTCCTGTTCGACTACGGTTTTCCGGCGCACGAGTTTTATCTCGACCTGCGCGCCACCGGCACGTTGATGTGCCACTACCGCCACCATGCCCACGCCGAGCCGTTTTTCCACCCGGGCTTGCAGGACATTACCGCCCACGTCGATTTCACGGCGATGGCGCTGGCCGCGCAGGATGCCGGCATCGACATCCTCGGCTACTTCAACCAGGCCGGCTTTTTGCTGGGCGCCGGGGTAGGGGAGCTGCTGCTGCGCACCGATCCGGAGCACGTCATCGCCTACATCCCGCAGTCGAAGGCGGTGCAGAAGCTGGTGTCGCCGGCGGAGATGGGCGAATTGTTCAAGGTTTTGGCGATCGGCAAGAATGTCGCATTGCCAGAGGCGATTCTGGCGCAGGACCGCAGCCATCGTTTATAAATAGAAGTGTAGCCAAAAAAGCACGATGATCGATCAAGCAAGTGATCTGACCGCCCGGCACGGTTGATTGCTGCTGCGTGCGGCGCAAGATCGGCTATCATGAATGATTCGTCAACCTCCTTTCAACCTCCTTTACCGCCGCGGCCAGCATTGCACAGATGGGCAAAGTACATACTCACTATGACAACCTGAAGGTGTCGCGCATGGCGCCGCAGGAGGTCATACGTGCGGCCTACAAGGCGCTCAGTCAGAAATATCACCCGGACAAGAACCCGGGCGATGAAAAAGCCGCGCGCATCATGGCCATCGTCAATGGCGCTTACACCACCTTGTCCGACCCCCAGCGCCGCAAGGAGCACGACGAGTGGATCGCGGCCGAGGAATGGGAAGTGGACTGGGTGGAAAGCACCCGCCACGAAGACCATCGCGGCGACAAGGGGCGTCCCGACGCCGACCATTGGCAGCCCGAGACGGTGGACCGCGCGCCGCGCAAGCGCAAGCCGCTGGCGCGCTGGAAGTGGGGCTGCATGCTGTTCGGTTGCCTGGCGGCGGGCTGGGTGGGCGGCACGGTAACGTCCGAGCCACGCTGGCTGGAGAAAGCCTGGGGCGGTAAAGCGCCGCCGGGCATTTCGCAGGCCCGCGCCGCCGAGCCGGAGGCACCGTCCGAACCGCACGACGCCCTGGCTGCGGCCGACCGCATCGGCCTGTCCGACCGGCCGGCCGGCGTCAAGGTGGTGGCCATGTCGCAGGTGGTGCTGCCGCGCGGCGACTGCGACAATAACGACACCGCCACCCTGGCGCAAACCGGGCTGGCGCCCAATGGCGAACCCTGGCCGCGCCAGTCCGGCTATCTCGACGGTTTTTCGGTCGGCAACCGCGGTGACGACATGCAGCTCATGCTCGACAACGCCAACAATGCCTCGGCCGTGTTCATCAAGGTCTACGATGTCGATCGCCGTGCCAACGTGCGCTACGCGTACGTGCAGGCGCACGACAAGTACATGGTCGATCAGCTGGCCAATGGCAAGTACGAAATCCGCTACCAGAACCTCGACAATGCCGCCTCCTGCGCGGCGTCCGTCACGCCCGTCTCGAGCCACGCGGCCGACGCCAACCCACGCCCTGGCTCGCTGCTCTAGGTTTTCCATTAAGCAAGTCGCAAGCTTGCCTGCAGCGCCGCCAGACGCGGTTGTTGCGCGCCGGTTTGCCGACTTCCATCGGGCTTGTCACCGTGTAGGATTCTGATTATGCTAGGCAATATCATCCGCACGTGACACTACAGGAGATAGTCCGCATGACCGATTCCCACGCCACCGAGGACGACTGGCTGATCGAGGAAGACGAGGAGCTTCCCCCGCCAGTCGCCGGCGGCCCGGAACCGCGCCACTGGCGCGTGCTGATCGTCGACGACGATGTCGATGTACATGCGGTCACGCGGCTGGCGCTGCGCAATGTGAGCTTCAAGGGACGCGAGCTGGAGCTGTTTTCGGCCTATAGCGGCCGCGAAGGCTACGCCATCCTGCGCGATACGCCCGACATTGCGCTGGTGCTGCTCGACGTGGTGATGGAAACCGACGACGCCGGGCTGATCCTGGCGCGCCGCATCCGCGAGGAACTCGACAACCAGATCGTGCGGGTGGTGCTGCGCACCGGCCAGCCGGGCCAGGCGCCCGAGCAGCGCGTGATCATCGAATACGACATCAACGACTACAAGGCCAAGACCGAGCTGACCACGCAAAAGCTGTTCACTACGGTGATCTCGTCGCTGCGCGCGTACGAGAGCCTCAATATGCTCGAGCGCAGCCGCGCCGGCCTGGGCAAGATCCTGTCGGGCGCCACCAACCTGTACCAGATCCATTCGCTGCGTGAATTCGCCTCCGGCGTGCTCCACCAGGTCAGCGCCATCCTCGACGTGGGCGCCGACGGCGTGCTGTGCGTGATGCAGGGCGGCACCGGCGCCACCAGCGTGGTGGCTGCCACCGGCGGCTATGCGGCGCTGGCCGAGTCCGAAGCCATGCCCTTCGAGCACCCATTGTGGCCGGCCATTGCCAAGGCCTTCGCTGAAAAGAAAAGCCAGTTCGACCACCCGGCCAACGTGCTGTTCATCCACACGCAGGAAAACCGCGAAGTGGCCATTTCGGTCTCGCCGCCGTGGCCGCTGGCGCAGATCCAGCGCGACCTGCTGGAGGTGTTCTGCCAGCGCATTGCGGCGGCGTTCGACAACCTGTACATGTTCGGCCAGTTGCGCAAGGCGCAGGAAGCCACGGTGGTGGCGCTGGCCGACCTGGCCGAGTTCCGCGACGACACCACCGGCGGCCATGTGCGGCGGGTACAGCAACTGTCCACGGCGCTGGCGCAGCGGGTGGCCGAGCGCGGCGCGTATGCCGACGAGATCACCCCGCAGTTGCTGGAAATGATCGGCCTGGCCAGCATCCTGCACGACGTCGGCAAGGTGGCCACGCCCGACGCCGTGCTGCTCAAGCCCGGTCCGCACACACCGGAGGAGCGCGTGCGCATGCGCGAGCACGCGGGCGTGGGGCAGGCGATTCTCGAGCGCGCGGCCAACATGGTCGATGGCGTCAGCTACCTGACCTACGGCGCCCAGATCGCCGGCGGCCACCACGAGCACTTCGACGGCAACGGCTACCCGCAGGGCCTCAAGGGCCGCGCCATTCCGTTTGCTGCGCGCGTGGTGGCGGTGGTCGATGTGTTCGACTCGCTGCTGCACGAGCGGCCGTACAAGGACCCGTGGCCGCACAGCGAAGTGGTGCAGTACATCCGCGAGCGGTCCGGCGCCCAGTTCGACCCGGAGGTGGTGGCGGCGCTGTTCGACCTGATCGAGCGCGATCCGTCGATCGGCCACACGCCGGCTGCCTGAAATTTCGGCATCCCATTCAACTTAAAAACAACACTTGCACATTTGCAGTTCGAGCAGTTACAATCTCGCCCCGAAGCAGACAGTTAATTGCAACGACACGAAATAATGTCAGACGCAGTTGACAGGTCAAAGAAGTTGCTTCATACTCTGCGGTTCCTCGCGGAGGGGTGGCCGAGTGGTTAAAGGCGACGGACTGTAAATCCGTTCTCTATGAGTACGCTGGTTCGAATCCAGCCCCCTCCACCAAGTTGTTGCAGTGAGACTGATAGTAGTGAAATGAACGATACCTCGCGGGTGTAGCTCAATGGTAGAGCAGAAGCCTTCCAAGCTTACGACGAGGGTTCGATTCCCTTCACCCGCTCCAGTGTTGTTGCAATGCCGATGCGCAATCAGGGCATCACCGTAGTACACAATAAAGCAGTACCCAATCAGCCCTTTTAGCTCAGTGGTAGAGCACTCCCTTGGTAAGGGAGAGGCCACGTGTTCAATCCACGTAAAGGGCACCAGAATTCGCAGTACGCAGTATTGGCTGCCTTGCGCAGCCATCAGTTTTTCCAAAGTATACAAGTATCAAGTCAGCAGTCGGGCGTAGGCCCGGGCAATCACCCCACATCGTTAGGAGTCTAAAATGGCAAAAGAGAAATTCGAGCGGACCAAGCCGCACGTCAACGTCGGCACCATTGGTCACGTTGACCACGGCAAGACCACCCTGACCGCTGCAATCGCTACCGTTCTGTCGAAGAAATTCGGCGGCGAAGCTAAAGCCTACGACCAGATCGACGCTGCACCAGAAGAAAAAGCACGCGGCATTACCATCAACACCGCCCACGTCGAGTACGAAACCGCTGCCCGTCACTACGCGCACGTTGACTGCCCAGGCCACGCCGATTACATCAAAAACATGATCACCGGCGCAGCACAGATGGACGGCGCGATCCTGGTTTGCTCCGCAGCCGACGGCCCAATGCCACAGACCCGCGAGCACATCCTGCTGGCCCGTCAAGTTGGCGTTCCATACATCATCGTGTTCCTGAACAAGTGCGATCTGGTCGACGACGCAGAACTGCTGGAACTGGTCGAAATGGAAGTGCGTGAGTTGCTGTCGAAATACGAGTTCCCAGGCGACGACGTACCGATCATCAAAGGTTCGGCACGTATGGCGCTGGAAGGCAAAGAAGGCGAGATGGGCGTTGACGCCATCATGCGTCTGGCCGATGCACTGGACAGCTACATCCCTACGCCAGAGCGCGCAGTCGATGGCGCCTTCCTGATGCCAGTGGAAGACGTGTTCTCGATCTCGGGTCGCGGTACCGTTGTGACCGGTCGTATCGAGCGCGGCATCATCAAGGTCGGCGAAGAGATCGAAATCGTCGGCATTATCGATACCGTCAAAACCACTTGCACCGGCGTGGAAATGTTCCGCAAGCTGCTGGACCAGGGTCAAGCTGGCGACAACGTCGGTCTGCTGCTGCGCGGCACCAAGCGTGAAGATGTACAGCGTGGTCAGGTTCTGGCCAAGCCAGCATCGATCAAGCCGCACAACCACTTCACCGGCGAGATCTACGTTCTGTCGAAAGATGAAGGCGGCCGTCATACCCCGTTCTTCAACAACTATCGCCCACAGTTCTACTTCCGTACGACTGACGTGACCGGTTCGATCGAACTGCCAGCGGACAAAGAAATGGTTATGCCAGGCGATAACGTGTCGATCACCGTCAAGCTGATCAACCCGATCGCGATGGAAGAAGGTCTGCGCTTCGCTATCCGCGAAGGTGGCCGTACCGTTGGTGCAGGCGTCGTAGCAAAAATCATCGCCTAATTAGGATGGCGGATTGGCCACCAGGGGTGTCCCTGGTGGTATAATCGAAATCCTTTGTAAGTAGTACTCGGAAGGGGCGTAGCTCAATTGGCAGAGCGTCGGTCTCCAAAACCGAAGGTTGGGGGTTCGAGGCCCTCCGCCCCTGCCACCGAATCTGGTGCAGGGCACCGAAAGTAAAATACAATGTCTAATCAATCCGTGCAGACCGTCAGCACGTCGAATGACAAGATTAAGGTTGCGCTGGCCATCGCCGTCGCAATCGCAGGTGTGGTCGGGTTTTATTACCTGTCGGACAAACCAGCTCTGGTGCGCGCGGGCGCACTTGTAGCTGGTTTGGCTTTTGCCGTTCTGCTCTTGTGGACTTCGTCGACTGGCCGTGATTTCCTGAACTTTGCCCAAGAAGCCGTTCGCGAAACAAAAAAGGTCGTCTGGCCTACCCGTCGCGAAGCGATGCAGATCACCGGCATCGTGTTTGCCTTTGTTCTGGTCATGGCGCTGTTCCTGTGGGGCACGGATAAGACGCTGGAATTCCTGTTATACGATCTCATTCTGGGCATACGAAAATAATGAGCGAAAATGTGCAAGAAGACGTGCAAGGCGAAGTGCCTGCACAAGAAGCTGGCGCAGCGCCAATCAGCGTCCCAGTAAGCAACAAGCGCTGGTACGTTGTTCATGCGTATTCCGGTATGGAAAAAAGCGTGCAGCGCGCGCTGACCGAGCGCGTAGAGCGCGCCGGCATGCAAGACCAGTTCGGCCAGATCCTGGTGCCAACTGAAGAAGTAGTCGAAGTGAAAAACGGTCAAAAGTCCGTCACCGAGCGTCGTTTCTTCCCTGGCTACGTGCTGGTGGAAATGGAAATGACCGACGAAACCTGGCACCTGGTCAAAAACACCAGCAAGGTCACCGGTTTCATCGGCGGCAAATCGAACAAGCCGACCCCGATTCCTGCCCGCGAGATCGACAAGATCATGCAGCAGATGCAAGAAGGTGTCGAGAAGCCACGGCCAAAAGTGCTGTACGAAGTGGGCGAACAGGTCCGCATCAAGGATGGCCCGTTCACCGACTTCAACGGCAACGTCGAGGAAGTGAACTACGAGAAATCGAAAGTGCGCGTCTCGGTCACCATCTTCGGCCGCGCAACTCCAGTCGAGCTCGAGTTCGGCCAGGTCGAAAAAGTATAAGCAGCACCGTTCGCCAGAACGGGCGACGGTGTAAAAACCTGACAAATCTGGCAAAAGAGGAGCCCCGCATGCAGTTCAGCGCATCGCGGGGCGCTACTACTCATATCCAAGACAGGAGCCATCATGGCAAAGAAAATCATTGGTTTTATCAAGCTGCAAGTGCCAGCTGGTAAAGCAAACCCATCCCCACCGATCGGCCCAGCGCTGGGTCAGCGCGGTCTGAACATCATGGAATTCTGCAAGGCCTTCAATGCACAGACCCAAGGTCTGGAGCCAGGCATGCCGATTCCAGTCGTGATCACCGCGTTTGCTGACAAGTCCTTCACCTTCGTGATGAAGACTCCACCAGCAACCTTCCTGATCAAGAAACACGCTGGCATCACCAAGGGTTCGCCGAAGCCACATACCGACAAAGTCGGTACGCTGACCCGCGCCCAAGCTGAAGAAATCGCTAAATTGAAAACCCCAGATCTGACCGCTGCCGACATGGATGCTGCTGTACGCACCATCGCTGGTTCCGCACGTTCGATGGGCATCACGGTGGAAGGTCTGTAATCATGGCAAAACTGTCCAAACGCGCAAAAGTTATCAAGTCGAAGATTGATAGCACCAAGTCCTACGGTTTCGACAATGCCGTCGCTCTGATCAAGGAACTGGCTACCGCCAAGTTCAATGAATCGATCGACGTGTCGGTACAACTGGGTGTGGATCCGAAGAAATCGGACCAGGTCGTTCGCGGTTCCGTCGTGCTGCCAGCTGGCACCGGCAAAACAGTTCGCGTAGCTGTGTTCGCTTCGGGCGAAAAAGCTGAAGCCGCTAAAGCAGCAGGCGCTGATGTTGTTGGTATGGAAGACCTGGCCGAGCGCGTCAAAGCCGGCGACATGCCTTTCGATATCGTCATCGCTTCGCCAGACACCATGCGTATCGTTGGTACCCTGGGCCAGATCCTGGGCCCACGTGGCCTGATGCCTAACCCGAAAGTCGGCACCGTAACCCCTGACGTCGCTACCGCCGTGAAAAACGCGAAAGCCGGTCAAGTTCAGTACCGTACCGACAAAGCCGGTATCATCCACGCGACCATCGGCCGCAAATCGTTCGCTGATGCAGATCTGAAGAGCAACCTGGTTGCCCTGATCGACGCACTGAACAAAGCCAAGCCAGCATCGAGCAAGGGTGTATACCTGCGCAAGGTATCGCTGTCGTCGACCATGGGCGCTGGCGTCCGTGTTGACCAGACTACCCTGGCTGCTTGATAAGCTGACACTTGGGTGTCAGGAGCGGATACGCGCAGCGTGTTCGACCCTGATACCCACTGACTAAATTAAGTCGCTGAGCTGAAAAGCTCGGCGCAGTTCTTTGGGATGGCTGCCATGCAAGTGGCAGTCGCAATCAAAGACCGTTGGGCCAGGTGCATCAGGCAGGCATCCGGTTAATTGAGTTGTTTCACCCAACGCAGATGGTGTTCCCGACCAAGTTTTGCAGTCCATTGGACTCCTAACCTCGGACGCCGTTGTTCGAACCGATAACCGGCAATTGGGCTGGTTATCATTTAAGGAGATTGACCGTGGGTCTCAATCTGAATGACAAAAAGGCCGTCGTCGCCGAAGTTTCCGCAAAAGTAGCAACTGCGCAAACCATCGTCGTGGCCGAGTATCGTGGCATCCAGGTTGCTCACTTGACGCAACTCCGTGCCAAGGCGCGTGCTCAAGGCGTGTACCTGCGAGTGTTGAAAAACACCCTCGCTCGTCGCGCTGTCGAAGGCACGCAGTTCGCCTCGCTGGCAGACAGCATGACCGGTCCGCTGATCTATTCGATCTCGGACGACGCCGTTGCAGCAGCTAAAGTCATCGCTGACTTCGCTAAAACCAACGACAAACTGGTCATCACTGCCGGTAACTACGCAGGCAAGCAGCTGGATAAGTCCGCTGTTGCCGCGTTGGCGAGCATTCCTAGCCGTGAAGTCCTCATCTCGCAGCTGTTGGGCGTTATGCTGGCTCCGGTATCGGGCTTCGCACGTGGTCTGGCTGCTCTGGCAGCGAAAAAATCCGAAGGTGCTCCTGCTGCTGAAGTTGCAGCAGAAGAAGCTCCTGCAGAAGCTTAATCAGCTGATGCATCCCGGCCCAACGGCCGGGGCGGGTTTTTTTCAAGTAGCTATCTGATGTATTAAACGAATCAAAATTATTGGAGTTTCAAATGGCAATTAGCAAAGACGACATCCTGAACGCAGTGAGCGAAATGTCCGTAATGGACCTGAACGACCTGGTTAAGGCATTCGAAGAAAAATTCGGCGTTTCGGCCGCTGCAATGGCAGCTCCTGCTGCTGGCGGCGCTGCTGCAGCTGCTGTTGAAGAGCAGACCGAATTCAACCTGGTTCTGACCGAAATCGGCGCGAACAAAGTTGGCGTGATTAAAGCAGTTCGCGAAATCACCGGTCTGGGCCTGAAAGAAGCCAAAGACGTTGTTGACGGCGCACCAAAAACCGTTAAAGAAGCTCTGTCGAAAGCTGACGCTGAAGCCGCTAAGAAAAAGCTGGAAGAAGCTGGCGCCAAGGCCGAACTGAAGTAATTCAAGCTGTATTGGCGGCTACCACTTAGCGCCACGAGCCAAAGCTGCGGGATTTCTCTCTTTACCGGGGGAAATCCCGGCTTTGGCTCCTTTGTCGTCTGTGTCGTATTTGTAACGTTGTCAAGACGTTGCAGTTCCAATTGATCCGCTGGAAATGGTAGAGATTTCAGGTTTCGTCTGTGTGACACGCAGCCGAGATTGTTGCTGAAGTGGCTGGCAGTGCACTGGCAAAACCTGAATTTTTTTCCTTTCTGTCACTCACGGAGTGTCCATGCACTACTCATTTACTGAGAAGAAACGCATTCGCAAATCATTCGCGAAGCGCGCCAACGTTCACAACGTTCCGTTCCTGCTGGCTACCCAGCTCGAGTCCTACCACAGTTTCTTGCAAGAAGATGTTAGCGCATCCGCACGCAAGAACGACGGCCTGCAGTCGGCCTTTACCTCGATTTTCCCTATCGTTTCGCACAATGGCTTTGCGCGTCTCGAATTCCTGTCGTACGTTCTGGGCGATCCTGCCTTCGACGTCAAGGAATGCCAACTGCGTGGCCTGACGTTCGCGTCACCGCTGCGCGCCAAGGTGCGCCTGGTGATCCTGGACAAGGAATCGCCGACCAAACCGGTCGTCAAGGAAATGAAGGAACAGGAAGTCTACATGGGCGAGCTGCCCCTGATGACCACCACCGGTTCGTTCGTGATCAATGGTACCGAGCGTGTTATCGTTTCGCAGCTGCATCGCTCCCCGGGTGTGTTCTTCGAACACGACCGCGGCAAGACCCACTCGTCCGGCAAACTGCTGTTCTCGGCCCGTATCATTCCTTACCGCGGCTCGTGGCTGGACTTCGAGTTCGACCCGAAAGACATCCTGTACTTCCGCGTCGACCGTCGCCGCAAGATGCCGGTATCGATCCTGCTCAAGGCCATCGGCATGACGCCGGAACAGATCCTGGCTAACTTCTTTGTCTTCGACAATTTCCACCTGCGCTCCGAAGGCGCGGAAATGGAATTCGTTGCCGAACGCCTGCGCGGCGAAGTCGCGCGCTTCGACATCGTCGATCCGAAGTCGGCCAAGGCCATCGTCATGAAAGACAAGCGCATCAATGCCAAGCATGTGCGCGACATCGACGCTGCCGGTCTGAAACACATCTCGGTGCCGGAAGACTACCTGCTGGGCCGCGTGCTGGCCAAGAACATCGTTGATCCGGAGACCGGCGAAGTTGTCGCGTCCGCCAACGAAGAACTGACCGAAGACGTACTGAACCGTCTGCGCGATGCCGGCATCGCCGACATCCAGACCCTGTACACCAACGACCTGGACCAGGGCGGCTACATCTCGCAAACCCTGCGCATGGACGACACCGCCGACCAGACCGCCGCTCGCGTGGCGATCTACCGCATGATGCGTCCTGGCGAACCGCCAACCGAAGACTCGGTCGAAGCACTGTTCAACGGCTTGTTCTACAGCCCTGAGCGTTACGACCTGTCGGCCGTGGGTCGCATGAAGTTCAACCGCCGTATCGGCCGTGACGAACTGACCGGCGCCATGACGCTGTCGAACGAAGACGTGCTGGCCGTGATCAAGATCCTGGTCGAGCTGCGCAACGGTCGCGGCGAAGTCGATGACATCGATCACCTGGGTAACCGTCGCGTACGTTGCGTCGGCGAACTGGCGGAGAATCAATTCCGTGCCGGCCTGGTGCGTGTTGAGCGCGCTGTCAAGGAACGCCTCGGCCAGGCCGAAGCGGACAACCTGATGCCGCACGACCTGATCAACAGCAAGCCGATCTCGGCCGCGATCCGTGAATTCTTCGGTTCGTCGCAGCTGTCGCAGTTTATGGACCAGACCAACCCGCTGTCGGAAATCACGCACAAACGTCGTGTCTCCGCCCTGGGACCTGGCGGTCTGACCCGCGAACGTGCCGGCTTCGAGGTGCGCGACGTGCACCCGACCCACTACGGCCGCGTGTGCCCGATCGAAACGCCTGAAGGCCCGAACATCGGCCTGATCAACTCGCTGGCCCTGTACGCCCGCCTGAACGAATACGGCTTCCTGGAAACCCCGTACCGCAAGGTCGACGGTTCCAAGGTCACCGAGCAGATCGATTACCTGTCGGCGATCGAAGAAGGCCGCTACATCATCGCCCAGGCGAACGCCAAAGTCGATGAGACCGGCACCCTGGTCGATGAACTGGTGTCGTCGCGTGAAGCCGGCGAAACCATCCTGGTATCGCCAGAGCGCGTCCAGTACATGGACGTGGCCCCAGGCCAGATCGTATCCGTTGCAGCGTCGCTGATTCCGTTCCTGGAACACGATGATGCGAACCGTGCACTGATGGGCGCCAACATGCAGCGCCAGGCAGTTCCTTGCCTGCGCCCTGAAAAAGCGCTGGTCGGTACTGGTATCGAACGCACCGTGGCAGTCGACTCGGGCACCACCGTGCAGGCGCTGCGTGGCGGCCTGGTCGACTACATCGATGCGGGCCGTGTCGTGATTCGCGTCAACGATGAAGAAGCCACCGCCGGCGAAGTCGGTGTGGACATCTACAACCTGATCAAGTACACCCGTTCGAACCAGAACACCAACATCAACCAGCGTCCGATCGTCAAAGTCGGCGACCGCGTGGCCAAGGGCGACGTCATCGCCGACGGCGCATCGACCGACCTGGGCGAGCTGGCACTGGGCCAGAACATGACCGTGGCGTTCATGCCATGGAATGGTCTGAACTTCGAAGATTCGATCCTGATCTCGGAAAACGTCGTGAAAGACGACCGTTACACTTCGATTCACATCGAAGAACTGAGCGTTGTTGCACGTGATACCAAGCTGGGCGCCGAAGAAATCACCCGTGATATCTCGAACCTGGCCGAAAATCAACTGGCACGCCTGGACGAGTCGGGCATCGTGTACATCGGCGCAGAAGTCACCGCCGGCGACACCCTGGTCGGTAAAGTGACGCCTAAAGGCGAAACCCAGCTGACCCCGGAAGAAAAGCTGCTGCGCGCGATCTTCGGCGAGAAAGCTTCGGACGTCAAAGACACCTCGCTGCGCGTGCCTTCGGGCATGGTCGGCACCGTGATCGACGTGCAAGTGTTCACCCGTGAAGGCATCGTTCGTGACAAGCGCGCGCAACAGATCATCGACGATGAACTCAAGCGTTTCCGCCTGGACCTGAACGACCAGATGCGTATCGTGGAGGGCGATGCCTTCCAGCGCCTGGAAAAAATGCTGATCAACCAGGTGGTCAACGGTGGGCCTAAAAAGCTGGCCAAAGGCGCCAAGATCACCAAGGAATACCTGGACGATCTGGACAAGTACCACTGGTTCGACATCCGTCCATCGGAAGATGCCGCTGCCACCGCACTCGAAGCGATCAAGGAATCGATCGCCGAGAAGCGTCACCAGTTCGATCTGGCCTTCGAAGAGAAGCGCAAGAAGCTGACCCAGGGCGACGAGCTGCAACCTGGCGTGCAAAAAATGGTCAAGGTGTACCTGGCCGTTAAACGCCGCCTGCAGTCGGGCGACAAGATGGCAGGTCGTCACGGTAACAAGGGTGTGGTATCGCGCATCGTTCCCGTGGAAGACATGCCATACATGGCGGACGGTACGCCGGCCGACGTGGTACTGAACCCGCTGGGTGTGCCATCGCGTATGAACGTGGGTCAGATTCTCGAGACCCACCTGGGCTGGGCAGCGAAGGGCCTGGGCATCCGTATCGGCGAAATGCTGCAAGCGCAGATCAAGGTCGAAGAGATGCGCAAGTACCTGACCACGGTCTACAACGAGTCGGGCCGTCCGGAAGACCTGGACCAGTTCAGCGACGAAGAGATCATGGGCCTGGCGTACAACCTGAAAAAAGGTGTGCCGTTCGCCACCCCGGTATTCGACGGTGCGCACGAATCGGAAATCCGCCGCATGCTCGACCTGGCGTATCCTGATGATGTCGCTGCCAAGCTGGGCATGACCCCATCGAAGAACCAGGTCACCATGTACGACGGCCGCACCGGCGAAGCATTCGAGCGCAAGGTCACCGTTGGCGTAATGCACATGCTGAAACTGCACCACCTGGTTGACGACAAGATGCACGCGCGTTCGACCGGTCCTTACTCGCTGGTAACGCAGCAGCCACTGGGTGGTAAAGCCCAGTTCGGTGGCCAGCGTTTCGGTGAGATGGAGGTGTGGGCACTGGAAGCGTACGGCGCATCGTACGTGCTGCAAGAGATGTTGACCGTGAAGTCCGATGACGTGAATGGCCGTACCAAAGTGTACGAAAACCTCGTCAAGGGCGACCACGTGATCGATGCCGGCATGCCGGAATCGTTCAACGTGCTGGTGAAAGAGATTCGTTCCCTGGGTATCGATATCGACCTGGAACGTAACTAATAGCCGGCCGCCGTCATCCTCGCGAAAGCGGGGATCCATACTGAGTTTGAGCCTTCGTGATGCACGCTCAGCATGGATTCCCGCTTTCGCGGGAATGACGACTTTGAAAGAATTTAATCACTACTGGAGTGATACATGAAAGCACTGCTCGATCTATTCAAGCAAGTACAGACGAACGAGACCTTTGACGCGATCAAGATCGGTCTCGCTTCGCCTGAAAAAATCCGTTCGTGGTCCTACGGCGAAGTTAAAAAGCCGGAAACCATCAACTATCGTACCTTCAAGCCTGAGCGCGACGGCCTGTTCTGCGCCAAGATCTTTGGCCCAATCAAGGACTACGAATGCCTGTGCGGCAAGTACAAGCGCCTCAAGCACCGCGGTGTGATCTGCGAAAAGTGCGGCGTTGAAGTCACCCTGGCCAAAGTGCGTCGTGAACGCATGGGCCACATCGAACTGGCGTCGCCAACCGCGCACATCTGGTTCCTGAAGTCCTTGCCGTCGCGCCTGGGCATGGTCCTGGACATGACCCTGCGGGACATCGAACGCGTGCTGTACTTCGAAGCATACGTCGTGACCGATCCAGGCATGACCCCGCTGAAGAAGTGCCAGATCATGTCGGAAGACGACTACGCCGCCAAGTACGAAGAGTACGGCGACGACTTCACCGCCTTCATGGGCGCCGAAGGTATCCGTGAACTGCTGCGCTCGATCGACATCCACCGCGATGCCGAAACCCTGCGCGTGGAACTGAAGGAATCGAAGTCCGAAGCGAAGATCAAGAAATACGCCAAGCGTCTGAAAGTGCTGGAAGCGTTCCAGCGTTCGGGCATCAAGCCTGAGTGGATGATCATGGAAGTGCTGCCGGTGCTGCCGCCGGAACTGCGCCCACTGGTCCCGCTGGACGGCGGCCGTTTCGCGACCTCGGATCTGAACGATCTGTATCGCCGCGTGATCAACCGTAACAACCGTCTGAAGCGCCTGATGGAGCTGCGTGCTCCAGAGATCATCACGCGTAACGAAAAGCGCATGCTGCAAGAAGCAGTCGACTCGTTGCTGGACAACGGCCGTCGCGGCAAAGCGATGACCGGCGCCAACAAGCGTCCGCTGAAATCGCTGGCCGAGATGATCAAAGGTAAGGGCGGTCGTTTCCGTCAGAACTTGCTCGGTAAGCGCGTCGACTACTCGGGCCGTTCGGTCATCGTGGTGGGCCCACAGCTGAAACTGCACCAGTGCGGTCTGCCGAAGCTGATGGCCCTCGAGCTGTTTAAACCCTTTATCTTCAACAAGCTGGAACTGATGGGTCTGGCTACGACCATCAAGGCAGCGAAGAAACTGGTTGAAATTCAGGAACCAGTGGTTTGGGACATCCTGGAAGACGTGATCCGCGAACACCCGATCATGCTCAACCGTGCACCAACCCTGCACCGCCTCGGTATCCAGGCGTTCGAGCCGGTCCTGATTGAAGGTAAAGCAATCCAGCTGCACCCACTCGTTTGCGCGGCGTTCAACGCCGACTTCGACGGTGACCAGATGGCTGTGCACGTACCGCTGTCGATCGAAGCGCAGATGGAAGCACGTACGCTGATGCTGGCGTCGAACAACATCCTGTTCCCGTCGAACGGCGAACCGTCGATCGTTCCTTCGCAGGATATCGTGCTGGGTCTGTACTACGCGACCCGCGAAGCGATCAATGCGAAAAACGAGGGCATGCTGTTCCCTGACGTGTCGGAAGTCATCCGTGCCTACGACAACAAGGAAGTGGAACTGACCACCCGTATCACGGTGCGTATCGTCGAGAATCCAAAAGATCTCGAAACGGGCGAGTTCGTCCGTACCGTTACCCGCTACGAAACCACGGTTGGCCGCGCCATTCTGTCGGAAATCCTGCCGAAAGGCCTGCCTTTCTCGGTGCTGAATCGCGCGCTGAAAAAGAAAGAAATTTCCAAGTTGATCAACACCTCGTTCCGTAAGTGCGGTCTGCGCGCGACGGTCGTGTTTGCTGACCAACTGATGCAGTCGGGCTTCCGCCTGGCAACCCGCGCCGGTATTTCGATCTGCGTGGACGACATGCTGGTACCGCCACAAAAAGTCACCCTGATTTCGGCTGCAGAGTCCGAGGTCAAACAGATCGAGCAGCAATACGCTTCGGGTCTGGTGACCGCCGGCGAGCGTTACAACAAGGTCGTCGACATCTGGGGCAAGACCTCGGACGAAGTCGGCAAGGCCATGATGGACCAGCTGAAAGTGGAAGACGTCATCAAGCGTGACGGCACCAAGTCGACCCAGGAATCGTTCAATGCGATTTACATGATGGCCGACTCGGGCGCACGTGGTTCGGCAGCGCAGATTCGCCAGCTGGCCGGTATGCGTGGTCTGATGGCCAAACCGGACGGTTCGATTATCGAAACGCCGATTACCGCGAACTTCCGCGAAGGTCTGAACGTGTTGCAGTACTTCATTTCGACCCACGGCGCTCGTAAAGGTCTGGCCGATACGGCACTGAAAACCGCGAACTCCGGTTACCTGACCCGTCGCCTGGTTGACGTGACCCAGGATCTGGTCGTGATCGAAGATGATTGCGGCACGTCCAACGGTACCGTCATGAAGGCGCTGGTTGAAGGTGGTGAAGTCATCGAAGCGCTGCGCGACCGTATCCTCGGCCGCGTGGTGGTCAACGACGTCGTCAATCCGGAAAACCAGTCCACCCTGTACGAAGCTGGCACCCTGATGGACGAAGACATGGTCGAAGAGATCGAGCGTCTGTCGATCGACGAAGTCAAGGTTCGCACGCCGCTCACTTGCGACACGCGCTTCGGCCTGTGCGCCAAGTGCTACGGTCGCGACCTGGGCCGCGGCATGCTGGTCAACTCCGGCGAAGCAGTCGGCGTGGTGGCAGCGCAGTCGATTGGTGAGCCTGGTACCCAGCTGACCATGCGTACCTTCCACATCGGTGGTGCGGCATCGCGTGCAGCAGTGGCATCGTCGGTGGAAGCGAAGTCGAACGGTACCATCCGTTTCACCTCGACCATGCGTTACGTTACCAACGGCAAGGGCGCGCAAATCGTCATTTCCCGTTCGGGCGAAGTGCTGATTACCGACGACCACGGCCGTGAGCGTGAGCGTCATAAAGTGCCGTACGGCGCGACCCTGATCGTCAAGGATGGCCTGGTCATCAAGGCCGGTACGGCCCTGGCAACCTGGGATCCGCTGACCCGTCCGATCATCACCGAGTACGCTGGTACGGTGCGTTTCGAGAACGTCGAAGAAGGCGTGACCGTGGCCCGTCAGGTGGACGAAGTGACCGGTCTGGCCACGCTCGTTGTGATCGATGCCAAGCGTCGCGGTTCGCTGACCAAAACCCTGCGTCCACAGGTCAAACTGTTGAACGAAGAAGGTCACGAAGTGAAGATCGCCGGTACCGAACACGCTGTAGCGATCGGTTTCCAGGTTGGCGCACTGATCATGGTGAAAGACGGCCAGCAAGTGTCCGTGGGTGAGGTTCTGGCGCGTATCCCGACCGAATCGCAGAAAACCCGTGACATTACCGGTGGTCTGCCACGCGTGGCCGAGCTGTTCGAAGCACGTTCGCCGAAAGACGCGGGCATGCTGGCGGAAGTCACCGGTACCGTGGCCTTCGGTAAAGAAACCAAGGGCAAGCAGCGTCTGGAAATCACGGACATGGACGGCAACAAGCACGAGTTCCTGATCACCAAGGACAAGCAAGTGCTGGTTCACGACGGCCAGGTAGTGAACAAGGGCGAGATGATCGTGGACGGCCCGGCCGATCCACAAGACATCCTGCGCCTGCTCGGTATCGAAGCGCTGGCGCGTTACATCGTTGACGAAGTGCAGGACGTTTACCGTCTGCAAGGCGTGAAGATTAACGACAAGCACATCGAAGTGATCGTACGCCAGATGTTGCGTCGCGTTCAGATCGTCAACGCCGGCGACACCAACTATATCGTTGGCGAGCAGGTCGAGCGTTCGGAACTGCTGGACGAAAACGATCGTATGGACCGCGAGAACAAGATTCCTGCGACCTACGAAAACGTCCTGCTGGGTATTACCAAGGCATCGCTGTCGACCGATTCGTTCATCTCGGCCGCATCGTTCCAGGAAACCACCCGCGTGCTGACGGAAGCGGCGATCATGGGCAAGCGCGACGGTCTGCGCGGCCTGAAAGAAAACGTGATCGTTGGTCGTCTGATCCCGGGCGGCACTGGTCTGGCGTTCCACCGCGCCCGCAAAGAGAAGGAACTGTGGGAAGTGGAAGAGCGTCAAGCCCTGCTGCAAGCAGAAAAAGCTGCCATGTCTGGTGGCGATGTGGAAGTGACCGAATCGGTGACTCCGCACGGCGACGAAGCGTAATTCAGCTTCCAGTCCTCCAAGAACGGCGCCTGCGGGCGCCGTTTTTTTATGCCTGCCACCTTTGTTTTGCGCTGCCAGCAACTGATTTATACATGCTAAGATCTGGCTCATGATCGCTCAAGCCCTCTTCACTCCCGCCCAGCAGAAACTGCTGGGTTTGCTTTTTATACGCACCACCGACGGCTACCACCTCAACGAAATCATGCGCCTGACTGGCCTGGGCAGCGCCTCGGCCCAGCGCGAGTTGAAGCGCCTGCACGAGGCGGGCGTGATCGTCTCCGAGCGCATCGGCAACGTGCGCCGGTTCAAGCCGAACGTTGATTGCATGGTCTACGAAGAACTGACGAGCGTGGTGAGAAAGACGTTTGGCCTGGTCAGCGTGCTGAACTCGGCGCTGGCGCCGTTGCAGCGCGTGCTCAACGTGGCGTTCGTGTACGGCGCCACGGCCAAGGAGCACGAGGGCATGAACACGCCGGTGGAGTTGCTGCTGATCGGCGAGAACACCAGCTACGGTGAGCTGCTGTCGCGGCTGCCAGTGGCGGAGCGCTTGTTGCGCCGAAAAATCAATCCCAACCTGTACACGCTGCCGGACTTCAAGCGGCGGTTGCGCGAGCAGCAGGGGTTTATCTTGCAGGTGCTGCGGGAGCAGAAAATTTATGTGCTCGGTGATGAGGCGGATCTGGAGAAAATTGTTGCCGAGGTGACTGCGGGTGATTAAAAAGTTCACCGCATGGCCTGGATTTGTACCGAAATGAGTAAATTTCGCCCTTGAGCTTGCTTGACCGCCGTTTCGCTCACTTGGAGAATACAAAGGGCTGAAGGTTTTCAGATGACGCCTTTCAGGAGTTATCTTGGAAATTCAACATGTCTACTGGTTGCCGAGCTTTGGTTGGTTCGCAATCAACATTATTATTCCCGTGATCGGCCCGTTATTCCTGCTTTGGCTGGTTGGCATTCCACCGTCCACTGCACCGTTGGCAACCACCATGTTGTCAAGTCGATTGGGAAGGGCGAATTGTTGTGGGCCGTGATGGGGATGGCTGCTGCCACCTGTTATGAACTTGTCTCCCTACAGGAGATAAAGACGATCAAGGTGTGGTCTAGCCCGATATGCGTTGCTTTCGGTATTCACATCTTGTTGATCGTGGTATCGGTATTTATCGTTGGGCTCAATTCCCTCGATCTGCCAACTGGACATGTATTTCGTTATCCTCATATCAGGGATATGCGTATTTTTGCCGGCTCTATCTTGTCCATGGTAGTTGTGATTGTGACTTACTCGGCGACCCACGCAACCCTCGTCGACCAAGAGCATAAGAGGGCGGCCGTCGACAGGCAAGCGATGCGGGACCGCTTGGAACACTGTCTGCTAGATGCCCAGCAACGCGACACGAACTGTTTGAAGGAAATAAAATGAGCGGATTAATAGCAAAACTGGAGACCGATCTGGCTGCACGTGTCCTTGCCGGAAAGATCCTTTCCGGCATACTGGGCGTAGTCTCAATTGCGGCTGCAGTAGCGACGGCTTATCTTTCCTGGAGCTTGTAAGCGCGCTCACTGCGCCTTGCATTTGCCCGACCGGTCAAGTCGCCCCAGGATATCCGTTCCCATCACGGCCTATTGATCACTGCTGCTGCGCAATCCACCGGTCCACCTTCTCCTCCAGCAACGCCAGCGGCAAGGTGCCATCGCTGAGCACTACCTCGTGGAACTTCGGCAAGCTGAAGCGCTCACCGAGCGCTTCCTCCGCGCGGTGGCGCAGCTCGACGATTTTCAGCGAGCCGATCTTGTAGCCCAGCGCCTGTGCCGGCCAAGCCATGTAGCGCTCGGTTTCGCTTTTTGCCACTTCGTCGTAGCCCAGCGTTTCGCGCATGTACTTGATGCTTTGCTCGCGGGTCCAGCCTTTGGCGTGCATGCCGGTATCGACCACCAGGCGCGTGGCGCGCAGCAGTTCGTCGTTCAGGTGGCCGAAATACTGGGCCGGATCGTCGAACAGGCCCATTTCCTTGCCCAGCGTTTCCGAGTACAGCGCCCAGCCTTCGGTGAAGGCATTGTTGCCGCCGAATTTGCGGAAGTCGGGCAGGTTCAGTTCCTGCATCAGGGCGATGTGGAAGTGGTGGCCGGGCTTGCCTTCGTGCAGGAACAGGGTGGTCATGCCGGTGCTGCCGTACTTGGTCGGATCGGTCACCACCGACCAGAACACGCCGGGGCGCGAGCCGTCGATGGCCGGCGGCGTGTAGTGGTCGGAGGCAGTGTCGCGGCTCAGTTCGGGTTCCAGGCGCAGGTCGAGCTTGGCCTTGGGCACCAGCGTGAACATCAGCGGCAGCTTGGTGTCGAGCACGTCGTTGAGCTTGTGGTAGACCGCTTGCACTTCCTGTTCGGTCTTGAACGGACGGAACTTCGGTTGCGCCGCCACCCATACCGGCAGGCCGGCTGCTGGGCCGTTGTAGCCGAGCTTGGGTCCGAGCACTTCGAACTGCGACTGAATGCGCGCCACTTCGCGCAGGCCGATCGCATGGATCTCGTCCGGTTTCAGCGAGGTGGTGGTGGCGTTGGCCACGCGCGCCTGGTACCAGGCGGCGCCGTCGGGCAGGGCGCCCAACCCGGTCGAGGTGCGGCAGGCGGGGATGTAATCTTTTTCCACGAAGGCGGCCAGGCGGCCCAGGGCCGGCATGATCTGCTCGGCGATCTGCTTGCGGTAGGCTTCGGTCAGGCGCGCCTTGTCGGCAGCGCTGAAGCTCGCTGGCAGGTTCTTGATCGGGGTGTAGTAGATGCTCTGTTCGGGCGTGTCGCTGAGCAGCTTCTTGTACTGCGGCAGGGCCGAGATCATGATCGCTTTCGGCTGGGTGATGCCCTTCTTGATGCCGTCGCGCATATTGGCAATCGCCTGGTCGATCCACGCCGGCATCTGGCTGATACGGCTCAGGTAGGCGTCGTATTGCGTCACGGTGCCGATCGGCTGCGATGCCTGGCCGCCGGCGTAGTTAGCCAGGGTGACCGGCACGCTGTCCATCTGGTTGATCGGCAGCAAGTGCTCGGGGAAGCGCTCCATGGCGATCAGGCCGCGCAGCTCGTAGCGCAGGATGTCGTAGTCGAGGCGGTCTTCGGCGTTCAATACTTCCCGCTTGATGGCTTTCACGCGCTTGGCGAAATCGCGGTACAGCTTGAATTGCAAGGCGCGCTTGCCGGGCGAGATGCTCAGGCCCAGTTGCGCGTCGTAACGGTTGTCGCCGTTTTCGGTGGCGCCGATCGGCTCGAAGCGAGCGACGGCGTCGTAGTATTCGGTGGCAATCGCTTGCAGCGCCTGGTGCGCCGGGGTGGCGCTCACGCGCGGAACCGGGCGGTTGGCGGCGTCGGCCAGCGGCAGGGCGAAGGAATTGCTGAGGGGTATGAATGCCAGCGCGACGGCGAGGCTGGCGGTAGCGATACGGGTTGTGCACTTCATGTCTGTTTCCTGGTCCATGGTGAATCTAGCGCGACTAGGATAAGCCATGCGCGGCTATGCCGCGCAACAAATTGTATCAATCGAAACCGGGCTGGCAATGACTCAGGCTGCCGCCTCCGCCAGCCTGGTTTGGTACAGCGCGGCCACCAGGTCCGACTGGGTGATGATGCCGGCAAAACGGTCTTCCGCATCGACGATCGGAATATGGTGGAAGCCCGAGTTGGCCATCAGCGGCACCAGGTCGACGATCGGCGTATCGAGCCGCGCGGTGGTCGGATGGTGGCTCATGATCTGGCCCACCACCTCGGCTTTTTCGGTGTGGGTGACGCCGCTCTTGCGCAAGAAGCGCTGCAACTGGCTGCGCATGCCGCTGTAGCTGTCGAGACCGCCGTGCTCGAGGAAATCGGTCTGGGTGACGATGCCAATCACGCGCCGCGCACGGTTGAGCACGGGAAGGGCCACCACGCGGTGGTTGCGCATCAGTTGCCAGGCCGGCTCCAGTTCAGTGCCGAATTCGGCGCTGACGATGTCGCGCGACATGATGTCGGCGCAGGTGATCACGCCGAAGCGACGCTGGTAGGCGCGCTGCTCGGTTTGCATGAACAGCGATTCGAGATCATCGCGGCTGATGTCGAGCACCTGGTTGTATTGCCTGAGCACGGCGTCGAGGTCTTCGGTCTTGAAGCCGAGCCGCAACGTGGGCGCTTCATCTTTGGTGCCGTGGACGTTGACGGTCGTGCTTTGCTGCACGTGCGGGTAGCGCCGTCCGGTCAGGTTGTTGTAGATGATGGCCATGGTAACCAGCAGCGCCGTGTCGACCGCTACCGTCAGCAACACGAACTCGAAGCCGGCCGCGTGGACCACCGGGCCGCCCAGCACGGCAGTCAGCGCCACCGCGCCGCCAGGCGGGTGGATGCAGCGCATCATGAACATGGTGGCAATCGCCAGGCCGACAGCCAGGCCGCCCAGCAGCGGCAGCGGCAGGCTGTCGCCGAGCCAGCGCACGCACGCCACGCCCACCAGCCCGCTGACGACGTTGCCGCCGAACACAGACCACGGTTGCGCCAGCGGGCTGGCAGGCACCGCGAACAGCAGCACGGCCGACGCGCCCATCGGCGCGATCATGAAGATGGAAGTGCCAGTCGGCGCCAATACATAATGGGCGAACAGGGCGGTGACGAGCAAGCCGCACAGGGCGCCGGCAGCGGCGCGCAGTTGTTCCGGGCGGCTGACGTTGCTGGGGCCGGGAAGCCAGCTGAAGAATGCGCGCATAGCGTTAGTTCAAGTATTGAGACGCGGCATTATCTCACGGCATGATATTTCTTGCACCACGGTGGTGCACTTTGGCGCGGCCGATCAGGCGTAAGGCACCAGGTCGAGTGGCAGTGCGGTTGTAAACTTGATCTGCTCCATCGAAAACGCCGACGATACGCCGGTCAACTGACCCACCTTGATCAGCCGTTTATAAAATGCGTCATAGCCTTCGATATCGGTGGTGACCACCTTGAGCAGGTAGTCGACATCGCCGCTCATGCGGTGGAATTCCTGCACCTCGGGCAGGGCCATGACGGCGGCGGCAAAGCGGTCGAGCCACTTGGCGTCATGCTGGCCGGTACGCACGCTCACGTACACCGTCACCGGCAAGCCCACCTTGCGGCGGTTGACGATGGCCACCCGGCTCTCGATATAACCTTCCTCTTCCAGCCGTTTGACCCGCTTCCAGCATGGCGTGCTCGACAGCCCGACTTTTTCGCTGAGCGCAGCGACCGACAGGGTGCCATCGATTTGCAGGGCCGCCAGGATGGCGCAATCGTATTTGTCGAGTGAGTGCATGGGGTAGCTGTGCAGGATGAAAGAAAATTCATTCTACACAGTTTCATTCGCTAGCATGAACATGCTTTTTTCGGTGCAAAATGGAGGTAGCTTTGGCATATTTTCTCGGGGAAAGTTCGCTAAACTGTTTAGCTCATATTCACCGCCTTCCCGCCTCTTAAAATGAATAACGAAATCTACCTCGACGGCAACGCCACCACCTGCATTCTGCCTGCCGCTGCGCTTGCCGCTGCCGACATCATGGCCGAACGTTATGGCAACCCCAGCAGCTCGCACGGCACCGGCCTGCGCGCCAAGGTCGTGCTCGACCAGGCGCGCCAGTGCGCGGTGCGCCTGCTGGGCGCGGGCGAGGGCAGGCTGATGTTCAACAGCGGCGCCACCGAGGGCATCCAGACCGCCGTGCTGTCGGCGCTGGTGGCGGTGCGCGAGCGCCAGGTTCGCGGCGAGTCGGTCGGCAGCCTGCTGGTGTACGGCGCCACCGAGCACAAGGCCGTGCCGGAGGCGCTGGCGCACTGGAACCGCCTGCTGGGCACCAATCTGAAGCTGACCGCCTTGCCGGTCGATGGCGGCGGCCTGCACGACCTGGCTGCGCTGCGCGCGCTGGCGCCCGACGCCGCCATGATCTGCACCATGGCCGCCAACAACGAAACCGGCGTGGTCAGCGACCTCGACGGCATCGCTGCCGCCATCGAAGCGAGCGGCACCACCGCGCTGTGGATGGTCGATTGCGTGCAGGCGCTGGGCAAGCTGCAACTGAACCTGGCCTCCACCCGCATCGACTACGCGCCGTTCTCCGGCCACAAGCTGCACGCGCCCAAAGGGGTAGGCATGTTGTACGTGCGCGCCGGCGCGCCGTTCACGCCACTGGTGATGGGCGGCGGCCAGGAAACCGGCCAGCGCTCGGGCACCGAAAACATGGCCGGCATTGCCGCACTGGGCGTGGTGCTGGCCGCGCTCGAACGCGGCGATACCTTCCCTTCGCACGCGCAGTTGCACGGCTACCGCGCGCGCCTGGCCGACGCCCTGCGCGCGGCGCTGCCGGGCGTCGTGTTCAACAATGCTTTCGAGAAATCGCTGCCCACCACGCTCAACTTCGCGGTGCCGGGGGTATCGAGCCGCGAGCTGATGGACGTGTTCGACGCGGCGCGCGTGCGCGTCAGCGCCGGCAGCGCCTGCTCGGCCAGCAAGGCTGCACCGAGCTACGTGCTTGACGCCATGGGCTTGCCGCTGTGGCGCAGCGCCGGCGCCATCCGCATGTCGTTCGGCGCCATGGTTGACGAGGCCACCATCGCCACCGCCTGCCAGCGCATTGCCCACTGCGGCGCCGCGCTGCGCGCCGCCGGCATGATCGCCGACCAGCCCAGCGCCGAGCCCGACGACGGCTTGCTGCAGCTGGGCGTGGAAGGCGAGTGCGGCTGGCTGGTGCTGGACGCGGCCAGCCGCAGCTGCATCGTCATCGACCCGTTGCCCCCATTAACTGCCCGCATCACCGCCATCGTGCGCGGCCACAACTACCGGGTGCTGGCGATCGTTGCCACCACCGCTGGCGCCGACCATGCGCCGCTGGTGAAATCGCTGGGCGCCCACTACGACGCCGAAGCGCTGACCGACGCGTTCGGCTGGCCGGCGATCACCGCCCATCGGCTCACGCTCGCTGATGGCGCCGAAGTGAACGCGATTGCCATCGGCGGCCAGGTGCTGGCGCAGGTGGCAGCAGGCGAGGGCGCGCGCGCCTACCTGCTCGGCGTCAAGGACGGCGTCCACCTGCCGGCCGACCTGGTGCGGTTTGCCTTTACCGCCCACGCCGAATCGCAGGTGGCTGCCGTCACCACTGAGCAGACCCTGCTGTGCCCAACGCGTGACGCGCGCAACCAGCTGTGCGCAGGCCACGCCGACGTGGCCTGCGCTGCCGACCTGCAACTCGACAGCCACGCGCTGGACGCCTTCCTGCAAGCCCATCCCGATGCAATGCTGGTCGATGTGCGCGAGCCGTACGAGTTTGCCGCCACTATCGCGGCAACCGCTGGTGCACGCGCGGCGCAGAGCGTGCCGCTGAGCCGCCTGGTCGAGCACGCCAGCCTGTGGCTGCGCGGCGGCACCCACCAGCCGCTGGTGTTCGTGTGTCGCAGCGGCAACCGCAGCATGAAAGCTGCGCAATGCCTGCGCCGGCTGGGCCACGCCAGCAGCTACAGCCTCACCGGCGGCCTGGCGCTCGCTGCCTGAGCCACTCAACGATCAATCAATAAGCTGATTGAAGAAGGGCCGCCTCGAGCGGCCCTTTGCACATATGTTCGTAAGCGCACAGTAGCAAAATGTTACGAGACGTATCATTGCTTGGCACACATTCCCACTACTCACCGCGCCGGCATTGCCGGACGCGGTTTTGTCGCGCACGTCCAAGCGAGGTTTACGTTGAACAAGTCCACTCCCCTGCTACCCGAGATGTCGCTCGGCTTTCGCGAATCGAATACGGCGGCCATGGTCTCCGAAGAAGATGAAGACCTGCCATTAAGAGCGGAACTTTTCAGCGCGGCGCAGATGGCCGCGCATGGCCGCTCGCTCGCCGCCCACCACGAATTGAGCCCGCGCGGCGGCGGCGACCAGCTGCTGGCGCGCCTGAGCGAAAACGCGGAAGTCATCAGCGCCACCTGCGACGAACTGACCGCCGCCATCAAGGACGGCCGCCAGATCACGCCCGCCTCCGAGTGGCTGCTCGATAACCTGTACCTGATCGAAGAACAGATCCGCATCGCCCGCCGTCACCTGCCCAAGGACTACAGCAAGGAGCTGCCACGGCTGGCCAAGGGCGCGCCTGCCGGCTGCCCGCGCGTGTACAAGCTGGCGCTCGAGATCATCTCGCACGGCGATGGCCGCGTCGATCCGGAATCGCTGTCGCGCTTCGTGGCCGCGTACCAGGAAGTGGCGCCGCTCAAGCTGGGCGAGTTGTGGGCGATTCCCATCATGCTGCGCCTGGCGCTGATCGAAAACCTGCGCCGCGTGGCCGCGCGCGTGGCCGACAACCGCAGCGAACGCGATCTGGCCAACAGCTGGGCCGACCAGATGAGCGAGGAAGCGGAAAAGAACCCGAGCGGCCTGATTTTAAAAGTGGCCGACATGGCCCGCTCCAACCCGCCGATTACCAGCGCCTTCGTGGCGGAACTGTCGCGCCGCCTGCAAGGCCAGAGCCACGCACTGACCATGGCCCTGACGTGGATCACCAGCCGCCTGGCCGATACCGGCCAGACCATCGAACAGCAAATCCAGGCCGAGATCCAGCAGCAGGCTGCCGACCAGGTGTCGATCTCCAACAGCATCGGCAGCCTGCGCTACCTCGGCACCATGGACTGGCAGGAGTTCGTCGAGACCTTGAGCATGGTTGACCAGACCTTGCGCCAGGACCCGGCCGGCGTGTACGGCCAGATGGAATTTGCCACCCGCGACCAGTACCGCCACGTCATCGAAAACATCGCCAAGCGCTCCGACTACTCGGAGCTGGAAGTGGCCGCGCAAGCGCTGCAACTGGCGCAGTCGCACGCCGGCAGCGACGATCTGCGCCACAGCCACGTGGGCTTCTACCTGATCGGTGGCGGCCAGGCCGCGCTGGAAAAGCAGACTCGCATGCGCCGGCCGTGGATGGAGTCGCTGCAACGCACCAGCAGCGCGTCGCCACTGACGTCCTACTTGGGCGCCATCGTGGTGCTGTCGATCATCGCCACCGCACTGCTGCTCGAGCGCTCGGCGTTTCACGGCGTGCATGGCGCGGTGCTCGTTGCCATGGGCGTGCTGGCGCTGATCGGCAGCAGCCAGCTGGCGCTCAACCTGGTCAACTGGATCACCACCAAGGTCACCTATCCCAAGCCACTGCCGCGCATGGATTTTGAAAGCGGCATTCCGCCCGACGCCCGCGCGCTGGTCGTGGTACCCACGCTGGTCTACAGTCGCGAAAACATCGACGACCTGTGCCAGCAGATGGAAGTGCGGTTCCTGGCCAACCGCGATCCGAACCTTCGTTTCTGCCTGCTCACCGACTTTGCCGACGCACCCACCGAAACCCTGCCCGGCGATACGGCGCTGATGGAGGCTATGCGCGAAGGCGTAGAAAAACTCAATCGCAAATACGCGCTGCACCTGAATGGCGATCCGGCCACGCCGTTCCTGCTGCTGCACCGCCCGCGCCTGTGGAATCCGCAGGAAGGCGTGTGGATGGGGTACGAGCGCAAGCGCGGCAAGCTGCAGGACATGAACCGCTACCTGCGCGGCGGCGCGCGCGACAAGTTTGCGCTGGCCGTGGGCGACACGACCGACCTCGAAAGCATCAGGTACGTGATCACGCTCGATACCGACACTCAGCTGCCCCGCGACGCCGCGCGCGACTTCATCTCCACCATGATGCACCCGCTCAACCGCCCGCGCGTGGACAAGGCGCTGGGCCGCGTGGTCGATGGTTACGGCATCCTGCAACCGCGCGTGGCCGTCAGCCTGCCCAGCAAGAACGCCTCGCTCTACGAAAAACTGTGCGGCGGCGAACCGGGCATCGACCCCTACACCCGTACTGTCTCCGACGTGTACCAGGACGTATTCCTGGAAGGCTCGTTCGTCGGCAAGGGCATTTACGACGTGGACGTGTTCGAGCAGGTGCTCGGCCACCGCCTGCCCGACAACCAGGTACTGAGTCACGACTTGCTCGAAGGCGCCTACGTGCGCGCCGGCCTGATGAGCGATGCCCAGCTGTACGAGGAATACCCGAGCCGCTACAGCGACGACGTCAGCCGCCGCCACCGCTGGATCCGCGGCGACTGGCAACTGCTTGGCTGGCTGCTGCCGCGCGTGCCCGGCCCTGGCCGCCGCCGCGAAAAGAATCCGCTGTCGCTGCTGTCGCGCTGGAAGCTGTTCGACAACCTGCGCCGCTCGCTGGTGGCGCCAGCGATGGTGATCGCGCTGGTCGTGGCCTGGCGCTGGCTGCCTGCGCCGTGGCTGTGGACCGGCGCCGTACTCACCGTGATCTTCCTGCCGCCTCTGGTCAACGCGCTGCACGACCTGCTGCACCGTCCGAAGGAAACCCTGTGGGACCAGCACCTGCGCAATACCGGCAACAGCGTGGGCATCCAGCTCTCGCATGCCTTGCTCACGCTGGCCTTTTTGCCGTACGAGGCGTACTTCAATCTCGACGCCATCGTGCGCAGCCTGTTCCGCATGTATGTCTCGCGGCGCCACCTGCTGCAATGGCGCGCGTCGGCGCTGGCGCGTTCCACCACCAGCACCTGGGTCACCATGTGGGCCGCGCCGGTCACCGCGCTGTTCGTCGGCGGCATGCTGCTCGGCTGGCGCCCGGCTAGCCTGGCCCCGGCCGCGCTGTTCCTGCTGGCGTGGTTAATTGCGCCGGCGGTGGCCGACTGGATCAGTCGTCCGATCAAGCGCCGCAATGCGGACTTGACGACGGACCAACACGTCTTCCTCAACAAGCTGGCGCGCCGTACCTGGGCTTATTTCGACCGCTTCGTGGGGCTTGATGACAACTGGCTGCCGCCCGATAACGTGCAGGAGCACCCGAGCCAGGTGATCGCCCACCGCACGTCGCCCACCAATATCGGCATGGCGCTGCTGGCCAACCTGACCGCGCACGATTTCGGTTACATCACCGGCGCCCAGCTGGTGGCCCGTACCGACGCCACGCTCACCACGATGGACCAGCTGGAACGCCACCTGGGCCACTTTTACAACTGGTACGACACGCAGTCGTTAAAGCCGCTGCACCCGGTTTATATCTCCACCGTCGATAGCGGCAACCTGGCCGGCCACCTGCTCACGCTGCAACCGGGCCTGATTGGCATGTACGACCAGCCCGTGGTCGGCCCGCAATACGTGGACGGCCTGCTGACCACCTTGCGCGTGCTCGAGGAAACCATCAGCGCGGTCGATGCCAATGCCACCACCAGTGCGGACGCCGCTGCCATCAATGCCGGCGCTGACTCCGGTGCCGTCCCTGTAGCGCCAACGGCAATCGCCGGCGCGCCGGAACTGCTGGCATTGCAGGAAGTGCTGGCGGCTCGTCCCGATGCCGCCCACCTGCAACAGCTGCACGCCTGGCTCACCCGCGTGGCGCAAGCCGCAGACGCCTTGCGCGCGCTGCTCACCCACAATGCCGACGTCTGCATGTGGGCCGAATCGCTGGCCCGCCAAGCCCACGCCGCGCTCGACGAACTGGCGCTGTTTACACCTTGGGTACACCTGCCGGCCGACACCGTGCTCGACACCAACCTGCTGCGCGTGCCGACCCTGCGCGAGCTGGCAGCGCTGGCCAACGCCGGCGCCGAGATTCCCGTCTCCGACCTGGCGCCGGCCGAACTCGAACGCCGCCAGCACATGGCGCAGCTGTTGGAGCAGGGCGGCGCCGCCGCCCACGACCGCATGCGCCAGCTGGCCGACCTGGCCCAGCGCAGCACCGCGTTCGCGCAGATGGAATACGGCTTCCTGTACAACCCCACCACCAACCTGCTGGCGATCGGCTACAACGTCAGCGAACGCCGCCTGGACGCCAGCTACTACGACCTGCTGGCCTCCGAAGTGCGCCTGGCCAGTTTTGTCGCCATCGCCCAGGGTCAGCTGCCGCAGGACCACTGGTTTGCGCTGGGCCGCCAGTTGTGCATCGTCGGCGGCAAGCCGGTGCTGCTGTCCTGGAGCGGCTCGATGTTCGAATACCTGATGCCGCTCTTGGTGATGCCAACGTACGAGAGCACGCTGCTCGACCAGACCTACAACTCGGTGATCGACGCCCAGATCGCGTACGGCAAGCAGCACAACGTGCCGTGGGGGATTTCGGAGTCGGGCTACAACACCACCGACGCCAACCTCAATTACCAGTACCGCGCCTTCGGCGTGCCGGGCCTGGGCTTGAAGCGCGGCCTCGGCGACGACCTGGTGATCGCGCCTTACGCCAGCATGATGGGCCTGATGGTCCAGCCCGAAGCGTCGTGCCTGAACCTGCAAAAAATGGATGGCCTGGGCTTCATGGGCCGCTACGGCTTCTACGAGGCGATCGACTACACGCCAACGCGCCTGCCGCGCGGCGTCAGCCACGCCATGGTCCGTTCGTTCATGGTCCACCACCAGGGCATGGGCTTCCTGGCGCTGAGCTACCTGCTGCACGACCGTCCGATGCAGCGCCGTTTCGAATCCGATCCACTGCTGCAATCGACCTTGCTGGTGCTGCAGGAACGCAGCCCACAGGTGGGCGCCTTCTATTCCACGTCGGTGGAGTCGGCGGCCATTCGCACCACGGCGCCAGATTCCGGCATGCCGCTGCGCGTGCTCACCGCGCACAGCACCCCGGTGCCGGAAACCCAGCTGCTGTCCAACGGCCGCTATCACGTGATGGTGACCAATGCCGGCGGCAGCTACAGCCGCTGGAAAGACCAGTCGGTCACGCGCTGGCGCGAAGACAGCACCCGCGACAACTGGGGCGCCTTCTGCTACGTGCGCGACATGGACGACGGCGACTTCTGGTCCACCACGTACCAGCCAACACTGGTAGAACCACGCCACCACGAAGTGATCTTCTCGGAAGGCCGCGCCGAATTCCGCCGATCCGACAACGGCATCGACCTGTACACGGAAATCGTGGTCTCGCCGGAAGACGACATCGAACTGCGCCGCACCCGCATCACCAACACCACCGACCGCGTGCGCACCATCGAGGTGACCAGCTTTGCCGAAGTGGTGATGGCGCCGGCAGCAGCCGATGCCGCCCACCCGGCGTTCAGCAAGCTGTTCGTGCAGACCGAAATCCTGCGCGCCGAAAACGCCATCCTGTGCACGCGCCGTCCACGCGGTGGCAACGAAGCCATGCCGTACATGATGCATACCATGACCGTGCACGATGCGGCCGTGGGCAGCGTCTCGTACGAAACCGACCGCTCGCGCTTCATCGGCCGCGGCAACACGACCGCCGCGCCGCAAGCACTGCTGGACAACGCCGCACTGTCCGGCGGAGAAGGTTCGGTGCTCGACCCGGTGGTGGCAATCCGCTACACCATTACCTTGAAGCCCGACCAGACCGCGACCGTGGACATGGTTACCGGCATGACCGACCAGCGCGACGCCGCGCTGCACCTGATCGACAAGTACCACGACCGCCACCTGGCCGACCGCGTGTTCGAACTGGCCTGGACCCACAGCCAGGTCGTGCTGCGCCAGCTCAACGCCACCGAAACCGACGCCCAGCTGTATGGCCGCCTGGCCGGCTCGGTGATCTACCCGAACGCTTCGCTGCGCGCCGACGCCGCCACCTTGGTGAAAAACCATCGCGGCCAGTCCGGCCTGTGGGCCTACGCAATTTCCGGCGACCTGCCGATCGTCCTGTTGCAGATCAAGGACTCGGCCAACATCGAACTGGTGCGGCAAATGGTGCAGGCCCACGCCTACTGGCGCCTGAAAGGCCTGGTGGTGGACCTGGTGATCTGGCACGAAGACCAGTCGGGTTACCGCCAGCTGCTGCACGATCAGATCATGGGGCTGATCGCCTCGGGGATCGACGCCCAGGCCATCGACCGTCCGGGCGGCATTTTCGTGCGCATGGGCGACCAGATCGCCACCGAAGACCGCATCCTGCTGCAAACGGTAGCGCGCGTGATCATCAGCGACAGCCGTGGCACGCTGGCCGAGCAGATCAAGCGCCCCGGCCCGACGGTGCTGCGCATGCCGCCGTTGACCATTGATGGACGCAACGACGGTCGCAGCGAAGACGCGGGCAACAACAACGATCTGATCGTCCCAGCGCGCCGCAAGCAGGTACTGCAACTGGAAAACGGCATCGGCGGCTTCTCGGAAGACGGCCGCGAATACGTGATCACCACCAGCGAAACGCAGCGCACCCCGGCGCCATGGTCCAACGTGCTGGCCAACGCCAGCTTCGGCACCGTGATCTCGGAAAGCGGCCAGGCCTACACCTGGCACGAGAACGCCCACGAGTTCCGCTTGACGCCATGGCATAACGATCCGGTGAGCGACGCCAGCGGCGAAGCGTTCTACCTGCGCGACGAAACCACCGGCGAGTTCTGGTCGCCGTCGGCGCTGCCGGCACGCGGCACTGGCGACTACACCACGCGCCACGGCTTCGGCTACAGCGTGTTCGAGCATACCGAGTCGGGCATCGCTACCGAGATGACCACGTTCGTCGCCACCGATGCGCCGATCAAGTACACGGTCATCAAGGTGCGCAACGATTCGTCGGTGGCGCGCAAGCTGTCGGTGACCGGTTACGTGGAATGGGTGCTGGGTGACATGCGCTCCAAGTCCGGCATGCACGTGCTGACCGAGCTCGATCCTGTCAGCGGCGCGCTGTTTGCCCGCAACCAGTACAACACCGACTTTACTGGCCGCGTGGCCTTCTTCAACTGCGACGCGACCACGCGCACCGTTACCGCCGACCGCGCCGAATTTTTGGGCCGTAACGGCTCGCTGGCCGCGCCGGTGGCCATGCGCCGCTCGCGCCTGTCCGGCAAGGTGGGGGCGGGGCTCGACGCCTGCGCCGCCATCCAGGCGCCGCTCGACCTGCTGCCGGGCCAGGAACGCGAAATCGTGTTCGTGCTCGGTGTCGCCGGCCGCCGCAACGCCGACGCCAGCGGCATGGTGCAAAAACACCGCAGCACCGAGGCAGCGCACCAGGCGCTGGCGGCCGTGCACACCCACTGGGAAGAGACGCTCGGTGCGGTGCACATCAAAACGCCGGAACCGGCGCTCGACGTCATCGCCAACGGCTGGCTGATGTACCAGACCATCGCCTGCCGCATCTGGGCGCGCAGCGGCTACTACCAGTCCGGCGGCGCCTTCGGCTTCCGCGACCAGTTGCAGGATGCGATGGCCACCATCCATACAAAACCGCAACTGCTGCACGACCAGCTGATGTTGTGCGCGGCCCACCAGTTCGTGGAGGGCGATGTTCAGCACTGGTGGCATCCGCCGTCTGACCGGGGCGTGCGCACCAAGTGCTCGGACGACTACCTGTGGCTGCCGCTGGGCGTCTGGCGCTACGTGGCCAGCACCGGCGATTTGAGCATCCTCGACGAAGACCTGCCGTTTATCGAAGGGCGTTTGCTCAAGCCGGAAGAGGATTCGTATTACGACCTGCCGGGCCGCTCGGGCCAGAGCGGCACCATGTACGAACACTGCGTGCGCGCCATCCGTCACGGCCTGCGCTTCGGCGAGCATGGCCTGCCGCTGATCGGTTCCTGCGACTGGAACGACGGCATGGACAAGGTGGGCGAGCATGGCAAGGGCGAGAGCGTGTGGCTGGCCTTCTTCCTGTGCGAAGTGCTGCAACGCTTTGCCGAAGTGGCGGAAATGAAGGACGACGACGCCTTCGCCCAGGAGTGCCGCGAGCACTCGGTCAAGCTGGCCGCCAACGTCGAGCAGAACGCGTGGGACGGCGAATGGTATCGCCGCGCCTACTTCGACGACGGCACGCCGCTCGGCTCCCACACCAACGAGGAATGCCAGATCGATTCGATTTCGCAGAGCTGGGGCGTGCTGTCCGGCGTGGCCAACCCGGTGCGGGTGCGCGGCGCCATGGAGCAGGTCAACCAGCGCCTGGTGCGCCGCAATCTTGGCAACGGCGCCGGCATCATCCAGCTGCTCGATCCCCCGTTCGACAAGGCGGGCCCCAACCCCGGTTATATCCGCGGCTACGTGCCGGGCGTGCGCGAAAACGGCGGCCAGTACACCCATGCCGCCATCTGGACCGCGATGGCCTTTGCGCGCCTCGGCAACACCGAGCGCGCCTGGGAACTGGCACGCATGATCAACCCGGTCATGCACGGCACCGATGCGGAAAATGTGGCGATCTACAAGGTGGAACCGTACGTGGTCACGGCCGACGTGTACGCGGTGGCGCCGCACGTGGGGCGCGGCGGCTGGAGCTGGTACACCGGTTCGTCGGGCTGGATGTATCGCCTGATCGTGGAATCGCTGCTGGGCGTCACGCGCGGCGCGCACGAATTGACGCTGGCGCCGCGCATGCCAGCCGAGTGGAACGAGTTTACGCTCACCTACCGCCACGCCAGCAGTTCGTACGTGATCCGCGTGGCGCGCGCCGCGCCGGGGGAGGCAGCTGCGCTCACCGTCGATGGCGTCACGCGCGAAGGCAATGTGATCGCGCTGGACGACACCGGCGAGACGCACCAGGTGCAATTGCTGCTGCCGGCGTTGATGTAAACCCGCAGTGTCAGCCGTGGTCGGGCCCACTCGGGTCCGACCCCAAACAGCGGCGCCTGCGTATCGCGCAAAGAGGGGGAGGGATTAGCCCGCCAGCCCGGTGCCAACACCGAGCAGGGTAGCGACGCCGAGCACCGCAAAGATCACCGCCGCAATCCCGTGCACCAGCGGCAGCGAAATGCGGTGGGCAATGCGGTCGCCCAGGTACACGGCCGGTACGTTGGCCAACATCATGCCCAGCGTGGTGCCGGCGACGACTGCCAGCAGGCTGTCGTAGCGCGCGGCCAGCGCCACGGTGGCCACCTGCGTCTTGTCGCCCATCTCCGCCATGAAAAAGGCGACCAGGGTGGTCATGAACACGCCGTAGCGGGGGAACCTGGTGTCTTCCTCATCGAGCTTGTCGGGGACCAGCGTCCACACGGCCATCGCGATGAATGAGGCGCCCAGTACCCAGCGCAGCACGTTGGGGCCCAGCAGACTGGTGATCCAGGTGCCGATGGCGGCAGCGAAGGCGTGGTTGGCCAGGGTGGCGACGAAAATGGCGGCGACGATCGGGACGGGACGGCGGAATTTTGCGGCAAGGACGAAAGCGAGCAGCTGGGTTTTGTCGCCGATTTCTGCCAGCGCGACAATGCCTGTGGAGATGAGGAATGCTTCCATTGGGTGATGAGTGAGATGCGCGGGCCGGCTGATAAGAACCTATGATCCAAAGCGCGTCCCCGGCCCACTATGGCCGCGCTTCGATCATGGTCTCGTCAAGTTTTTCAACCATTTGCACCACGGTCTGCGGACCGATCATGTTGATGCAAATTCCTGCGCCAGGGGCGCGGGCCGACTACTCCCCACTTACGGCCGACACTATAGCACAGGCTAGTTACCACCTTGCAAGCCTGGTATCGCCGCTGTACACATTACGGATACATGGCTATGCTATTCTGCTCCGCGCTGCAGACCAACATTGAAAAGATCACCATGCAAATCAAGAAGACCTTGTCCGCGTTCGTGCTATCCGCACTGATGTCGCTGGGCGTGACCGTTGCCCACGCCGACCCGCTGAGCTACGCCCGCTACGACCAGGTGCGCACCAGCGACCTGTATCTCGACCTGAAGGCCGACTTCGGCCGCAAGACCCTGTCCGGCTACGCCGAACTGACCCTGAACTGGATCGACAAGACCTCGCGCACGCTGGTGCTCGATACGAAAGAGCTGACCATCTCGCGGGTGCAGGTGCTGAACCCGGATGGCCGCTGGACGTCCACGTCGTACATGCTCGACAAGTTCGATCTGCAAAAGGGCCGCGCCCTGCGCATTGCGCTGCCGTTCCAGCCGCAGAAAGTGCGCGTGTACTACCGCACGGCGCCTAGCGCCGCCGCGCTGCAATGGATGGCGCCCGCGCAGACCATGTCGGGCAAGCGTCCGTTCATGTTCAGCCAGTCGCAGGATATCAATGCCCGTTCGTGGGCGCCGGTGCAGGATACCCCTGCCGTGCGCTTTACCTACAGCGCCCGCATCGACGCGCCGACCGGCCTGCGCGTGCTCATGAGCGCCGACAACGACCCTGCCGCCACCGGCAAGGGCGGCTGGAAGTTCAAGATGGCGCAGCCGATTCCGTCTTACCTGCTGGCCATTGCCATCGGCGAGATCGACGTGCGCCAGCTCGGTCCGCGTTCGGCCGTATATGCCGAACCGGCCCGCATCGAAGCGGCCGCCAGCGAGCTGGCCGACACCGAGAAAATGATCGAAGCGGCCGAGAGCCTGTATGGCCCGTACCGGTGGGAGCGCTATGACATGATCGTGCTGCCGCCATCGTTCCCGTACGGCGGCATGGAAAACCCGCGCCTGACCTTCCTCACGCCGACCATGATCGCGGGCGACAAGAGCCTGGTGGACCTGATCGCGCATGAACTGGCGCACTCGTGGTCCGGCAACCTGGTGACCAACGCCTCGTGGAAGTACATGTGGCTCAACGAAGGCTTTACCACCTACGTCACCACCCGCATCGTCGAGAAAATCTACGGCGCCGAAATCGCCGAGATGAATTTGCAGGTGGAGCAGGAAGAAGCGCTGGCGTCGCTGGCCACCATCCCGGCTGCCAAGCAGGCGCTGGCCACGCGCGGCCCGGACGTCGATCCGTCGGCGTACTCGGACGGCAGCCTGATTTATCCGAAGGGTGCCTGGTTCCTGCGCACGCTCGAGCAGCGCGCCGGCCGCGAGACGTTCGACGCGTTCCTGCGCGGCTGGTTCGATTCGCACGCGTTCAAGTCGGCCACTACCGACGAATTCGTCGACTACCTGAAAAAGAACCTGCTCGACGCCCATCCCGAATACATGGCGCAGGTGGAGCTCGACGAGTGGCTGTACGGCGCCGGCATTCCAGCCAACGCCGTGCGCGCGGCCTCGCCTCGCCTGGCCGCGCTCGACGAACAGCGCAACAGCTGGCTGCGCGGCGAACTGCCCACGGCCGATTTGAATGGCAAGGGCTGGATCGCACTCGAGTGGATGCACTTCCTCAACGACATCGACGGCAAGGCCACGGCTGCGCAGTTGAGAGACCTGGACCAGAACTTTGGCCTGGCGAAAAGCGGCAACAACGAAATCGCGTTCCGCTTCTACCTGGCGTCGGTCAAGGCCGGGTATGACGTGCGCGAACCGCTCAACAAGTTCCTGATGAGCGTGGGCCGCCAGAAGTTCGTGGTGCCGCTGTACACCGCGCTATTGAAACAACCGGCGCAGGCCGCATGGGCGCGCAGCGTGTACGCCAAGGCGCGTGATCATTACCACCCGGTGACGCAGGCATCGGTCGATAAACAATTCAAGAAGTAAGCCGATGAACATTACCCGTTTGATTAACGCCAGCGCCGTGGTGCTGGCGCTGGCATCGGCCGGCCTCGCCGCGCCGGTGCTGGCCGCGCCGACGGCACCAGCCACCTCGGCTCCCGTCCCCGCCTACAACCTCGACGCCGACGTCAATCTGGCCCTGAAAACCTTCGACGTGCCGGGCATCGCGATTGCCATCGTCAAGGACGGCAAAGTCGTCGCCACCAGGGGCTACGGCGTGCGCAAGCTGGGCGACCCCACGCCGGTGGACGGCAAGACGCTGTTCGAGGTGGCGTCCAATTCCAAGGGCTTTACCGCCGCCGCGCTGGCGATGCTGGTCGATGAAGGGAAGCTGAAATGGGATGACCCGGTGACCATGCACCTGCCGGGCTTCCAGATGCACGACTCGTACGTGACCGGCGTGATGACCATCCGCGACCTGCTCACGCACCGCAGCGGCCTCGGACTGGGGGCGGGCGACCTGCTGTGGTGGCCGAGCACCGCGTTCTCCACCGACGAGATCATCGCCCGGCTCCGTTACGTCAAGCCGGCAACCAGCTTCCGCAACAGTTACGCGTACGACAACCTGCTCTACATCGTGGCCGGCAAGATCATCGCCGAAAAAGACGGCAAGACCTGGGGCCAGGCTATCCACGACCGCATCCTGGCGCCCTTGGGCATGACCGGCACCAAGACCAGCGTGGCCGACATGCTGGCGACCGAGAACCACTCGGCGCCGCACAGCCGCATCAATGGCAAGGCGGCGGTGGTCAAACCGATGCCGGTGCCGAACGCCGACGGCGCGGTGGGCATCGACACCAATGCCGAAGACCTGGCGCGCTGGATGAATACCCTGATGAACGGCGGCAAAGGCCCGGACGGCAAGCAGCTGGTGAGTGCCAAGCAGATCGACGAGTTGTGGAGCCAGCAAACGCCGATGCGCATCCGCGATCCGAAGCCGGCGCTCGCTGCCACCAAGCCCAATTTTGCCGCCTACGGCCTGGGTTTTTCGCTGCGCGATTACAAGGGCCGCAAGATCGTCATGCATGGCGGCGCACTGCAGGGCTTTTATTCGACGGTGCTGATGGTGCCGGAAGAAAAACTGGGCATCGCGATTTTGACCAATGCCGAAAATGGCCCGGCCATGGCCGCGCTGTACTGGCGCATCCTGGACCAGTACCTGAAGGTGCCGGCTAGCGACTGGATCAAGCTGTACGCGGACCAGCAGGCGGCAATGCGCAAGGAAGAAGAGGAGCGCCAGGCCAAGGCGACGACAGCGCGCGCGGCAGCGTCGCAGCCATCACTGCCGCTGGCGGCGTACGACGGCGAGTACGAGGATCCCTGGTACGGCGTGGCGACCATCGGCGAAGAAAACGGCAAACGCATCATGCGCTTTACGCGCACGCCGGATTTGACGGGAGAGCTGGAGCACTTCCAGCACGACACCTTCATCGTGCGCTGGAAGGAACGCAATTTCAACGCCGACGCCTACGTGACGTTCTCGCTCAACCCGGACGCCAGCATCGACCGCATGAAGATGGCGCCGATTTCGACCGAGACCGATTTCAGCTACGACTTCCAGGACCTGGAATTCAAGCCGAAGGCGAAGAAGTAAATCCTGGCGCCGTATCCTGGCGCGCATCGAGCCTTAACAGCTGCGACATGTACTGCGGCGTGATGCCCAGGAACGACGCCACCACCTTCTGCGAGATGCGCTGTTCGAGACCCGGGTAGTCGCGGCGGAACGCCTCCAGGCGGCCCTGTGCCGGGCACACGCTCAGGTACAGGCGCCGGCTTTGATCCATGATGCCGCACTCGGATACCTTGAGATAGTAATCGCGCAGCACCGTATTCTGCTCGGCCAGCGCCCACAGCGCGCGCCAGTCGAAGCGGTAGGCCTGCACCGCTGTCTCCGCCACCACGAAATTATGCGCCGGCGCGTTGCCCATGGCGCGCAGCACGTCGTCGTGCGACACGGCCAGGTGGCCGTCGGTGCGGAAGTACAGCGTCACCTCGTTGCCGTTTTCGGGCAGGAAGCCGGCGCGCGCCACGCCGCTGTGCAGCCAGTGAATGTACTGCACCACCTCGCCGCTGCGCTGCAATTGCTCGCCCTTGCGCACGCTGACATGCGTGGCCAGTGGCGCCATCAGGCGTGAAATCTCGTCGTACATCTCAGGGGCTACCCGAAAACGCTCGGAGAGGACTTGCCGGTATTTTGCCCGGTGATCTAGGAATGCCTGGTTCATATTCTGTGATTAGGTTCGGCCCGAAAAGGCAGCCAGCAGTGTAAACCCTTTTTGATTCAAAAGTGCAAATTTCATTGTGATTTGGCATTAATCCAATAGTGCTGACGACAACCAAGAGTGCAACCTGCAAGCGATTGCAACGAGGAATAAAGATCCCATTTTGCTAGTCACAATAAGGCGCCGTTGCTCGGTTGTTTGTCCGCAACAGCTGGCCGCGACGCCCCCGCCCGTTTCAAAATTTTAAGCAACATTTACCAGGCATTGCGCTAGAGTGGGACCTCTGCGCCACACTTATTGGCGCGTGCTGCCTGAGCGGGGTGTCGTCGCGTGAAGAAGATTTTTGCAGTCGAACAGGGCTTCCGACAAGTGCTTGCGCCGTTGGCGTTGGCAGCGGCCGGTGGCGCCGGCACCATGTTGGCCGGCTGGGGCGCCTGGGGTTGGTACACGGTGTTGTGGGCTGCGGTGCTGCTGGCCGGCGCCGCGTGGTGGGGCGTCGGACAGGGGCCTGCGGCTGGCGACGACGCCATGATCGGCCGCTACCTGCACGGGCGTGATGCGTTCGGCGCGGCGGTGCTGCCGGTGTGGAGCCGCCACATGGAAAACTCGCGCACCCAGATGGAAGACGCGGTGGCCGACCTGGCCACGCGCTTTTCCAGCATCGTCGATAAGCTCGACAACGCGCTGCATGTCTCCAGCCTGGCGGGAGATCAAGGTGGCGGGCAGTCGATGACCGCCGTGTTCTCGCACAGTGAAACCCAGCTCGCGTCGGTGGTGGCGTCAATGAAGTCGGCCATGCAGTCCAAGCAGGCCATGCTGGCGCAGATCCGCGACCTTGAACGTTTTACCCGCGAACTGCGCGACATGGCCGAAGGCGTGGCCAGCATCGCCGCCCAGACCAACCTGCTGGCGCTCAACGCCGCCATCGAGGCTGCGCGCGCCGGTCCCGCCGGCGCCGGCTTCGCTGTGGTGGCGCAGGAAGTGCGTCACCTGTCGAGCCGCTCGGCCGAGACGGGCCGTAATATCTCGCAGCGCGTGGGCCAGATCAGCAGCGCCATCCTGGCCGCCAGCCAGGCCGCCGAGGCATCGAGCGACGCCGAAGACCAGAGCATGCAATCGGCCGAAGGCATGATCGATACCGTGCTGGCCAACTTCCGCAGCATGACCGACGCGCTGGTGCAATCGTCCGACCTGCTCAAGCAGGAAAGCGTTGCCATCCAGGGCGAAGTGGGCCAGGCGCTGGTGCAACTGCAGTTCCAGGACCGCGTGAGCCAGGTGATGTCGCACGTGCGCGAAAACCTCGAACTGATGCCGACAGTGCTGGCAGAGAATCGCCGCCACTTCGAGGCCACCGGCGAGCTGCTGGCGCCCGATCCGGCGCCGCTGCTCGATGCGCTGAAGAGCACCTACGCCATGGCCGAGGAACACGCGGTGCACGGCGGCTCGCGCCTGGGTGCGCCCAAGGCGGCGGACGCCGACGAGATCACTTTTTTCTGAACGGGATAAAACAGCATGGCAAAGACGATACTGGTGGTCGACGATTCGGCCTCGCTGCGCCAGGTGGTGGGCATTGCGCTCAAGGGCGCGGGCTACGACGTGATCGAAGGGCGCGATGGCGCCGATGCGCTCACCAAGTGCACCGGCCAGAAGATCCACCTGGTCGTGTGCGACGTGAACATGCCCAATATGGACGGCATCACCTTCGTCAAGGAATTCAAGAAGCTGGCCAGCTACCGCTTTACGCCGGTGATCATGCTTACCACCGAATCGCAGGAGAGTAAAAAGGAAGAGGGCAAGGCGGCCGGCGCCAAGGCGTGGGTGGTCAAGCCATTCAAGCCCGAGGTGCTGCTGGGCGCAGTGGCCAAGCTGGTGCTGCCGTGAGCCAGCAACTGGTGCTCGAAGGCGAGGTCAATATCTACCGCGCCGCCGACCTGAAGACCGAGGTGCTCGCTGCGCTGCGCGCGGGGCCGGTGCTGGAAATCGACCTGGCCGGCGTGACCGAACTCGATACGGCCGGCTTGCAGGTGCTGATGCTGGCCAAGCGCACCGCCACACTGGAACAGCGCGAACTGCGGCTGCGCAACCACAGCCCGGCCGTCGTGGACGTGGTGGAAATGCTGAACCTGGGCGCGTTCTTCGGCGACGCCGTGCTGATACACAGTTGAGGAGTCCATCATGAACCTGGACCAGGCGCTGCAAACCTTTATCACCGAAAGCCGCGAGCTACTGGCCGACATGGAGCACGCGCTGCTCAATATCGACCTGGCCCAGGACCTCGACGGCCAGGGCGAGGCGATCAACGCCATCTTCCGCGCTGCCCACACCATCAAGGGTTCGGCCGGCCTGTTCAGCCTCGATCACATGGTAGCGTTTACCCACGTGGTGGAAAGCCTGCTCGACGCCGTGCGCGACGCCCGAGTGGTGATCGACGATGACATGGTCACGCTGCTGCTGGCTTGCTGCGACCATTTATCGGGCATGACCGACGGCCTGGCGGCCGGCCGGTACGAGGCCGACCCGGACACCGCACCCGAGGGCGAACGCCTGCTGCTGCAGCTGCGACGACGCATGGGTGTGGTTGATGAACCGGCGCAGTCGCTGGCCGTGCAACCGCAGTCCGACCTCAACCCCGACCTGGAGCGCATGGCCCAGGCCACGGACGCCGGCGACAGCGACTACTGGCATATCTCTTTGCGCTTCGGCCCCGGCGTGCTGCAAAACGGCATGGACCCGATCGCGTTCCTGCGCTACCTGGCGCGACTGGGCCGCATCGCCGGCATGGCCACCGTGGCCGATGCGCTGCCGGCGGATGAAGAAATGGATGCGGAACTCTGTTATCTCGGCTTCGAGATCGCCTTCGACAGCACGGCCGACCGCGAGGCGATCCTGGGCGTGTTCGAATTCGTGCAGGACGATTGCGAGATCCGGCTGGTGGCGCCGCGCGGCAAGGTGTCTGAGTATGTAGCGCTGATCCGCGCGCTGCCGGAAAACCCGGCGCGCCTGGGCGAAATGCTGGTGTTGTGCGGCAGCGTGACAGCGACGGAACTGGCCGCAGCGCTGGCGCAACAGTCGCAGCAGTCGCAGCAGGCGCAGACCGAGGCGCAAGCCAACCTGGACCCACAGGACACGCAGGCTACACCTCAGCGCCTGGGCAGCATCCTGGTCGCTGCCGGCCAGGTGGCGCCGGTGGTGGTGGAGGCCGCGCTCACGCGGCAAAAGCAGGTAGGCGAACAGAAGGCACAGGAAAACCGCTCGATCCGGGTCGATTCCGACAAGCTCGATCGCCTGATCGACCTGGTCGGCGAATTGATCATCGCCGGTGCGCGTACCAGCGTGATCGGCCAGCGCCTGCACAATACCGAGCTGCTGGAGGCAACGTCCACCTTGTCCGGCCTGGTGGAAGAAGTGCGCGACGCCGCGCTGGAACTGCGCATGGTCAAAATCGGCGCCACCTTCAACCGCTTCCAGCGCGTGGTGCACGACGTGGCGCGCGAGCTGGGCAAGGACATCGGCCTGGCGGTCGACGGCGAGGACGCGGAGCTGGACAAGACCGTGGTGGAAAAGATCGGCGACCCGCTGATGCACCTGGTGCGCAACGCCATGGACCACGGCATCGAACCGGCCGCCGTGCGCATCGCCGCCGGCAAGCCGGCGCGCGGCATGATCACCCTGAATGCCTTCCACGAGTCGGGCAGCATCGTGATCGAAGTGAGCGACGACGGCGGCGGCCTGCGCAAGGAAAAAATCCTGGCCAAGGCCATCGAGCGCGGCCTGGTGGACCCGGAACGCAAATTGACCGACGCCGAAATCTACAACCTGATTTTCGAAGCCGGCTTTTCCACCGCCGAGACCATCACCAACCTGTCCGGGCGCGGCGTGGGCATGGACGTCGTCAAGCGCAATATCACCGCGCTGCGCGGCAGTGTCGATGTGCGCAGCACCGAGGGGCAGGGCGCCACCGTCACCGTGCGCCTGCCGCTCACGCTGGCGATTATCGACGGCTTCCTGGTGCAGGTGGGGTCGTCGGTGTTCGTGATCCCGCTCGACACCATCGAGGAGTGCATCGAGTTTGCCGCCGAGCCAGGGCAGGACTACAGCAACCTGCGCGGCCAGGTACTGCCTTTCATTCGCCTGCGGTCGCTGTTCCATATCGGCGGCGCGCCCACGCGGCGCGAGAGCATCGTGGTGCTACGCTTCGGCAAGGTGCGCGCGGGACTGGTGGTCGATACCCTGCTCGGCGAATTCCAGACCGTGATCAAGCCGCTCAGTCCCATCTTCAGCGAAGTGCGCTGCATCAGCGGCTCCACCATCCTGGGCAGCGGCGACGTGGCGCTGATCCTCGACGTCGGCGCGCTGCTGCAAACGGTGGACAGCCGCGTTACCGCGTCCGCGCTGGCTGCCTGATGAGGAGCACTGCCATGAACCTGGCCACGGTCAATCACAACGCCGAAGCGCTGCCCACCCAGTACCTGACCTTCCTGCTGGGCGACGAGCGCTTCGCGGTCGGCATCCTGCACGTCAAGGAGATCATCGAATACGCGGGCACCGCCACCGTGCCGATGATGCCTGACTGCGTGCGCGGGGTAATCAACCTGCGCGGGGCGGTGGTGCCGGTGATCGACCTGTCGGCGCGGTTCGGGCGCGGCGTGGCGGCGATCGGCAAGCGTACCTCGATCATCATTGCCGAGATCGACGATGGCGACGGCAAGCAGGTGCTGGGCATGATGGTCGACGCGGTGAGCGCGGTGGTGGAGATCGAAGCGCCCGATATCGAACCGGCGCCGCCGTTCGGCGCCCGCATCCGCGCCGACTTCATCGCCGGCATCGCCAAGTGCCAGGGGCGCTTCGTGATTCTGCTGGCACTCGAACGGGTGCTGTCCACCGGCGAGGTGGTGGAGCTGTCGCGTCACGCCGTCCCGATGGTGGCCACGGCGAGTTCCAGCAGCAGCCCATGACAGCGGCAATCCTGACCGACCGCGAGTTCTCGCAATTTCAGCGCTTTATCTACGATGCGGCCGGCATCAGCATGGCGGACGGCAAGCAGGCGCTGGTGAGCGGGCGGCTGGCCAGGCGTTTGACGCACCACCGGCTCGAGAGCTACAGCGACTACCTGCGCCTGCTGCAAAGCCGGGCCGATCCCGCCGAGCTGCAAGTGGCGATCGACCTGCTCACCACCAACGAGACCTATTTTTTCCGCGAGCCGAAGCACTTCCAGCTGCTGCGCGACCTGGCGCTGCAGGCACGGGACAAGGGCCGCGTGCTGCGCGTGTGGAGTGCCGCCAGTTCCAGCGGCGAGGAAGCGTACAGCATCGCCATGGTACTGGCCGACGTGCTGGGCGACGCCGCGTGGGAAGTACTGGGCACCGACATCAGCAGCCGGGTGCTGCAGCGCGCGCGCAACGGCCACTATCCGCTCGAACGCGCCAGCCAGATGCCGCACGATTACCTCAAGCGCTTCTGCCTGAAGGGCCAGGGCAGCGAGGAAGGCACCATGCTGATCGAACGCGCGCTGCGCCAGCGGGTACAATTTCAGCAGGTGAATCTGAATGAAACGCTGCCCAGGCTGGGCCAGTTCGACGTGATCTTCCTGCGTAACGTGATGATGTACTTTAACCTCGATACCAAGCGCCAGGTGGTGGCGCGCCTGCTGTCGCTGTTGCGTCCGGGCGGCCATTTTTTGATCGGGCATTCGGAAACCCTCAATGACATCAACGACACGCTGTCGGTGGTGGCGCCATCGGTCTACCGCAAGGACAAGCAATGAGTGACATCAAGGTCATGATCGTCGACGATTCGGCCGTGGTGCGGCAGGTGGTGAGCGCCCTGCTCAACGCCGCGCCGGGCATCGCCGTTACCTACGCGGTGGCCAACCCGCTGCTGGCGATCGAGCGCATGAAGATGCAGTGGCCCGACGTGATCGTGCTGGACGTGGAAATGCCGAAGATGGACGGTATCTCGTTCCTGCGCAAGATCATGGCCGAGCGGCCCACGCCGGTGGTGATCTGCTCCACCCTCACCGAGAAGGGCGCGCAGACGTCGGTGGAGGCGCTGACCGCCGGTGCCGTGGCCGTCATCACCAAGCCGCGCCTGGACCTCAAGCAGTTTTTGCACGACAGCTCGGACGAACTGGTGGCGGCCGTGCGCACGGCCGCCGGCGCCCACGTGGTCAAATCCAAGTACCACGCGCCGCTGCCGCCGGTCCCTGCCAAGCTCAATGCGGACGCCGTGCTGTCGCTGGGCGATGCGCGGCCCATGACTGCTACCACCGAACGGATAGTCGCGATTGGCACGTCCACCGGTGGCACCCAGGCGCTTGAAGAGGTGCTCACGTCCTTGCCGCGGGTTTGCCCCGGCATCGTGGTGGTCCAGCACATGCCCGAAAAATTCACCGCCGCCTTTGCCGCGCGGCTCGACAGCGTATGCGAGGTACGAGTGAAGGAGGCGGCCAATAACGACCGCGTGCTGCAAGGCCAGGTGCTGATCGCGCCCGGCGGCAAGCACATGCTCCTGCGCCGCAACGGCGCCCAGTATTTTGTGGAAGTGGTCGATGGGCCGCTGGTCAATCGCCACCGGCCGTCGGTGGACGTGCTGTTCCGCTCGACCGCGCGCGCGGCCGGCGCCAATGCGCTGGGCGTGATCATGACGGGAATGGGCGATGATGGTGCGGCGGGCCTGCTGGAGATGCTCAAGGCGGGTGCACGCACGGTGGCGCAGGACGAGGCGTCGTGCGTGGTATACGGCATGCCCAAGGAGGCGGTCAAGCGCGGGGCGGTGGAAAAAACCGTGCCGTTGACGGCGATTTATCGCGAGATCCTGCAGCAGCTGGGCTGATGCATGCTGGCCGGAGCACAGCCCCGGCCAGCACCAACTTACGGCTTAACGAATTTGAGCGTCATGCGATCGCTCTCGCCGATCGCCTGGTACTTGGCGCGGTCTTCATCCTTGTTGGTGAAGGTTGGCGGCAGCGCCCACACGCCATTCTTGTGGTCGGCCTTGTCCTTCGGATTGGCATTGATTTCCGACTTGGCGGCCAGCTTGAAGCCTGCCGCTTCGGCCAGGCCGATCACGTACTTCTCGTGCATGTAGCCGGTGCTGGCGGTGGCGTCCTGGGTTTGCGAGGCTGGCAGGCGGTGCTCCACCACGCCGAACACGCCGCCCGGTTTCAGGCTGTCGTACACGCTGGTGAACAGTGCCTTGAGGTTGTCCGGGCCGGTCGGAATCCAGTTGTGGATGTTGCGGAACGTGAGCACCATGTCCACGCTGTTATTCGGTGCGAACTCGTATTTGCGCGGTGGCGAAAACACCCCCAGCGCCACCTTGTTGTACACGGCCGGATTGGCGTTCAGGCGCTCCATGAAGCGCTCGGCGCCCTTGCGTTCGCGCTCGTTGGGCGAGGCCAGGTCGTTGCCGGCGGCGATCAGCTTGCCGTTGTCGCGCAGGTAGGGCGCCAGGATCTCGGTGTACCAGCCGGCGCCGGGCGCCAGTTCCACCACCGTCATGTTCGGGCGGATGCCGAAGAAAGTGAGCGTCTCGTAAGGATGGCGGCTGGCGTCGCGCTGCACGTTGGCGGGCGTACGCGAGCTGGCGCCGATGGCGGCCTTGAGCTTCGCGTCTACCGCTTGCGCCGAGGCGCCGCTGGCGACAAACAGCGTGGTGCAGGCCAGAGCGGCCACGAGGTATTTCTTCATACTCGGTCTCCTGAGGGTTCGATGGGACGATGACGGCGCCGCGCGCCGCCCTGCGCGATCATGGGCGAGGACCGCACGCAGGTCAAGCGAATCGGCGCTGTCTACCTCCCATGTGTAACGCAGTGTATCGCTGTGGTAGATGGCATACATATTGCTATCGCTATCGTTGATCAGGCGCTAATATTGCCCTGCTGTTGCCCAGGGCGGCTGGCCCGAAAAAAATATCTGGAGAGACGATGGAACGACGTGCATTCCTCAATGTAGGTAGTCTGGCGCTGGGCACGATGTTATTGCCCGCCTTTGGCCGTGCGATTGCGGCCGACGAACTGCTTAAACCGGTCGCCCTGCAGTTCAAGAAAATGCTGGCCGATACCGCGATGACGGCCGCCACCCAGGCCGGCGCCAGCTACTGCGACGTGCGCGTGGGCCGCTACCTGAACCAGTTCATCACCACCCGCGACCTCAATGTCGAAAACGTCGTCAATACCGAGTCGGCCGGCGTGGGTGTACGCGTGATTGCCGGCGGCGCCTACGGCTTTGCCGCCACCAACGACATGACGCCCGACGGCGTGGCCGGCGCCGCCCGCCAGGCCGTGGCGATTGCGCGCGCCAACGCCAAGCTGCAAACCGAACCGGTGGTACTGGCGCCGGTGAAAAGCCTGGGCGAAGTGGCGTGGGCCACGCCCATCGTCAAGGACTGGCGCACGGTGCCGATCAAGGAAAAGGCCGAGCTGCTGATTACCGCCAACAAGGCCGGCATGGACGGCGGCGCGAACTTCATGCAGTCGATGCTGTTCCAGGTGAACCAGCAAAAATACTTCGCGTCCACCGACGGCTCGTACATCGACCAGGACGTGCACCGCCTGTGGATGCCGATGTATGCCACCGCCGTCGACCAGAAGAGCAACAAGTTCCGTACCCGCCAGGGCCTGTCGTCGCCGGTGGGCATGGGCTACGAATACCTGGACGCGCGCCCCGAGCACAAGGTCAAGGCAGCCGGCGGCGTGGCCACCCTGTACACCAAGTCGTACGACTTGATCGAGGATGCGCGCGCGGCCGGCAAACAGGCCAGACAGAAGCTCACCGCCAAGTCGGTGGAGCCGGGCAAGTACGACCTGGTGCTCTCGCCCGAGCACCTGTGGCTGACCATCCACGAATCGGTGGGGCACCCGACCGAGCTCGATCGCGTGCTCGGCTACGAAGCCAATTATGCCGGCACCAGCTTCGCCACGCTCGATAAATGGGAAACCAGGAAATTCAAGTATGGCTCGCCGATCGTCAACATCGTCGCCGACAAGACCACGCCAGGCTCGCTGGCCAACGTGGGCTACGACGACGAGGGCGTGCCGTGCAAGCGCTGGGACATCATCAAGGACGGCATCCTGGTCAACTACCAGGCCACGCGCGACCAGGCCGCCATCATCGGCGAGAAGGAGTCACACGGCTGCTCGTACGCCGACAACTGGAGCAGCGTGCAGTTCCAGCGCATGCCCAATGTGTCGCTGCAGGCCGGTAAAAAGCAGCTCACGCCGGACGAGATGGTCAAGGACGTCAAGAAGGGGATCTATATCGTCGGTGACGGTTCGTTCTCGATCGACCAGCAGCGCTACAACTTCCAGTTCGGCGGCCAGCTGTATTACGAAATCAAGAACGGCAAGATCGGCCAAATGCTCGAGGACGTGGCCTACCAGTCGAACACCCAGGAATTCTGGAACGCCTGTACGGCCATGTGCGACGAGCGCGATTGGCGCATGGGCGGCTCCTTCTTCGACGGCAAGGGCCAGCCTTCGCAGGTGTCGGTGGTGTCGCATGGGTCGAGTACCACCCGCTTCAACGGGATCAATGTAATCAACACTGCCCGCAAAATCGCCTAGAGGTCGTTTCAAAAAGACCGCAGCGTCGTTGCAGCGCCTTGCCGTGCAGGCGCACTGTCTTCGGCGCTGCGCCTAGCTGCGCTCATTTTGAAACAACCTCATTTGGAGAAATATAATATGAAAAACCTGAACCAGGACGACGCCAAGCGCATTTGCGACAAGGTACTGTCGTTGACCAGCGCCGACCAGTGCGAAGTAAACCTGACCGGCAGCCGTAACGGCAATATCCGCTATGCCCGCAACGCCGTCTCCACCGCGGGGCTGATCGAAAATACCGAGCTGGCGATTGCGGTCGCCTTCGGCAAAAAGCAGGGTGTCGCCACCCTCAACGAGCTTGACGACAAGTCGATCGAGCGCGCGGTGCGCCGTGCCGAAGAGCTGGCGCGCCTGGCGCCGGACAACCCGGAGTTCATGCCCACGCCAGCGAAGCAGCAATACAAGGCCAGTGAAACCTTCTTCCAGAAGACCGCCGACATCGACCCGGAATTCCGCGCCCAGGTGGCCGCCTACAGCATCGAGAACAGCCGCAAGAACAAGCTGGTGGCCGCCGGCTTCTTTACCGACAGCGACCGGTTCACGGCGGTGGCCAATTCCAACGGCATCTTCGGCTTCCAGCGCGACACTGGCCTGGACTTCACCATCACGGTGCGCACCGAAGACGGGCGTGGTTCCGGCTGGGCCAAGCGCAGCGTGGGCGACGCCAGCAAGTTCGACGCGCGCGAAGCGTCCGACGTCGCCATCGAAAAAGCCCTGCGCTCGGTGGAAGCGAAGGCGCTGGAGCCGGGCCGCTACACGGTGGTGCTGGAGCCGGCCGCCACGTCCGACATCCTGGCCTATATGTTCAACGACTTCGGCGCGCGCGAGGCCGACGAGGGCCGCAGCTTCCTGTCTAAAAAAGGCGGTGGCAACCGCAAGGGCGAAAAGCTGTTCGACCAACAGGTCAACGTGTGGAGCGATCCGTGGGACGCCAACGTGGCGGTGCTGCCGTGGGATGGCGGCTCGATGCTGGCGCGCGAACGCCAGGATCTGATCAAGAACGGCCGCATCCAGGACCTCAACTACTCGATGTACTGGGCCAAGAAGCAGGGCCAGCGCGCGGTGGGCACGCCCGGCAACATCATCATGGGCGGCACCGGCAAGTCCACCGAGGAGCTGATCGCCAACACCAAAAAGGGTGTGCTGGTCACGCGTACCTGGTATATCCGCATGGTCGATCCGCAGTCGGTATTGTTGACGGGCCTGACGCGCGACGGCACGTTCTACATCGAGAACGGCAAGATCAAGCACCCGATCAAGAACTTCCGCTTCAACGAAAGCCCGGTGTCGATGTTGAACAATATCGATGAACTGGGCCGGCCGGAGATTCTGTCGGGCGACGAGTCGCCGTACCAGTTGCTGGTGCCGGCCATGCGCGTGCGCGATTTCAATTTCACGTCGCTGTCGGACGCGGTGTAACTATAAACTGGAGTATCAGTGGAACGACGTTCATTCTTAAAGGTCAGCGCTGCCGCCGGCGGCAGCTTGCTGATCCCGGTCTTCGGTAACGCGATTGCGGCCGACGAGTTGCTTAACCCGATGGCCGTGCAGTTCAAGAAGTCGCTGGCCGACGCCGCGCTCAATGCAGCCACCAAGGCCGGCGCCAGCTACTGCGATGTGCGCATCGGCCGCTACCTGAACCAGTTCATCACCACGCGCAACCTCAACGTGGAAGACATCGTCAACACCGAGTCTTCCGGCGTGGGCGTGCGCGTGATTGCCGGCGGCGCTTACGGCTTTTGCTCGACCAACGTGATGACGCTCGATTCGGTAGCCGAGGCCGCGCGCCAGGCCGTGGCGATCGCGCGTGCGAACTCGAAGCTGCAGCTGGAACCGGTGGTGCTGGCGCCGGTCAAAGGCGTGGGCGACGTGGCATGGGCCACGCCGTTCAAGAAGGACTGGCGCGCGGTGCCGATCAAGGAAAAGGCCGAGTTGCTGATCGCCGCCAACAAGGCGGGGCTCGACGCCGGCGCCAACTTCATGCAGGCCAACCTGTTCCAGGTCAACCAGCAAAAATACTTCGCGTCCACCGACGGCTCGTACATCGACCAGGACATGCATCGTCTCTGGTCGCCATTTACTGCCACCGCCGTGGACAAGGCCAGTAACCGCTTCCGTACCCGCGACGGCCTGTCGTCGCCGGCAGCGATGGGTTATGAATTCTTTGACGCGCTTCCTGAGCACAAGCTCAAGGCCGCCGGCGGCGTGACCACCTTGTACAACGGCGCGTACGACCTGATCGAAGATGCGCGCGCGGCCGGCCGCCAGGCGCGCGAAAAGCTCACCGCCAAGTCGGTGGAACCGGGCAAGTACGACCTGGTGCTCTCGCCCGAACACCTGTTCCTGACCATCCACGAATCGGTCGGCCACGCGACGGAACTGGACCGCGTGCTCGGCTACGAAGCCAATTACGCCGGCACCAGCTTTGCCACGCTCGATAAATGGCAGAGCAAGAAATTCAAGTACGGCGCCGACATCGTCAACTTCATTGCCGACCGCACCACGGCGGGGTCGCTCGGCTGCGTCGGTTACGACGACGAGGGCGTGCCGGCCAAGCGCTGGGACATCATCAAGGACGGCATCCTGGTCAACTACCAGGCCACGCGCGACCAGGCCCACGTGATCGGCGAGAAGGAATCGCAAGGCTGCTCGTATGCGGACAGCTGGAGCAGCGTGCAGTTCCAGCGCATGCCCAACGTCTCGCTGGCGGCGGGCAAGAAGCAGCTGACGCCCGACGAGATGATCAAGGACGTCAAGAAAGGCATCTATATTCTCGGCCGTGGTTCGTTCTCGATCGACCAGCAGCGCTACAACTTCCAGTTCGGCGGCCAGCTGTATTTCGAAATCAAGAACGGCAAGATCGGCAGCCAGCTCGAAGACGTGGCATACCAGTCGAACACCCAGGAATTCTGGAATGCCTGCACCGCGCTGTGCGATGCGCGCGACTGGCGCATGGGCGGCTCCTTCTTCGATGGCAAGGGCCAGCCGAGCCAGGTGAGCGCGGTGTCGCATGGTTCGCCCACTACGCGCTTCAACGGCATCAATGTGATCAACACCGCACGCAAGATAGGATAACCATGAAGATGCTCACGCAAGACGAAGCAAAACGGATTTGCGACAAGGTGATGGGGCTGTCGAAAGCCGACGAATGCCGGGTGCAGATTTCGGGCAGCCAGCGCGGCAACGTGCGCTATGCGCGCAACAGCGTCTCCACCGCCGGCCTGGTGCAGAACACCCAGCTCACCGTGAGCGTGGCCTTCGGCAAACGCCAGGGCACGGCGTCGGTGAACGAGTTCGATGACAAGTCGCTGGAAAAAGCCGTACGCCGTGCCGAGGAAGTAGCGCGCCTGGCGCCGGAGAACCCGGAGTTTCTGCCGGCCGTGAAAGGCCAGTTGTATAAACCGTCGTCCACGTTCAGCGCGGCCACCGCCGCCATCGATCCCGAGTACCGCGCCAGCGTGGCTGGCGCCAGCATCGAGATGGCCCGCAAGAAGGGCCTGGTTGCCGCCGGCTTCTTCAGCGACACCACCGGTTTCGAAACGGTGGCCAACTCCAACGGCGTGTTCGGCTACCAGACCCTGACCAACCTTGGTTTCACGGTCACCACCCGCACCGAGGACGGCCTCGGTTCGGGCTGGGTCACGCGGTCGGCCAACGACGCCGCCAGATTCGACGCCCGCGAGGCATCCGAGATCGCCATCGAAAAGGCGCTCACTTCGGTCAATGCGAAAGCCATCGAGCCGGGGCGCTACACGGTGATCCTGGAGCCGGCCGCCACGTCGGAAATCATCGGCCGCATGTTCGGCGCGTTCGACGCGCGCCAGGCCGACGAGGGCCGCAGCTTCCTGTCGAAAAAAGGTGGCGGCAATCGCCTCGGTGAAAAGTTGTTCGACGAGCAGGTCAACCTGTGGGCCGATCCCTGGAATCCGGACGTGCCGGTGCTGGGCTGGGACAATGCCTCGATGCTGGCGCGCGAGCGCACCGACGTGATCAAGGGCGGCAAGATCGCCTCGCTCGACTACACGCCTTACTGGGCCGAGAAGCAGGGCAAGCGCGCTACCGGCCGCCATGGCAACATGATCATGTCGGGCGGCGGCAAGTCCACCGAGGAGCTGATCGCCTCGACCAAGAAGGGCGTGCTGGTGACGCGCACCTGGTATATCCGCATGGTCGATCCGCAGTCGCTGCTGCTCACCGGCCTGACGCGCGACGGCACCTTCTACATCGAGAACGGCAAGATCAAGCACCCGATCAAGAACTTCCGCTTCAACGAAAGCCCGGTCTCTATGCTCAACAATATCGAGGAACTGGGCAAGCCGGTCGTGATCGGCGGCGACGAAGTGCGCTACCAGATGATGATCCCGCCGATGAAGGTGCGCGACTTTAACTTCACGTCGCTGTCGGACGCGGTGTAGGCATCCCGAAATATAACGAGAGGGCGGACAGCTGTGGCCTGGGATTTTTACTTCACCCGCCTGACCTACGAGTCGGGCGACTGGGACGTCGATGTGCGCATGCCCAGCAACGTGCTCAATTCGCTGGTCGAGTACACGACCTTGCGTGTCGATCCGGTGGAGCGCATCGTGGCCCTGTCCGACCCCAAGATGCTCGAGGCGCCGTTCTGTTACTTCGCAGGCCACAAGCTGGTGCAGTTCACGCCGGCCGAGCGCAAGAACCTCGAGCGGTACGTCAAGGGCGGCGGCTTCGTGTTTGTCGATGACTGCAACCACGACATCGACGGCCTGTTCGCCAAGTCGTTCGAGTCCGAGATCGCCAGCATCTTCGGCAAGCGCGCCTTGCAGAAGATCGCCAACAACCACGCGATTTATTCGAGCTTCTTCAAGTTCGAGGGACCGCCGACCACCGGCGTGGAACTCAATGGCTGGGGCGACGACCTGGTCCACGACTACCTGAAGGCGGTGGAAGTGGGCGGGCGGGTGCGCATCCTGTACAGCAACAAGGACTACGGCTGCGAGTGGGACTATGACTTTCGCAACAAGCGTTTTCTGGCGGTCGACAACACCCGCTTTGCGGTCAATATCATTCAATACGCGTTGGGAGCTTAAATGAAGGATGCGGTGGGCGCAGTCGCCTGGGACGAAACGGAAATCGGCGCCTTGTGCGCGAAGGTGGCGGCGCTCAAGGGCAGCATGTCGAAGGTGATCATCGGCCAGGAAAACGTGATCGACTCGCTCATCATCTGCCTGCTCGCTGGCGGCCATGCGCTGGTGGAAGGCGTGCCGGGACTGGGCAAGACGCTGCTGGTCAAGTCGCTGTCTCAGGCGACCGACATGGCGTTTCACCGCGTGCAGTTTACGCCCGACCTGATGCCGTCCGATATCGTCGGCACCGAGATACTGGAAGAAGATCAAGCCACGCGCAAGCGCACGTTCCGCTTCCAGCCCGGTCCCGTTTTCACGCAGGTGCTGCTGGCCGACGAGATCAACCGCGCACCGCCGAAAACCCAGTCGGCGCTGCTCGAGGCGATGCAGGAGCGCAGCGTCACCTTCGCCGGCCAGACCCACATGCTGCCGCGCCCGTTTTTTGTACTGGCGACGCAAAACCCGATCGAGCAGGCCGGCACCTATCCGCTGCCCGAGGCGCAGCTCGACCGCTTCCTGCTGCGTATCGACGTCGTCTATCCGACCGAGGAAGAGGAAATCCGCATGGTCGCCGCCACCACCAACGCCGGCCTCCGCGATGCCGAGCCGGTGATGGACGTAGCCACGCTGCTGCGCCTGCAGCAGCTGGCGCGCGATATCGAAATCGGCGACCACCTGCTGGCGTACGCCACCCGGCTGGTGCGCGCTACCCGCCCGGCAATCACCACCGTGCCGGCGGTGCAGCAGCATGTGGGCTGGGGCGCCGGCCCGCGCGCCGGGCAGGCGCTGGTGCTGGCCTCCAAGGCACGGGCGCTGATGCACAACCGGCTGGCGGTCACCCGCGAAGACATTGCAGCCATGCTGCTGCCGGTGCTGGCGCACCGCGTGATCCGCAACTTCGAGGCGGAGGCAGATGGCGTGGCAATCGCCGACATCCTGCTGGCGCTGCGCGAGCATATCCGTCCAGACTAATGGCCGCTACAACCAACGCCATGATGGCCGCCACGCGCGACCTGGAGCTGGTGATCCGCCACGTGCTGGCTGGTCTCGGCCACGGTATCCACGCGGGCCGCGAACGTGGTGCCGGTGTCGAGTTCTCCGAGTACCGCGCCTACGCCCCCGGCGACGAATGGCGCCGCGTGGACTGGAAGTTGCTGGCGCGCGCAGACCGTTATTTCGTGCGCGAGGCGGAACGCGACAGCCACGTCGCCACCTGGCTGTGGCTCGACGCCACGGCGTCGATGGCGGAACCGAGCCGCGAGCTCGAAGGCGTCAATAAACTGTGGTTCGCGCGCACCGCGCTGGCCTGCATGGCCGCCATTGCCCAGCGCCAGGGTGACGCCTTTGGCCTGGCCATTTGCAGCGGCGGCAAGGTAGCGTTTACGCCGGCCGATCGCGGCCCGCGCCACTTGCAGCGGGTGCTGGCGCGGCTGGCGGCGGCGCGGCCCGACGGTTTGCCGCCAACGGCGCAGGTACTCAAAGCGAGTTTGCACTTTGCGCGTGCGCCCGGCCTGGTGCTGGCCGCCACCGATGGCCTGGACTGGCACGGCCAGTATGGGCCGTCGCCATTGTCCGAAGCGCTGCTGCGCCTGCGCAAGCTGCACCACGACGTGCGCCTGCTCACGGTGCGCACGCGCGCCGAGGTCGATGCCGATTTTGCTTCAGGCGCGGCGTACCGCGATCCCGAGCAGGACGCCGGCCTGCACCGGTATACAAAATCCGACCGCGCCGCGTACCTGGAGCGCAGCGGCGCGCACTTCGCTGCGATTGCCACCAGCTGCCGCCAGAACGACATGGTCCACCACGAGGCGTGCATCGAGCAGCCGCTGGCCGACGTGCTGCGGCGCTGGCTGCAGAAAGCGGGAGCGCGCGGTTGATCACCAGTAGCTATCCCTGGTGGTGGCTGGCGCTGCCGGTGCTGTTGCTGCCGATCTGGTGGCACCGCCAGAAACGCCAGCGCCTCGACGCCACGCCGCTGGCCACCGCGCGCTTTTTACCGGCTGCCGCGCCCGAGCAGTTGCGCGTGTGGCAGTGGCGCGACCGCCTGCTGTTGCTGGTGCGCTGCCTGTTGCTGATATCGCTGATCGCCTGGCTGGCCGCCACTGTGTTGCTGTGGCGCGGCGACACGGTGCTGGTCGATGCCGGCGCCGACCAGGCCTGGGCTACGCGCCAGATTGCCGATGCCGGCATGAGCGACGCGCGCCGCATCGACCTGCCGCCCGACGCGCTGGCCTGGCTGCGCAAGAACGAACGTGACTGGCGCGCCGACGCGCGGCTGCTGATCGTGGCGCGCGAAGGGCAGATCGGCATGACCGCGCGGGCGCCGCAGTTCGGTCATGCGGTGGAATTACGGGTGCAGGCTGCGTCCGTCGCCCCCGCCGCGCCAGCGGTGCAGCACCAGGTCGTGCTGTCAGCAACGTCCGAACGCGAGCCCGCGTGGCGCTCGCTGTTTGCCGCATTTGGCCAGGCTGGCGATGGCGCGCAACGTTATGCGCTCGCCACCGCCCCTGTCGCCGCAACCGAATTGATCGTCTGCGACACGCCGGGGCTGGCGCCGCCGCCAGGCTGGCGCGCGCCCCACTGGTGGCTGCGGGCCGGCAGTGACAAGGACTGGCCTGAACTGGACAAGGCCACGACCATCACCATCAACGGCATTACCTTGCGCTATGCCGACAGCCCGCGCGGCCGGCTGTGGACCTCGACCGCTTTCCCGCCGCGAGACGCGCAGACGGCGCGCGCGTTGTACCAGGCATGGCGCCTGCTAGCTGCGGCACCGGCGCCGGCGTACCCGGCGCCGTCGCACAAGTTTTCCACGGCAGCGGCAGCGGCAGTGGCCGATGCCAGTCCCGCGCACTGGATCGCCTGGCTCCTGCTGGCCCTGTTTTTACTGGAACGGAGTCTGACCCATGCCCGCCGCGCCTGACCTGTTGCGCCAGCGGCTGTGGGCCGCCGTGCTGCGCCGCCGCGCGCCATGCTGGCTGGCCGCCTTGGTCCCGCTGGTAGCTGCCCTTGTCCTGTTGCCGGCCATGCGCGCGTGGCTGCTGGCGGCATTTGCCGCCTGGGTGCTCGGCCTGGCGCTGGATGCCTGGCGCTGGCATCGGCGCATCGCCGGGCAGTGGAACGCCTGGCTCGACGCCGCCGTGCCGGCAATGGAAGACAGCAGCGCGCTGCTCGCAGCCGAAGCCCGTACGCCAATGGCGCGCTTGCAGCAGCAACGCTTGCAGGCGCGCCTGGCCACCAGCCTGACCGGTAACGACTACCGCGCCATTGCCCGCCACCGCGCACCGCTGGCCACGCCGTCGTTTGTCGCGCCGATAGCGCTCGCGTTGATCGCCGCCGGCGCCGCCTGGTTCTACGATGCCCGTGCCGCACACGTGTCCGCTCCAGCCGCCGCAGCGCCAGCGGCCAACCTGCCCGTGGTCGCCGGTGAAGTCTACCTGCGCGTGGCGCCGCCTGGCTACACCGGCGTGGCCGCCTTCGAGACCGGCGCCCGCGATATCCAGGTGCCGCAGTATGCGCAGGTGCAGTGGTGCGTTCGTCAACCAGCCGGGCAGCCGCCTGCCAGGGCGGTGGTGGAACTGAGCGACGGCGCCATCCTGGCCGTGGGCGAGGTCTGCGCCAGCCGCCGCGTGCAAGACTCGCTGTTCTGGCGCGCCGGTAAGGCCGGCGCCGCCGGCGGCGCGCGCTATAACATCCGGGTTACACCCGACCAGGCGCCGCAGGTCACCATCGCCGAGCCGAAAGAATTGATCCACCTGCTGGCCAAGGACGCGACAACCGCGCGCATCGCCGTGGTGGTGCGTGACGATTACGCCATCGTGCGCGCCAGCCTGCATATGACACTGGCGCGCGGCAGCGGTGAGAACGTGCGCTTCACCGACCGCGAAGTGCCGCTGCCCAAATCCAGCGACCCGAAGCACCGCAACTGGAACAAGCAGTGGACCCTGCTTGAATTGGGCATGGAGCCGGGCGACGAACTGTACTTCTTCGTGCGCGCCACCGATAACGACCCGGAAAACCCGCATACCGTGCAGTCGCCGACCTACACGCTGCGCCTGCCGGGCCCCGAGGCCGAAAGTGTCGATTCGACCGCGCTGCCGACCATGGTCAAGCCGGAGAGCTTGCGCAGCCAGCGCCAAGTCATCATCGATACCGAGCAACTGGTGGCGGACCTGCAGGCGCGGCCGAAGCTGGCCGACCTGCGCGCGCGCAGCGAGGCGATCGCCGCCGACCAGGCCGCGCTGCGGCTGCGCTACGGCCAGTTCCTGGGCGAGGAGTCGAGCCTGTTCGGCGACGAACACGGCCACGAAGAGTATGGTGAGCATGAGGGACATGGGGGACATGAGGGGAAAAAGGAGCATGGGGAGGAAGCACAGCACGGCAAGCAGTCGCTGGGCACCGAAGTGGGCGCCATGCAGCGCTTCGGCCACGTCCACGACCAGGAAGACAACGCCACCATTTTCGATCCGCAAACCAAGGCGATATTGAAGCGCGCGCTGGCGGCCATGTGGGACGCTGAAAAATCGCTGCGCGCGGTCGCGCCCAAGGCCGCACTGGGGCCGGAATACAAGGCGCTGGACGCCATCAAGGAACTGCAGGCCGCCGAACGCGTGTACCTGCACCGCACCGCCTTTGTGCCGCCCGCGCTCAAGGAGGAAAAGCGCATGAGCGGCGACATGGTGGGCGCCATGAGTTACAAGCGCGCGCAAGGCGCGCCCGACGACACGGTACCGGCCGAAGTGCGCGACCTGGTGCAGGCGCTGGCGCAGGACGGCGCGCTGCCGGCGCTGTGGAGCAAGGCCGCGCGCGACGCCGTCGGCGCCCGCATCGCCGACCCGGAACAGAAACTGGCGGCGCAACGCGCAGTACAGGATGTGCAGGATGGCTGCGTGCCGTGTCGCGGTCCGCTGCGCGCCTGGCTGCGCGGTACACTGACCGACGCGCCGGTGCTGGTGCAGGGACGCACCGCAGCGCAATCGCCGTTCGTGAACGCCTGGCGTAACGGGGAAAAGCAGAACCCGGAGCCGCAACCATGATCACGATCACCCAACTGGCGCCTGCCTGCGTGGCACTGGCTGTCGGCATCCTCGGCGCCGCCCTGTATGGCCGGCGGCGGCGATGGCTCGATGTGCTGCTGGTCCTGCTGGCGGGTGTGGCGCTGGCCGCAGCGCTGGCCGAAGTCCGCCTTCGGGTACCTGCGCCCGCGCAGGCGGTGACCACCGATAGCCGTGGCGCCATCGCCGACGCCCCATTGCAGGCGATTGCCGATGCCGGCGCGATCGACCTGGCCGGTGACGGCCTGCGCGCCGCGCAATGGCAGGATCTGCCGGCCCGCCCGCTGCGCTGGACGCCAGGTAAAGAAGAAGCGCTGTCGCTCGATTTCCCGCGCACGATGGCGCTGGGCCGCGTGTTTACGCTGACCGTGCATCGCCCGCAAGCCCAGGGCGCGTGGCGGCTGCAACTGCTGGCCGAGAATGGCCAGGTGCTGGCTGATTCCGCCACTGGCGCCTCCGATGGCGCCGATGCCACGCGTGCCGCCAGCCCCACCATTGCCGCCAATGCCGTCAACACTGCAAAGGTCCCTGGCAAAGCCGGCGATCAATCAACGCAACGATCGGTGCAATGGTTGCCGCCAGTGGCCGAAGCGATGGTCCTGCACGCGCGCGTGCTCGACGCTGCCGGCAAGGTCGTCGCCGCCGGGCCGGTACCGCTGCAAGTGACGGCGCCGGTGCCGCTCAATATCGTCGGCCGCTTCAACGCGCCATCGTTCGACGCCAGCGCCCTCAACCGCCTGCTGACCGACGGCGGCGCGGTGCTCGACTGGCAGGTGGTGCTGGGCAAGGCGATTGCCCGCAGCGAAACCGCACGCGCACCGATCACTGCGCCGAACGCGCTGGTGGTCGATGCCGCCCACGTCGAGCAGCTGGCGCCAGCCGCGCGCGCAGCCTTGCTGGCGCAGGTGCGGCAGGGCGTACCGCTGGTGGTCCTGGGCGGCAATGCGGCCGATGCGGCGTTGTGGCAGCGCGAGCTTGGCCTGCGGGTGCGGCCGCAGTCTCCGACCACGGAACAGGAAGATCAGCGCCGGTTCACCATCGCCGGCGAGGAGATGACACTGGCGCCGGCTGCGCTCAATCCGGACGATGCGCCCGGCGGCGAGTGGACCGTGCTGGCGCGCGACAGCAAGTCGCGGCCGTGGGCCTGGCAGAGAACCATGGGGCCAGGACGCGTGGTATGGATCGGCGTGGCCGACTGGCACCGCTATGCGATCAGCGCGCCACGCGCGCTGGCGCTGTGGTGGCAGGGGGCGATGGATGCGATGGCGCTGGCCGGAGAACAAAAGACCGGCTGGGTGTTGGCGGACCTGCTACCGTTGCCTGGTTTGCGCACCGAGATCTGCGCGCAGGGCGTCAAACCAGGCGCAGTGCTGCGCATCGACGGCCTGGCCGATGCCCGCCTGCTGGCGCGGGAAGACAAAGCCGATGCCGTGTGCGCTGCCGTATGGCCGCCGCAGCCGGGGTGGCTGGTGCTGCGCAGCGCGGGCCTGGAAGCGGGGCGCCACTACGTGTATGCGCCCACCGACTGGCCGGCGTGGCAGCGGGGATTGCGGCGCGAGGCGACCGCGGTTTATGCAGCGCGGGCTGGCGGTACCGAGGTCGCCGGCACCGCCAGCCATGATCGGCCGCTGCCGGTGATGCCGTTCGCGGTACTGTTTGCGTTGTGCCTGCTGGCGCTTTGGTGGCGCGAGCAACACGGCAACCCCGCACGGCCACCCGATGGGGTCGGACCCGTCGGGTCCGACCCCGGTCTCCGGGTTGCGGGGTAACGGTTCAACCGTTCTGCCATCCTGTTATATGCGCCGGCGCCTCGATGGCGCAGGCTGCATCGGCCACCGGCGCCAGCCGGGTTTGCGCAAACGGCAGCACGCCTGCCCACGCCGGCCATGACAGGTCTTCCTCGTCGTCCTTCGGTCCGCCGCTGCGCACCTTGCAGGCCGCTTCGTCCAGCGCGATGCGCATCACCGTCGTTGCCGCGTATTCCTTGTCCGACCCAGGCCGCACTTCGCCCTGGCGTCCCGGCAGCAACTGCTCCATGAAGTCTTCCATCGCTTTTCGCCGCGCCGCCTCGTCGGCGACCACTTCGAAGCGCCCGTAAATCATCGCCGAGCGGTAGTTCATCGAGTGGCTGAAGGCCGATCGCGCCATCACCAGGCCGTCCACGTGGGTGATGGTCACGCACGCGTCGCTTTCCTGCAGGCGCTTGAGCATGCGGCTGCCGTTGGAGCCGTGGATGTACAGGTAAGCGCCGTCGCGCCAGCAGGCGGTGGGGATGCAGTGCGCGCCCGTGTTATCGGTAAAGGCGATGTGGCACAGGTAGGCGGCATCGATGATGGCGTGGAGGGTGGCGGCGTCGTAATGCGCGTTGGTGGCGACGCGGCGCACGCGGGTGCGGGCGCTGGGGGCTTCGGTGTGGTCGTTCATGTTCTCCATCCAGAAAGGTGAGACACCAATATAATGCGTTGCTGGCCCTGAAATAAGGTCCACAATCACCTATTTTTATGGAGCCACAGAATGGATCTTGCCCGGCTGCTTGCCACCTATGCGGACCAGCACCGTCACCGCGCCTGGCCGCGCCAGCGCCTGCTGCACGAATGCCTGCGCACGGCCATCCGAGATGGCACCCTGGCTGCCGGTACCCGCCTGGCCGCCTCGCGCGCGCTGGCGGAGGAATTGCACGTGGCCCGCAACACCGTGCTGTACGCGTACGAACAACTGGCCAGCGAGGGTTTCGTCACTACCGACCGCCGTGGCACGACGGTGGCAACGATGGCGACGATGGCGGCGCCGCAAGCGGCTATCACAACCGCCAACAGCGGCGCCAGCGCGACGATAAGCACCACCGGTCTGTCCCACCGCGCGCGCAACCTGCGCCCGCTCTACGGCACCGCCCAGCGCATGGGCGCTTTTGTGCCCGGCGTGCCGGCGCTCGACCAGTTTCCGACGGCCTCGTGGCGGCGCCTGGTGGACCGCGCCTGGCGCACCCTCACGCCCGCGCAACTCAATTACGGCGATCCGTGCGGCGAAGCCGAACTGCGGGCGGCAATCGCCGATCACCTGCGTGCCGCGCGCGGCGTGGTGTGCGAAGCGGGCCAGGTGTTCATCACCGACGGCGCCCAGAGTGGCCTCGACCTGTGCCTGCGCGCGCTGGCCGACGCCGGCGACACCATCTGGCTTGAGAACCCAGGCTACGGCGGCGCGCTGGCCTCCGCACGCGGGGCCGGGTTGGCCGTGACCGGCATCGACGTCGACGACGACGGCATCGCGCCTACGGCAAACGACTGGCTGCTGCGTCCTCCGCGCCTGGTCTACACCACGCCGTCGCACCAGTACCCGGTAGGCAGCGTGCTCAGCTTGCGGCGCCGGCTGGCGCTGATTGACGCAGCGCGCGTGGCCGGCGCCCTTATCATCGAGGACGACTACGACAGCGAATTCCGCCACGACGGTGCGCCGCTGTCGGCCATGCAGGGTCTGGCGCCGGACGCGCCGGTGGTGTACCTGGGCACCTTCAGCAAGACCATGTTCCCCGGACTGCGCATCGGATTTGTCGTTGTGCCGCGCGCGCTGGCGCCAGCGTTTGCCGCCATGCGCGCGCAATCACATGCGAGCGGGCGCGCGGCCGAGCAGCTGGCGCTGGCCGAGTTCCTGCGCAGCGGCCAGTTCGCGCTGCACGTGCGGCGCATGCGGCGCCTGTACCGGCAGCGGCGCGATGCGCTGGTGGTGGCGCTGGAACAGCACATGGGAGCGGTGGCGACGGTGCACGGCGCGTCGGCAGGCATGCATTTGTCACTGCGCCTGCGCGACCAGGACCTGGACGACGCGGCGATCAGCGCGCAGGCGCTGGCGCATGGCGTGGTGGTCAATGCCCTGAGCCGCCATGACACGCACGGCGGCTCGGGCTGGAAAGGACTGATGCTCGGCTACGCACAGGTGCCGGCAGAGGAAATGGAAGACCTGGTCAGGCGGCTGGCGGCGGTGGTGCACCTGGCGGCATACAACCGCCGCCAGCAACGCAGGGGCGACACCGGGCCGCGCAGCAGGTTTGCCGTGGTCGCTTAAAACGCCGTGTCGGCGCGGAGGTACATCGAGCGGCCATTCACGCCGAACGGGCAGGTCTCCCAGCAACGCGTAAAGCCCAGTTTCGGGAAGTCGCCGCCGTTGGTCCACTCGGACGGCAACTGGTCGAACAGGTTGTTGACGCCAAGGCTCAGGAAGGTGCGCTTGCTGAAGGCATAGCGTACCGACGTGTCGACCAGCCATTTGGCATCCCACGTATGCAGGGGGCTGAAGCTTTGCGCCTGCACTTCGCCGTAATAGTTGGCGCGGGCGTTGAGGTTCCATGGACCGTTGGTGTAATCGGCCGCCACCACGTGGTGCTTGCGCGGCTGGCCGCGTTCGATCAGGGTCACCTGCGCCTGGTCGAACAGGGTCTCGCCGCTCAGTACCGACGATGTCGAATGGCGCTTGCTCACCTCCGTTTTGTTGAAGCCCAGCTGGCCCGAGAGCACCAGCGCCGACGAGGCGAACTTGCTGGTGTGTTCGGCCACGATGTCGAGGCCACGGGTGCGGGTATCGACCGCGTTGGTGAAGAACTGCGCCTGGCCCACGCCCAGTGGCCGCAGCACGTTGGCGATCGGGCCGCCGTTCGCTTCCGGCGCGATCTCGCTCGAGAACACGATGCGGTCACGGATCTTGATCTGGTACGCGTCCACCGTCAGCGACATGTTCGAGGCCGGGCGCAGCACCAGGCCTACGCTGGCGTTGCGCGAGGTCTCTTCCTTGAGCGGGGCGATGCCGAAGGCCTGCGTGACGGCGCTGCCCTGGCGCGCGGTCAGGGTTTCGGTCAGCACGCCGTTATTGAGGTTGGTGGAGACGGAGCTGTAGAACTCCTGCTGCACGCTCGGTGCGCGGAAGCCGGAGGACAGGCTGCCGCGCACGCCGACGGTCTTGGTCGGGTCCCAGCGCGCGCTCAGCTTACCGGTGACGGTATTGCCGAAGTCCGAGTATTTTTCGTAGCGCACGGCGCCGGCCAGGGTGACGTTGTCCACCGGCTTGTGCTCGACGTCGAGGAACAGCGCGATGTTGTGGCGGCCGTCATCGACTGCGGTGGCGGGCGTGTAGCCGGGGAAGCCCTGGATGCCCGAGGCGGCGGTATTGCCGTTCTGGCCGACGATGCGGATGGCCGGGTTGTTGGTGCGGCCGTACTGGTACGAGACCGGGTCGCCGGCAACGATCTGGTAGTTGTCGCGGCGGTATTCGAAGCCGGTGGCCACGAAGATGCTGGCGTCGCCCAGCTTGACCGGTCCCTTGATGTCGGCGTTGAAGGTGGTCTGGTTGAATTTCAGGGTACCGGTGTCGGCCTCGCGCGGCGATTCGGCGTAGATGCCGCCGCCCGGGCGCGGTTCGTACCAGTAGCTGGTGTTGATGCTGTCCGATTCGTGGAACGCCAGTTCGCTGGCGCCGTGGTTGATGCTGATGTCGGCCTTCCAGTCATTGGTCAGGTCGCGCCGGTAGCCAAACGCGAACGAGGCGTCCTTGATGTCGGTGTGGATGGCGGGCAGGAAGCCGTTCGGATGCACGGCCGGTACGGTGCGGTCGTCGCCGGCCGAGCGGAAGAAGCCGAACGAGTCGCCCTTGCGCTTGGACAGGCCGCCAAAGGCGTAGAACTCGCTTTGCTTGTCGATCGGGATCGCGGCGTTCCACCAGAAGTACAGGTCGCGCGTGTTGCTGTCGCCGATATGTTGCGTCACGCGCGGCGGATCGACGCGCAGCGAGTCGACGCCGGCGCGGTTGGTCTCGCCGCGCTTGCGCGCTTCGACCGTCAGGTTCAGGTAACCGCCGTCCTGGCCCAGCGCCACGCCGGTGTTGGCGCTGGCCGAATACAGGTCGCCGTCGCCTTCGGACGTGGTGCCGTAGGTGCCGCTCACCGAGGTCTCCTTGACCTGCGATTTGAGCACGATGTTGATCACGCCGGCAATCGCATCGGAGCCGTATTGGGCGGCCGCGCCGTCGCGCAGCACTTCGATGTGGTGGATGGCCGCCAGCGGAATGGCGTTGATGTCGGTGCCGGCCGAGCCACGCCCCACGCTTTGCTGGACGTTGACCAGTGCCTGCTGGTGGCGGCGCTTGCCGTTCACCAGCACCAGCACCTGGTCCGGGCCCAGCGAGCGCAGGGTGGCGGGGCGGATGCTGTCGGTGCCGTCGCTGATGAAAGTACTGGAGAAGTTGAACGAGGGGTCCAGCGTTTGCAGCAGCTTGCCCAGTTCCAGCGGGCCGGCGGTCTGCATGTCTTTCAGGCTGATCAGGCCGACCGGGGACGACGTATCGAGCGCGGTCTTGGCGACCGTGCGCGAACCCAGTACGACCACAGTTTGTTCTTTGGCGGCCTGTTCGTCGGCGGCCGATTGCGCGCCGGACTGGCCGGCGGCCAGCAGGGCGACGGCGCCAGCGATGACGCGGGCAATACGGCTGCGCTTGAAGTGGGGTGCTCTTGTCATGGTCTCTTTCCAGTTTTTTTTGTGGTGGACGGACGGTGGTACCGGCCGGTCAAAAAATACTAGTCGCAGGCAAGCCCCGCAGCAATCAGGCTTTCTACGCAGACGATGGACAATGTTGCAGAATAAATACTTATCACGCTGTCACGACGATAGTGCGTGCCATGTAACGCAATGTATCGTAAGCTGGGCTGGCGCCAGTCACGTGTTCCACGTGGTCGCGCGCAAAGTGTGGCGCGCCTGCATCGCCGGCGAACGCTAGCGCTGGTCCAGCATCCAGCCCTTCAAACCGTTGACCCAGGCCTTGGCCGGCAAATTAAGTGTTTTCTTGATCTGCCCGGCGCGCTCGTACAGCACCGAGAAATCGATCACCGGCGCCTGTTTGAAAGCGATCACCACGATGTTGGCATCGTGGACCTCCGGCAGCCACACCACGGCGTCGAACACCAGCTCCATCGCCTGCAAATTCTTGTCGTAGTTGGAAAAGTCGCCAAACACATTGGTGGTCATGATGCCGCCGTCGGCCAGGGTGTCGTAGCAGGCCTGGTAGAACTCGGGCGAGTCCAGCACCGGGCCGCGCGCCTCTTCGTCGTACAGGTCCACCTGCAACACGTCCACCGTACCGTGGTTGGCGGTATCGAGCACGAAGTCCATGGCGTTCATTTCACGCACGTCGAGGCGCTCGTCGTTGGACGGCAGGGCGAACTGCGCCCGGCACATGGCGATCACGTTGGGATTGAGTTCGGCCACGGTCACGCGCGCGGTCGGAATGCGGCGGTAGCTGAACTTGGTCAAGGCGGCGCTGCCCAGGCCCAGCTGCACGATGTGGCGCGGGCTGTCGATAAAGAGCAGCCACATCATCATCATCTGCACGTACTCGAGCTCGATGTTGTCGGGCTTGGCGATGCGCATGGCGCCTTGCACCCACGAGGTGCCCAGGTGCAGGCTGCGCACGCCCTGGTATTCGGTGATGGTGGCCGATGGGTGGCCGGGCTGGTCGAAGCGGGTGGGAATGGAAGACATGGCCGGCATTGTAACGCTGGCGGCAAAAAAAAAGACGCCGGAGCGTCTTTTCGGGTGTGTTGCGCGGAGTCTTAATTCTTCTTGCGGCGACGGGCCATGAAGCCCAGCAGGCCCAGGCCACCCAACATCATGGCGTAGGTTTCCGGCTCCGGTACGGCCAGCACGTTCAGGTTGCCGCCGTAGGAGCCGCCGGCCGACGACACGATGCCGCTGATGGTCAGCGTGAGCGGACCTGCGCCCAGCAGGACTGGATCGAGCGTGAACAGGCCGGGTACGGTCGACGACGCAGTGAAGGCGTTGTTGTTGAGCGTAGCGGTGATCGAACGCAAGTCGCCGTAGTCGAACAGCGAGAAGTTGATCAGGGCGCCGCTGGCAAACGCCGGGCCGGTCAGTTCAGGGGTGAAGGTGAAGATATCGGTAAAGGTACCGGTGCTGCCATTGACAGGCACGTTGCTGAAGCCGGCAGTCCAGTAATCTGAATTGGTGCTGTTTTGCTTCAGCACGATGTCAGGTGTGTTGACACCGTTGATGGTGCCTGCGTGAGCGCCGGTGGCGATGGATCCGGCCAGCATGGCTGCCAGTGCGATAAATTTTAATTTCATTATATGACTCCGCTTAATAAAGACCCGAGGAAGATTCAAGAAAACGCAAACTACACGTCAACTTACGATGGGCTCAATAGCTTGTCAATTTTATATTTACTTATGTATTTTTATATTTTGATAGCTTTTTTTTATCGTCCGGGGCGCACTGCACAAATATTACTGTATATTAATTTCCGTTGCGCAAATTTTAAAATTTTAATGTCGAGTCCGGTCGTTTCGCGTTGCGCGTAACAGACACCAGGAGCTTCCAAATAACCTTCAGAGCAAGACGCAGCGATGGCGGTTTTTTAGACGCTCCGAAGCATCAGGGTCACAGTGAGTCCGCCCCCGTCGCGATTGCTCAGCGTGATGCGTCCGCCGTGGGCCTCGATGATCTCGCGGGCCAGCGCCAGGCCCAGGCCGGTGCCGCTGCGCTTGGTCGAATAGAAAGGCACCAGCGCGTTGGTCAGCACGGTATCGCTCATGCCGGGGCCGCGATCGTGGACGTCGATGCGCACCAGGTCCTGTTGCCGCCGCACCTCGAGCGTCACCTGGTCCGGTGGCGAGCCCGATTCGTGGGCATTCCTGACCAGGTTGAGCAGCGCCTGTTCGAGCTGCGCCGGATCGAATGCACACGGTTCGGGCGGCAGCGCACCGGTCACGCGAAACACGATTTGCTCGCCTAATGCGGCCAAAAACGGCGTCCAATGTTGCATTGCAAGGCGCGGCGTGGGCAGCTTGGCGAAGCGGGCGTAACCGAGAATGAAAGTCTCGAGGTGGCGCGTGCGTTCCTCGATGGTAGCGAGGATGTGGGGCAGGCGTTCGGTCTGGCCCCGGCGCACCAGCTCGGCGCCGGAGTGGGCCAGCGAGGTCAGCGGAGCCAGCGAATTGTTCAATTCGTGGCTGATCACGCGGATCACTTTTTTCCAGGTTTGCACCTCCTGGCGCCGCAGTTCCATGGTCAGCTGGCGCAGCAGCAGCAGTTCGTGGCGGCGGCCGTTGAGCTGGAAGCTGCGCCGCGCCAGGTGGTAGACCTCTTCCTCTGCCTCGTCGCCGGACCCGGTTCCGGACCCGGTTCCGGCGCCGGTCCCGGTAGTGGTAAACAAGCCGTCGCCGCCACGCGCCAGCGCTTCCGACAGCGCCGGCGACACCCGCGCCAGGATGGTGTCGAGGCGCTGGCCTTCGAGCTTGCGGCCCTGGTCCAGCAACTGGCGTGCGGCAATGTTGGCATACACCACCGCGCCGCTGCTTGCCACGCCTTTGCCGCCGCCGCTCACCAGCAGCATCGCCACCGGGGTGTTCTGCACCATGGTGTCGAGCAGCAACTCCCGTTGCACCAGTTCCAGCCGTTGATGGCGCAGCACGTCGCCAAGCGCGTTGTGGGCGTCCACCAGGTCGCGCAGTTCGTCGTTTTGCGGCCAGTGCAGGGAAAACGAAAAATCGCCGTCCTGGTAGCTGGTGACGGTGCCGGTCAGGGCGCGGAACAGCGACAACATGTGGTCGAGCTGGGCGCGGATGGTGATGATGGCCAGCGGCAGCACGCAGAGCAGGCACAGCCCCAGCACCAGCAGCGGCCGGTCGGGCAGCACGTGGCTCAGGCCCTGGGCGATCAGGATGCCCACCGTGACCAGGGTGGCGACCAGCGCAGTCCAGCGGGTGAGCAAGGACAGGCGCATGCCTTGCGGACGCCGGTGCGGATCCGGCGGCGGGGTAGTCGTGCTCATCAGGGCCGCACGATGCCCAGGCGTTCCATGCGCCGGTACAGCGCCTGGCGCGACAGGCCCAGTTCGGCCGCCGCCTGCGCCACCACGCCGCCGGCGCGCGCCAGGGCCAGGCCGATGGCGTCGCGGTCCGGTTCGCGGCCGGCGTCGTCAGCGGCCGGGCCGGCCGTGGTCGTCGCCGATATTGGCGCCGGCGCGGCTGGCAGGCCGAGGTCGCCCAACTGGATCAGGTCGCTGCGCGCCAGCAAGCCGGCGCGCAGCATGACATTTTTCAGTTCGCGCACATTGCCGGGCCAGCCGTGCGCCAGCAGCGCGGCCTGGGCAGCGGCATGCAGCTGTTTGCCGGCGCCGAGGAAATGGTGGGCCAGCGGCACGATGTCGGCCGGGCGCGCGGCCAGCGGCGGCACTTTCAGTTCGATCACGTTGAGGCGGTAGAACAGGTCTTCGCGGAAGGTGCCGGCGCGGATCATGGCCGGCAGGTCGGCGTTGGTGGCGCTGATCACGCGCACCTTCACCTGCCGCTCGCGGTTGGCGCCCAGCCGTTCGAAGCGGCCGGTTTCGAGCACGCGCAGCAGTTTCATCTGGCCGGCCAGCGGCAGGTTGCCGATCTCGTCGAGGAAGAGGGTGCCGCCGTCGGCCGCCTCGAACTTGCCTTCGCGCGCGCGGGTGGCGCCGGTGTAGGCGCCCGCTTCGGCGCCGAACAGTTCGGCCTCGATCAGCTCGGCGGGCAGGGCGCCGCAATTGAGCACCACGTACGGACCGTCGCGCACGGCCGAATTGGCCTGGATGATGGCGGCGATGCCTTCCTTGCCGGCGCCGTTGGGGCCGCTGATCAGCACCGCCACGTCGGCGCGCGCTACCTGGCAGGCGAGGTGGATCACGCGTTCGGTGGCCGGGTCTTGCCACACCATGCCGCGCAGGTCGTGGCCGGCTTCGAGTTCGCGCCGCTGGCGCTGCTCGGCCTGCTCGCGGCGGGCCAGGTCGCGCCGCGCCTGGCCCAAGGCGATCAGGTTGTTGACGGTGGCCACCAGGCGGGTATCGTTCCAGGGCTTGGCCAGGTAGTCGGCGGCGCCGGCCTTGACCAGGTCCACCGCCGCGTCGAGGTGGGTCCAGGCCGTGAGCAGGATCACCGGCAGCTCCGGGTGGCGCGCGCGGATGGCGCGAAACAGCGCCACCCCTTCCTCGCCGGACGTGGTGTCGGCAGAAAAATTCATGTCTTGCAGCACCAGGTCGACCGGGTGCCGCGCCAGCAGGTGCAGGCCTTCTTGCGGCGAGGCGGCGCGCAGCGTGCTGATGTCGTGCAGCGAGAACAGCACATCCAGCGCCAGGGCCACGCCGGCGTTGTCGTCGATGATGAGTACGGTAGGCATGGCGTCAGCATAACATTGCCTTGCCGCCCCGTGGCCGCCCACGTTCATGCGCTGCGGGTGGCTGTGGCCGGCGAGATGCTGGCCGCGCGCCAGGCCGGGCCGTACACGGCAGCCAGACCCAGCAGCCACAGCAGGCCGGCGCCCGCCACCAGGTAGCCGGCCGGCAACCGTGGCAATTCGAGCTGGCTGACCAACAACTGGTTCAGGCCCAGGCCCAGCAGCACGCCGGTGGCCACGCCGGCGCTGGTGATCATGAAGTTCTCGGCCAGGAAGTAGCGCAGGATGTCGATACGGCGCGCACCGAGTGCGCGGCGCACGCCGATCTGCTTGCGCCGCTGCGTCACCCACAGGCTGGCCATGCCGACGATGCCGCTGGCGGTGATCAGCAGCAGCAGCGCGCTGACGGTGATCAGCATCCAGGCCATGGCGTTGTCGGCGCGGTAGCGCAGACTGCGAAATTCATCGAGGCTCTTGGTGCGCACGATGATCGGCGTGGGCGAGGCCGCGCGCAGGGCCGCTTCCACTTCCTTCATCACGCGGTCGCGCTGGCCCGGTTCGGCGCGCACGGTGTAGTCGTTGCCGGGCATGCCGGTCACGCGGGCGGGGGAGATGGTGGAGAATTCGCCGCGTTCGTCGATTTGCGCGGCTGGTGTTTGCAGGCGCTCGACCACGCCGACGATTTGCTGTTCGCGCGCGGTGGCGCCGCTGCCGTTATACATCGTCTTGCCTACCACATTGTCAACGCCGGGAAACAGCTTGCGCGCCAGCGCCTGGGTGATGATGGCCACGCGCGGCGGCTCCCTGCTGGTATTCAGGTCGACTTCGATATATTCGTTGGGCAGAAAATCGCGCCCGGCCACCAGCTTCAGTTCCCAGGCCTGCACGATCGAGTCGCCCACCACGTAATTGGTGGTATTGGCTTGCATGACTTCTTGCTTGCGGTCGGTGGTCAGGCCGCTGTAGTTGCCGGAGCGGGTGAGCGGCGCCTGGCTGGCAGCGGCGGCCGCCTGCACGCCGGCCACCGCGCGCAGCGTGGCCGTTTCGCGCTGCTGCAGCGCCAGTTCCTCCTGGTGCGTGCCCACGCCCATGCGGCGCACTTCAACGCCGAAGATCTGCTGCTCGTGGGCCACGCCGGACGGTCGCGCCGCCACCGCCTGGCGCACTTGCACGATGTACAGCGCGTTGGCCAGGATGGCCAGGCTCAGCGCCACCTGGGTGGCCACCAGCAGCGGGCCGGTCTTGTTGCGCCACAGCGCGGAAAGTATCGGATGTGCCATGGAGTGTCCTTATTGTGATTTCAGTTGCAGGGCCGGCGTGACCTGGCAGGCGCGCCAGGTGGGCAGCAGGCCGGCCAGGATGGCGGCGGCCACCGCCAGCGCAAACGTGGTGAGCAGCATGATCCAGTCCATGTGCGCGACCCTGGTCAGTTCCTTCGATTGCATGGCGATCAGGGCCAGCGCGCCGAACGCCAGCAGCAGGCCCAGCACGCCGCCGGCCAGTCCCACCACCGTGCTCTCGAGCAGGAACTGGTAGAAGATCTCGCGGCGCGAGGCACCCAGCGCGCGGCGGATGCCCACCTCGGGTGCGCGCACCGAGAACTTGGCCAGCAGCAGGCCGATCGTGTTGACCAGGCACAGCATCAGGAATCCGAACGCCAGCCAGGCCGACAGCTTGTTGTCGTTGCCCACCACCTTGAGGTAGTCGAGCCATTCGCGCACGTCATACAGCTTGTTGGGCGCCTGGCGTTCCATGCGGCCCAGCTTGCGCTGCTCGGCTGCGTAGCTGTCGAGGAAGCTTTGCAGCGCGGGGCGGTCGCGGCTGCTGGCCAGCTCGAACCAGAAGTGCAGCCAGGTGCATTCCGAATCGACGAAGGCCTGGTAGCCGGCGCCAGGGGAAGTCGTGCAGCCAGAGCTGCCGTTGCGGACCATCTGGTGCGCAATCGCGGTGGACAGCGGCACGAAGAATTCGTCCTCCTCGCTGAAGGCGCCGCCGCTGTTGCCGATGATGTGGTGGAAGCGCGGCACCACGGTCCATTTTTCCAGCACGCCGATGACCTGGTAGGCATGGCCGGCGATGCGCAGGCGGCGGCCGACCGGCACTGTGTCGCCGTACAATTTGGCGGCCAGTTGGCTGCTGAGCACGATCACGGCGGCGCCGGCCTTGTCTTCGAGCGCACTCCATGGCCGACCGTGGCGGAACGGCGCATCGAACATCGGGAAAAAGTCGGCGGTCACCGCTTCGCCGCCGGCCGAGAACACGCCCAGGTCGGCGCGCTCCGACTCCACCGGGCCGGCCACGCCGAACATGGCCGTGCGCCGTTCGCCGATGTTGGCATTGAGCAGGTTCCTGGCGTCGGTGTAGCTGAGCTGGTCGTCGTTGGCGTCGTCGCCGGGCTTGTAGCCGGCCAGCGGGCCGTTATCGAGCACAGGCACGAACAGGCGGTCGCTTTTAAGCGGAATCGGGTCGCCCGACATCACGTGCAGGATGGTCAGCGTGGCGATGCTGGCGGCCACGCCCACGGCCAGCGTGAGCACCAGCAGCGCGGTCAGCGCCGGGTTGCGGCGCAGGCTGCGCAGGCCGAGCAAAAAATAATACTGGAACATGGGGTCTCCTCAGGCCACGTGGCTGGTGTGCTGGGTGTCGTATAACGACGGCGACTTGCGCACCAGGTCCGAAACCTGGCCGTCGATGATGTGGACGTTGCGCCGCGTGCGGCCCGCCAGTTCGGGATCGTGGGTGACCATCAAAATGGTGGTGCCCTGGGCGTTGATGTCTTCGAGCAGTTCCATCACGCCGCGCGCCATTTGCGTGTCGAGGTTGCCGGTTGGTTCATCGGCCAGCAGCAGCTTGGGCGAGCCGGCCAGCGCGCGCGCGATCGCCACCCGCTGCTGCTGTCCGCCCGACAGCTCGGCCGGGTAGTGCTTCATGCGCGAAGCGAGGCCCACCTTGGCCAGCGCGTCTTCGATGCGCTCGCGGCGTTCGGCGCGGTTGAAACCACGGTAACGCAGCGGCACATCGACGTTGTCGAACAGCGACAGGTCGGGGATCAGGTTAAAACCCTGGAAGATGAAGCCGAGCTTTTCGTTGCGCAGGCGTGAGCGGGCGTTGTCGTCCATGCCCTTGACGTTGACGCCGTCGAGGATGTATTCGCCGTCGGTGAATTCTTCGAGCAGGCCGGCGATGTTGAGGAAACTGGTCTTGCCGGAGCCGGACGGGCCGGTGACGGTGACGAATTCGCCCTGCTCGACATTGATCTCGAAGCCGCGCAGCGCGTGGGTTTCGATCATGTGGGTGCGATAGACTTTGCTCAGGTTATGCATGCGCAGCATGGTGGGCCTTTCAGTGTATGGATTAATTGTTGATGGAGATGCGGGCGGCGTTCTCGAACGTTTCGCTGCCGGCAATGACGATCTTGTCGCCCTGTTTCAGGCCGTCGAGAATTTCCACCGCCGTCACGCTGGTGGCGCCCAGGCGGATGGCGGTACGGATGGCCACGCCGTCGCGCACCACGTAGGCGTAGCGGCCACCTTCCGATTCCACGAACGGCCCGCGCTGCACGATCAGGGCGTTGGGTTTTTCGTCGATCAGCAGGCGCGCGGTCACGCGCTGGTTCTGGCGCAGGCCGGGCGGCTGCTTGCCAGCGAAGCGCACCCGCGCCAGCACCTGGTTCTTGACCACCTCGGGCGAGAGCGCCGACAGCTTGCCGCTGGCGTTGCCGGTGCCGTAATTGACCTCGGCACGCATGCCCAGGCCCATGTCGGCCACGTAAGTTTCCGGCACTTCCAGTTCCACCTCCAGTTGCGACAGGTCCACCAGCGTCATCAACGGCGTGTTGAGCGGCACCACGCTGCGGTTGGCCACCGACAGCGTGCCGATGAAGCCGTCCACCGGCGCCCGCACGGTCAGCTCGTCCACCCGGCGCTGGGCGTTCGACAGGACCATGCGCTGCTGTTCGAGCTGCTTGATTTTCGATTGCAGTTCCAGCGCCACGTTGTCGCCTTCCAGCTCGGCGGCCTGGCCGGCGTGGCGGGCGCGGATCTGCGCCGAGTTGAGCGCGTCCCTGGCTTTCTGGTAATCGATCTTGGCGACGATGCCGTCGTTGGCCACGGCGTCGTAGCGCTCGAGCGTGCGCTGGGCCGACAGCCGGTCGATCTCGGCGGTGTCGGCATCGCGCCGCGCCAGCAGTTGCTGCTTGCGCGCCAGGATGCGCTGGCGCGCCACGTCGGCCTCGATCTGGGCATAGGCCGATTGTTCGCGCTTGAGCGCGTCGGCCAGGTCGGGCGACTCGAGCACGGCCAGCACATCGTGTTTTTTGACGGTGTCGCCGGCGGCCACCTTGAGGGTGACGGTGGCGGCCGACGTGGCGTACAGGGTGGGGCTGACGGCGGCAACGATGCGGCCATTGACGGCAGCGTCGCGCACCAGCGTGCCCCGGGTGACTTCGGCAATGCGCAGGCGCGCGATCGAGACCGAGTGGTCGGTGTCGCGCCAGGTGTGGACCAGGTAGTAGCCGGCTGCCAGCAGCAGTGCCAGGCCGGCGGCGATCACCAGGCGACGTTTGGCGTGCTGCCCCTTGGGTGCGGCGATGACGGCGTCCTGTTGCGAAGTGTCTCGGATCATGGCGGTTGCGTAGAGGTTGAATGCTCTACGCTATGCAGTATCCGTGCCAGATGCTAAGTGGTTGATTTGATGGGGTTAGTGCGGGGAGTGTCCGGTGTCCGCGAGTGTCCGGTGGTGTCCGCAGCGGTGTCCGGCCGTCATGCACCCTTTGATGTGATAGCGGGATGTGGAACTTAAGCCTGGGCCGCAACTCGAATAGGAGCAGTAACTTGCGGAAGTAGAAACAACAAACCCGCCATATGGCGGGCTTGTCTGGAATCGGGGTGGTCCCGCGAACGGGACCAAAAACTAACCTGGCGTCATCACCAGTATGTGGGCTGGGAGAGGACTTGGACCAGGGCTGCACCAGCAGTATACCACCAATCGCTTCGGGCTTTCAAAGGCAAAATATGAACTGGGAAGACCTGGAAAAGCATTTTTCTTCGGCCCGCCTGGGGCGCTATCGCGCATCGTGTGATGGGGATAAAGAGATAGCTACCCGAGCATATGTGAGCAACCTGCTTCTGGCAGAGGCGATGATGCCCCTGCTGAACGTGCTGGAAATCGCCTTGAGAAATGGTATGCACAACCGTCTTGCATTGCTCTATGAAAGAGCCGATTGGTGGCATGACTGGATAGGGAGGCCAGTGTTCGATTGGCAAATCCGGGAGGTCAACAACGCCAAGGCCAAACTGCTCCGGCGCGCCGAAGTGGCAACGCCGGACAAAATCGTTGCCGAACTGGCGTTCGGGTTTTGGAGCTCGTTATTCAATGCTCAATTCCAGGGAATATTATGGAAAGAACTGAGATTGGTCTTCCCGCGTTGCCCCAAACAGCAAAGGCAGCGCCATACCATATCCGCTGCGTTGAACCAGGTCCGTAGCTTGCGCAACCGTGTATTTCATCATGAACAGCTTTTGTGGCTCACTCCCACGTTGATTGCCCTGCACGCCAGGGGCATGGAGGTGGTGGGATGGCTTGACCCATCATTGCAAAACTGGCTGGCCCAACTTGATCGATTGCCAGCAGTGTGGGACTCGGTCCAACCAATTTAGTCGACGACGTCGACCTTGATGATCCGGCAACCACGCCTATTTAATGCTCATTCGAAAATTTTGAGCATTCCATGTCCCTGCTTGCCCGCTTTAACAGCCTGATCAACCTGGCGCTGCCCGCGCTGGCGCCGGTCACCGATATACCATTCGACGCCGGCAAGGTGGCGCGTTACCAGCGCCTGGTGCACGGCGGGGCGGATGCGCTCGATGCCCAGACCTGGACTGATTTGATGTTGCCGCAATACAGTGCGTGCCTGGCGCCGGGGACCAGCATCTTCGGCCGGCAGGAGCTGCACCGGCGCTTGCAGGCGCCCGTTGACGTCGATCCGGCCGCGCCTACCGAACACGTCTGCACGCTGGTAGCCGATGATGCCGCACGCCAGCGTGTGCAGGTGGCGTGCGAGGGTTTGCGCAGGTCCGAAAGCGACGTCGCCGACACCGTGTTCGGCGCGCCGCTGGCGCCGGCGCCGCGCTGGGCGCAGTGGCTCGGTGCGCTGCCGCTGGGGTTCATGGCGGTGGTGGTGCTGGCGCTGGCGACGGGCTGGTTGCCGCTGTGGGGCGTGGCGTTGGTGCTGTGGCTCTTGCTGATGGCGATCCAGCTGCGCTGGCAACACAGCGCCGCCAGCTGGCAGTTGCAGCTCGACACCATCGGCCACCTGCTGCGCGCGCATGCGTCGCTCGCCGGCCTCGACGATACCGTGGCGGCGCCGCTGCGACCGGACGCCGCTGCCGCCGGCAAGCTCCATCGCCGCCTGTGGCAGTTGTCGCTGGCCTTCGTGCCCGGCCTGCAGGAATACGGCGACTGGGTCTTGCTGCGCAATATACGCCACTATTTTGCCAGCCGGGTGGTGGTGACCGCCCAGCTGCCGCTGCTGCGTGCGAGCTTCGAGCGCGTGGCCACCGTGGAAGCGGACCTGGCGCTGGCGCGGCACCTGGCTGGCGCGCAGCGCTATTGCTGGGCCGATAGCGGGGCGGGCGCCACCGGATTCGCGCTCGAGCACGCGGTTCATCCGCTGCTGGGCGCGCCCGTGCCGTTGTCGTTGCGCGTGGGCGACGACGGCCGTGGCGCCTTTATTTCAGGTCAGAACGGCATTGGCAAGAGCACCCTGCTGCGCACCGTGGGGCTGAACCTGGTGACGGCGCGCGCGTTCGGCTTTTGCTATGCCGACGCCGCCGTTACGCCCGACTTGCCCGTCTACGCCAGCATGTAGAACGACGATACGCTCGAAGGCGGCGAGAGCCTGTACATGGCCGAGGTGCGGCGCGCCGGCGAACTGCTGGCGCTGGCGCGGCGCGGGCCGGCCATCTTCCTGATCGATGAAATCTTCCGTGGCACCAACCACCTGGAATCGGTCTCGGCCTCGGCGGCAGTGCTCGACACATTGGCCGAGTCCGGTTGCGTGCTGGTGTCGTCGCACAACCTGATCCTGGCGCCGCTGCTGGCGCGGCGGCTCGCGCCGCTGTGCGTGGCCAGGGTCAATGGCCGCCTGCAGGTGGCGCAGGGCGTGCTCAAGGACACCAATGGACTTTCGCTGCTGACAACGGTCGATCGCGATGGCTTGCTGGCGGCCAAGGCCGGCCGCGTGCATGACAAGCTGGCCGACTACTACCTGGCCTATCCGCAGGCCTGCGAATCTGTGCTGGATTAGCCACGCCCCATCGTCAGCATGAGCCGATTTCAGCCAAAGAATGTCAAATTCTTGGTATATTCGGCCCTCACACTATTGCTGAGTGGCAATGTGTAACTGTTAACAATGCGGGAGATGCAATGAATAACGTGACCGTGCGCGCCAGCCTGATGGGGGTTTTGCTGGTATTTGCTGCCATGCTGCTGGCCGGCGCCGGCCTTGGCGTGCACGCCCTCAGCCAGGCCAACCATGCCATGTCCACCATGTACCAGACCAGCATCCAGGTCATTGCCATCAACGATGCGTACAAGGATACCACCCGCACCCGCTCGGCCATGACGCGCGGATACACCGTGGTCAAGGACGGCGGCGCGCCGGCCGATCTCGAGTCGGCGCTGGCCTCCGCCAGAAAATCCTATACGCGCGGGCTGGACTTTATCGCCAAGTACGAAAAGGCTGCCAGCTACCCGGGCGAAGATGTCGCGTTGAAGAAATCGCTGATCGAGGCCGGGCGTGCGCAGTCGGCCGTGCTCGAGCGCGCCATCGGTGCGCTGGCCAAAAGCGATGCCGATGCCTACGTCGCCATCAACGTCAAGGAACTGACGCCGACCGGCGCGGCCTTCTCGGCCCAGCTGGAAAAGTACCAGAAGCTCAGCGACGAGCAAATGACCGCGCTGATGGATGAGCGCGAGGGCGCCTACACGCTGGTCAAGTGGCTGGTGGGCTTGGGCCTGCTGGGTGCGCTGGTGCTGGTGGTGGGCGTCCACCTGTTGCTCAAGTCGGTGGTACTGGATCCGCTCGAGCGCGCCGTGGAATTGCTCGACCAGGTGGCCCAGGGCGACCTGACCGCCCGCATCGACGAGCCGGGTCGCAACGAAGTCAAGCGCCTGCTGCAGGCGATTTCGCGCATGCAGACCGATTTGCTCAGCACCGTGTCGCGCGTGCGCGGCGGCGCCGAGATGATCGACCGCGGCTCACGCGAACTCGCTGCCGGCAACATGGAATTGTCGTCGCGCACCGAGACCCAGGCCAGTTCGCTGGAGGAAACCGCCGCCTCGATCGAAGAACTGACCAGCACCGTCAAGCAAAACTCGGAAAACGCCCAGCACGCGCGTGGCCTGGTGGAAGGCGCGTCGAGCACCGCTGCCCATGGCGGCGAGGTGATGCAGCAGGTGGTGTCCACCATGAACGACATCAACGAAGCGTCGCGCAAGATCGTCGATATCACCGGCGTGATCGACGGCATCGCGTTCCAGACCAATATCCTGGCGCTGAACGCGGCGGTGGAAGCGGCCCGTGCGGGCGAGCAGGGCCGGGGCTTCGCGGTGGTGGCGTCGGAAGTGCGCAACCTGGCGCAGCGCTCGGCATCGGCCGCCAAGGAAATCAAGGTGCTGATCGACGCTTCGGTGCAAAAGATCCAGCTCGGCACCGACCTGGTGGAAAAAGCCGGCACCACCATGAACACCTTGGTGGGCAACGTCCACCAGGTCACCCAGATCGTCGGCGAAATCGCCACCGCCAGCCGCGAGCAGAGCGACGGCATCGACCAGGTCAACCAGGCCATCGCCCAGATGGACCAGGTGACGCAGCAGAATGCCGCGCTGGTTGAAGAGGCGGCCGCCGCTACCCAGTCGCTGCAGGACCAGGCCACCGAGCTGGCGCAAACGGTGAGCATCTTCAAGATCGACGGCGTCGCCAGTGGTGGCAGCCCGGCGCGGTCAGCCGGCCGCAACCTGGCATTGACCTGATATTCGCTTGACATCCCTGGCGGAGAATTCTAGTATTTCTGCAATGACAGAAATCAAGGATGCTCCGTCAGACACTTTAGGCCGACTCGTCGGTCAAATTTTTACCCATCAATTTCTGTCTTTACAGAAATAACCGACGGAGGTCATATGCGGGTACTGGTGATCGGCGCCACCGGACTGGTGGGGGCGCACGTGCTCAGGGCGTTGCGCGCGGCAGGTGTTGACGTGGTTGGCGCCAGCCGCCGCCGTCCAGCTGGCGAGCTGGCATCCGACTGGATCGAGCTCGACTTCGGCCATATGACCAATGTGCAGCAGTGGCTGCCCTTGCTGCAAGGTGTCGATGCCGTGGTCAACGCCGTGGGCATCATCCGCGAAGTGCAAAAAGGCGATTTCGACCGCCTGCACCGCGCCGCGCCGGTCGCCCTGTTTGCCGCTTGCGAGCAGTTGGGCCTGCGCGTGGTGCAGGTGTCCGCGCTGGGCAGCCAGCCGCAGGCCGCCACCGGCTACTGGCGCAGCAAGGGCGCGGCCGAGGCTGACCTGCTGGCGCGCAAGATGGATGCCACCATCATCCGTCCCTCGCTGGTGTACGGCGAGCATGGCGCCAGCAGCGTGCTGTTCCGCATGCTGGCGACCTTGCCGGTGCTGATGCTGCCGGCTGCCCACCGGGCGCTGGTGCAGCCCATACACGTGGACGACCTGGCCGACATCGTGGTGCGGTTGCTGACCGTGCCGGGCGCCATGCCGCGCGAACTGGCCGTGGTCGGCCCGCGTGCCATGACCATGGCCGGCTACCTGGCCGACCTGCGGCGCGGCATGCAGGCGCCCGCTGCGCTGGTGCTCTCGTTGCCTGGCCCGGTGGCCGTCCTGGCCGCGCACATCGCCGCGCTGGCGCCTTCGTCTGCCTTTACGCCAGAGTCGCTCCTGATGCTCGAACAAAGCGCCGACGGCTCCAACACGGCCGACCCGGCACCCGCGCAAGTCGTGCTGGGCCGGCCGCTGCGCGACCCCGGTTCCTTTGCCGGGCCGGCGCAGCGCGTGACGGCAGCGTGGTCCTGGGGCGCGCCGCTGGTGACGGTGGCCATCGCGCTGATGTGGCTGATCACGGCGTACGTGTCGTGGTTTGCCTGGCCCCATGCCGAGAGCCGGTCCTGGCTGGCCGCCTGCGGTGTGCCAGCCGCCTGGCAGGAGCCGATGCTGCTCGCTGCCAGCGTGACGGACGCCGCCATCGGCGTGTTGCTGTTGCTGCGTCCGCGCCGCTGGCTGTGGGCGGCGCAACTGGCGCTGGTGGGCGGCTACACCGCCATGCTCAGCGTGTTCCTGCCCGATTTCTGGCGGCATCCGTTCGGGCCGCTGACCAAGAACCTGCCGTTGCTGGCGCTGATGCTGCTGATGTGGCGTGCCAGCCCGGCCAAACATCAAGGAGAAAGATGATGGAATACTTTGCCGTGAAAGTGCTGCACATCCTGTCCGCCACCCTGATGGTGGGCACCGGTTTCGGCACCGCCTTCTACATGTTCTTTGTCAACCGCAGCGGCAACGTGCAGGCGATGGCCGTGGTCACGCGGCTCGTCGCCCGCGCCGACTGGTGGTTTACCACGCCGTCCGTGATCATCCAGCCGCTGTCGGGTTTCTGGATGATCCATCTGGCCGGCTACCCGATGCATTCGCGCTGGATCATGTGGTCGATCGCGCTGTATGTGCTGGCCGGCCTGTGCTGGCTGCCGGTGGTGTGGCTGCAATTGCGCATGCGCGACATGGCGGCCGAGGCTGCGCGCAACCTGCTGCCGCTGCCGGCCCGTTACTGGCGCTACGAGAAAATCTGGACCGCGCTGGGCTTTCCCGCCTTTGGCGCGCTGATGGTGGTGTACTGGCTGATGGTGCACAAGCCAGTCTAAGAGCGTCCAACATAACCTCCATAGCGGCGTTGCAGCTCCTCGCCGTACATTCGTACTGCCTTCGTCGCTGCGCCTTGCTCTGAAGGTTATGTCGGACGCTCTAAACCTATAATAACGATAATCGAAAAGGACGCCGCATGACCCTCGCACCAACGATTCAAAAATACATCCTGCACTGGGGCGAGATGGGCACGCGCTGGGGCGTGAACCGCACCGTGGCGCAAATCCACGCGCTGCTGTTCCTGGTCAACCGCCCGCTGCATGCCGAGGAAATCGCCGAGACACTCACCGTGGCCCGCTCCAACGTCAGCAACAGCCTCAAGGAATTGCAGAGCTGGGGCCTGGTGCGCGTGACCCACCTGGCCGGCGACCGCCGCGACCATTTCCTGGCCTTGCAGGACGTGTGGGAAATCTTCCGCGTGATCGTCGAGGAACGCAAGAAGCGCGAAATCGACCCCACGCTCACTGTCTTGCGCGAATGCGCCCAGGAAGCTGACAGCGACCCGGCGCTGGAAGACGCCACCAAGGTCAAGATGGACCAGGTACTGGCCTTCATGGAAATGCTCACCACCGCCTACGGCGACACCAGGCATTTGCCACCGGCCACCTTGCAACGCTTGCTGACCATGGGCGGCAAGATGGCCCGATTGATGGGTAGCGAAAAGAAAAAACCATGAGCACGCCGTCCGAAGGCGAGCTGTTCAAGAAAATCCTGGGTCCACAATGGCGCCTGCTGCATCCCGACATCCAGGCCCGGTTCGACAAGAATCCGCTGCCCGGCAAGCCGCTGCGCTACCAGGGACGGCTGTCGGAGCTGACCTGTTCGCGCCTGGGGCGGGTGCTCGGCTACCTGAGCATGCCATTTATCAAGGGCGCGCTGATGCCGTACACCGACGCCGATTTCCCGGTCGATATCGAAGTCTATTCCAAGCCGAACTGCGCCTCGATCTTCAAGCAGCGCATCTACCGCCTCAACCGCCGCCGGCCGGTAATGTTCACCTCGTTCATGGCCGAGAGCGAGAAGGGCGAGGTGCTCGAATACGTGGGCATGGGCCTGGGCATGAAGCTGCTGCTGTCGATCCGCGAGGGCAACCTGCATTTCGAAAGCGACGGCTATTTCTGGGATGTGCTCGGTATCCGCATCCCGCTGCCCGGGCTGATCACGCCCGGCAAGACCTATCTCTGCCATCGCAACAACAGCGCCAACCAGTTCGACATCCGGATCGAGATCCGGCACCCACTGTTTGGCACCACATTTACGCAAGCGGGCGTGTTCCGCGAGGTGACACCATGAATACTCATTTATTGGCATTGCAGTTGATGGCGGCCCAGGGCTGCCTGGGCGCGTTCGACACCCTGTACCACCACGAGCTGACCGAGGCGCTGCCAGGCCGCGCCACCGCCCGCCGCGAGCTGGCGATTCACGCGGTGCGCGCACTGATTTACAGCGCCTTGTTCATCGGCCTGTCGTCGTGGGCGTTCCACGGCCTGTGGGCGGTGGTGGTGTTACTGGTGTTCGTGGTCGAGATCGGGCTGACGCTGTGGGATTTCGTGGTGGAAGACCGCACCCGCCTGCTGCCGGCCACCGAGCGCGTCACGCACACGGTGCTGGCCATGAACGGCGGCGCCTTCATCGCGCTGCTGGCCCTGAATGCGCCGCAGTGGCTGGCGCTGCCCACCGCCATCGTGTGGCAACCGAACGGTGCGCTCGGCGTGTTCCTGGCGCTGTGCGGCGTGGGCGTGGGCGTTTCCGGCATCCGCGATGCGCTGGCCTCGCGCGCGCTGGGGCGCCAGGACCGTCTCCAGGAGTCGAGCGAGCCGGCGCAGGCCTTTGGCGCCACCGGCCGCAGCTTCCTGGTTACCGGCGCCACCGGTTTCATCGGCCAGCGCCTGGTGCGTGCGCTGCTGCGCGATGGCCAGCGCGTGACGGTGCTCACGCGCCAGCCGCGCCAGGCCGCGTGGCTGTTCGACGGCCGTGTCGACTGCGTGGACAGCATGGACCAGCTGCCGCCGTCGCGCCGCATCGACGTGATCGTCAACCTGGCCGGCGCGCGCATCCTCGGCTGGCGCTGGACGGCAGCGCGCCGCGCGGCGTTGCGCCAGAGTCGGGTGGCGCTGACCGCCAGGGTGGTGGACTGGATCGCCCAGGCCGAACACAAGCCGGCGCTGATGCTCTCGGGTTCAGCGATCGGTTACTACGGTGTGCAGCCGCAGGGCGACGACACGGTGCTCACCGAAACCGCGCCGCCGCAGCCGGTGTTCATGTCCGACCTGTGCCGTGAATGGGAAGAAGCGGCGCAGCGCGCCAGCGCCCACGGCGTAACGGTGGCGTGTCTGCGCTTCGGCCTGGTACTGGGCCGCCAGGGTGCGTTGCCGATGCTGCTGTTGCCGATCAGGCTGGGCCTGGGCGGGCCGCTTGGCGGCGGATGGCAGTGGCAGTCGTGGATCCATGTCGATGACGTGATCGGCGGTATGGCGCACCTGTGCGCCAATGGTGCAGGGGCGGGCGGCAGCTACAACTTCACCGCGCCCGAGAGCCTGACGCAGGCGCAGTTCAGCCGCGCGGCCGCCAAGGTGCTGCATCGTCCGTACGGCTTGCCGACACCGGGCTGGCCGATGCGCCTGGCGCTCGGCGAGCAGGCCGACTTGCTGCTCGAAGGGCAGCGGGTGGGGCCGCAGCGTTTGCTGGCCAGCGGCTTTGTGTTCCGCTATCCGCAACTGGCGCCGGCGCTCACTTCTCTCGCTTGAGCGGCGTGCCCTTGTCGATCACCTCGCGGCAATCGCCCTTGAAGGTGGCGTTGTCGTAGTTGGTCCAGCCGTAGCTGTCCACGTAGCGCTTGTGGGGCTTGAACTGTTTATTGAGGAAACTCCACTCGAGATGCTGGTCGTCGTAGGCGATGTCGCCGAGGTCGAGCAGGCTGTGGAACACGTTCTCGGTCGCCAGCCTGGCCTTGCGCAGGCGCTTCAACTGTTTGATCTTGTCCGGGTAGTGCGACTGGTACTGGTCCGAGTACCACACCAGCGCCGGCACGTGGAAGTCGTACTGCGTGTTGTGGCCATGGAAGGCAATGGCGCAGCTGCCGTCGTACAGCACCTGGCCGTGGTCGGCCACGTACAGCATCGCGGTGCGCTGGCCGCTCTCCTTGAGCTGGCCGATCACCTGGGCCAGGAACCAGTCGGTGTACAGGATCGAGTTGTCGTAGCTGTTGTTCAGTTCGACCTTGATCTTGACATTGGTGTGCTCGGGCTTGTCCACGCCGAACAGCGACGGCTGCCACTTGTCGAATTCTTTGGAATAGCGCTCGCTGTAGTTCCAGTGGTTGCCCAGCGTGTGCAGCACGATCAGCTTTTTCGGCGCCGGATCGTGCATCGCCTGTTGCAGCGGCCCCAGCAAAATCTGGTCGAGGTTGGAGCGGTTATTGAAACTGCCCAGGTTCATGAACTGGATCACGTTCGCTTCCTTGGCGAATACCGACACCGGCGTGTCGAACTCGCCGAACGAGATCTGGTTCGACAACCACCAGGTTTTGAAACCCGCTTCTTTATAGGCGGTGAGGAACGACTTTTCCGAAAACCCGGCTTTCAGGCTTTGCATGGCCGGCTTGCGCGAAATGATCACCGGCACCGACAGCCGCGTGGCCGACACCGCCGTGATCATATTGGTGAGCGACACCAGGTTGGGCTCCTGCGCCAGCAGCGGGGTGGTTTCGCGGTCGTAGCCGTTGATGCTCCAGCGGTCGTAGCGCGACGATTCGCCGAGCACCATGATCACCACTTCCGGCTCGTTGTCGGGGGCGGCCTGGTGAGCCTTGAAGGTGAAGTTGCTGCTGCGCATGCCCAGTTCGGCCAGGTAGCGGCGTTCGTTGTAAAAATCGACGCCGCGCGCAATCAGGCCGAAGGGCCAGGAGTTGGCAAAGTTATTGAAAGTGAACGGCGCCTGCTGGAACAAGGGGGTGGGCGTGGGCCAGCCCAGCACGGCCAGGGCGGCGATCGCCGGCACTGCCAGCCAGCGCGTCTTGCCACGCCAGGTCAGTTGCGGGCTGCGGCGCGCGGCCAGCAAGATGGCCACCCACCAGGCCAGCATGGCGACCAGGATCGCTGCCATCAGCCAGATCTTGTTACCCAGGAATTCCATGGCTTCCATCGGGCTGCTCTCGGCGATGATGCCGAGGTGGTGGGTGGAAATGCCCTGGCCGTAATACATGAACAGGTACAGCTCGGTAGGCAGGGCCAGCAGGGCAGGCAGCAACATCCAGTGGAACCAGGCCGGGCGCTGGAACATGCCCCACGCGGCGATCCACAGCAGCGCTTCGAGGCCGAGGACGGCGCCCAGCCCGGGCGCGGGCCGGCCGAGCAGCAGCGGCACGCACGGCACCAGCGACAGCAGCAGGTAGCTGCCCAGTACGAACAGGGGAGGGAGTCGCAACAGGGATCGCATGGAGGGCAACAGCAGCAGGCAGCGCGTGGTGGAAAGTGCGCTATTATCAGGCGTTTTCAGCCGTCGCGGGCAGCTTTTGGAATAGCCACTGAGCAACTTCGGTGCAGCACGCTAGCACATCTTTCTGCCATATATGTTGACTGTTCAGGTCAATTGCCCTATACTCGCGAGTTCTCCATTTAGTCTGCGCATCGTATACGCTGTTTTCGGCTGGTCCCAGAGGCTGGCTGTGCGCGCCTTCGATGTTCCCTGAATTGAGACTGAGATTCGTCCCCGGACATATGTCCGGGTTGTCCACGTTGTTATTAAGTTGGGTTTAGAACGATGCCAACCATCAATCAACTGATTCGCAATCCACGTGTCGCCCTGACCGTGAAAAGCAAATCGCCGGCGCTGGAAAACAGCCCGCAAAAGCGCGGTGTTTGCACCCGTGTGTACACCACCACTCCTAAGAAGCCTAACTCGGCTTTGCGTAAAGTCGCCAAAGTGCGTCTGACCAACGGTTTCGAAGTCATTTCGTACATCGGCGGTGAAGGCCACAACCTGCAAGAGCACAGCGTTGTTCTGCTGCGCGGCGGTCGCGTAAAAGACTTGCCAGGTGTTCGTTACCACATGGTTCGCGGTGCACTGGATACCCAGGGCGTTAAAGACCGTAAGCAAGCTCGCTCGAAATACGGTACCAAGCGCGCTAAAGCCAAGAAGTAATCTGCATTAAAAGTTTTCGCTCAGTGGCAACTAGCTAAGTGAATGTAATCGACCGGAAATGGTCGAGTAAGTGGATGGTTATGATGACCCTCCGCGAGAGTGCGAACCCATATCTGCGCACCTCAACTGAAGATTGAAAGGAATTGATATGCCACGTCGTCGTGAAGTACCCAAGCGCGAAATCCTGCCGGATCCTAAATTCGGTAACACGGATGTCGCCAAATTCGTGAACGTTCTGATGCTGTCCGGTAAAAAATCGGTCGCAGAAAACATCATCTACGGTGCCTTCGAGCACATCGCCGCCAAGTCGGGTAAAGACCCGCTGGAAGTGTTCGCTACCGCGATCAACAACGCCAAACCGCTGGTTGAAGTAAAATCCCGTCGCGTCGGTGGTGCAAACTACCAGGTGCCGGTTGAAGTGCGCCCAGTACGTCGTATGGCGCTGTCGATGCGTTGGTTGCGTGAAGCTGCTAACAAGCGCAGCGAAAAATCCATGCCACAACGCCTCGGCGGTGAGCTGATGGAAGCGGCTGAAGGCCGCGGCGGTGCGATGAAAAAGCGTGATGAAGTGCACCGTATGGCAGAAGCGAACAAGGCGTTCTCGCACTTCCGCTTCTAATAAAATCGACCGGGCCACTGTGGTCTGGTTGTTATCTGTTGTTCGAGGCCGGGCTCATTTTTTTCACAAAAAATGCTGCTCGGTTTTGTCCATTAAAAGATTTAGGATTAATTATGGCCCGCAAGACCCCCATCGAGCGCTACCGCAACATCGGTATCTCCGCTCACATCGATGCAGGTAAGACCACTACCACCGAGCGCGTCCTGTTCTACACGGGCGTGAACCACAAGATCGGTGAAGTTCACGATGGCGCCGCCACCATGGACTGGATGGAGCAGGAACAAGAGCGCGGCATTACCATTACGTCCGCTGCAACGACCTGCTTCTGGAAAGGCATGGCCAACAACTTCCCAGAACACCATATCAACATCATCGACACCCCGGGCCACGTTGACTTCACCATTGAAGTTGAACGCTCGATGCGCGTACTCGACGGTGCTTGCATGGTTTACTGCGCAGTGGGCGGTGTTCAGCCACAGTCGGAAACCGTATGGCGTCAGGCTAACAAGTACAAAGTGCCACGTCTGGCCTTCGTCAACAAGATGGACCGTACCGGCGCCAACTTCTTCAAGGTCTACGAGCAGATGCGCGCTCGCCTGAAGGCCAACCCGGTCCTGATCCAGATTCCAATCGGCGCTGAAGACAACTTCAAAGGCGTGATCGATCTGGTCAAGATGAAAGCGATCCTGTGGGACGAAGCATCGCAAGGCATGAAATTCGACTACGTCGATATCCCTGCAGAGCTGGCCGATTCGGCCGCCGAGTGGCGCGAGAAGATGGTTGAAGCCGCTGCTGAAGCCACCGAAGAGCTGATGAACAAGTACCTGGAAGAAGGCGACCTGACCGAAGCCGAGATCAAACAAGCGCTGCGTACCCGTACCATCGCTTCGGAAATCGTTCCTATGATGTGCGGTACCGCCTTCAAGAACAAGGGCGTACAGGCCATGCTGGACGCGGTCATCGAATACCTGCCGTCGCCACTGGACATCGACGACGTCGGCGGTACGGATGAAGACGACCAGCCAACCACCCGCCGTCCTGCGGACGACGAGAAGTTCTCGGCGCTGGCCTTCAAGATCATGACCGACCCGTTCGTCGGTCAATTGGCCTTCTTCCGCGTGTACTCGGGCGCCGTCAATTCGGGCGACACCGTGTACAACTCGGTCAAAGGTCGTAAAGAGCGTCTGGGTCGTATTCTGCAGATGCACGCCAACCAGCGTGAAGAGATCAAAGAAGTGCGCGCCGGCGACATCGCCGCTGCCGTTGGTCTGAAAGACGTGACCACGGGCGAAACCCTGTGCGATCCGACCTCGATCATCACCCTGGAAAAAATGATCTTCCCTGAGCCTGTGATTCAACAGGCAGTCGAGCCAAAAACCAAGGCCGACCAGGAAAAAATGGGCTTGGCGCTGAACCGCCTGGCACAGGAAGATCCTTCGTTCCGCGTGAAGACCGATGAAGAATCGGGCCAGACCATCATCGGTGGTATGGGCGAACTGCATCTGGAAATTATCGTTGACCGCATGAAGCGCGAATTCGGCGTGGAAGCAACCGTCGGCAAGCCACAAGTGGCTTACCGCGAAACGATCCGCAAGACCTGCGAAGAATCGGAAGGCAAGTTCGTCAAGCAATCCGGTGGTCGTGGTCAGTACGGTCACGTGGTTCTGAAGATCGAGCCGCAAGAGCCGGGCAAGGGCTTCGAGTTCGTTGACGCCATCAAGGGCGGCACCGTTCCTCGCGAGTACATCCCTGCGGTTGAAAAAGGCGTGCGCGGCACCCTGAACACCGGTGTGCTGGCTGGTTACCCAGTCGTGGACGTCAAGGTTACGCTGTTCTTCGGTTCGTACCACGATGTGGACTCGAACGAAAACGCGTTCCAGATGGCCGCTTCGATGGCCTTCAAAGACGGCTGCCGCAAAGCATCGCCAGTCATCCTGGAGCCGATGATGGCTGTGGAAGTGGAAACGCCGGAAGACTACGCCGGTACCGTGATGGGCGACCTGTCGTCCCGCCGCGGTATGGTGCAGGGCATGGACGAAATCCCAGGCGGCGGCGGCAAGATCATCAAAGCCGAAGTGCCACTGTCGGAGATGTTTGGTTACTCGACCACCCTGCGTTCCGCAACGCAAGGTCGTGCTACCTACACGATGGAATTCAAGCACTACTCGGAAGCGCCTAAGCACGTGATCGACGCGATCGTTACCGCGAAAGCCAAGTAATTAGTGTCATTGCGGTCCGGTCGATCACCGGGCCGCAAATTTACAAACAATGTTTTAAGGATGATTCAAAATGGCAAAAGAAAAGTTCGAGCGGACTAAACCGCACGTCAACGTAGGCACCATCGGTCACGTCGACCACGGCAAAACCACCCTGACCGCTGCAATCGCAACCGTTCTGTCGAAGAAATTCGGCGGCGAAGCGAAAGCTTACGACCAGATCGACGCAGCACCGGAAGAAAAAGCACGCGGCATTACCATCAACACCGCACACGTCGAGTACGAAACCGCTGCCCGTCACTACGCGCACGTTGACTGCCCAGGCCACGCCGATTACATCAAAAACATGATCACCGGCGCAGCACAGATGGACGGCGCGATCCTGGTTTGCTCCGCAGCCGACGGCCCAATGCCACAGACCCGCGAGCACATCCTGCTGGCCCGTCAAGTTGGCGTTCCATACATCATCGTGTTCCTGAACAAGTGCGACCTGGTCGACGACGCAGAACTGCTGGAACTGGTCGAAATGGAAGTGCGTGAGTTGCTGTCGAAATACGAGTTCCCAGGCGACGACGTACCGATCATCAAAGGTTCGGCACGTATGGCGCTGGAAGGCAAAGAAGGCGAGATGGGCGTTGACGCCATCATGCGTCTGGCCGATGCGCTGGACAGCTACATCCCTACGCCAGAGCGCGCAGTCGATGGCGCCTTCCTGATGCCAGTGGAAGACGTGTTCTCGATCTCGGGTCGCGGTACCGTTGTGACCGGTCGTATCGAGCGCGGCATCATCAAGGTCGGCGAAGAGATCGAAATCGTCGGCATTATCGATACCGTCAAAACCACTTGCACCGGCGTGGAAATGTTCCGCAAGCTGCTGGACCAGGGTCAAGCTGGCGACAACGTCGGTCTGCTGCTGCGCGGTACCAAGCGTGAAGATGTCCAGCGTGGTCAGGTTCTGGCCAAGCCAGCATCGATCAAGCCGCACAACCACTTCACCGGCGAGATCTACGTTCTGTCGAAAGATGAAGGCGGCCGTCACACCCCGTTCTTCAACAACTATCGTCCACAGTTCTACTTCCGTACGACTGACGTGACCGGTTCGATCGAACTGCCAGCGGACAAAGAAATGGTTATGCCAGGCGATAACGTGTCGATCACCGTCAAGCTGATCAACCCGATCGCGATGGAAGAAGGTCTGCGCTTCGCTATCCGTGAAGGCGGTCGTACCGTCGGCGCCGGCGTTGTTGCAAAAATCATCGCTTAATTTTTAAGCGCTGAATAAATGAAGCCCGGCAAGGTGTGATACCATGTCGGGCTTCATTGCAGAACATCGTTCTTTTTAAATTTGCTGGCGCTACATAGTAGCCAGTTCGCTCTTTTCGAGGAAATATCATGTCCGCACCAAACCAGAAAATCCGTATCCGCCTGAAAGCTTTCGACTACAAGCTCATCGACCAGTCCGCACTGGAAATCGTTGACACCGCCAAGCGTACCGGCGCCGTGGTCAAGGGTCCAGTTCCACTGCCAACCCGCATCCAGCGTTTTGACGTACTGCGTTCCCCGCACGTCAACAAAACCTCGCGCGACCAGTTCGAGATCCGTACCCACCAGCGCCTGATGGACATCGTCGACCCAACCGACAAGACCGTTGACGCACTGATGAAGCTGGACCTGCCAGCTGGTGTTGACGTCGAAATCAAACTGCAATAATGGCATTCAAGCCGGGCGGCGCCTGCGCTGCCAGCTGATAAAAAGCCGAACGATGATCCGTTCGGCTTTTTTTTATCAGAATTGCCTTGCGGTTACAAAGGTGTTGCGTCTTTACGTCAGTCCCGCGTTTGCCGTGCAAATTTAGCGAGTTGAATTGACTAAAAATTATTTTGCTCATATTCTTGATAGCGCTATCTACACGCCAAGCACGCCACCCGGCAGCTCGTGTTGTAACCCGCCCCCCCCCGGGGCTACCACCGCCCCGCCTGCTTTACCCGAAAATAAGTTGTAAAAATAAACTGACAAACAACGGAGACAAAATGCACCAAAATCTGAAAACGTTTTCAAGCCGCCTGCCGAAGCAACGCCGCCTGATCTCCATGGCTGTGGCGGGCGCTTGCGCTACGTTCGCAACCTTCGCGCCAGCCCATGCGCAACAGCAGTCCGGCCCTGTACCTGGCGATGTCGACGGTCCAAAAGTGGTCGTCTCCGGCATCCGCGCCAGCATGCAGTCCACCATGAACATGAAGCGCAACAGCGACGGCATCGTTGACGGCATCGTCGCTGACGACATCGGTAAATTCCCCGATACCAACCTGGCCGAATCGCTGCAACGCATCAGTGGCGTGTCGATCGACCGCAGCAACGGCGAAGGGCAGAAGGTCACCGTGCGCGGCCTCGGTCCCGACTTCAACCTGGTGCTGCTCAATGGCCGCCAGATGCCAACCACCGACCTGGGCGACCTGGGTGGCCGTTCGTTCGACTTCTCGAACCTGGCTTCGGAAGCGATTTCGCAGCTGCAGGTGTACAAGTCCGGCCGCGCCGACAACCCGAGCGGCGGCATTGGCGCTACCATCAACGTGATGACCGCGCGTCCGTTCGACAACCCGGGCATGCACTCGAGCATCGGTGTGAAAGCCGTGCACGACACGTCCAACAAGCACCTGCCAGGCATGCTCAAGGGCGACAGCACTACCCCGGAAGTGTCGGGCATCTATACCAACACCAGCGAAGACGGCCGCTTCGGCGTGGCCGTGAGCGCCAGCTACCAGGAACGCAATTCGGGCTTCAACCGCGCCGGCCTGGCCAATGGCTACCAGGGCCCGTACCTGGGTTCGGACACGACCGCCGGTTCGACTTTGCCGCAGCCTGGCCAGCCAGGTTCGCAAAACATCACCAACCGTCCTGGTCCGACCGATGTGTACTCGATTCCGCAAAACTTCGGCTACGGCGTCAACGGCATCCAGCGCCAGCGTACCAACGGCCAGCTGGCCTTGCAGTTCCGTCCCGTCAAGGACATTACCACCACGCTCGACCTGACCTATTCGGAAAACAAGGTGCAGACCAAGCGTAACGAGCTGAGCGTATGGTTTGCACAGACGCCAACCTCGACCAGCAGCTGGCCGGGTGGCCACGTGCAGTCGCCGCTGACGTACTCGGAAACCTATAACTCGCCGCAGGACATCTCGATCGTCGGCGGCGACTACGCCACCAAGACCAAGAACGAGTCGATCGGTTTCAACACGGTATGGAAGGCCAGCAACGCGCTCAAGCTCAATTTCGACGTCCATCATTCGACCGCCGAGTCTGGCGCAGACAGCCCTTGGGGTACCGAGAACAACCTGTCCAACGCCAGCTTCAGCCGTGGTACCACTTCGATCGACTTCACCAACAAGCTGCCGATCGTGTCGATGCCAGCCGCCAACCTGGCAGCGCAGCCGATCCAGGGCACCGGTTCGTGGTTCCACAATAGCTACCAGAAGGCCAAGGTTGACCAGGTGCAGGCCGGTGGCGACTGGCAGGTGCTGGAAGCCTCGACCGTCAAGTTCGGCGCCGGCTACACCAAGTCGTCGAACCGCTCGACGTACTCGAACGTGCAGAACAACACCTGGAGCGGCGCCAGCAAGGCATCCGACTATCCGGCCAGCGCCTACCAGGCCAACCCGCTGGGCGACTACTTCAGTAAGATCGGCGGCTCGCCGAACCTGTTCGGTACGCTCTACACGTTCGACTTTGCGACCGTGCGCGCCTTGACCGCCAATGCCACCGGCAACCAGGCCGGTTACCTGCCGAACTTTGCCAGCGCCGATACCGATCGTCTGCTGACGGAGAAAACCTCGTCGGTCTATGCCTCGTTCGGTACCGACTGGGATACGGCCATGCCGATGCACACGTCGGCCGGCGTGCGTTTCGAGAAAACCAAGGTCACCTCGGTGGCCCAGTTCCAGCCTGGCACTGCCATGGTGTGGGAGTCGCAGAACGAATTACCAATCACGTTGGCGCGCGCCGAATCGGCCACCACTGCCTCGTCGTATAACAACGTGCTGCCTAGCCTGAACTTTGACGTCGACCTGCGTGCCGACATGAAACTGCGTGCCAGCGCCGGCGCCACTATCGGTCGCGCCCGCTACGACCAGCTGCAGGGCGGCCTGAGCCTGGGGACGATCGCCAGCACCTACAACGGCACCGCCTCGGTCGGTAACCCGGCCCTGAAACCGGTGAAGTCGAAGAACCTCGATTTGTCCTACGAGTGGTACTACGACAAGCAGAGCGTGTTCTCGCTGGCCCTGTTCCGCAAGGAAATGGATAACTACGCCGGCACCATCGTGACCCCGGGTTCGCTGTACGACCTGCACACGCCGGTCGGCGGCGCCTACTACAAGGCTGCGCTGGCAACCGGTGGCTGCACGGTGGCGGACACGAACTGCATCCGTAACTACATCCTGAGCACCTACGACGGCCAGCCTGGCGTGGTGCGTACCGGTGTCAACCCGGACGGCAACCTGAAGGGTCGTATCACCGGCCTGCCAGGCGATCCGCTGGCTAACTTCCTTACCACCAGCTACGCCAACCAGAAATCGGCGCGTGTCAGTGGGGCGGAAGCGAACATTCAGCACATGTTTGGCCGTACCGGCTTTGGCGTGCAGGCGAATTACACCTACGTGCGTTCGCCACTCAAGTACGACAATGCCAATATCAGCGACCAGTTCGCAATCCTGGGGCTGAGCAATTCGGCCAACGTGGTCGGCATCTTCGAAAACGAGAAGTGGTCGGTGCGCCTGGCCTACAACTGGCGCGGCGAGTTCCTGGCCGCCACCGTGGACGGTTCGGGCAAGGCAGCGCCGATCTACACCGACAGCTATGGCCAGACCGACGTGAGCATCGGCTACAACTACACCAAGAACCTGAGCTTCCAGCTCGAGGCGATCAATCTGACCGACGAGACCCAGCGTCAGCATGGCCGTACCAGCATGGCAACGATCAACGTGACGCAAGCCGGCCCACGGTATATGCTGGGCGCGCGCTACAAGTTCTAATCGAAGACATCGCGGTGTAACCAGGGGCGGCGCTGACAAGCGTCGCCCCTTTCTTGTTTAGTCAACGCAATCACAGAGCAACCATGGCCAAGCCAGCCCTACTCAATAACATTACCCATCAACACCTGCGGGTGCGTACCGGCCACAGCGCCGAATTCGGCGACAACCAGATGGCCGCGCCCATCGTGGCGGCCGAGTTTCGCCAGGTGCAGGCGCATTACCCGATCGTGTTTCGCCCCACCGAAGGCGGCAACGGTTTCGAAGCGCTGGCCCTGTTCGGCCTGGCGGCCGGCGAAAACCTGTTCCTGACCAATGCTGGCTGGGATGCCGACTACGTGCCGCTGGCGGTGCGCCGCCAGCCGTTCCTGATTGGCGTGTCGGGCCAGGAACTGACCGTCCATGTCGACGAGGACAATGCGCGCCTGCGCTGCGGCCCCGATGAAGGAGAAGCGGTGTTCCTGGAGGAGGGCAGTCCCACGCCTTACCTCGAGCACGTCAATTCGATGCTGTTCTCGCTGCACCAGGGCATGCTGGAGATGGCCGGTTTTATCGGTGCGCTGCGCGAGCATGCGCTGCTCGAATCGTTCGTGTTCGAGGTCGAGCTCGCTGACGGCGCCGAGCGCCGGCTCGAAGGCCTCTATACCATCAACGAGGAACAGCTGGCAGCGCTGGACGCGGCCGCGCTCGATCGGCTGCACCGCGCCGGCTACCTGCTGCCGATTTACATGGTGGTGGCGTCGCTGTCGAACTTCCGCGCCCTGATCGACCGGCAGAACCGTGGCTAAGCCGATTGCCGAGGTCGATTGCAGCGACGGCGCGCCGCTGCCCGACGCGCTGTTGACGGCCACCACGCCGGTGGTGCTGCGCGGCCTGGTGGCGCACTGGCCCATGGTGCGCGCCGCCCGCGAGTCGCAGCAGGCGGCTGACGCCTACCTGCGCCGCTTTTACCGCGACGCCACCGTGATGGCCATGCATGGCGCGCCAGAGATCGACGGCCGGATCTTTTACAACGACGATCTCTCCGGCTTTAACTTCAGCATGCAGCAGGTGCGCTTCGACGCCGTGCTCGACGCCTTGCGCGCGCACCAGGGCGATGCGCGTCCACCGACGCTGTACGTGGGCTCGACCACGATCGACGCCTGCCTGCCGGGCTTCAGGGCTGAAAACGATGTCACGCTAGGCGAACGCGATGCGCTGGCCAGCATCTGGGTGGGCAACCGCACCCGCATTCCCGCCCACTACGACTTGCCCGACAACCTGGCCTGCGTGGCGGCCGGACGGCGCCGCTTTACGCTGTTCCCGCCCGAGCAACTGGCCAACCTGTACATCGGCCCACTCGACCTGACGCCCGCCGGCCAGGCCGTCAGCCTGGTCGATCTCGCCGCACCGGACTTGCAGCGTTATCCGCGCTTTGCTACCGCGTGGGCCCACGCGCAGCAGGCCGAACTGGCGGCCGGTGACGCCATCTTCATTCCCAGCATGTGGTGGCACCATATCGAGGCGCTCGACAGTTTTAACGTGCTGGTCAATTACTGGTGGCGGCAGTCGCCCGCGTACATGGACACGCCGGCGACCACGCTGCTGCACGCACTGCTGACCATGCGCGACCTGCCGCCGGCGCAGCGCCAGGCATGGCAGGAGATCTTCCGCCACTACGTGTTCGAGAGCGACGGCAGCGAAGCTGCGCATATCCCGGAGGCGGCGCGCCACGTGCTGGCCCCGCTCGACGACGCCGGCGCCCGCATGTTGCGCGCCCACTTGCTCAACCGCATGAAACGTTAAGTACCGTGGGGGGCGAAGATTTGGCTGTTATCAAGAATAGCTGCCAGCTTGATAACCTCACTTCCAATAAGAACTGAAAAACAACAAAATATGGACTTATTTCCTGAAAGACGTATAAAAATTGAAATAAAGTCTTTTCCTGCTCGTTGATATTGTGAGAAATTCCTGATCAGACGTCGAAAGTGCTGAGCTCCTTACCCGGTCGAACAGCACTAAGAAGCGCATGGAATTCATCAATTTCTCGGGAGTAGTTTTGAAACACACCATGAAAAAAAGCGCCATTGCCATGGCGCTCGGTTTGGCATTTTCGCAGCACGCAACGGCGCAAGACGCAGCCGTGGAACCGAAGATGCAGCGCGTAGAAATCACCGGTAGTAGCATCAAGCGCACCGAACAGGAAGCTGCCGGTTCGATCCAGATCCTCAACCGCGACGATATCGAGCGTACCGGCCAGACCACCGCGCTGGACATCCTGCGTTCCTCGTCCGCCATCGGTACCGACATCAACTCGGCAAACAGCAGCTCGGGCAGCTTCGCCACCGGTTCGTCCGCAGTCGACATGCGCGGCCTGGGCAAGGTGGCCACGCTGGTACTGGTCAATGGTCAGCGCATTGCGCAATACGGCCTGGCCGATGGTGCACAACAAAACTTCACCAACCTCGACGCGATTCCATCGTCGGCGATCGAACGCATCGAGATCCTGAAAGACGGCGCCTCGGCTATTTACGGCTCTGACGCCATCGCCGGCGTGGTCAACATCATCCTGTACAAGGACTTCGAAGGCGCCAAGATCACCGGCAACTACAAAGAGTCCGATGGCTTCAAGGACCAGCGCAACCGCAACATCTCCGGCATCATCGGCTGGGGCGACATCGATACCAACGGGTTCAATACTTACCTGACGTACGACGCGTACAAGAGCGACGGTTATTCGGCCGGCGACCTGCGCAGCCACTACCCCGAATGGCACCGCCAGACGCCGGCCCGTTCGACCTGGGATACCCCGAGCGTCTACTCGCCTACCGGTAACTACTACGTCAACGCCAACAACTACAAACCAGCACCAGGTTGCCCTGCAACCAGCATCGACCCGCGCGACGGCTTGTGCAAATACGATATCCTCAACGATACCGGCCTGACCACCAACGCCAAGCGTTACGCAGTGGCCAGCAATACGCACTTCCGCATCGGCAAAGATATCGACGCCAACTTCGAGATCACCCACGCCAGCGCCAGCAACGATTACATCGTTGCACCGTTTGCCGTGCAGCCGACCACTGCGTCGAGCACCTGGTACAACGCGCTGGAAGGCAAAATGGTTGGTCCGTTCTTCTATCCGAAGCTGCCAGCCAATAACCCGGCCAATACCACCGGCGCCCCGGTCGAATTCCGTGCCCGCTTCATGGACACCGGCGATGGCTTCAACTTCAACCGCACCGAATCGAAACAGTCGCGCGTCATGCTGAGCCTGACCGGCGAAGTCAAAGGCTTCGACTGGAAATCGTCGGTCGGATACATGACCTCGGACGCCAGCAAGGCTACCCGCGCTGCCAGCGCCACCGGTTACACCAACGCCATCGTCAGCGGCGCTTACAAATTCAACGGTCCTGCCGGCACCAACAGCTACGCGCTGCTGGACTCGATGTTCCCAGTCCGTACCACCATCGGCGAATCGAAAATCGGTTTTGCCAATGCCGTGGTGTCGGGTGAAGTGGCCCAGCTGCCGGCTGGCCCTCTGAGCGTTGCGTTCGGTACCGACGTCCGCCAGGAAAAATATGAAATGGCCAGCTCGGACAACGTGCTGCGTGGTGAGCTGATCGGCATCGCCGGTCTGCAAGTCAAGGACAAGATGGATCACTACGCGCTGTTCGCGGAAGCGACCATTCCAGTGATCAAGCGTGTAGAACTGAGCGCAGCGGTACGCGCTGACAAGTCGACCAACAGCGACGTGCACTACTCGCCAAAACTGGGCCTGCGTTACAACGCGACCGACAGCCTGTTGCTGCGTGCTACGGCTGCCGGCGGTTTCCGTGCGCCGAACATTGTTGAAACAGGTAATGGCTTAGGTCGCAGCTCGTTTGCCAACAGCATCAGCGACCCACGCCGCTGCGCTACCGCCAGCGCACTGAACAAGCTGATCCAGAACGCCGCCGGCGTGACCCCAGCGGACAAAACCCAAGGTAACGTGCTGCAAAACGCCGACTGCCTGGCCGGTATCCCGACCTTCGTGTCCGCCAACAAGGACCTGAAACCGGAAACCTCGCGTTCGTTCACTGCCGGCTTCGTGTTCGAACCGATCAAAAACTGGACCCTGGCACTCGATTACTTCCATATCGAACGCAAGGATGAAATCGGCACCCGCACCACGTCCGACATCCTGCGTGGCGAAGCCAACCTGCCAGCAGGTCAGCTGGTTCGCGTGGACAACTCGGTCTCGGATGCGCAGTTCCTGGCGCTGGTCAACAAGTACGCTCCGGCGAACACCCTCAACTTCGGTGGCGTCGGTGCCATCGGCCTGCTGTTCAACCCATACGTCAACAGCGGCAAAACGCGTGCTTCGGGCTTCGACTTCGACGCGTCGGGTCGTTTCAACACCGACCTGGGCCTGATCCGTCTGAAACTGGAAGGTTCGTACCTGAAGAACTACCAGCAGTTCAGCGTTGCGGACAATGCCTACGACGTCAACATGGCCGGTACCTACGACATGGGCTCGCGCCTGAAAACCAAGCTGCGTGGCTACCTGAAGTCGGGTAACTTCGACAATGGCATGACCATCAACTACGCCAGTGGCTTCAGCAACAACAGCCTGGACTCGATGAACTACTGCCAGACCAACAACGTCTCGGCTGCCAATCTGGGTACCTGCGGCCACGTGGGCAGCAACACCACCGTCGACTACAACCTGGCGTACACGGGCATCCCGAACACCAAGTTGAGCCTGTACATCGACAACCTGTTCGACCAGGCTGCGCCGATCCAGTGGCGTCGTGGTTATGCCGAGTCGTTCCAGTTCCGCCGTATCGGCGTGAGCGCCAGCTACAAGTTCTTCTGATTGTGAGCTGACCGTGAACTGACCCGCCGGCCTCCGTGCCGGTGACCGAAAAAAGACCAGGCCTTCGCGCCTGGTCTTTTTTTTGCTAGAGTTGCCGCATGCTAAGCACACTCAACAGTTTCGACACCCATTTACTCGACGGCGCGCCGCGCAGCGGCTTGCGCGGCGCCCCGCGCTTCCTGCTCGAGTTCCTGTATTTCGGCGTCAAGAACGCCCGCGCCTGCCTGTTCGTGGGGCTGTTCTTTGGCGCCGTGTTCCTGACGCCGCGCGCCGGCCTGTTCGGCGTGCCGCGCTACGACGTGCTGCTGGTGGCGGCGGTGGCGATCCAGGCCGGCATGGTGTGGTCGAAGCTCGAGACCTGGGACGAGCTCAAGGCCGTGTGCCTGTTCCACCTGGTGGGCTTTGCGCTCGAGGTGTTCAAGGTGTCCGGGGCGATCGCCTCGTGGAGCTACCCCGATTTTGCCTACACCAAGCTGTGGGGCGTGCCGCTGTTCTCGGGTTTTATGTACGCTGCCGTGGGCAGCTACATCATCCAGGCCTGGCGCCTGTTCGATCTGCGCATCCGCCACCATCCGCCGTACTGGATGGCGGTACTGATCGCGCTGCTCATCTACGCCAACTTCTTTACTCACCACTACATCGGCGACTACCGCTGGTACCTGGCCGCCGCCGCGCTGGGGCTGTACGCCCGCACCATGGTGATATACCGGCCGCTCGACCGCGACCGCCGCATGCCTTTGCTGCTGTCGTTCGTGCTGATCGGCCTGTTCATCTGGCTGGCTGAAAACATCAGCACGTTCTGGGGCGTCTGGCGCTACCCCAACCAGCTCGGCGCCTGGAGCGCCGTCCACGTCAGCAAATGGAGTTCGTGGTCGCTGCTGGTGGTGATGACGTTCACCATCATCGCCCACCTCAAACACATCAAGGCCAGCATCCACGTCCCCGACGCCTAGGTTCGGCGGCGGCGGAGGAGGGTGCCGGTCAGGGCCAGGCCGGCCAGCAGCGTGGCCCAGGTTGCGGGTTCCGGCACCGGCGCCACGCCGCCGCCGGCGTTGACAGGGTTGACCGTGATGTCGGTGTAGGCCAGGAAGCTCAGGGTCAGATACAGGTCGCTCTCGCCGGGGTTGGCGAATGCCAGCAGGAAGCGCTCCTGGCGGGTTGCCTCGGTTGCGCCGGGATCATCCCAGCGCAGCGCGCTCTCGCGGTCGAGCTCGGTTACTGTGGTGCCGTCGGCGTCGCTGATGCTGATCGAGGCCCAGCTGAACACCGAGTAATTTTCGCCTGGCGCCACGGTGCGGCGTGCCTGCGCGAACAGGTCGCCGCCGACGGTGAGCAGGCTGTGCGGGGCGAGCGTCAGCGCCACCTGCTGGTAGCCATCGGCGCCCAGCGAGTTACCCGCGCCAAGCGCGGCGTCGGCGGCGGCGCGGGCGGCGACATTGCCTACGGCGATGCTGGCGGTGGCTACCGCAGTGCCAGGTCCGGCGCTGGACGGCAATTGTGCCTGGCCGCCCATGAACGGCTCCGGCCATACCGCGAACTGGCTGTAACTACCGCCGTTGTTGAGCGTGTTGGAATAGGCCATCAGGCGCGCGTTGAGATCGTTGATGCCGTAATCGGCCCGCTCGAAGTCGTCCGGCGTGAGGTCGATCACACCGAGGGTGACGTTGTCGATGCGGCTGGCGCCATTGGCGCCGGCTGCGGCCGACGGCGAGGCGAGGGTGGTGGTCAGCGCTGCCAGGGTCAGCAGCACTGCGGGTAGCACGGTTTTCATGGGAGCTCCGGTGGGTGGACGGTTGCACGAGGCAGGCGGCGCCTGCCTGATCGATGCTAGGCCGCTGTCCACCGCGCCATTTGCGCACACGCAGGGAGCGCCGCCAAACCCGCATGGCGCCGCGTTTTGCGCGCCCGAATGGTCATCCGCACCACAGCTTTTCCCCTCCGCAACTCACGCTCAACAACAGCGCCGCAAAAACCTGACATACCTCGTACTAAGTTGTTGCGTCAAGGGTCTTTTCACGCTACACTAGCCGGCTTCGGTATGGATTCCTCTTTTTACAGGACCGTACTTATTTAGTAGTTCAACATATCCCCGCCCAATCGTAGGTGGGAATTGGAGAAAAAATGAGCCTTGGCCTCCTCGGTCGCAAGGTTGGTATGATGCGCATCTTCACCGATGACGGGGATTCGATCCCAGTCACCGTTGTCGACGTATCGAACAACCGTGTTGCACAAATCAAAACCCCTGAAACTGATGGCTACACTGCAGTTCAGGTCGCATACGGTCAACGTCGCGCTTCCCGCGTCACGAAGGCTGTTGCTGGTCACCACGCTAAAGCCGGTGTTGAAGCTGGTACTCTGTTGAAAGAGTTCCGCATCGACGCAGCCAAAGCTGCCGAACTGAAAGCTGGCGAAGTTATCGCTGCTTCCCTGTTCGAAGTCGGTCAAAAAATCGACGTTCAAGGTGTTTCGATCGGTAAAGGCTACGCCGGTACCATCAAGCGTCACAACTTCGCTTCGGGCCGCGCTACCCACGGTAACTCGCGTTCGCACAACGTACCAGGCTCGATCGGTATGGCGCAGGATCCAGGTCGTGTATTCCCTGGTAAGCGCATGACCGGTCACATGGGTGACGTTACCTGCACCGTGCAGAACCTCGAAATCGCCCGTATCGACGCCGACCGTCAGCTGCTGCTGGTCAAAGGTGCGATTCCTGGCGCCAAAAACGGCCAGGTAGTGGTATCGCCTGCTGTCAAAGTTAAAGCAAAGAAGGGAGCTTAAACGATGGAACTCAAGCTCTTGAATGCTCAAGGTCAAGCCGCCTCTAACGTTGCTGCCGCCGACTCCGTTTTCGGCCGTGACTACAACGAAGCCCTGATCCACCAGATCGTCGTTGCTTACCAAGCCAATGCTCGCAGCGGCAACCGTAAACAAAAAGACCGTGAAGAAGTCCACCACACGACCAAGAAGCCATGGCGCCAAAAAGGTACCGGCCGTGCTCGTGCTGGTATGTCGTCGTCGCCACTGTGGCGCGGCGGTGGTCGCATCTTCCCGAACTCGCCTGACGAGAACTTCACCCACAAAGTGAACAAGAAGATGTATCGCGCAGGTATCTGCTCGATCCTGTCCCAGTTGGCTCGTGAAGAGCGCCTGGTTGTTGTTGAAGACTTCGCTATCGAAGCTCCAAAAACCAAGCTGCTGTCGCAAAAGCTGACCGGTATGGGCCTCGAGTCCGTGCTGATCATCACCGACGTCGCCAACGAAAACCTGGAACTGGCATCGCGTAACCTGCCTAACGTCCTGGTTGTTGAACCACGTCACGCAGATCCGATGTCCCTGGTGTTCTACAAGAAGATCGTGGTCACCAAAGCTGCATTGGCCAAGATTGAGGAGATGCTGGCATGAGCGCATTGAAATTTAGCGAAGAGCGCCTGATGAAGGTGCTGGTTGCTCCAGTGATTTCCGAGAAGGCCACCATGGTCGCGGAAAAGAACGAGCAGATCGTGTTCCGCGTCACCACCGACGCAACCAAGCCAGAAATCAAGGCTGCCGTTGAACTGCTGTTCAAAGTGCAAGTGGAATCGGTGCAAACCGTGAACCGCGAAGGTAAGCAGAAGCGCTCGGGCGCCCACACTGGCCGTCGCAACCACACCAAGCGTGCTTTCGTGTGCCTGAAGCCTGGCCAGGAAATCAATTTCACCGAGGAGGCTAAATAATGGCACTCGTTAAGATGAAGCCAACCTCCCCAGGCCGTCGCGGCATGGTGAAAGTTGTCAACAGCGACCTGTTCAAAGGTCGTCCGCTGGCAGCCCTGGTTGAGAAAAAATCGAAAACTGCTGGTCGTAACAACAACGGCCACATCACCACCCGTCACATCGGTGGTGGTCACAAGCAGCACTACCGTCTGATCGACTTCAAGCGTAATAGCAAAGATGGCATCCCGGCGAAAGTGGAACGTATCGAATACGATCCAAACCGTACCGCGCACATCGCACTGCTGTGCTACGCCGACGGCGCCCGCGCTTACATCATCGCCACCAAAGGCATGGCTGTAGGCGACACCGTGATGAGCGGTTCGGAAGCCCCGATCAAGGCCGGTAACTGCCTGCCAATCCGCAACATCCCGGTCGGTACCGTGATGAACTGCGTCGAAATGCTGCCAGGTAAGGGTGCCCAAATGGCCCGTACCGCCGGCGCCGGCGTTGTTCTGATGGCCCGTGACGGCACCTACGCCCAGGTTCGCCTGCGTTCGGGTGAAGTGCGCCGCGTGCACATCGAGTGCCGCGCGACCGTAGGCGAAGTCGGCAATGCCGAACACAGCCTGCGCAAGATCGGTAAAGCCGGTGCCATGCGTTGGCGCGGTATTCGTCCTACCGTTCGCGGTGTGGTCATGAACCCGGTCGATCACCCGCACGGTGGTGGTGAAGGTAAAACTGCAGCCGGTCGTCACCCAGTGTCGCCATGGGGCCAGCAGACCAAGGGTAAGAAGACTCGCAGCAACAAGCGTACGTCTTCCATGATCGTCTCGCGCCGCGGCAAGAAATAAGGATAAATCATGACTCGTTCATTGAAAAAAGGGCCGTTCTGTGACGCCCACCTGGTGAAAAAAGTCGAAGCCGCGCAAGCGATCAAAGACAAAAAGCCAATCAAAACCTGGTCCCGTCGTTCGACCATCATGCCTGACTTCATCGGCCTGACGATCGCTGTTCACAACGGCAAGCTGCACGTGCCTGTGTACGTTTCCGAGAACATGGTAGGTCACAAGCTCGGTGAATTCGCACTGACCCGCACGTTCAAGGGCCATGCCGCTGACAAGAAGGCGAAGAAATAATGGAAACCAAAGCTATCCTCAAAGGCGTGCGCCTGTCGGACCAAAAGGGCCGTCTGGTTGCTGACCTGATTCGTGGCAAGAAAGTTGACGCAGCACTCAACATTCTGCAATTCAGCCCGAAAAAAGGCGCCACCATCATCAAGAAAGTACTCGAGTCGGCAATCGCCAACGCCGAGCACAACGATGGTGCCGATATCGACGAGTTGTTCGTGAAAACGATCTACGTTGAAAAGGGCCCGATCCTCAAGCGCTTCACTGCACGCGCTAAAGGTCGTGGCGATCGTATCTCGAAACAATCGTGTCACATTTATGTGACCGTCGGTAACTAAGGAGCTACGATGGGTCAGAAAATTCATCCAACCGGTTTCCGCCTGGCGGTCACCCGTAACTGGGCTTCGCGCTGGTACGCAGGCAACGGCAATTTCGCTGCCATGCTGAACGAAGACTTGAAAGCACGTGCTTACCTGAAGACCAAGCTGAAGAACGCTTCGGTCGGCCGCATCGTGATCGAGCGTCCAGCCAAGAACGCGCGCTTCACGATCTACAGCTCGCGTCCGGGCGTGGTCATCGGTAAAAAAGGCGAAGACATCGAAGTGCTGAAGGCAGCGCTGACCAAGATCATGGGCGTGCCAGTGCACGTCAATATCGAGGAAATCCGCAAGCCGGAAATCGATTCGCAACTGATCGCCGATTCGATCTCGCAACAGCTCGAAAAGCGCATCATGTTCCGTCGCGCCATGAAGCGTGCGATGCAAAACGCCATGCGTCTGGGTGCCCTGGGCATCAAGATCATGTCGTCGGGTCGTCTGAACGGCATCGAAATCGCTCGTACCGAATGGTATCGCGAAGGCCGTGTGCCACTGCACACCCTGCGCGCTGACATCGACTACGGCACCAGCGAAGCTTCGACCACCTACGGCATCATCGGTGTCAAGGTTTGGGTATACAAAGGTGACCGCGCGCCTAACGGCGATGCACCAGTCATCGATACCCCACCTGACGAGAAAAAGCCACGTGGCCCACGTCGTGACGACGGCAAGCCATCGGGCCGTCCACGTCCAGCTGGTCCTGCAGGCGCCCGTCGTGCTGCTGCCAAGCCGGCTGAGAAAGCAGGAGAATAATCATGCTGCAACCAGCACGCAGAAAGTATCGTAAAGAGCAGAAAGGCCGTAACACCGGCATTTCGCATGGCACCGGCACTTCGGTGTCGTTCGGTGAATTCGGTCTGAAAGCAGTTGCCCGTGGTCGTATCACGGCACGCCAGATCGAAGCCGCTCGTCGCGCCATGACCCGTCACATCAAACGTGGCGGTCGTATCTGGATCCGCGTTTTCCCGGACAAGCCGATTTCGAACAAGCCAGCTGAAGTTCGTATGGGTAACGGTAAAGGTAATCCAGAGTACTACGTCGCTGAAATCCGTCCGGGCAAAGTCCTGTACGAAATGGACGGCGTGGACGAAACCCTGGCGCGCGAAGCATTCCGCCTGGCCGCTGCCAAACTGCCACTGGCGACCACTTTCGTGGTCCGTCAAGTTGGCCAATAACAGGAGTGAAATATGAAAGCATCTGAACTCCGCGGCAAAGACCAGGCAGCTCTGCAAAAAGAGCTGAATGACCTGTTGAAGGCCCAGTTCGGCCTGCGTATGCAAACCGCTACGCAGCAGCTGAGCAACACTTCGCAGCTCAAGAAGGTACGTCGCGATATCGCACGCGTAAAAACGGTAATGAACACCAAGGAAGCCAAATGACCGAACCAGTAAAGTCGCTCAAGCGCACCCTGATCGGTAAAGTGGTGTCCGACAAAATGGACAAAACCGTTACCGTTCTGATCGAACGTCACGTCAAACATCCTTTGTACGGCAAGATCATCGTGCGCTCGAACAAGTATCACGCGCACGACGAGACCAACCAGGTGAAAGCCGGTGACACGGTGGAAATCGTGGAAGGTCGTCCGATCTCCAAAACGAAGGCATGGACCGTGACTCGCGTGGTGCAAGCCGCGCAAATCGTTTAATTGAAGATATCGCCGCCGGAACTGTGGTTTCGGCGGCGCTTTTCAATTAGTTCTTGCAAGCCCGCAAAAGGTATGTAATACTTGCGGGCTTCGTTCATGTAACGCCGCAAAGTGTCTGGCCACAGACGCTGAACCGTGCGGTCAGTAGCAGTACGAAGGTCAAGCACCCAAACAATGGGCTCTGCAAGAGCGCATTGGCGGGACCAAGACTGACCGCAGGTCCGCATTGTGTGGATTCTTCGGCTTAAGTTGGGAAAGAGAATACTATGATTCAAACTGAAAGCCGGCTCGAAGTTGCCGACAATACCGGTGCAAAAGAAGTTTTGTGCATCAAGGTATTGGGTGGCTCCAAGCGCCGTTATGCTGGCATTGGCGACGTGATCAAAGTAACCGTTAAGGTTGCTGCGCCACGTGGTCGTGTCAAAAAAGGTGAAATTTATAACGCCGTGGTTGTGCGCACCGCTAAAGGTGTTCGCCGCCAAGACGGTTCCCTGGTGAAGTTCGACGGCAATGCCGCCGTTCTGTTGAACGCCAAGCTGGAACCGATCGGTACCCGTATCTTCGGACCAGTGACGCGCGAGCTGCGCACTGAAAAGTTCATGAAGATCGTGTCCCTGGCACCTGAAGTACTGTAAGGAGTCAGCAATGGATAAGATTCGTAAAAACGACGAAGTCATCGTTCTGGCCGGTAAAGACAAGGGCAAACGCGGTGTCGTTTCGCGTCGCGTAGACGCAGAACACGTAGTGGTTGAAGGCGTCAACGTTGCTAAAAAAGCGACCAAGCCGAACCCGATGACTGGCGTACAAGGTGGTATCGTCGACAAGACTATGCCGATTCACGTGTCCAACGTTGCATTGTTCAATGCAGCTAGTGGCAAGGCAGACCGCGTAGGTTTCAAAGATGTTGACGGCAAAAAAGTCCGCGTCTTCAAATCGACCGGCGAAGTAGTGAAGGCTTAAGAAATCATGGCACGTCTCCAAGAGTTCTATAAAGAAAAAGTCGTCTCCGATCTGACCGAGAAATTCGGTTACAAGTCGGTGATGGAAGTTCCCCGTCTGACCAAGATCACCCTGAACATGGGTGTTGGTGAGGCAATTGCGGACAAGAAAGTCCTTGAGCACGCTGTTGGCGATCTGACCAAGATCGCTGGCCAGAAGCCAGTGACCACCAAGTCGCGCAAAGCAATCGCGGGTTTCAAGATCCGTGAAGGCTATCCGATCGGTACCATGGTCACCCTGCGTGGCGCTCGCATGTACGAGTTCCTGGATCGCTTCATCACCGTGGCTCTGCCACGCGTGCGCGATTTCCGCGGTGTGAATGGCCGTTCGTTCGATGGTCGTGGTAACTACAACATCGGCGTGAAAGAGCAGATCATCTTCCCGGAAATCGAGTACGACAAGATCGATGCGCTGCGTGGTATGAACATTTCGATCACCACCACCGCTAAGACCGACGACGAAGCGAAAGCTCTGCTCGCCGCCTTCAAATTCCCGTTCAGGAACTAAGAGATCATGGCAAAACTCGCACTGATTAACCGTGAAGCGAAACGCGTGGCACTGGCGAACAAATTCGCCGCCAAGCGCGCCTCGCTCAAGGCCATCATCGATGACCAGTCGAAATCGGAAGAAGAACGTTACGAAGCGCGTCTGAAACTGCAGACCCTGCCACGTAACTCGGCTCCGACCCGCCAGCGTAACCGCTGCGCCGTCACCGGTCGTCCACGCGGCACCTTCCGTAAATTCGGTCTGGGCCGTATCAAGCTCCGTGAATTCGCCATGCGTGGTGAAATTCCGGGTATGACTAAAGCTAGCTGGTAATAGGAGAATATGCAATGAGTATGAGCGATCCTATCGCCGATATGCTGACCCGCATTCGCAACGCCCAAGGCGTTCAAAAAACGACCGTGGCCATGCCATCGTCGAAAGTCAAAGTAGCGATTGCCAACGTCCTCAAGGACGAGGGTTACATTGAAGATTTCGCAGTTGCCGAAGATGGTGGCAAAGCGGAACTGAAAATCGGTTTGAAATATTATGTCGGTCGTCCCGTCATCGAGCGCTTGGAGCGCGTATCCCGTCCGGGCCTGCGCGTCTACAAAGGCAAGGACGAGATCCCAACGGTGATGAACGGTCTGGGTGTGGCCATCGTGTCGACTCCGCAAGGCGTCATGACCGATCGCAAAGCACGCGCTACCGGTGTCGGCGGCGAAGTTATTTGCTACGTCGCTTAAGGAGTAACACATGTCCCGTGTAGCTAAAATGCCAATCGCTGTGCCAGCTGGCGCTGATGTCGCCATCTCCGCACAAGCGATCACCGTCAAGGGCCCTCTGGGCGTCCTGACCCAGAACCTGAACGGCCTGGTAAAAGTACAAAACAACGACGGCACGCTGAGCTTTGAGCCAGCGAACGACAGCCGTGAAGCCAACGCCATGTCCGGTACGCTGCGCGCACTGGTCAACAACATGGTCAACGGCGTCACCAAAGGCTTCGAGAAAAAACTGAACCTGATCGGCGTGGGCTACAAAGCCCAAGCCCAGGGCGACAAGCTGAACCTGTCGCTTGGTTTCTCGCACCCTGTCGTGCATGCCATGCCAGAAGGCGTAACGGTTGTTACCGCCACTCCGACCGAGATCGTCATCAAAGGCATCGACCGTCAAAAAGTGGGCCAAGTGGCTGCCGAAGTTCGCGCTTACCGCGCTCCTGAGCCTTACAAGGGCAAGGGCGTCCGTTATTCGGACGAAGTGGTTAAGCTTAAAGAAACCAAGAAGAAGTAATTAGGGGCTGACGATGGATAAAAAAGAATCTCGTCTGCGTCGCGGACGTCAAACCCGGATCAAGATTGCGCAGCAGAAAGTGAACCGCCTGTCGGTGCACCGCACTAACCTGCACATCTACGCAAGCCTGATCAGCCCGGAAGCCAAAGTATTGGTTTCGGCCTCGACCCTGGAAGCGGAAGTACGCGCTGAACTGGCTGGCCAATCGGGCAAGGGCGGAAACGCCGCTGCTGCCGCACTGGTGGGCAAGCGTGTCGCAGAGAAAGCACTGAAAGCAGGAATCACCGAAGTCGCCTTCGACCGTTCCGGTTTCCGTTTCCATGGCCGTGTGAAGGCGCTGGCTGAAGCCGCGCGTGAAGCCGGTCTGAAGTTCTAAGGAGCGATCATGGCAAAAATGCAAGCAAAAATGGCAAGCGACAAGCCCGATGACGGCATGCGCGAAAAAATGATCGCGATCAACCGCGTGACCAAAGTGGTCAAGGGTGGTCGTATCATGGGTTTCGCCGCGCTGACCGTGGTTGGTGACGGCGATGGCCGCATCGGCATGGGCAAGGGCAAGTCGAAAGAAGTACCAGTGGGTGTGCAGAAGGCAATGGAAGAAGCCCGTCGCAACCTGATCAAAGTACCGTTGAAAAACGGCACCCTGCATCACACCGTACACGGTCGTCATGGCGCATCGAAAGTTATGATGATCCCTGCGAAACCAGGTACCGGCGTGATCGCTGGTGGCGCCATGCGCGCTATCTTCGAAGTAATGGGCGTGACCGACGTCGTGGCGAAATCCACCGGCTCGAGCAACCCTTACAATCTGGTGCGTGCGACCCTCGACGGTCTGGCAAAAATGACGACTGCTTCCGATATCGCTGCCAAGCGCGGCAAGTCGGTTGAAGAGATCCTGGGCTAAGGTGAACGATATGACTAACAAAACTGTCAAAGTACAACTGGTCAAGGGCTTGATCGGTACGCGTGAAGATCACCGTGCCACCGTACGCGGCCTGGGCCTGCGTCGTGTAAACTCGGTCTCCGAGCTGCAAGACACCCCATCCGTGCGCGGCATGATCAATAAAGTCTCGTACCTCGTTAAAGTAGTTGGGTAAGCCGCAAGGCTTACACACGGAGAAATCATGGAACTGAATACCATTCAACCAGCCGACGGCGCCAAGCACTACAAGCGTCGCGTCGGCCGCGGTATCGGCTCCGGTCTGGGCAAAACCTCGGGCCGTGGTCACAAGGGTCAAAAATCGCGTTCGGGCGGCTTCCACAAAGTCGGTTTCGAAGGCGGTCAGATGCCTCTGCAACGCCGTCTGCCTAAGCGCGGTTTCAAGTCGCTCAACGCCACCTTCAAAGCTGAAGTGCGCCTGTCCGACCTGAACAACCTGGCTGTTGGCGATGTCGACATCCTGGTGCTGAAGCAAGCTGGCGTTCTGAGCGTGCTGGCACGCGACGTGCGCGTCATTCTGTCCGGCGAGATCACCAAAGCGGTGAACCTCAAAGGCCTGAAAGTGACCGCTGGCGCGAAAGCAGCCATCGAAGCAGCTGGCGGCTCGGTAGCCTGAGCTTGCCGCTAAACAGCTTGATCGGAGCGAAAATTGGCGACTAATCCACAACTTGCAAAAAGCGCTGCAGCCGGGTTCCCTTGGGGCCGGCTCTGGTTCTTGCTTGGCGCATTGGTGGTATATCGTATCGGTGCTCACATCCCGGTCCCCGGGATTGATCCGGTACAGCTGGCCGCACTGTTCAAGTCGCAAGAGGGCGGCATCCTGGGCATGTTGAACATGTTCAGCGGTGGCGCTCTCGCGCGCTTTACGGTGTTTGCGCTGGGTATCACGCCGTACATCTCGGCCTCGATCATCATGCAGTTGGTGTCGATCGTTTCGCCGCAGATGGAAGCGCTCAAGAAGGAAGGCGAAGCAGGCCGTCGCAAGATCACCCAGTACACCCGTTATTTCACGGTTGTTCTGGCTACGTTCCAGGCCCTCGGCATTGCCGTCGCTCTGGAGTCGCAACAAGGTCTGGTGCTCGATCCTGGTTATGCATTCCGTTTCGTAACGGTCGTAACGCTGTTGACCGGAACCATGTTCGTGATGTGGTTGGGCGAGCAAATTACCGAGCGTGGCTTAGGTAATGGCATCTCGATCATCATTTTCGCAGGTATCGCAGCCGGTTTGCCGGGCGCGCTGGGTGGCTTGGGCTCCTCGGTGTCGAACGGATCGATCGGTGCTTTCTCGGCGATCATCATCATGATCCTGGTAGTGGCGGTAACGTTCTTCGTGGTATTTGTCGAACGTGGCCAACGCAAGATTCTGGTGAACTATGCGAAACGCCAGGTGGGTAACAAGATTTACGGTGGACAAACGTCGCACCTGCCATTGAAGCTCAATATGGCCGGCGTGATCCCACCGATCTTCGCTTCGTCGATTATCTTGTTCCCGGCAACGATCGTGGGCTGGTTCACGACAGGCGCCGACACCACCAATCCGGTGGTCAGGTTCCTGAAAGATTTGGCTGCATCGATGGGGCCAGGCGAGCCCATCCACGCACTGTTGTACGCGGTGGCCATCGTGTTCTTCTGCTTCTTTTACACCGCGCTGGTTTTCAACAGCAAGGAAACAGCAGATAACTTGAAGAAGAGCGGGGCCTTTGTGCCAGGGATTCGTCCCGGTGAGCAGACTGCCCGCTACATCGACAAGATCCTGACACGACTGACACTGGCTGGCGCCATTTACATCACTTTGGTGTGCTTGTTGCCGGAATTCATGGTCGCTGAGTGGAAAGTACCTTTCTATTTTGGCGGTACTTCTCTGTTGATTATTGTGGTTGTTACCATGGATTTCATGGCGCAAGTACAAAACTACGTGATGTCGCAGCAATATGAATCGCTGCTGCGCAAAGCAAACTTCAAGGGCGGAATTCCGACGCGATAAGCGCGGTAAACATACCGAATGGCAAAAGACGACGTCATACAGATGCAAGGCGAGATTCTTGAGAATCTCCCAAATGCAACATTTCGAGTGAAACTGGAAAACGGACACGTGGTGCTCGGACATATTTCGGGTAAAATGCGGATGAACTATATCCGCATCCTCCCTGGCGACAAGGTGACGGTAGAACTGACACCTTACGACCTGTCCCGTGCCCGCATTGTGTTCCGGACCAAGTAAATTTAATCGAACCTTTTAGAAGAGAGTTCATAATGAAAGTTAACGCCTCAGTTAAGCGGATCTGCCGCAACTGCAAGATCATCAAGCGCAAGGGCGTTGTTCGCGTAATCTGCGTCGAACCACGTCACAAGCAGCGTCAAGGTTAATAACCGTTATTTATCGAGGAATAACGAATGGCACGTATTGCAGGGGTTAATATCCCAAATCATCAGCACACCGTTATCGGCCTGACGGCCATCTACGGTGTTGGCCGCCCGCGCGCAAAGTTCATCTGCGCCGCGACGGGTATTGCGACCGATAAAAAGGTCAAAGACCTGGACGACAGCGAACTGGAAAAGCTGCGCGATGAAGTAGCAAAATTCATCGTCGAAGGCGATCTGCGTCGCGAACTGTCCATGAACATCAAGCGTTTGATGGATCTGGGTTGCTACCGTGGTATGCGTCACCGTAAGGGCCTGCCGGTCCGCGGTCAACGCACCCGCACCAATGCACGTACCCGCAAGGGCCCGCGCAAAGCCGCTCAGTCGCTCAAGAAATAATCTAGGGAAATCACATGGCTAAGCAACAGAACAGCGCAGCAGCAGCCCGCGTGCGCAAGAAGGTCAAGAAGAACGTTGCAGAAGGTATCGCACACGTTCACGCTTCCTTCAACAACACCATCATCACCATTACCGACCGTCAGGGCAATGCTCTGTCGTGGGCTACCTCCGGTGGCGCCGGCTTCAAGGGTTCGCGTAAATCGACCCCGTTTGCAGCGCAGGTTGCAGCTGAAGCCGCTGGTAAAGTGGCAGTGGAATGCGGCGTGAAGAACCTGGAAGTGCGTATCAAGGGCCCAGGTCCTGGTCGCGAGTCCGCAGTGCGCGCACTGAACAACCTGGGCATCAAGATCACCGAGATCCAGGACGTTACCCCAGTGCCACACAACGGCTGCCGTCCTCCTAAGCGTCGTCGCATCTAAGGAATCTCGAAATCGTAGCTCGCTACGATTTTCGATGTTCCTGGCAGTTCGCTGTCAAAAATCGCTGGAGCAGATGACCGGAAACGGTTATACTGCCCGGCTATTGCCGTCTGTCATGTCGCAAGACTGGCAGACTTTAGCCACGTCTGGCCCCTCGCGGCACGGACTAGCGCCTAACCAGGTAACCATTTTGTTGCATGGCTGGGGCGTCATTATTTAAACAAAGGAAGCATCGTGGCACGTTACATCGGACCAAAAGCAAAACTCTCCCGCCGTGAAGGTACTGACCTGTTCCTGAAGAGCGCCCGTCGCTCGCTCGACAGCAAGTGCAAACTGGACGTCAAGCCAGGCCAGCACGGTGTCAAGTCGGGTGCCCGCACCTCGGACTACGGCAACCAACTGCGCGAAAAGCAAAAAGTCAAGCGTATGTACGGCGTTCTGGAACGTCAGTTCCGTCGCTACTTCGCAGAAGCTGACCGTCGCAAAGGCAACACCGGCGAAACCCTGCTGAAGCTGCTGGAAACCCGCCTGGACAACGTTGCATACCGCATGGGCTTCGGCTCGACCCGCGCTGAAGCGCGTCAGCTGGTATCGCACAAAGCGTTCACCGTGAACGGCCAAGTGGTCAACATCGCTTCGTACGCTGTCAAAGTCGGCGACGTTATCGCTGTTCGTGAAAAATCGAAAAAGCAAGTACGTATCGTTGAAGCGCTGTCGCTGGCTGAACAAGTCGGCATGCCAGCTTGGGTGTCGGTTGATGCCAAGAAAATGGAAGGCACTTTCAAGTCCCTGCCAGAGCGTAACGAGATCGCCAACGACGTCAACGAATCGCTGATCGTCGAACTGTACTCGCGTTAATAGTCGTAAGCGACGGCCAAGGCCGTCGTCCCCGCGCAGGCGGGGATAAAAATTTGTTCTTCCGCCCGCTTAATATCTAAGCGGGCGTTTTTACTAATGCCATCAGCCTTATCGGCCTAACGCGCCGAGGGTATTGAAAAGGACATGTACATGCAAAACAGTTTGTTGAAGCCACGTATTATCGATGTAGAGGCGCTCGGCGCCGGCCACGCTAAAGTCGTGATGGAGCCGTTCGAACGCGGCTATGGCCATACGTTGGGTAATGCGCTGCGTCGCGTACTGCTGTCGTCGATGGTTGGCTACGCGCCAACCGAAGTGACGATCGCCGGCGTTGTGCACGAGTACTCGTCGCTCGACGGCGTACAGGAAGACGTCGTAGACCTGTTGCTGAACCTGAAGGGTGTCGTCTTCAAGGTCCACAACCGTGACTCCGTTACCCTGACCCTGAAAAAAGAAGGCGAAGGCGCTGTCCTGGCATCCGATATCGATCTGCCACACGACGTGGAACTGATCAACCCGGACCACGTGATTGCCCACCTGACCGCTGGCGGCAAGCTCGACATGCAGATCAAGGTCGAAAAAGGCCGTGGCTACGTTCCTGGTAACGTGCGTCGCCTGTCGGAAGACACCAACAAGACCATCGGCCGCATCATTCTCGATGCATCGTTCTCCCCAGTGCGCCGCGTATCGTATTTCGTCGAGTCCGCTCGTGTCGAGCAGCGTACCGACCTGGACAAGCTGATCATCAACATTGAAACCAACGGCGTGATCTCGCCGGAAGAAGCGATCCGTCAATCGGCCCGCGTCCTGGTTGATCAGTTGAACGTGTTCGCTGCCCTGGAAGGCACCGAAGCTGCTGCCGAAGCGCCATCGCGCGCTCCGCTGGTCGATCCGATCCTGCTGCGTCCAGTGGACGATCTGGAACTGACCGTGCGTTCGGCCAACTGCCTGAAAGCAGAAAACATCTACTACATTGGCGACCTGATCCAGCGTTCGGAAAACGAACTGCTCAAGACGCCAAACCTGGGCCGCAAGTCGCTCAACGAGATCAAGGAAGTTCTTGCCTCGCGCGGCCTGACCCTGGGCATGAAGCTGGAAAACTGGCCACCTGCAGGGCTGGAAAAATAACAAATTGGGGGACAGGACTGGACATCGCGCAGCGATGTTCTGTCCTGTTGCCAACTGATCAGGAATTGGGGGCTGCGCTGGACATCGCGCAGCGATGTTCTGTCCTGTTAAGCCAACAGATTCGGTGACAGAGCTGGACATTGCGGAGCAATGTTCTGCTCTGTTACCAACTGATTAGCAGTTAGCAGTTAGCAGTTTGTCGTTCCCGCGCAAGCGGGAACTCATGCGAGTCCGTGGCAACGCGGCCTCAGCATGGATACCCGCCTTCGCGGGTATGACGGTTCCACCGCCGCAAACACGTTGTTCGCGGCGTAAAACACTTGAACCGGTCCGCGCTCATGTTGAGCGATCGAAGAACTCGGATTTAAACACCTGAAAGGAAGTACCATGCGTCACCGTCACGGCCTCCGTAAGCTGAATCGTACCTCGTCCCACCGTCTGGCAATGCTGCGCAACATGACCGTTTCCCTGCTGCGTCATGAAGCCATCAAAACCACCCTGCCAAAAGCGAAGGAACTGCGCCGCGTTGTCGAGCCTATCCTGACCCTGGGCAAGGTAGACACCCTGGCCAACAAGCGTCTGGCATTCTCCCGTCTGCGCGACCGCGAAATCGTTGGCAAACTGTTCTCGGAACTGGGCCCACGTTACGCTAACCGCAACGGCGGCTACCTGCGCATCCTGAAAATGGGTTTCCGCGTTGGCGACAACGCTCCAATGGCTTACGTTGAGCTGCTGGACCGTCCAGAAGCGACCGACATCGATGCAGCACCAACCGCCGAAGAGTAATCTTCCCGGTTAGTACAGCGTTACGAAAAAGCCAGGCTCTGCCTGGCTTTTTTTTTGGTCCATCACTGCGGCTTGAACTCCGAGCTGGCATTCCATGTCGGGGTGACGCCCTGGGCGATATCGAGCCCGACCTGGAACAGCAGGCCAATGTCCTGCACGCCACCGCTGAAGTCCCAGTCGGTACGCACATCGTCGGTGACCTGGTGGTAGTCCTTGCCGAAATAGTGATCGACCACCCTGGCAGCGTAGCCTTCGGGTTTGTTGATGTAGCCGCTGCGCGCCTTGGTGTAGAGCACCGGCACGCCCACGCGGGCGAATTCGAGCTGGTCGGCGCGATAGAAGCTGCCCAATTCTGGGCGCGAGTCGTTGGCCATTTTGCGGCCCTGCGCTTGTGCGTGTTTGGTCAACAGCGCGTCGATACTCGAGTGGCCCGAGGTGACGTTTTCGATCTGCTCGGTCTTGCCCCAGGCGTTGATGCCGTCGATGTTGATGTTGGCCACGGTTTTCTTGAGCGGGTACAGCGGGTGACTGGCGTAATACTTCGCGCCCAGGAGGCCGCGTTCTTCGGCCGTGGTGGCCAGGAACAGGATCGAGCGCTTCGGTGGCGTTGGCAGCGCCCGATAGGCTTTGGCCAGCGCAAGCAGGGCGGCCGTGCCCGAGGCATTGTCGAGCGCGCCATGGTAGATCTGCTTGCTGCGTGGCCCCGGCAGGCGCCCGTCGATGCCCAGGTGATCCCAGTGGGCGCTGTAAATCACCAGCTCGTCCTTGAGCTTGGGATCGCTGCCTTCGATCAGCGCCACCACGTTGTTCGAGGCGATGGTGCGCGACGTGTTGGCGATCTTGAAGCTGGCCGTTCCCTTCAGGTCGACCGGGCGGAAGGCCCTGGTCACTGCCTGCTTTTTCAAGGTTTCGAAGTTGTAACCGGCGGCAGCAAGCATGGCGCTGGCCTGGTCGCGCTGGATCCAGCCGGCGATGGCGGGCGCGTCCGGGTCGTCGCCTCCAGTCGCCTGGACCAGGCTGAACTGTTCGCCATTGCCGCCGCTGCGCACCACGTCCCACGGGTAGGCGGCCGGCCTGGTTTCGTGGATGATCAGGGCCGCCTTGGCGCCGAGCTTGGCGGCAATCTCGTATTTATAAGTCCAGCGGCCGTAATAGGTCATGGCCTTGCCGCGGAACATGGCGGGATCGAGCTCGGCCGGATTGCGTGGATCGGGCACGGCCGGGTCGTTGATCAGCATCAGCAGCGTCTTGCCGCGGACGTCCACGCCCTTGTAGTCGTCCCAGCCGTATTCGGGCGCCTGCACGCCGTAGCCGACGAATACCAGGTCGGATTGATCGACGCTCACCTGGTCGGGCGCGCTGGTGGAATGGGCGACGAACTGCTCGGGAAAATTCAGCGCCACGGTCTTGCCGGCGATGGTGTAGGTCAAGGTCGGCTTCGGTGTCTGGCCGCGCAGCGGCACTGCCTGCACCCAGGTGCCGTCCGGGTTGCCGGGCTTGAGGCCGAGTTTCCTGAATTCCTGCGTCAAGTATGCAACAGTCTTGGTTTCGCCGTTCGAGCCGGGCGCACGGCCTTCGAACTCGTCGGAGGCCAGCACCTTGATGTGGCGTACCAGGTCGTCGGCAGAAATGGTGGCCAGCGCCGTGGCCGGGGCCTGGTCCTGGGCCAGCACGGAGCCAGCGCTGAAGGTGAGCGCCGCAGCAAGAGCGCAATACAGCAGGGGACTTGGTGATGACATCGTGCAAACTCCCGGAAGGCGAAAAGTTGAGTGTCGCACAAAATTCCGCCGCTGTGCCCGGTCTCGACCTTGCCGTGGCCCGGACGGAAAATGCGTGCCCGGTGTACTATGCCAGTGCTTTGACTTCCCGCCCCGAGAGAAAGTATTCATGTCACGTCTTGTCCGATTTGTCGCCGCGCTGCTGCCGCTGGCGTTGTTACTGTTCTGCGGGGCCGCCCGCGCCCAGGATTTCCTCGAGCCGGCCAAGGCGTTCCGCTTTTCCGCCAGCATGGTCGATGGCCACACGATCGCGGTCAATTTCCAGATCGCTGATGGCTACTATATGTACCGCGAACCGTTCAAGTTCAGCGCCACTGGCGCCAGGCTGGGCACGCCGGTTATCCCGGCCGGCAAGATCCATTACGACCCGACGTTCGAAAAAGATGTCGAAACCTACCGCAAGAGCGTGACCATCACCATTCCGGTGGACGTGAACGGTGCATTTACCCTGCAGGTGAGCGGCCAGGGCTGCTCCGAAAAGGGGCTGTGCTATTCACCGCAGGACTACACGGCGCAACTGACCGGCAGCGGTTCGGTGCCGTTGCCGGCTGCTGCCGGCAAGGCTGCTGCGCCCACGGCAGCTGTCGCAACCGGTGCAGCCAACGCCACCGTAGCCAATGCCACCGCAGCCGGCGCAACCGCTGCCGCAGCGTCGCCCGCGATGGCCAAAGCCGCCGCAGTCGGCGAAGGCAAGCCCGCTGCCGTCAGCCCCGGCGTGACCATTTTCCCGATTGCGCCACCGACCGCTGAAGACATCGTGCCGCCACCGGCGCCCGTTGCTGCTCCCGCCACTGCAGCCGCCGCGCCAGCCAATGACAGCAGCCGCCTCGAAGCCGCCCTCAAGACTGGCAGCCTGCTGGTGATCCTGCCGCTGTTCGCGCTGCTGGGCCTGGGCCTGTCGTTCACGCCATGCGTACTGCCGATGGTGCCGATTTTGTCCTCGATCATCGTGGGCGAAGGCGACCGCAGCAACCGCAAGCGCGGCCTGCTGTTATCGGTCACCTATGCATTGGGCATGGCCATCGTGTACACAGCGCTGGGCGTGGCCGCAGGCCTGGCCGGCGAGGGGTTGTCGGCCGCACTGCAAAATCCGTGGGTGCTGGGCAGCTTCGGTGCGCTGATGGTGCTGCTGTCGCTGTCGATGTTCGGCTATTACGAGTTGCAAGTGCCGGCCGCGCTGCAATCGAAACTCAGTTCGGTGTCGAACCAGCAGTCGTCGGGCAAGCTGGCCGGCGTGTTCGTCATGGGCGCCATCTCCGCGCTGATCGTCGGGCCGTGCGTGGCCGCGCCGCTGGCCGCTGCGCTGGTCTACATCAGCCAGACGCGCGACGTGTTCATTGGCGGCAGCGCCCTGTTCGCCATGGCGGTGGGCATGAGCGTGCCGCTGATCCTGGTCGGCGCCTCGGCCGGCGCGCTGCTGCCCAAGGCGGGCAAGTGGATGGATGCGGTTAAACGTTTCTTCGGTGTGCTGATGCTGGCGATGGCCTTGTGGCTGGTGTCGCCGGTGTTACCTCCCGTGGTACAGATGATGGGCTGGGCGGCGTTGTTGGTCGGCTACGGCATGTATCTGCTCCTTAACAGCGCCAAGTGGCCGGCCAAGGCGCTGGGCGTGGTGGCGGTGGCGCTGGGCGTGGTGCAACTGGGCGGCATGGTAACGGGCGGGCGCGACCCGCTGGCGCCGCTGGCGCACGTGACCGGCTCGAAAGACCAGCACTTGGCATTCCAGCGCATCAAGACCGTGGCCCAGCTCGACGCGATCCTGGCGCAGACTGGCGGCAAGACCGTGATGCTCGATTTTTATGCCGACTGGTGCGTGTCGTGCAAGGAGATGGAAAAGCTGACTTTTGTCGATCCCCAGGTGCAGGCAAAGCTGGCCAACACGCTATTGCTGCAGGTCGATGTGACGGCCAACGATGCCGACGACAAGGCCATGCTCAAGCGCTTTGGCCTGTTCGGGCCGCCGGGGATTATCCTGTTCGATGCGCAGGGGCGCGAGATTGGCGGTTCGCGCGTGATCGGGTACCAGAATGCAGCGAAGTTTGCACAGTCGCTGGAGCGATTGAAGTGATTGGATCCCCGCGCAGGCGGGGATCCAATGTTGATCGCTTAACCGCGATGCATGCGATGACCACCCCATCCACCATGCTTGGCGCGCATGCTGTGCTGGTCGAACGCGGCTTTCTGTTCAGGCGTGAGCTGGTTGTAAAACGCCGTCATCGCGCTCAGATGCTGTTGCATTTTGTCTTCACGCATCTTGGTTCTTTCGATCATCTTGCTCAAACGTTCAGGCGAGGACAGCTTGGCGAATTCGCCGCGTGGTGGCCGTGCACCCGTGCGGGCTGCCGGCTTGATGGCCGCCTGGTAAGCGGCCCAGGCCGATTCCTGTTGTGCCGTCAGTTTTAGCTGGTCGTGCAGGCGCGCCTGGCGCTTGGCGTACATTTCTTCCATCTTGGCCTGGCGCTGCTCCGGCGTGGCGCGCTGGCTGTGCTCGGGTTTAGTCTGCGGTGCAGCGTCCTGTGCCTGGGCGGCCGCCATGCCCAGTACCGTAAAACCGATGAGGATGCTTTTGCGAATGATGTTCATGGTCGTTCCTTTCGTCTTGGTGGGGAGTAGCGCAGCGTTGTTTCTGCGCTTGAGACCATCTTCGCTGCCAAAGATTGCCATGACGTTTCTCTAGTCACAGTATTTGTATCCAGATGTGACGTATTTCTTCATGGCACATATACAAGCCGATACAATTGGGCATTGGTAGCGCAAGCATGAACTGGGGATAATGACGTCCATGGAACCTACATCGACAATTCTGATCGTTGACGACGATCGCGACATTCGCACCCTGCTGGCCGACTACCTCGAGTCGAACAGTTACCGGGCGCTGTGCGCCGCCGACGGCACCGCCATGTGGAAGCTGCTCGACGAGTCCAAGCCGGACCTGGTCGTGCTCGACCTGAACCTGCCCGGCGACGATGGCCTGACCCTGTGCCGCAAGCTGCGCGCGCAATCGACCCTGCCGGTGATCATGCTGACCGCCCGCGCCGAGCCGCTCGACCGTATCCTCGGCCTGGAAATGGGCGCCGACGACTACCTGCCCAAGCCGTTCGAGCCGCGCGAGCTGCTGGCGCGCATCCGCAGCGTCCTGCGCCGCAGCAATGCCATGCCCAGCGGCAGCGGCGCCGACAAGGCGCAGCAAATGCGCTTTTCCAACTGGACCCTGGACCTGACCGCGCGCCACCTGCTCAACCCGGACGGCCTGGTGATCATGCTGTCGGGCGCCGAGTTCCGCTTGTTAAAGGTATTCCTGGAACACCCGAACCGCGTGCTCAACCGCGACCAGCTGCTCAACCTCACCCAGGGGCGCGACGCCGATCCGTTCGACCGCTCGATCGACATCCAGATCAGCCGCCTGCGCCAGAAGCTCGGCGAGGACGCGCGCGTGCCGCAAATCATCAAGACCGTGCGCAACGGCGGCTACGTGCTGGCCGGCCAGGTCACGGTGGAGCCGCACGCGTGAAAGATTTTTTCGGGTCGATGACCGGCCGCGTGTTCCTGGTGCTGCTGCTGGGCATGATGGCCTCGGCGGCGCTGACACAATGGCTGTCGGTTGGCGAGCGCACCAGGTCGTTCGAGCGCTACCGCGATTTTCACGCCATGGAGCGCGCCGAGCAGCTCATTACCACGGCCGATACGCTGGCGGCCGAGTCGCGGCCCACGTATCTGCGCATGGCCGAGCGCGGCACCATCAAGCTCGAGCGCATTGCCGGGGCGCCTGCGGTGACCGGCGCAGCGACGGCATTTTCCCACGCCTTGCAGCAGCGCCTGACCAAGGGCGTGCAACTGCAGCCGGTGGCCGGCCGGCCAGTCGAGTGCGGCCAGCCACGCCAGCGCTCCATCTTCGCGCCCAGCCAGTGGGGCGGCGCCTGCGAAGCGATGTACGTCACCCTGCGCGACGGCACCAGCCTCAAACTGTCGATCCTGCCGCCACCTGAAGTGCCAGCCAAAGCATTGAGCGAATACATTTCGCTGCTGCCGTTCTTGCTGTCGGTGGCGGCGCTGGCCTACCTGGTCACGCGCATGGCCGTGCGGCCGCTCAAGCTGCTGGCCAAGGCTGCCAAGGATCTCGGTAACGACATCAACCACCCGCCGGTGGTGCTCAGCGGCGCCGCCGAGATCCGCCAGGCCAGCGCGGCCTTCAACGCCATGCAGGCGCGCATTCGTCAGCACATCATGCAGCGCACGCAAATGCTCGCCGCCATCACCCACGACCTGCAAACGCCGCTCACGCGGCTGCGGCTGCGGCTGGAAAAAGTGCGTGACGACGAATTGCAGCAGCGCCTGATCGACGACCTGTCGGCCATGCAGCAAATGGTGCGCGAGGGCCTGGACCTGGCGCGCAGCATGGACGCGTCGGAAACCATGCAGGCGCTCGACCTCGATTCGCTGCTCGACAGCGTGTGCAGCGACGCCTCCGACAGCGGTCAGCCGGTGGAACTGCGCGGGCGCGCCAACATGGCGCTGATGGGCCGGCCGCTCGACATGCGCCGTTGCCTGGTGAACTTGATCGACAACGCCGTCAAGTATGGCCACTACGCCAACGTCACCGTCGAGCGGATCGCCGGCGCGGCGCGCGTGATCATCCGCGACGGCGGCCCCGGCATCGCCAGGGACCAGATGGCGCACGTGTTCGAGCCGTTTTACCGGATCGAATCGTCGCGCTCGCGCGAGTCGGGCGGCACCGGCCTGGGACTGACCATCGCGCGCAACATCGCCGAGCAGCACGGCGCCACCGTGGCGCTCAACAACCACCCCACCGGCGGCCTGGAAGTGACGGTGATCTTGCCGGAATCATACGCAGGCCGCTTGTAGAACACTCCCGCAGTACCAAACACAACAGCCATACCTAAAACACAAAGACTGTTCCAACATGAAAAAATCGACAATTGTTACCCTGGCGGCCACGGCCGCCGTCATCGGCTTATCCGGCTGGTACATGAAAAGCGGCGGCAACCACGCCGCGCCAGCTGGCAAGCAGGCCAGCGGTCCCCAAGGCCCGACCACGGTGAGCGTGGTGGCGCCGCAGCGGCGCGACGTGCCGGTGGTGTTGCAGGCCAACGGCACCGTCACGCCGATCAGCACCGTGGACCTGCATCCGCAAACGACCAGCACCATCGTCCGGGTGCACATCAAGGAAGGGCAGTTCGTCAAGGCGGGCGAGCTGATGTTCTCGCTCGACGACCGCAGCGCCCGCGCCAACGTGGAAAAGGCAGCGGCCCAGGTGGCGCGCGACCGCGCCGCGCTGGCCGACGTCGAGCGCCAGTACCAGCGCGCCGAAGATTTGCTGGCACAGAAATACGTGGCGCAAGGCGCAGTCGATACACTCAAGAGCCAGGTCGAGGCGGCAAAGGCCGTGCTGGCCGCCGACCTGGCCGCCGCCAGTGCCGTGGGCGTGGACGCCAGCTACAACACCATCCGCGCACCGATGTCGGGCCGGGTGGGCGCGATCAACGTCTATGCCGGCAGCCTGGTGCAGATGAGCACGTCGCTCACGACCGTCACCCAGCTCGACCCGATCAACGTCGCCTTTACCTTGCCGGAGTCGGCGCTGGGCGGCCTGCTCGAAGCGCAGCGGCGCGGCGCGGTGCCGGTGCGCGTGACGCAGCCGACGTCGGACAAGGAACTGACCGGCGCACTGAGCTTTATCGACAGCACGGTCGATCCGGTGGCCGGCGTGATCCGCGTCAAAGCCCAGTTCGACAACAAGGTCACCAGCCTGTGGCCGGGCCAGTACGTCAACGCGCAACTGGTGTCGCACGTGCTGCCGAACGCCACGGTGATCCCGCAAAACGCCATCATCAGCAATACCCGGGGCACCTTTATCTATGCGGTTGATGGCGACCAGTCGGCCAGGGTGGTGCCGGTCAAGCGCCTGCACGCGTTCGGTGACTTTGCCGCCGTCTCCGGCCTCAAGGGCAACGAGCAAGTGATCGTCGACGGCAAGCAGAACCTGCGCCCGGGCGGCAAGGTCCGCATTGCCACCGCCGACAAGGCGCTTGATGCTACCGTCACCAAGGGCTGAGCATGAATATCTCCGAGTTGTGCATTCGCCGTCCGGTGATGGTGGTGCTGCTGTCGGTCACGCTGGTGTTGGCTGGCGTGCTGTCGTATTTCTACATTCCGGTGGCTGCGCTGCCCAGTTACAACACGCCGGTGATCAACGTCTCGGCCGACCTGCCGGGAGCGTCGCCCGAGACCATGGCGTCGTCGGTGGCGCTGCCGCTGGAAAAGCAGTTTTCCACGATTGCCGGCCTGACCCTGATCACGTCGTCGAACACGCTGGGTAATTCTTCTCTCACGCTCGAATTCGATACCAGCATCAACGTCAACGAAGCGGCGGTCGATGTGCAGGCCGCCTTGCTGCGCGCCCAGCGCCAGTTGCCGATCGAAATGACCGATTTGCCGTCGTACCGCAAGGTCAACCCGGCCGACGCGCCGGTGCTGTTCATGACCATGAATTCGCCGTCGCTCACCTTGGCCGAACTGAACGATTACGCCGAAAACCTGGTGGCGCCCAGCCTGTCCACCTTGCCGGGCGTGGCGCAGGTAAGCGTCAACGGCCAGAAGCGTTTCGCGGTGCGTATCCGCGCCCGGTCCGACCTGCTCAACGCCCGCGACCTGACCCTGGAAGAACTGCAGCAGGCGATCAAGTCGGCCAACGCCAATACGCCGCTCGGTGTCCTCGACGGTCCCAGCCAGACCCTGACCATCCAGGGCAACCCGCAACTGATGAAGGCGTCCGAGTTTGCCGACCTGATCGTGGCGGTGCGCAACGGCGAGCCGGTGCGCCTGAAAGACGTGGCGACGGTGGAAGACAGCTTCCAGTCGGTCAAAGCGGCCGGCAGCTACAACGGCGAGCGCTCGATCGTGCTGCTGGTGCAGCGCCAGCCCGACGCCAATACCGTGCAGGTGGTCGATGGCGTGCGCGCGCTGCTGCCGCGGTTCCAGTCGCAATTGCCGGCGTCGGTCAACATCAACCTGGTCAATGACCGCTCGGTGTCGATCCGCGAGGCGATCCACGATGTGAATCTGACCTTGCTGCTGACCATCGTGCTGGTGGTGCTGGTGATCTTTTTGTTCCTGCGCCGCGCGGCCGCCACCTTCATTCCGGCGATTACCATGCCGATTTCGCTGCTGGGCGCGCTGGCCTTGCTGTACGCGTTCGGCTACAGCCTCGACAACATCTCGCTGCTCGGCATCACGCTGGCCGTGGGGCTGGTGGTCGATGACGCCATCGTGGTGCTGGAAAACATCGTCCGTCATATCGAGCTGGGTAAAAAACCGCTGCAGGCGGCGCTGATCGGCTCGAAGGAAATGGGTTTTACGATTATCTCGATCTCCGTGTCGCTGGTGGCCGTGTTCATTCCGATCTTCTTCATGCCCGGTGTGATCGGTCTGATGTTCCACGAATTTGCGGTGGTGGTGGCGCTGGCGGTGCTGGTATCGGCGGCGGTATCGCTGATGCTGGTGCCGATGCTGGCCAGCCGCCTGCTGCCGGCCGATACCATCGACCCCGAGCATGACAAAGGCAACTGGCTGGGACGCTGGTTCGAGGCCGGTTTTACCAGGCTGCGCAATGGCTACGCCAGCACGCTCGACATCGCGCTGCGCCATCGCTTCCCGGTGTTGATGCTGGCCTTCGGCACTTTTGCGCTGACGGTGGTGCTGTACATGGCGATCCCGAAAGGCTTCTTCCCCGAGGAAGACCTGGGGCAAATCCGCGTCAACACCGAGGCCTCGGAAGATATCTCGACGTCGGCCATGCTGGCGCTGCAAGACCGCGTGGTGGACGTGCTGCGCGCCGACCCCAATGTGCAGGACGTGACGTCGTTTACCGGCGGCGGCAATACCGGCCGGATGTTCCTGGTATTGAAGCCCCGGGCCCAGCGCGACAAGATGCCGCAAGTGCTCGACAGCCTGCGTAAGGCGACCCGGTCGATACCCGGCATTGCCGTATACCTGAGCCCGGTGCAAAACCTGCAACTGGGCGGGCGCCAGTCCAAGAGCCGCTACCAGTACACCTTGCAGTCGGTCAGCCCCGGCGCGCTGGGCGAGTGGGCGCAGAAATACCAGGAGCTGCTGCGCGCCGATCCCGATTTCCGCGACGTCACCAGCGACACGCAAAATCGTGGCTTGCAGGCTTCGCTCAAGATCGACCGCGACAAGGCCAACAACCTGGGCGTGGCGCTGGGCGACGTGCGCACCGCGCTGTACCTGGCCTTTGGTGAGCGGCAGGTCTCGACCATCTATTCGCCGGCGGCCAGCTACTACGTGATCCTCGAAGCGGCCGACGCCGATCGCCAGTTCGATAATGCACTGACGAAAATCTCGGTGCGCAACAAGGCCGGTCAACTGGTGAAACTGTCGAGCTTTGCCAGCGTGGAGCGCACCGTCGGCCCCACGGCAGTCAACCACCAGGGCCAGTTGCAGGCGATTACCCTGTCGTTCAACCTGGCGCCCGATGTACCGCTGGGCAAGGCCACCGCCAAGATCGACCAGATGGGCATCGACATGCGCCTGCCACCGTCGATCATCACCAACTATGGCGGCGACGCGGCCGTGTTCCAGAGTTCGCAAGGCAGCCAGGTGGTGCTGATCCTGGCGGCGCTGGGCGTGATCTACGTGCTGCTGGGCGTGCTGTACGAGAGCTATATCCACCCGTTGACCATCCTGGCCGGCTTGCCGTCGGCAGCGGTGGGGGCATTGATCACGCTGTGGATTTTTAATCTCGACCTGACCATGATCGCCATCATCGGCATCCTGATGCTGATCGGCATCGTCAAGAAAAACGCCATCATGATGATCGATTTCGCCCTGCACGTGCAGCGCACCGAGGGCAGGGCGCCGGCCGAAGCGATCCGCGAAGCGTGCATCCTGCGCTTCCGGCCGATCATGATGACCACGCTGGCAGCCATCATGGGCGCGCTGCCGATTGCCCTGGGCCTGGGCGCCGGCGCCGAACTGCGCCAGCCGCTGGGTCTGGCCGTGGTGGGTGGGTTGATCTTTTCGCAAGCAATTACGCTGTACATCACGCCGGTGATTTACCTGTACCTGGACCGGTATAGCGGTACGGGACCGCTCAGTGACGAGGCGGTGGCCGGCGCGCCGGTTACGTGAGGCGTGACAATGATGTCCAGCACGGCTAGCTCCCGAACTGGTAAGGCTCAAGCATGCCCGCTTTTGCCTCCTGTGCCGCCAGCAGGGTGTCCTTGATGAATTGCAGGGGCAGGTCGGGATTCTCGTCGACGGCTTTGCCAAGCCGCGCCCAGTATTCGATCTGCATCGGAATGGACCGGTGCTCGGCAGCGGCATGCGGCTTTGCCATTTCCACCAGATCAGCCGATAGTTTCAATGCAACAGACATATGGGACCCCTCGAGTAAAAAATCAGAATGCCACCGACGACAGGCTTTTGCAACCGCCAGGCGGAATCCGGTGTTTATGTGCCATTCCACACTAAAATTTACCCCGGTATCGCGTATCGTAAGGCATCCTTACGCATCCGTAATGCAAATTACTTGCTTTGGATACATAAGGTAACACCCGTCAAGAGCCGTAACTTGTAAAGTAGATACTTGGAGCACGCACGCCGTTTCGTGCGGCGCGCTATGATGGCTGGCTTTGAATTCCCGAGCGATTCCCAAAATGCCGGGAGTCTGGCACTATGGCCGCATTTTGAAGACTTCGTTCCACAAGGTTCCGTATCTTGCACCACGACTCCCACATCCTTTCCGCCAACGGTTATTGCGAAACCTGCGGCCAGCCTTTGCCGCTGCCGGGGGACGCGTACGCCTTGTGGGAACAGAAGAAATCGATTACCCGCCGCTACGGCCTGGCGTTCACCGTCGCCCTGCACCTGGCGTTCGTGCTGTACTACCTGTTTGCGCCGTCGCCGCCACCGCCGAAGACCAAGTCCGCGCCCAAGGGCGGCGAGATGGTGTACATCTCGCCATTGCCGATCACGCCGCAAAAGCCGACCGTCAAGCCGTCACCGAAGAAGGCTGAACCCAAGCCGACCAAGCCGGTCAAGCCCGCGCCAAGCAAGCCGAGCACCGTGCGCACCAAGCCGACGCCGGCCCAGCCCAAGCTGGAAACCTTTGTGCCGCCGGTGCAGGCGACCATGACGCCGCCACCACCACCGCCGCAAGAGCAGGACATGTCGCAGATGCTGGCCAAGCGCCGCGCCGAGCGCGAGGCGGCCAATCCGTCGCCGCAGCCGGCCGAGCCGGCCCAGTCGGCCGCCGAGCGCTCGCTGGCGCGCGCCAAGGCCAATATCGCCGGCGCCAACGCCCGGGGCGGCCAGGATCCCAACGACACCGGCGGCGTGTTCTCGGTGGACAAGCGCTCCAACAGCGCCGACGTGAAATTCCGTGGCTGGAATACCAACTTCAAGCGCAACTGGCTGCAACAGATCCACGTCGAGCAGGGCAGCGAGAAGGATATCGAGACCGCCGTGGCCAAGGAAATGATCAAGATCATCCGCAAGGAAAAGCCGGGCGACTTCGAATGGGAATCGCGCCGCCTGGGCCGTACCGTCAAGATGAGTGCGCGCAAGGAAGACGAGGCGGAATTGCTGTCCTTCCTGCTCAAGGAAATGTTCCCCGAGTATCGCCAGTACTGACGTCCACCCCCGCGTTTTGTGCCGTCTGTCGCACAAAACCGCCGTTGATCGAAAGACACTGATAAGTTTGCAACTTTGCTCTATAGTAAGGTTGCTTCGGAGCGTGTGGCTCCGGCTTATCAGGAGACCTGGCGTCATGCTTTCGATCAAACAGCTCAACAAGACCTACGACAACGGCGTCAAGGCCATCAACGACGTCACGCTGGAGATCGGCCATGGCATGTTCGGCCTGCTGGGTCCGAACGGCGCCGGCAAGTCGTCGCTGATGCGCACCATCGCCACCCTGCAGGACCCCGACAGCGGCTCCATCACCTTCAACGGCCTCGATGTATTGGCCGAGCCGCAGGCGCTGCGCCGCCAGCTTGGCTACCTGCCGCAGGATTTCGGCGTCTATCCCAAGGTGAGCGCCGAGGTGCTGCTCAACCACTTTGCGGTGCTCAAGGGCCTGACCGCGCGCGGCGAGCGCAAGGAAGCGGTCGAAGCGCTGCTGCAGCAAACCAACCTGTGGGACGCGCGCAAGCGCAACCTGGGCACGTATTCGGGCGGCATGCGCCAGCGCTTCGGCATTGCCCAGGCGCTGCTGGGCGCGCCCAAACTGGTGATCGTCGACGAGCCGACCGCCGGCCTCGATCCCGACGAGCGTAACCGTTTTCTCAATCTTCTGGCCCGCATCGGCGAACAGGTGGTGGTCATCCTCTCCACCCACATCGTCGAAGACGTCACCGACCTGTGCCCGCAGATGGCGGTGATCGTCAAGGGCCAGGTACTGGTGCAGGGCGAGCCGCAGGCCGCCATCGACACCCTGCGCGACAAGGTGTGGCGCCGCACCGTGAGCGCCGAGGCGCTGCCCGGCTACCAGGAGCGCATGAACGTGCTGCGCACCCGCCTGGTGGGTGGCAAGCCGCAAATCCACGTGTATGCGGACAGCCAGCCCGACGACGGCTTCATCGCGGTCGAGCCGAACCTGGAAGACGTGTACTTCCTGCACGTGCGCGCCGCCCACCGCGCCGTTGCGGCTGTGGTTCAGGCTTGAGGAGCACGCCATGCTGATGGAATTCTTCAAGTTCGACCTGCGCTACCAGTTGCGCCAGCCGCTGCTGTGGGTCACCGCCTTCGTGCTGGGCCTGATGGCCTTCGGCGCCACCACCAGCGACGCCGTGGTGGTGGGCGGCGCGATCGGCAACGTCCACCGCAACGCGCCGGTGGTGGTGGTGCAGTTGCTGGGCGCCTTTACCGTGCTGTCGATGCTCACGGTGACCATCTTTATCGCCGGCGCCGTGCTGCGCGATACCGAGGTGGGTATCTCCGACATGTTGTTCGCCACGCCGATGCGCAAGTACCAGTACCTGGTCGGACGCTTCCTGGCCGGCCTGGCAGCGTGCCTGGCGATGTTCGTGGTGATCGCACTGGGCACGGTGATCGGTCCGATGATGCCGTGGGTGGACGCGGTGCGCGTGGGCCCGGTGCCGTTGCACGCCTACCTGTGGGCGTTCGCCTGGCTGGTGATCCCCAACCTGGTGTTCATCGGTGCGCTCTTGATGCTGCTGGCGGCCACCACCCGCTCGATGATGATGGTGTACCTGGGCGTGCTGGTCTTCTTCGTGCTGTGGGGCGTGGCCGGCGTGTTGACGCGCGATGTCAGCAATGAATGGTTGCCGGTGCTGATCGATCCGTTCGGCGTGCGCGCCTTTGGCCGCGCCACCCGCTACTTCACTTCCGCCGAATCGAACACCATCGTGCCGCCGGTCGCCGGTTATTTGCTGGCCAACCGCGCGCTGTGGCTGGGCGTGGCGCTGGCCTGCTTTGGCGCCACGCTGGTGCTGTTCAAGCCGCAGCGCGCCGGCACCGGCCGCCGCTGGTGGGGCCGCAAGCGCAGCAGCGCGGCAGTGGCGGCGCCGGTGGTGCAGGTGGCGCCCGCTGCCAGCGTGCTGCCGGCGATTGTGCCGCGCTTCGGGCCGGGCACCGCCTGGCAGCAATGCTGGCAGATCCTGCGCTTCGACGCCGCGGCCGTGTTCAAGAGCGTGCCGTTCCTGGTGATGCTGATCTTCGGCATGGCCAATTTTATCGGCGCCGCCAGCCAGGGCAGCAAGATGTTCGGCACCACCATTTACCCGGTGACGTACATGATGCTCGAGACCCTGCAAGGCAGCTTCAGCTTCCTGCTGATCATCGTGCTGACCTTCTACGCCGGTGAGCTGATCTTCCGCGACCGCCAGTTCAAGGTGGCCGACGTGAGCGATGCGCTGCCGGTGCCCGACTGGGCGCCGCTGGTGGCCAAGAGCCTGGCGCTGGCGGGCGTGGTGTTCGGCTTTTTGCTGGTCGGTGCGCTGACGGCGATGTGCGTCCAGCTGCTCAAGGGCGGCGTGCCGGTGGAGCCGGTCCTGTACCTGCAGGCGCTGCTGCTCGACTCGGCCAGCTTCGTGATGCTCGGCATGCTGGCGCTGGTGTTGCAGGTGCTGGTCAACAACAAGTTCATCGGCTACCTGGCGATCGTCCTCTACATGGTGGCGCAACTGGTGCTGGGCGCGCTGCATTTCGACCACAACCTCTACAACTTCGCCGCGCTGCCGCAACTCAAGTACTCCGACATGAACGGTTACGGCCACTTCCTGCTGGGCTGGTCGTGGTTTGCCGTGTACTGGGGCTGCGCCACGCTGGCGCTGCTGGTGGTGGCGCAGGCGTTCTGGGTGCGTGGCCTGGTACTGCCGTGGCGCCGCCGCGTGCGCGCCGCAGGCAGCCGCCTGCGCGGGCCGTCCGGCGTGCTGCTGGCGCTGTGCCTGGCCGGCTTTGCCGGCACCGGCGCCTGGATCTTCCACAACACCAATCAGCTCAACCGCTACCAGCCTGGCAATGTGCGCATGGACGAGCAGGCCCGTTACGAAAAATCGTACCGTCGCTACAAGGACCTGCCGCAGCCGCGCGTGACCGACGTGCGCGCCGATGTCGATCTCTATCCGGACCAGCGTCGCGTGATCGTGCGCGGTCATTACCGCATGGAAAACAAGAGCGGCGCGCCGCTGGCCGAGCTGCGCCTGCAACTGAACCCAGACGTGACCACGCGCTTTGCCAACCTGCCCGCGCACACGGTCGTCAGCGACGACCAGGCGCTGGGCTTTCGCGTGCTGCGCCTGGCGCAGCCGATCGCCGCCGGCGCCCAGCTCGACCTCGACTTCACGGTCGACGTCCATCCCGAAGGGTTCACCAACCAGGGCGCGCCCGATGGCATCAACCTGAACGGCACTTTCTTCAACAACGGCGCCTTCTTCCCGCGCTTTGGCTACCAGCCGGACATGGAGCTCAAGGACCGCAACGAGCGCCGCAAGCGGGGACTGGGCGAACCGCAGCGCATGGCCAGGCTGGAAGATGAAAAAGCGCGCGCCAACAACGTCTTTGGCGACACCGACTGGATCAATTTCGAGACCACCGTTTCCACGTCCTCCAACCAGATCGCGATGGCGCCCGGCTACCTGCAAAGCACTTGGGAAAAGGATGGCCGCCGCTATTTCCACTACAAGATGGACCGGCCGATGGTGGGCTTCTTTGCCTACCTGTCGGCGCGCTGGAATGTGAAAAAGGGCGAATGGCGCGGCTTGCCGATCGAGGTGTATTACGATGCCAGGCACGGCTACAACGTCGACCGCATGATCACCTCGACGCAAAAGTCGCTCGACTACTTTGTCGCCAACTTCACGCCGTACCAGTTCCGCCAGGTACGCATCCTCGAGTTCCCGAGGTACCAGAGCTTTGCCCAGTCGTTTGCCAACACCATCCCGTATTCGGAGAGCATCGGTTTCATTGCCGACCTGCGTGACAAGAACGATATCGACTACGTGTTCTACGTGACCGCGCACGAGATGGCGCACCAGTGGTGGGGCCACCAGGTGGTGGGCGCCAATGTGCAGGGCGCGTCGATGCTGATCGAATCGCTGGCGCAGTACTCGGCGCTGATGGTGATGGAGAAGGAGTACGGCCGCAACAAGCTGCGCCGCTTCCTGCGCTTCGAGCTCGACGCCTACTTGCGCGGCCGTGGCGGCGAAGTGATCGAGGAGCTGCCGCTGTACCGCGTGGAAAACCAGGACTACATCCACTACCGCAAGGGCAGCCTGGTGTTTTACCGCCTGCGCGACGAGATCGGCGAAGACGCGGTCAACCGCGCGCTCAAGCGCTTCCTGCAGGACAAGGGCTACCAGCAGGCGCCGTACACCACCAGCCGCGAATTGCTCGAGTATTTGCGCGCCGAAGCGCCGCAGGACAAGCACGCCTTGATCACCGACCTGTTCGAAAAGATCGTCCTGTACGACAACCGCGTGACCGAGGCGAGCGCCAAAAAGCGCCCGGACGGCCAGTGGGACGTCACCCTGAAACTGCACCTGGCCAAGCTGGAAGCGGACGGCAAGGGCAAGGAAACGCCGCGCGCCTACGACGAGCCGGTGGAAATCGGCATCTTCGCCCGTGCCCCGGGCGCCAAGGAGGCCGACGAAAAAGTGCTGTACCTGGAAAAGCGCCTGCTGCGCGGCAGCGACCCGGTCTTGACGGTGACGGTCAAGGACAAGCCGTTCGAGGTGGGCATCGATCCGTACAACAAGATGATCGACCGCGTGCCGGGCGATAACCGCAAGGAGGTGGGCAATGAATAGGACGCTGGTGCGCAGGTTGATGGCGGGACTGGTTGCAGCGGTGGTGACGCAGGGGGCAGCACTGGCCGCCGAACCGCCCAAGCCGCAGTTCGATCCTTCAACCCTCAAGCTGGCGCGGGGGTAAATCAACCAGGTGATGGTGCTGGGCTCGCCGCACTTGTCGCAACTGCCCAAGCCGTTCGATGCGACGACCTTACAGTTGCTCAACGAGCGGCTGGTGGCGTGGCAGCCGCAGGCGATCGCCATCGAGCATCTGTCTGGCGTGCAGTGCGCGATGATGCAGCGCTACCCGCAGCGTTACGCCGATAGCGTCAAGACCTATTGTCGCGATACCTCGGCAGCCCAGGCGGCGACCGGTCTCGATGTGTTCGAGGCCACCGACCGGGCCGAGCGTCTGCTGGCCGCCTGGCCGGCCGCTCCCACCACCGGCCAGCGGCGCGAACTGGCAGCGCTGTTCCTGGCCGCCGGCGAGCCCGGTTCGGCCCTGGTGCAGTGGCTGCGCCTGCCGGTGACTGAGCGGCACGCTGGCGACAGCCTTGATGCCGCGCTGGTGGAAACCATCAACAAGCTGATGGTGCGGCCCGACGAGAGCTACCTGGTCGCCGCGCAGGTAGCCGCACGGGTGGGACTCGAGCGGCTGTACGCAATGGACGACCACACGGCCGACAGACCGGAACCATCCGCAGCAGAACAGAAGGCGGCCGGTGCGGCCATCATGGCCACTTGGGACAACCCGGCCACCGCCCAGCGCAGCCGCAACGACAAGGTCCTGCAACGCCGGATCGGCACGTCCGCCGGCGTGCTGGCGATGTACCGGGCGTACAACGACCCCAGCGAACCGGCGCTGGTCTTCAAGAGCGACTTCGGCGCGGCGCTGGAAGAGCCATCGCCCCGGCACTACGGCCGTGGTTACGTGGCCTGCTGGGAGACGCGCAACCTGCGCATGGCGTCCAATATCCGCGACGCCATGAGTCCGCCCGGCCTGCGCATGCTGGTGGTCGTGGGCGCATCGCACAAGTTTTATCTTGAAGCGTATCTGAACCAGATGCATGATGTGCGTATCGTCGGTACCGATGTGGTACTGCACAACGGACCTTGAGGAGACTACGCCATGCTGCAACTGCGACCCAGCTGCGAATGCTGCGACACCGACCTGCCGCCGGAGTCCACTGAGGCGCGCATCTGCTCGTTCGAATGCACGTTCTGCGCACCGTGCGCCACGTCGAAACTGGCGGGCAAGTGCCCGAACTGCGGCGGCGAACTGGTGGCGCGGCCACGGCGCCCGCTGGCCAAGCTGGTCAACAATCCCGCTTCCACCGAGCGCATCTTCAAACCGGCCGGTTGCGCCGAGTTCGTATAAAGTCCTTGACCCTCACGCAACGTCAGGCGCCAACCTGTCTGTACGCACAAAGACGGGAGCTTGACGATGTTGTTGAAAATAGGTGAACTGGCCAAACGCACGGGGTTGACGGTGCGCACGCTCCACCATTACGACGCCATCGGCCTGCTCCAGCCTTCCGCACGCACCGATGCCGGCTACCGGCTCTACAACCGAACCCACATCGCCCGGCTGCATCACATCCAGGCGCTGCGCAAGTTCGGCTTGTCGCTGGCCGACATCGGTGCTTCCCTGGACAGACCGGACCTGCCGCTTGCCGACGTGGTTGCCCAGCAGATTACCGTGCTGACGCGACAGATCGACCAGGCCGCCACCTTGCGTGCGCGCCTGGTGGCGATGCACGAGCAACTGGCGCAGCAGCAGGAACCCGGACTGGCCGATTGGCTGACCACTCTGGAGCTCATGACCATGTACGATCGATACTTTACCCCCGAAGAAGTCAAGCAACTGCCGCTGTACAACCCCGCCAACGCCGTCAAGGCCGAGTGGACCACGCTGGTGGCCGCCGTGCGTGCGCTGATGGCGTCCGGCGCCGGACCGGACCACCCGCGGGCACAGGCCTATGCCCGCCAGTGGATGGCAATGGTGGTGCGCGACACCGGCGCCAGCCCGGCCCTGTTCGCCAAGCTCAACACGATGCACGAGCGCGAAGCACTGGTGCAGGACGACACCGGCATCACGCCGGCAGTCATGCAGTTCGTGATTGCCGCCTCCGGCCAGCGCAAGCTGGCGCTGTACCGCAAATACCTCGACGACGACGAGTTTGCCTTCTTGCGCGACAACATCGGCAAGCGCGCGTCCGAATGGCCGCCGCTGGTGGCGCAGGTGCAAACTGCGATGGATGAGGGCAGGGCGCCCGAGTCGCCCGAAGTGCAGGCGCTGGCGCGCCACTGGCTCGACCTGTTCCGCTCGTTCGCGGGCGACAACCCGGCCACCCAGCACAAGGTGCGGCAGGCGCTGGTCAACGAACCGGGGCTGACCGACGACGGCTTCGTCACGCCGGCGCTGCGCGACTTCATGCGGGCGGCGATGGCGGCTGAGGCTGCAGTTACCAATCAGGTCAAGTTAAGTAATTGACAAAACCTGAAGGCGCCCGGATACTTGTTCAATGATAGAGCTGAGCAACATTCGCAAAACTTACCACCAGGGCGGCAACGCCATCCACGCGCTCGATGGCATCGACCTGCGCGTGGCGCCCGGTGAATTTGTCGCCATCATGGGGCCGTCCGGCTCCGGCAAATCGACGTTGCTGAATGTGCTCGGTGCGCTGGACCGGCCCGATACCGGCCGCTACCGGCTGGCCGAGGACGAAGTCTCCGCGCTCGACGACGATGCCGCGTCCGACGTGCGTAACCGCTGCATCGGCTTCGTGTTCCAGTCGTTCCACTTGCTGCCGCGTTTGAGCGTGCTGGAAAATGTGCTGCTGCCGCAGCGCTATGCGCGCCAACCCGACCCGGGTGCGGCAGCGCGCGCGGTGGCGCTGCTCGAACGCATCGGCCTCGGGCAGCGCACCGGCCATTTGCCGGGCCAGTTGTCGGGCGGCCAGTTGCAGCGCGCGGCCATCGCCCGGGCCTTGTTGAACCAGCCGGCGCTGCTGCTGGCCGATGAACCGACCGGCAATCTCGATTCGCGCAGCGCGGCCGATGTGCTGGCCCTGCTGCACGAACTGCATGCGGGCGGGCAGACCGTGGTGCTGGTGACCCACGATCCGGCGATCGCCGCCGGCGCCCAGCGCACCATTCATTTACGCGACGGCCGCATTGCCGGGGACGCCGCGTGACGCCCACGACGCTGAAGCGCACCAGGCTGGCGCTAACGGGCGCCGGTTTGCTGGCGCTGGTCATCGCTGCCGGCCTGAAACTGGGGCGGGCCGACGCGGCCAGCCCTCCGGCGCCGACCCCGGCCCCGGCGCCAGCGAGCCGGCCCGACACTGCCAGCCATGGCAACCAAGCTGCGCCGCGACCGGTACTGCTGACCGGCGAAGTCGAGGCGCTCGACTCACAAACCATCCTGGTGCCGCCGTCGAACTCGTCGCCGCTGGTGCTGCGCAACTTCGTCGCCGAAGGCAGCCAGGTCAAGACCGGTGACCTGGTGCTGCGCATCGAGACCGGCGATGCCGCCAATATCGAGCGCTATAAAACCGAACTGGAGCAGGCGCGCGCCCGCGCCGAGGGCGAAATCGCCAACCTGGACGTGGCGGTGGTGGAGACCGGCAAAGCGCTGGTCAGCGCCCAGGCCGCGCTGGACAAGGCCAGGCTCGATGCGGCGCTGCCCAAGGTGCAGATCTCGGCACTCGATTACGACCGCCACCAAGCGGAATTAGATCGCGCCACGCGCGACCTGGCCATCAAGCGCGACGCCGATGCCAGCGCGCGCGCTGCGGTGGACCGCCGCCGCGAAGACGGCGCGCTGGAAATCAAGAAGCTGCAAATCAACCTGGCGTTCCAGATTGCCCTGCTGGCGCAGTCGGAAGTGCGCGCGCAGCGCGACGGCGTGGTGGTGCACGGCTACAGCCCGTGGCTGGGCACGCGTTTCGAAGAAGGCTCCTCGGCCTGGCCCGGCAACGCCGCCGGCGTCGTGCTGGGGAGTGGCGAGATGGTGGTGACCGCGTGGGCACTGGAAGCGGACCGGCCCTACCTGGCCGAGGGCCAGGCGGTCGATCTGCAGTTCGACGCCTTGCCGGCGACCTTTACGCGCGCGGTGGCGGGGGTGATCAAGTCCATCACCAGCGCGCCGGAAGCACGCGCCAGCTGGGGCCGGGGCCGCTACTTCCGGGTCAAGATCGGCTTGCCCGCCGGCCATGCACTGGCGCTGGTGCCGGGCATGAGCGTCCAGGTAGCACCGCGCCTGCCCAGGGCGGGTGCTTCAAACCAGGCTGCAGCGCAACCTGCAGCGCCGACGCCAATGGCCGGCGAGGCGCTGGCCGTCGAGGGCGAAATCGCCTCGCGCAGCGCGCTGCCGGTAGCACCGCCCAGCATTCCCTACATCTGGCAATACAAGCTGGCGCGACTCGCGCCGGAAGGCACGCTGCTCGAAGCCGGCCAGCCGATCGCCGAGTTCGAGTCGAACGACGTCACGACCAGGCTGGTCACGCAACAGGGCGCGCTGCAGGAAAAACTGCGGGCACTCGACAAGCTCAAGCTGGACCAGGCCGAGGCCGACCGGGCCGGCGAACTGGCGGTGGCCGAGGCGCGCAGCAATGCCGACAAGGCCGACCGCAAGGCCACCATGCCGAAGGAATTGATACGGCGCGTCGATTACGACAAGCTGGTGATCGACCGCGTGGAGAAAAACCGCCTGGCCACGCTGGCAGTGACCCAGCAGCAGGCCCAGATCCGCGCCCGCCACGCCGAGCGCACCGGGCTGCAAGCGGAGATCGCCCAATTGCAGGCGCAGCTTGCCGCGCTGGTCAAGGGCAAGGCAGCGCTGGCCGTGCTGGCGCCGCGCAAGGGCATGGTGGTGTACCGCACCAGCTTCGACGGCCAAAAATTCAGCGCTGGCAGCCAGGTGTGGATGGGCCTGTCAGTCGCCACGCTGGCCGACCCCGAGCAGTTGTACGTGGCCGCCAGTGTGCCCGAAGCGCAGTCCTCGCGGGTTCGCCTGGGCCAGGCGGCGCGCGTGACGGTCCCCGGCAGCAACCAGACGCTCGATGCGCGGGTGGTGGCGCTCGGGCGCGCGTTCCATGGCAAATCGAGCGCGCAGGCCCTGGTGGTGCGCGATGTCGAATTGCAGTTCGAGGGCAAACCGGCCGGACTTAAACCCGGCGCGGCAGTGCAGGCGGTGCTGGTGGCCGACACCGCGCGGACCGTGCCGCCCGTAGCGTCGCAACCAGGAAAAACCAGCCAACCATGACCATGCACGTATTCAAACCCGCTGCGATGGCAGCGGTGGCCATGATGGCTGCTTTGGCCGGCTGCAACGTTGACCCGTCGGCGGGCAGTGTGGCCGCGGAAACGCTGGCGCCGCGCGCCTGGCTCGAAACCCTGGCGGTCGATGGCGAAATCAAGGCTGCCGCCAGCACCGCGCTCAACGTGCCCGGCAACGGCTGGAGCCGCCGCGTGCTGGTGGACATGGTGGCCGACGGCAGCAGCGTGCAAAAAGGCCAGGTGGTGGCGCGCTTCGATGCGCCGCAGTCGCGCATGGAGCTGTCGCAGGCCGAACTGGAATTGCTGCGCAAGGCGCTGGCCGAGCAGGCCAGTGCCAGCAACGCTGCCGTCGAGCGCGACAAGCTGGCTGGCGACCGCGCCAAGGTCGAAGACGACCTCGGACTGAGCCGCCGCTATGCCAGCGTCGACCTGAGTATTTTCGCGCGCAACACCGTCCTCGACGCGCTGGCCGATGTCGGCTTTTTGAGCACCAAGCGCAGCTACCTGGACTGGAAAGAAGGCCAGTCGCAGGCGCGCACCGCCGCCCAGGACGCGGTGCTGCATTCGCAGCGCGACAGCGTGGTGCAGACCGCCAGGCAAAAACGCGACAGCCTGGCCGCGCTGGAACTGGTGGCGCCGCATGACGGCATCTTCCTGCTGGCCGCCAAGTGGGACGGCACCAAGCCCCAGATCGGCGCCAGCCAGTCGGCCGGCCAGGAGTTCGGCAGCCTGCCCGACCTCGACCAGCTGGTGGCCCACTTCAGCGTGGCCGAAGGCGAGGCGTTCGGCCTGCGCACCGGCTTGCCGGTACGGGTACGCCTGGCCGGCACCGGTACCGAGCTGACCCTGACGGTGACACGGGTGGGCAGCAGCGCCAGTACCACGTCGCAGGAGTCGCCGGTCAAGTACAGCGATTTCGACGCCGCCATCGATACCGCCACCGCGCGCAAGCTCGGCCTCAAGCCCGGCCAGGCGCTGCGCGGCACGGTGCAACTGGTGGCGCGCAGCACCGCGCTGACGGTGCCCAATATCGCCGTGGTGCAGGATGGCGCCGGCCATGCCGTCTACACCGAAGAACATGGACGCCCAGTCCTGCACAAGGTGGAACTGGGCCAGCGCGGTCCCGTGCGCAGCGAACTGAAGAGCGGCATCGCGGCCGGCGCACGCATCGTATTGCTGCCGCCGGCCGCCACGGAGAAATCATGAACCTGGCCCTGTTGCACGAAGCGCTAACCGAACTGGGGCGGCGCAAGCTGCGTACCGGCCTGACCTTGCTGGGCATGGTGTTCGGCGTGGGCGCGATTGTCGCCATGCTGGCGGTGGGCGAGGGCAGCAAGCGCGAAGCATTGCGGCTGGTGGCCGAGCTGGGGCTCGACAATGTCCTGCTCGAAAGCAAGGCCATCGATCCCGAGCAGCTCAAGGAGTTGCGCACCCGTTCGCTGGGCCTGTCGGCAGCCGATGGCGCGGCGGCCCTGTCGGTGGTGCCGGGCGCGGTGTCGGTCGCGCTGAAAAAAGAAATCAAGGTCGATCAGCTGGTGCTCGACCAGCGCGTGGTGCCGGCGCGCGCCTACGCCGTCTCGCCCGACTACGCCGCGCACGGCGGCCTGCAACTGGCTGCCGGGCGCTGGCTGACGCCTGCCGACAGCGCCACCCTGGCGCCGGTCTGCGTGATCGGCGCGCGGCTGGCGCGCACGCTGTTCGGCGCTGCGCCGGCGCTGGGCCGTCGCGTCAAGCTCAACCATGTATGGCTGGAGGTGGTGGGCGTGCTGCAAGACCGCGCGCAAAGCAAGTCCGACTTCGAGGGCATCAAGCTCGGGCTCGACGACGAGCGCCTGTTCGTCGCCTGGGAGACCGGGCGTGCCCGGTTCAGCTTCAAGGCCATCGAGGACGAGGTCGACGGCATCAGCGTGCGGCTCGACGGCAAGGTAGCGCCGGACCAGGCCGCTCGCGTGTTGCAGGCATTGATCGCCCGCCGCCACGGCGGCGCCGACGACACCAACCTGATCGTGCCGATGGGCTTGTACCGCCAGAACCAGCAGACCCAGCGTATCTTCGCCATCGTCATGAGTTCGATTGCGGCGGTGTCGCTGCTGGTGGGCGGGATCGGCATCATGAACATCATGCTGGCCAATGTGCTCGAGCGGCGCCGCGAAGTGGGGCTGAAGCGGGCGCTGGGCGCCCGGCGCCGCGACGTGGTCGAGCAGTTCCTGGCCGAAGCGCTGGTGATCGCCGTCAGCGGCGCGCTGCTGGGCGTGGTGCTCGGCGCCGTGGCCGCGTACAGCATCGCCGCGTTGGCCGGCTGGTCGGTGGCGTGGTCACCATTCAGTCTGTTGGCGGCAGTGCTGCTGTGCGTGGCGGTGGGCCTGGCCTTCGGCGTGTTCCCGGCGCGCCAGGCAGCGGCGCTTGATCCGATCGCTGCGTTGCGCAGCGATGGCTGACCGACAGTGCCTGCGCCTGGGCTGGCTTATTTGCCAGCCTTGAGCAGGCGCGCGATATCGAGTGCGAAATAGGTCAGCACGGCGTCGGCGCCGGCGCGCTTGAACGCCATCATCGACTCCATCATCACCTTGTCGTGGTCGAGCCAGCCGTTCTGGGCGGCGGCCTTGAGCATCGCGTATTCGCCGCTGACCTGGTAGGCAAACGTGGGCACCTTGAATTCGTCCTTCACGCGGCGCACGATGTCGAGGTACGGCATGCCCGGCTTGACCATCACCATGTCGGCGCCTTCGGCCAGGTCGAGCGCCACTTCGCGCAGTGCTTCGTCGCTGTTGGCCGGGTCCATCTGGTACTGGTTCTTGTCGCCCTTGCCCAGGTTGGCAGCCGAGCCGACCGCATCGCGGAACGGGCCGTAGAAGGCCGAGGCGTACTTGGCCGAGTAAGCCATGATGCGGGTGTGGATGTGGCCGTGTTCTTCCAGTGCGGCGCGGATGGCGGCGATGCGACCGTCCATCATGTCCGACGGCGCCACCACGTCGGCGCCGGCCTCGGCGTGGCACAGCGCCTGCTTGACCAGCGCGGTGGTGGTGATGTCGTTGATCACGTAGCCGTGCTCGTCGATGATGCCGTCCTGGCCGTGCACCGTGTACGGGTCGAGCGCGACGTCGGTGAGGATGCCCAGTTCCGGGAACGCCTGCTTGAGGGCGCGGATCGCGCGCGGCACCAGGCCGTCCGGGTTGTGCGCCTCGGCGCCGTCGAGCGACTTGCCCGACGCCTCGATCACCGGGAACAACGCCATTACCGGGATGCCCAGCTCCACGCAATCCTGCGCCACTTTCAGCAGCAAGTCCACCGACACCCGCTCCACGCCCGGCATCGACGCCACGGCTTCGCGCTGCTGCGTGCCTTCGAGGATGAACACCGGGTAGATCAGGTCGGCGGCGGTGATGACGTTCTCGCGCATCAGCGCGCGCGAAAACGGATCGCGGCGCATGCGGCGCAGGCGCAGGGCCGGGAACGAGGAGGGGGCGTGAGGCGTATGCATCTTGTTACTTCCTTATTGAACGTTACTTGGCTTCTTTGACTTCGTCATCGTCATCTTCAGCGTCATCGGCGATGTCGATCTGTTCGACCTGGGCGGCAATCTGCGCAGCGGCGTCGTCGTCGGCGCTGACGCCGGCCAGTTCCAGGATCTTGTCGTTGGCTTCGTCGATGCCCACGCGCTTGAGCGCGGAGAACAGTTGCACGGTGAACGGGAAACCTTCGCCGTCTTCATCGACATAGCTGTCGAGACGGGCGCGCGCCTGGCGCAGCACGTTGACCGATTCGTTGCGGTTGAGCTTGTCGACCTTGGTCAGGATGCAGTGGATCGGCTTGCCGGTGGGAGCAAACCATTCGAGCATCTGGATGTCGAGGTCGGTGAACGGGCGGCGCGAGTCCATGATCAGGATCAGGGCAGCGAGCTGTTCGCGACGCTGGACGTAGTCGCCCAGCAGGCGCTGCCAGTGTAGCTTGGCCGAGCCCGACACTTCGGCGTAGCCGTAGCCGGGCAAGTCGACCAGCAGGCATTCGATCTCTTCGACGATGGTCGGGTCCTTGCGGTGCTGGGCCACGTGGGCGCCGCCGATCGAGAAATAATTGATGTGCTGGGTGCGGCCCGGGGTCTTGGACGCGAACGCCAAACCCTTCTGGTTGCACAGGATATTGATGGCGGTCGATTTGCCGGCGTTGGACCGACCGGCAAAGGCAATCTCCGGCACCGTGGTGTCGGGGAGATCGCGCAGTTGGTTTACGGTCGTAAAGAAGCGGGCTTGCCAGAGTTTAGACATGAGATAACGTAAGATGGGGGAAAATGCAACAAAGTGGGGCGGTTAGGCAGGTAAGCTATTGTACAATGCCTAGTCACGGAATGTTGCCAGGCATTCGAGAATGCCACGCCTTCATTCGGACGTAAAACTTTATAGACTCCTTCCAAGGTGCTTGAATGAAACGTGCGTTTTCTCCTTTGCTGAAACCCCTGCTCATCGCCGCCATCGCCTTTTCCGCTGCCAGCGGATACGCCCAAGATAAAGCGCCTGCCGCACCTGCTGCACCTGCGGCCCCCGCCAAGGTCGATCCCGCCAAGGGCGGCGTCCTGTACGTGGAAGGGGACGCCGCGCGCGGGCTGCCGGCCTGCGTGTCTTGCCACGGCGCCAATGGCAACTCGACCATTGCGGTCAATCCCAAGCTGTCGGCGCAAAGCCAGAGCTACCTGTACAAGCAGCTGGTCAACTTCACCACCGACGCCCGCAACCAGCCGGTGATGTCGCTGTACGCCAAGATGCTCACCAACGCCGACAAGCACAACGTGGCGGCCTGGCTGGCCACGCAGCCGGCCAAACCGGGTGCGGCCAAGAACCGCGACAGCATCGACCTCGGTAAAAAAATCTACCGCGGCGGCATCGCCGAGAAGAACGTGCCGGCCTGTGCCAGCTGTCATGGCGCCACCGGCGGTGGCATTCCCGCGCTGTACCCGCGCCTGGCCGGCCAGCACCAGGATTACACGGTCGCCCAGCTGGGACTGTTCAAGGGCCATGGCCGCAAGAACAGCCCGGAAATGGCCACCATCGCTGCCCGCATGTCGGATGATGAAATGAAAGCAGTAGCAGACTATGTCGCCGGGCTGAAATAGCGCTGCCTCGTAAATCGCTTGTAAGGGCGTTTTTATACCAATTGGGAGGGCGGCGGCGTGAGCGGGCCGCCCTTTTTATTGGTATGCTGCGCGGTTGCCCCATTTTTTAGATCGCCATGCATGACTAGCACCACCGGTATCCAAATCAAGACCCGCCGCCCCATCATCGGCGAGACGATCGAACTGATGTCGTCGATGCGCTTTGCCATCGCCATGCTGGCGATGATCGCCATTGCCGCCGTGATCGGCACCGTGATGAAGCAGAGCGAGGCCACGTCCAACTACATCAACCAGTTCGGGCCGTTCTGGTTCGAGGTGTTCGACAAGGCCGGCCTCTACGCCGTGTACTCGTCGTGGTGGTTCATGCTCCTGATGACGCTGCTGGTGTCGTCCACCAGCTTGTGTATCGCGCGCAATGCACCGAAGATGGTGCGCGACATGCGCAGCTGGCGCGAGAACGTGCGCGAACAGTCGCTGCTCAACTTCCCGCACCGCATGCACTGGCGCGCACCGCTGGCGCGCGTAGCACTGGCGCAGCAAACCGCCGCCCGCCTGGCCGACAACGGCTACCGCGTAAAGATCGTCGAGCGTGACAACGGCACCTTGCTGGCTGCCAAGCAGGGCGGCGCCAACAAGTTCGGCTACATTTTTGCCCACGCGTCGATCGTGGTGATCTGCGTGGGGGCGCTATTCGATTCGGACTTGCCGATCCGCTTCCAGGAGTGGGTGCTGGGCAAGACGCCGTTTGCCGGCAGCGGCCTGATCGCCGAAGTGCCGGCCAAGCATCGCCTGAGCACGTCCAACCCCACCTTCCGTGGCAATACCCTGATCCCGGAAGGCTCGAATAGCTCGAGCGCGTTGCTGCAGCGTCCCGACGGCGTGCTGATCCAGGATCTGCCGATCACCATCAACCTGAAAAAATTCACCATCGATTTTTACAGTACCGGCATGCCCAAGCTGTTTGCCAGCGACGTGGAAGTGGTCGATCACGCCACCGGCGAGAAGGTCAACGCCGTCATCGAGGTCAACAAGCCGTTGATCTTCAAGGGCCTGGCGATTTACCAGTCCAGCTTTGAAGACGGCGGCAGCAAGCTCAAGCTCAAGGGCTACCCGATGCTGGGCACCGGCACCCGGAGTTTCGACCTCAATGGCGAAGTGGGCGGCACCACGCCGTTCAGCGACGCCTACACCATCGAATGGTCGGGCTTCCGGCCGTTCAACGTGGAAAACATGAACACCAATAACGACGTGCGCGCGGTCAAGCAGGACAAGAGCCTGCGCGAGCAGTTCTCGGCCAGCCTCGACAAGCACACCGGCTCGGCCGGACGGGGCAGCCTGTCCAACGAACTGAAAAACGTCGGCCCCAGCGTGCAGTACAAGCTGCGCGACAAGACCGGGCAGGCGCGCGAATACCAGAACTACATGCAGCCGATGACGCTCGACGGCGCCGCCGTGTTCCTGGCCGGCGTGCGCGCCAATCCGTCCGATCCGTTCAGCTACCTGCGCATTCCCGCCGACGACGAACACTCGGTGCGCGACTGGATGCGCCTGCGCGCCGCGCTGGCCGACCCGGCCCTGCGCGCGGCAGCCGCCAAACGCTACAGCGAGCGCGCCGCGCCGCAAACCGCCGATGCGGCTGCCGTGCGCGGACAGATCGAAGCGTCGTCCGAGAAAAGCCTGAGCCTGTTTGCCGGCGACGGCAAGGTTGGCGGCTTCGTGTCGATTTCACAATTCCTGGAAAAAGTGCCGGTCGAAGGCCAGGAAAAGACCGCCGAAGTGTTCATGAAAATCCTGAACGGTAGCCTGTGGGAGCTGTGGCAGGTCGCACGCGCCAAGGATGGCCTGGCGCCGGTTGCGGCCGACGAAGCCCATGGCCGCTACCTGCTGCTGGCCACCAACGCGCTGTCGGACGCATTCTTCTACGGCGCGCCCGTGTATTTGCAACTGGACGAATTCGTCGAAGTGAAGGCGTCGGTGTTCCAGGTCACGCGCTCACCGGGCAAGAATATCGTGTACTTCGGCTGCGCGCTGCTGGTGCTGGGCGTGTTTTCGATGTTTTATATCCGCGAGCGCCGGCTGTGGGTGTGGATCAAGGACGATACTGAACATTCCGGCGGCGCCGAGGCATTAATGGCCATGAGCACGCAGCGCAAGACGCTCGATTTCGAGCGCGAATTTGTAACACTGAAGGAAAAGTTGCCGCAATCGGCTTAATGTACGATCAGTGCAGCACGGAGAAATGATGGAACTGACTGAAAAATCCCAAGGCTCGACACCTGCCACCCAGGCTAGCGGCAGCACCTATGTGCAGGCGCCCGGCTACTTCAAGCGCTTGACCGTGGTGGACTGGCTGTTCGCCGCCGCCTTGCTGGCCGGCGCCGTGTTCGCCTTCAACCGCTACGGCCATTTCATGGACGTGTACGAGGAAGCGATCATGCTACTGTGCGCACCCGTGTTCGCGGCGCTGGGCTGGCACTGGAAGCCGGTGCGCTGGCTGATGGCGCTGGTCGCCTTGCTGTCGCTGTGGGCGATCTCGATGTACGCGGGCCAGCTCGACATGGGCACGCAAAAGTTCTGGCTGCGCTACATGATCTCTAGCCAATCGGCGATTTTGTGGATGAGCGTGATGTTCTGCCTGTCCACGCTGTTCTACTGGATCGGCTTTGCCGGCCGCTCGGAAGCGTGGAGCAGCCTCGGCACCAAGCTAAGCTGGGCTGCCGTGGTGCTGGGCTGGACCGGCATGATGGTGCGCTGGTACGAGTCGTACCTGATCGGCGCCGACGTCGGCCATATTCCCGTCTCCAACCTGTACGAAGTGTTCATCCTGTTCTCGCTGATCACGGCGATGTTCTACCTGTATTTCGAGGACCGCTACAAGACCCGCCAGATGGGCCCGTTCGTGCTGCTGATTATCACGGCTGCCATCGGCTTCCTGTTCTGGTACACCACGTCGCGCGATGCGGCCGAAATCCAGCCGCTGCTGCCGGCGCTGCAAAGCTGGTGGATGAAGATCCATGTGCCGGCCAACTTCATCGGCTACGGTAACTTCGCGCTCGCTGCCATGGTGGCAATGGCTTACCTGCTCAAATCGTCGGGCCGCCTGGCGGACCGCCTGCCGTCGCTCGAGGTGCTCGATGATGTCATGTACAAGGCCATCTCGGCCGGTTTCGCGTTCTTTACCATCGCCACCATTCTCGGCGCGCTGTGGGCAGCCGAAGCGTGGGGCGGCTACTGGTCGTGGGACCCGAAAGAAACCTGGGCGCTGATCGTCTGGCTCAACTACGCGGCCTGGTTGCACATGCGCCTGATGACGGGCTTGCGCGGCCGTCCGGCGGCCTGGTGGGCGCTGGTGGGCTTGCTGGTGACCACGTTCGCCTTCCTGGGCGTCAACATGTTCCTGTCCGGTCTGCACTCGTACGGCAAGCTGTAAAACTATTTTCCTAGTTAACTGAGCTGTCATCTTTGTTTCCCGGGATTGGTGTAAGGTGGTGTTATTGCCTTGCCCCTTTTCTGGAGACAACATGCTGATCAAGCGTAGCCCCAACGGTATCGAACTGCCGTTTTCGTCGGAAATCACGCCGCGCGAGCTGTACGAATCGCGCCGCACCTTCATCAAGCAGGTGGCTGCCGGTGCCATCGGCAGCGCCGCGCTGCTGGAAATGGCCAACCGCGAAGCGTTCGCCCAGGGCGCCGGTCTGGCCAGGCTGCCGGCCAAGCTCAACCCGGCCTATTCGGCGCTCGACAAGCAGACGCCGTACAAGGACGCCACCACCTACAACAATTTCTACGAGTTCGGCACCGACAAGAGTGACCCGGCAGCGAACGCCGGCACCCTGAAAACCCGGCCGTGGACGGTGCAGATCGAAGGCGAAGTCAAAAAACCGATGACGCTCGACATCGACGCGCTGCTCAAGCTGGCGCCGATGGAAGAGCGCATCTACCGGCTGCGCTGCGTGGAAGGCTGGTCGATGGTGATTCCGTGGGTCGGTTACTCGTTCTCCGAGATCATCAAGAAAGTCGAGCCGACCGGCAACGCCAAGTACGTGGAATTCATCACCCTCAACGACCGCAAGCAGATGCCGGGCGTGAACAGCCGCGTGCTCGAGTGGCCGTACACGGAAGGGCTGCGCATCGATGAAGCCAATCACCCGCTGGCGCTGCTCACCTTTGGCATGTATGGCGAAGTGCTGCCGAACCAGAACGGCGCGCCGGTGCGCATGGTCTTGCCTTGGAAATATGGTTTCAAGTCGGCCAAGTCGATCGTCAAGATCCGCTTCGTGAAGGACATGCCGCGCACGTCGTGGAATATCTCGGCGCCGCGCGAGTATGGTTTTTATTCCAACGTGAACCCCGACGTCGACCACCCGCGCTGGTCGCAGGCATCCGAGCGCCGCATCGGCGAAGACGGTTTCCTGGCCCGCAAGCGCAAGACCTTGATGTTCAACGGCTACAGCGACGTCGCACCGTTGTACGCCGGCATGGACCTGAAAAAATTCTATTGAGGGCGTAGCACAGCATGGCTTTCAATCCCACCGCGCGCCAGACCAGCCTGATCAAGGCTGGCGTATTCCTGGCCGCCTTGATCCCGCTGGCGCGCATGGTGTACCTGACGGTGACCGGGCAACTGGTCGAACCACTCGAATTCATCACGCGCTCCACCGGCGACTGGACCTTGTACTTCCTGTGCTTTACGCTGGCGGTCACGCCGTTGCGGCGTGTGAGTAAATGGAACTGGCTGGTCAAGCTGCGCCGCATGCTGGGCCTGTTCATGTTCTTTTACGCCGTGCTGCACTTCATGACGTTTTTATGGTTCGACCATTTCTTCGACCTGGCGGAAATGTGGAAAGACGTGCTGCGGCGCCCGTTCATCACGGTCGGCTTCATCGCCTTTGTGCTCTTGATACCGCTGGCGGCCACCAGCACCAACGCCATGATCCGCCGCCTGGGCGGCAAGCGCTGGCAGTGGTTGCACCGGCTGATCTACGTGATCGCACCGCTGGCGATCCTGCACTTCTGGTGGATGAAAGCAGGCAAGCACAACTTTACCGAACCAATCATCTACGGCTCGATCCTGGCAGTGCTGCTGGGATTGAGGGTGTTCTGGGCGCTGCGCAAGCAGGCCAAGGCCTGAAACTAGTTCGGGGTCAGTGCCGACATTCGGACACAAGCTCAGCTGCTATAGCTTGAGTTCGTGTCCGAATGTCGGCACTGACCCCGAAGTGTTAGTTGATCAGCGATTCGAGGGCGTAGAGCTCGGCTGGGGTTTCGCGGCGGCGTATTATGTGGGTGGTGGCGCCGTCGACGATGATTTCGGCGGCGCGGCCGCGGGTGTTGTAATTCGAGGCCATGGTCATGCCGTAGGCGCCTGCCGAGTGCATGACCAGGAGGTCGCCCGCTTCAACGGCCAGGTCGCGGTCGCGGGCCAGCCAGTCGCCTGATTCGCAGATCGGGCCGACGATGTCGTAGGTCTTGCTCTCGGCAGCCGTTTGCGCCACCGGTTGCATGTCCATCCAGGCCTGGTACAGGGCCGGGCGGGCCATGTCGTTCATGGCGGCGTCAACGATGCAGAAGTTCTTCTCTTCGCCGTGCTTGATAAATTCCACGCGGGTCAGCAGCACGCCTGTGTCGCCGACGATCGAGCGGCCCGGTTCGAAAATCACCTTGATTGGACGGCCTGCGTAACGCTCGGCGCGCCAGGCGTCGATGCGGGCGAACACGCGGCCCAGGTAGTCGCCCACCGGTACCGGCGCCGCTTCACCGGCTTCGCGGTAGTCGATGCCGATGCCGCCGCCCATGTCGAGGTGGTGCAAGGTGATGCCTTCGTCGCCGAGGCGGTCGATCAGTTCGATCAGGCGGTCCAGCGCTTCGAGCAGCGGCTGGTCGTCCAGCAGTTGCGAGCCGATGTGGCAGTCGATGCCGGCCACGTCGATGTGCGGCAGCGCGGCGGCGGCGCGGTAGGTGTCGAGCGCGTCATCGAACGCGACGCCGAATTTGCTCGCTTTCAGGCCGGTGGCGATGTATGGGTGGGTTTTCGGATCGACGTTGGGGTTGACCCGCAGCGAAATGCGCGCGGTCTTGCCCATGGCGCCGGCCACGTCATTGAGGCGGTGCAGTTCGGGGATCGATTCGACATTGAAGCACAGGATGTCGTGCGACAGCGCCAGGCGCATTTCATCGACGCTCTTGCCCACGCCCGAGAAGATCACCTTGCCCGGGTCGCCGCCGGCGGCCAGCACGCGTTGCAGCTCGCCGCCGGAGACGATGTCGAACCCGGCGCCCTGGCGCGCCAGCAGGTCGAGGATCGCCAGGTTGGAATTGGCCTTCATGGCGTAGCACACCAGCGCGTCGCGGCCCCGGCAGGCGTCGGCGTACGAGGCGAAGTTGCCCAGCAGCGCGGCTTTCGAGTACACATAGGTCGGGGTGCCATGCTCGGCAGCGATGGCGGCCAGCGACACGCCTTCGGCGTGCAGCACGCCGTCTTGATACGAAAATTGCGACATAGAATTATTTGATGGTCGGTACGGTGGTGGGAGACTGCATGGACGGCGGTGCAATCGGCTCGGCCGGCGTGGGCACGATGGGCGCCGGCGGTTCGGCGGCCGGGGATACCGGGACCGTACTGCTCTTGGCAGGCTTGGACACTGGCGGCTTGGGCAGGTAGAGCGGGCCGGGTTGGCCGCAACCGCTGAGCATGACCGTCAGCGCCACGGTGGCGGCGCCGATAATCGGAGAGACAGCATAACGAATAGGGGATGTCGAGACAGACTTCACGATAGAATCACGGATTGACTATAGATATCGGAGTTTAGCATGGGCGATTCAGAATTCCTGGCGCAGGCCGAGGCCACCCTCGACGCCATCGAGGCGGCGTTGGACAAATTGAACGACGAAGACATGATCGACGTCGAATGCAGCCGCAGCGGCAACGTGCTGGAAATCGAATTCCTCCACAACGGTTCCAAGATCATCGTCAACAGCCAGGCGGCGATGAAGGAGCTGTGGGTCGCTTCGCGTTCGGGCGGTTATCACTATCGCCAGAAGGAAGGCCAGTGGATCAATACCCGTGACGGCTCGGAAATGCTGGCGTCGCTGTCGGAGATGGTCAGCGCACAAGGCGGGGCGCCTGTGGTGATCTCGGGCTGAGAAGTTCCGGTATAAACACAACAACGGCGGCCACCAGGGCCGCCGTTTTTTTATGCCAGCCCGGCTGGCGAGGGAGCTCGAAAAACCGTAGCGAGCGGCTCGATATCGTCGGGAGTAGCGCAAGCGTACGCAGGTACGCTGAGCAACGCAGCGGCGATAGCGGGCCGCGCAGTAGGTTTGTCGAGCTTCCCCTAGAACAACTCGTTCTTGACCGCGTCCTTGGCCTTTTCTTCGGCCGGGGTGCCCTGGTTGGCGCCGTCGATATTGTGTACGCCGGTGCCCGGCGGGTTCTCGGCATAATAGTACTCGTCGCCGACCAGCATCACGCCCTCCGGCACCGCGCGCTCCTCGATCGGAATGTTTTTCAGCGCCTTTTGCATGTAGTTGATCCAGATCGGCAGCGCCAGGCCACCGCCGGTTTCGCGGTTGCCCAGGTTGCGCGGCTGGTCGTAGCCGATCCAGGCCACGCCCACCAGCTTGGGCTGGTAGCCGGCAAACCAGGCGTCGATCGAATCGTTGGTGGTGCCGGTCTTGCCCGAGATGTCGGGGCGCTTGAGCGCCAGCGCCTTGGTCGCCGTGCCGAAGCGCACCACGTCCTTGAGCATGCTGTCCATCAGGAAGGCGTTGCGCTCGTCGATCACGCGGTTCTTCTCGTCGCCAGCCTTGTCTGGCGTCGCCTGCGACAGGATCTTGCCGTCGGCGTCGGTCACCTTGGCGATCAGGTACGGGCTGACCTTGTAGCCGCCGTTGGCGAACACCGCGTACGCGCCGGCCATTTGCAGCGGCGTGACGTTACCCGCGCCCAGCGCCAGGGTCAGGTACGGCGGATTCTTGTCGGCGTCGAAACCGAAGCGCGTGGTGTATTCCTGGCCATACTTGGCGCCGATCTTGTGCAGGATGCGGATCGAAATCATGTTTTTCGACTTGGTCAGGCCACGGCGCATGGTCATCGGGCCGTCGTATTTGCCGTCGTAGTTCTTCGGCTCCCAGGCCTGGCCGCCGGTCTGGCCGGCGTCGAACGAGATCGGCGCATCGTTGATGATGGTCGAGGGCGACAGGCCGCGCTCGAGCGAGGCCGAGTAGATGAACGGCTTGAACGACGAACCCGGCTGGCGCCACGCCTGGGTGACGTGGTTGAACTTGTTACGGTTGTAGTCGAAACCGCCCACCATGGCCTTGATGGCGCCGTCCTCGGTGCTGGCTGCAACAAAGGCCGATTCGATCTGCGGCATCTGCGTCAGTTCCCAGTCCTTTTCTTCGCGCATCACGCGCACCACGGCGCCACGGCGGATGCGCTTGTTGGGCGCGGCCTTGTCCGACAGCCAGGCGCGGCCCATGGCCAGGCCGGCGCCGCTGATGCGGATTTCTTCACCGGAGGCGGTCACCGCCACGATCAGCTGCGGGGTGGCCTGCAGCACGATGGCGGCAATGATGTCGTCGCTGTCCGGGTGGTCGGCCAGTTCGGTTTCGATGGCGTCGTCGGCGTCTTCCTTTTTCGCAGGGATATCGATGTACGCTTCCGGGCCGCGATACGGGTGGCGCCGCTCGTAGTCCATCACGCCACGGCGCAGCGCCAGGTAGGCAGCGTCCTGGTCGGCCTTGGTGATGGTGGTAAACACGTTCAGGCCGCGCGTATACGTGTCTTCCTTGAACTGTTCATAGACCAGCTGGCGCGCCATTTCGGCCACGTACTCGGCGTGTACGCCGAACTCGCTGCTGTCGGTCTTGACCTTGAGCGGCTCGGCGCGCGCTTCCTCGTACTGCAGGTCGCTGATGTAGCCCAGGCTGTGCATGCGCGTAAGGATGTACTGCTGGCGGGTGCGCGCGCGCTTGGGATTGACGACGGGATTGTAGGCAGAAGGGGCCTTGGGCAGGCCGGCCAGCATGGCCGCCTCGGCCACGCTGATGTCGCGGATATTCTTGCCAAAATAGATTTGCGCGGCCGACGAGAAACCGTAAGCGCGCTGGCCCAGGTAGATCTGGTTCATATACACCTCGAGAATCTGGTCTTTGCTCAGGTTTTTCTCGATCTTCCAGGCCAGCAGCATTTCATAGACCTTGCGCTTGATGGTCTGCTCACTGGACAGGAAGAAGTTGCGCGCGACTTGCTGGGTGATGGTCGACGCGCCCTGCTTGGCGCCGCCGGTGGCGTTGTGCACGGCCGCGCGCAGGATGCCGGTGTAATCGACGCCGCCGTGCTCGTAGAAGCGGTCGTCTTCGATGGCCAGCACGGCTCTCTTCATCACGTCGGGAATGTCCTTGATGCGCACCAGGTTGCGGCGCTCCTCGCCGAACTCGCCGATCAGCACGTTATCGGCCGAGAAGATCCGCAGCGGCATCTTCGGACGATAGTCGGTCAGGGTGTCGAGCTCGGGCAGGTTGGGGTAGGCCATCGCCAGGCCGAAGACCACCAGCAGCACGCCGCCCACGGCCAGGCCCAGCGCGGACAGGCCGGCGATCAGGAAGAATCGCGACGCTGGCGACGCGGATTTGGTTTTGCCGCCGGCGCGCGGGGTGTCGCCGTCGCCGGTGGGAGGAGCCGATTTGGAAGAAGCCATGCAGTTCGATCTTTCTGAAAATAATCCGGGCCATTATAAGCGAGTGCCGAACCAGCGGCGCGCCTGTGGCGGCCCGGTTTTGCCGCGCCGGCATGATCAACGGTAATAAGTGTGGTGAAAGCGAATCGTGCACGACAGAAATATCTTTACACCGCTACAGGCTCGACTTACTGTAGGAGTTCACTCTGGGGACGCGCATGAATGCATTCCAGGCCCTTTTCGGCCCCCGTAATCCGCCATTGATCGGGATTGACATTAGTACATCGTGCGTACGGTTGGTGGAACTGGCACAAGGCGCCAAGGACGAGTTGCGGCTCGAGCGTTATGCCGCCGAGGCGCTGCCGCGCGGCGCCGTGGTCGATGGCGCCATCGAGAACATGGACCAGGTGGTGGAAACCCTGCGTCGCGTGTGCAAGAAAAGCGGCACCCGCGCCAGGCTGGTGGCGCTGGGCATGCCGCCGGCCTCGGTGATCACCAAGAAAATCATCCTGGCTGCCGGCTTGTCGGAAGAGCAACTGGAAATGCAGGTCGAGTCCGAGGCCAGCCAGTACATTCCATTCGCGCTCGATGAAGTGAGCCTGGACTTCGACATCATCGGCCCCGCCAATTCGCCCGAGGACGTGGAAGTGATGCTGGCTGCCTCGCGCCGCGAAAAGATCGAGGACCGGGTGGCGATTGCCGAGGCCTCCGGCTTGAAAGCGACGGTGATGGACATCGAATCGTACGCTGCCCGCGCCGCGCTCGACCGCGTCACCGCCCTGATGCCCGAGGCGGGCGCCGGCCGGGTGGTGGCGCTGTTCCAGGTGGGCGCCCAGGTCACGCATATTTCCGTCATGCTCGACGGCGCCACCGTCTACGAGCGCGAGCAGCCGTTCGGCGGCAATTCACTGACCCACGACATCGTGCGCGCCTACGGCATGGCGTTCGAGGAGGCCGAGGCGCGCAAGAAAACCGGCGACCTGCCCGACAACTACGTACCGGAACTGCTCACGCCATTCCTCGAAAGCGCGGTGATGGAAGTCACGCGTGCGATCCAGTTCTTTTACACGTCCACCCCCTACACGCGCATCGACCGGCTGTTCCTGGCCGGCGGCTGCGCCTTGCTGCCGGGGCTGCTGGACCTGATCGCCAGCCGCACCCGCATCGCCTGCGCGGTGGCTGCGCCCTTCAAGGGCATGCAACTGGGACCGACGGTGCGCGAATCGCAGTTGCGCCTCGACGGTCCGGCCTACCTGGTGGCCTGCGGGTTGGCGTTGCGGAGGTTCGGCTGATGATACGCATCAACCTGCTGCCCCACCGCGAAGAAAAGCGCAAGCAGAAGCAGGCCGCCTTCGTGGCGCTGCTGGCGCTGGGCGGCGTCGCGGGCGTGGCGGTGGTGTTGATGGTGGGCGCGTACAACGCCCGTGCGATTTCGATCCAGGACGAGCGCAACGGCGCACTGACCTCGGCCATCGGCGAGCTCGATAAAAAGATCGTCCGCATCGCTACGTTGAAACAGGAAATCGAAGCGCTGAAAGCGCGCCAGCAAGCGGTCGAGGACTTGCAGGGCGACCGCAACCAGCCGGTGTACCTGCTCGACGAGCTGGTCCGGCAAACACCGGCCGGCGTGTACCTGAAAGGCTTTCGCCAGGAGGGGCAGAAGGTGACCATCGACGGCTATGCGCAATCGCAGGAGCGGGTGTCCGAACTGCTGCGCAACCTGGCCGGCGTCTCGCCCTGGCTGGAAAAGCCGGAATTGATCGAAGTGAAAGCCGCGCCGCTGGCGCAGGGACGCACGGTGCGCAAGGTGGTCGAATTCAACTTGATCGTCAACATTCGCCGGCCGCGCGACAAGGATGTGGCGGCCCCGCTGCAGCGGCCCGGCGCGGCGCCAGTATCAGCACCATTGCCAGTACCAGTACCAGCACCATTAACAGTACCAGCACCACCAGCAGCACCAGCAGCCGCGGGAGGACCGGCAGTATGAAGAGCAAACCCAAGCGCCGCAGCGGTCCCGACCTGGGCGAACTGTTCGCACGGTTTACCGCGCAGTTTCGCAACCTCAACCGCCGCCAGCCGGGCCAGTGGCCGCTGGCGCCGCGCGTGCTGTGCGCCGCCGGCGTGGCGGTGGCGGCGATCGTGGGCGGCTATTTCGCCTACTGGAGCGGCCAGTTCGAGATGCAGGACGCCGGCGCCCAGGCCGAGGTGCGGCTGCGCGCGGAATACCGCCTGAAGACCGCCAAGGCGGTCAACCTGGAAGCGTTGCAGGCGCAAAAGCTGCAAGTGGACCGCTATGTCGACCGCCTGCAAAAGCAGCTGCCGAGCAAGGCCGAGATGGCCGCGCTGCTGACCGACATCAACCAGGCCGGCTCCGGGCGCGGCCTGCAGTTCGAGTTGTTCAAGCCGGCCCAGGTGGTGCTCAGGGATTACTACGCCGAACTGCCGATCGACATCAAGGTCACCGGCAGCTACCACGACATCGGCGCGTTTGCCGCCGACATGGCCAACCTGCCGCGCATCGTCACTCTCAACAACATGACGCTGACGACCAACAAGGACGGCGTGCTGACGCTGGACGCCGTCGCCAAGACCTTCCGCTACCTCGACCCCGACGAGGTGCAGGCCCAGCGCAAGGCGGCTGACGCCAAAAAGAAAGCGGCCAAGCGATCATGAACCTGCGCCCCCGTCCATGGTGGTTGTTACTCTTGCTGGCCGGCTGCGGCGACAGCGACGTGCAGGAAGTGCGCGCCTGGATGAAGCAGGTCGACGCGGAAACCAAGGTCGGCGTGCCGCCGCTGGCCGAACCGAAAACCTTCATTCCGTTCGCCTACCAGCAAAAGGACGTGCTCGATCCGTTCAACCCCAACAAGCTGCTCGCCGAGCTGGCGCGGCAGGGGCTCGACGTCGGCGCCGGTGGCGGCGGCCTGGCGCCTGACCTCAAGCGGCGCAAGGAACTGCTGGAAAACTACCCGCTCGACACCATGAAAATGGTGGGCACCATGGAAATGAACGGCACCATGTACGCGGTATTGCAGATCGACCGCAACGTGTACAAGGCTGTCAAGGGGCAGTACCTGGGCCAGAACCATGGCGTGATCACCGGCATTACCGATACCACCGTGTCCATCCGCGAAGTCGTGCAGGACGCCACCGGCGACTGGGCCGAACACCTGGCCACGCTGGAACTACAGGAAAGCAAGGAGACCGCCAAATGAGGGCTCGACTGATGGCTCAACTATTTTTGTTGCTCGTGTTGCTGTCTGGCGGCGGCGCCGTTCGCGCCCAGGACAGCAACGCCATCGACTCCATTACCGCCAGCCAGCAGGGGGCCAACCTGGTGGTGCGCATCGGGCTGACGCAGCCGCCGACCGCGTTGCCGGCGGCGTTTGCCATCAGCAACCCGGCGCGCATCGCGCTCGACTTCGGCGCGATCGCCAACCGCACCGGCAAGACCGAGCACGACTTCGGCCTCGGTGACCTGCGCAGTGTGCACGTGGTGCAGGCGGGCGACCGCGCGCGGCTGCTGTTCCACCTGAATCGCAGCCTCGGCTACAGCATGGCCATCGACGGCAAGGCCGTGGTGCTGACCATCGATACCGGCGCCGGCGTTGCTGCCTCGGCTGCCTCGGCCGCCTCTGCTGCGGCTAGCGAGCGGCCGCAGTTGAAAACCATCGACTTCCGCCGTGGCGACAACGGCGAGGGGCGGGTGGTGGTGGAGCTGCCCCGTGGCGCAGCGGCCGATGTGCGGCAAACCCCCACCGGCGTGGTGGTGGACTTCATCGGCGCCGGTGCGCCGGAATCGTTGCGGCGCCGGCTCGACGTCGGGGATTTCGGCACGCCGGTCAGCTTTGTCACCACGGTGCAGCAGGGCGACCATGCGCGCATGACCGTCGAGGCGCGCGGCCTGTGGGAGCAGAGCGTGTACCAGAACGATGCGCAGCTGGTGGTGGACGTACGGCCGATCAAGGAAGATCCGCGCCGCATCGTGCAGGGCTCGCAAGGCTATCGTGGCGACAAGCTGACCTTCAATTTCCAGAACCTCGAGGTGCGCGCGGCGCTGCAGGTGATTGCCGACGTCTCGGGCCTGAACATCATCACCAGCGACAGCGTGACCGGCAACCTGACCCTGCGCCTGAAAGACGTGCCGTGGGACCAGGCGCTGGACGTGATCCTGCAAGCGAAGGGTCTCGATATGCGCAAGAACGGCTCGGTGCTGTGGATCGCGCCCAAGGAAGAGCTGCTGACCAAGGAAAAACTCGAACTCGAGCATCGCGCCCAGATTGCCGACCTGGAACCGTTGAAATCGGAAATCTTCCAGCTCAACTACCAGAAGGCCGAGGCGTTTCGCACCGTGTTCGGCCTTGACGCGGCCGCCGGCGCCGGCAACCGCGTGCTGTCGCGGCGCGGCAGCGCCATCATCGAGCCGCGCACCAACCAGCTGTTCGTCACCGATACCGTGGCCAAGATCGAGGACGTGCGGCGCCTGATCGCCAAGACCGATGTCGCCACCAAGCAGGTGCTGATCGAGGCGCGTATCGTCGAGGCCAGCGATACCTTCACCCGCAACCTCGGCGCCAAGCTCGGCTTTTCCGACATGCGCACCGTGCGCGGCGGTGACTCGGGCTACCAGGTGGGCAATGGCAACAGCCGGGTGGGCATCGGCGGCAATATGACCGGCGTGGGCGAGGTGACCGGCCAGATCGCGCCCACTACCAGCAGCTACAACAACACCCAGTTCGTCAATTTGCCGGCCGCCGGCATCAACGGCATCAATGCCGCCAGCCTGGCACTGAGCCTGTTCTCGGCGGCCGACAACCGCTTCCTCAACCTCGAACTTTCGGCGCTGGAAGCCGACGGCACCGGCAAGATCGTTTCCAGCCCGCGCGTGATCACGGCCGACAAGGCGATGGCGCTGATCGAGCAGGGCATCGAACTGCCGTACCAGGTGGCCACCAGCAGCGGCGCCACGTCGATCCAGTTCCGCAAGGCAAATTTGCGGCTGGAAGTGACGCCGCAGATCACGCCCGACGGCAACGTGGTGATCGAGGTCGATGTGAACAAGGACAGCGTGGGCCAGGAAACCCGGTCCGGCTTTGCCATCGACACCAAGCATATCAAGACCCAGGTGATGGTGGAAAACGGCGGCACGGTAGTGCTGGGCGGCATCTACCAGCAGACCGAGCGCAATTCGACCAGCAAGGTGCCGCTGCTGGGCGACGTGCCGGTGCTCGGCTACCTGTTCCGCACCACGGGCCGCACCAACGACAAGACCGAATTGCTGGTGTTTATCACGCCGAAGATTGTCACCGACAAAATCAAGTAAGCAGTTTGACAGGGGATACTGTATGAAACGCATCATCGGATGGCTGGCAGCGACCATGTTTACAACCTTGCTGGGCGGCTGCGGCGGCGGTGGCGGCTCGCCCGGCACGGTCGGCGGCGGTACCGGCACGGTCACGCCTCCGACGGCCTCCAAAGTCGCCAGCGTGGCGTTGCAGGCCAGCGCCGCCACGATTGCCTCGTCCGGCCTGGCCGGCACCGAGGTGACGTTGACTGCCATCGTCAAGGACAGCGGCGGCAACGCGCTGGTCGGCGAGACGGTGAGCTTTACCGCCAGTTCCGGCACCGTGGGCAGCACCAGTCGCCTGACCGACACGGCCGGCCAGGTGGCTGAAAAACTCAGCGTGGCGGGCGACGCGTCGCTGCGCACCATCACCGTGACCGCCAGCGCCGGCGGACGCACGTCGGCGCCGGTGCAGGTGGCGGTAGTGGCCGCCGTGCCGTCGCTGTCGCTCACCACCGACAGCGGCAGCCTGGCCTCGTCCGGCGCGGCCGGCAGCGAAGTGACGGTGGTGGCGCTGGTGCGCGATGCCAACAATACCGCGCTGCCCGGCGTGGTGGTGGACCTGAAAGCCGATTCCGGCAGCCTGACGCTGACCTCGCGCACCACCAATGCCCAGGGCATCGTCAGCGAAAAGCTGAGCACCGGTGGCGATCCCGCCTCCCGCGCGATCCGCATTACCGCCGGCGCGGTGGGGGCCATGGCGGTCTCCACCGTGGTCAACGTGGCCGGCAACCGGCTCACCGTCAATGCACCGTCCACCATCAACGCGGGCGCGGCTTTCGATGTCGCGGTCAAGCTGGTCGATTCGGCCGGCAATGCGCTGGTCGGTAAGCCAGTGACGTTCTCATCAACCGCCAATGCGCTCACGGTCAAGGGCGGCGGCACGGCCGTGACCAACGCTGCCGGCCAGTTGATCCTGACCTATGCAGCCAGTGGCGGCAGCACCGACGTGATCACCGTGCGCTCGCTGGGCGAGACGGCATCGACCACGATTGCGATCAACACCTCGAGCTTTGCCGTGCGCGTGCAGGACGGCGGTGGCAACGTGGTCACCAGCACCACTATCGGCAGTTGCCGCCAGGTAGCAGTGACCGGTGGCAGCACCGGCGATGTGACGATCAGCAGCTCGCGCGGCACCGTGTACACCAATGCCACCTGTACCGTGCCCTTGAACGGCGCGCTGACGCTCGCCGGCGGCGCCGCCACCGCCTATATCGATGCCAACAGTCCGGGCGTGGCCACGCTGACGGCCAGGGCCGGCGTGCTGGGCACCCAGTCCGACCTGGAATTCGTTGCGCCGCTCACCACCGCATCGACCATCACGGTGCAGGCCGACCCGGCCGTGATCGGGGTAAACACGCCCGGCAGCATCAGCCAGCAGGGCACGCTGCGCGCCGTGGTGCGCGACGGCCCGGCGCAGAACAACCCGGTCAAGAACGCGCTGGTGTCGTTTGCCATCGTGTCCGATGCCAGCGGCGGTTCGCTCACCCAGCCATCCGACGTCACCACCGCCGCCGACGGCTCGGCCACGGTGAGCTTCATTGCCGGCGCCACGCCCACCGCCACCAACGGCGTGCAGATCCGCGCCCGCATCGTCGGTGGGAGCGTGGTCAACAACAGCGCCACCGCCATGCTGACCGTGGCGCAGCGCTCGCTGTTCATCAGCGCCGGCACCGGCAACCTGATCACCACGCCCGACAGTTCCACCTACCAGCAGGACTACGCGGTGTTCGTCACCGATGCGGCCGGCAATGCGGTGTCCGGCGTGCGCCTGACGGCGTCGGTGCTGCCGGTGCAATATTTCAAGGGCTTTATGACCTACACCGCCCCGGGACCATGGGCGCCGGTGCAGAAAGTACCGTGCGATAACGAGGACTTGAACCGCAACGGCATTCTCGATGCCGGCGAGGATCTGAACGGCAATGGCAAGCTCGAACCGGGCATTCCGGTCAACGTGACGCCGGCCGTCACCACCGACGCCACCGGACGGGCCACGGTGTCGCTGGTGTATCCGCGCGACCGCGCCAACTGGCTCGATGTGAACCTGACCGTGCGCGGACAGTCAAATGGCAGCGAGTCGACCTATACCTCTCTGGTACACTTGCTAGGTTTGAGTAGCGATTACACAAACCAGAATGTCGCGCCGCCGGGCGCGGTCAGCCCATACGGGGTGGCGACGACGTGCAGCAACCCGCAATAGCCGCTCGGTAACGGGGCTTGATGCGAGGGCGTGTGCGGGCGTCGGAGCCGCCCGCATTTAGTTGGATTTTGCATGCAAAATGTGTTTCTAGTCGGTTTGATGGGTGCTGGAAAGACCACCATCGGCCGCATCCTGGCCCGCAAGCTGGGGCTGCGCTTTGTCGACTCCGATCACGAGATCGAGGCGCGCACCGGCGCGTCGATCCCGTGGATCTTCGAGATCGAGGGCGAGCCGAGCTTTCGCCGCCGCGAAGCCGACGTGATCCGCGAGCTGACCGGCCAGCAAGACCTGGTGCTGGCCACCGGCGGCGGCGCCGTGCTCAATCCCGACAACCGCGCCCACCTCAAGGCGCGCGGCACGGTGATCTACCTGCGCACGACCGTCAACAGCATCCTGCAGCGCACCGCGCACGACAAGAACCGGCCCCTGCTGCAAACCGCCGATCCGCGCAAGAAGCTCGAGGAGCTGATGGCGGTGCGCGATCCGCTGTACCTGGAAATCGCCGATATCGTCATCGATACCGGCCGTCCTAACGTACAATCGATGGTCCTGACCATCCTGAATCAACTGGAAAAGCTGGCCTGCGAAGCCGCGCCCAACTGTTCCACCAGAGCCCAACCATCGATGAACGAAGAATCCACCATCCTGTTAAATGTTGACCTGGGCGAGCGCAGCTACCCGATTTCGATCGGCCCATCGCTGCTGGAAGCCCCGTCGCTGCTGGCGCGCCATGTCAATGGCGGCAAGGTCGCCATCGTCACCAACACCACCGTTGCGCCGCTGTACCTCGAGCGCGTGGAGTCGGCGCTGCGCGCGGCCGGCAAGCAGGTGATGTCGGTGATTTTGCCCGACGGCGAAGAGTTCAAGAACTGGGCCAGCCTGATGCAGATCTTCGACACCCTGCTGGCCAACAAGGCCGACCGCAAGACCACGCTGATCGCCCTGGGCGGCGGCGTGATCGGCGACCTGACCGGCTACGCGGCCGCCAGCTATATGCGCGGCGTCGATTTCATCCAGGTACCGACCACCTTGCTGTCGCAGGTCGATTCGTCGGTGGGCGGCAAGACGGGCATCAACCATCCGCTGGGCAAGAACATGATCGGCGCGTTTTACCAGCCGCGCGCGGTGATCGCCGACACGTCCACCCTGGAAACCTTGCCCGACCGCGAACTGTCGGCCGGGCTGGCCGAGGTGATCAAGCACGGCGCCATCATCGACGCCGCGTTCTTCGACTGGATCGAAGCCAATATCGGCCTCCTGATGGCGCGCGACAAGGGCGCGCTCGCGTATGCGATCGCCCGTTCGTGCGAAATCAAGGCTGACGTGGTGCGCCAGGACGAGCGCGAAGGCGGCCTGCGCGCCATCCTCAATTTCGGCCACACGTTCGGCCACGCCATCGAAGCCGGTCTCGGCTACGGCGAGTGGTTGCATGGCGAGGCGGTCGGTTGTGGCATGGTGATGGCGGCCGACCTGTCGCAGCGCATGGGCCTGATCGACGCGCCATCGGTGGCGCGCGTGCGTGCGCTGGTGGCCGCTGCCGGTCTGCCGGTCAAGGCGCCCGACCTGGGCACCGCGCGCTGGCTCGAACTGATGGAAGTGGACAAGAAGAACGAAGGCGGCGCCATCAAGTTCATCCTGCTCAAGCCGCTGGGTGCGCCGAGCATTACCAATGCGCCGCAGGAATTGCTGCTGGCCACGCTGGCGGCGCACATTTAAGGAATCATCATGGTGCCTGAAGAATATCTGGCTCCCTATGCCGCGCACTCGTCGTCGGCGTCTGCTGCGGCTGGCGGCGGCCGCCGCTACCCGGAGGCCGCGCATACCTCGCGCAGCCAGTTCCAGCGCGACCGCGACCGCATCATCCATTCGTCGGCGTTCCGCCGGCTCGAGTATAAAACCCAGGTCTTCCTCAACCACGAGGGCGACCTGTTCCGCACGCGCCTCACGCACAGCCTGGAAGTGGCGCAAGTGGGCCGCTCGATCGCCCGCAACCTGCGCCTGAACGAAGACCTGGTGGAAGCGATTTCGCTGGCGCACGACCTCGGCCACACGCCGTTCGGCCACGTGGGCCAGGACGTGCTCAACGAGTGCATGAAGGACCACGGCGGTTTCGAGCACAACCTGCAAAGCCTGCGCGTGGTCGATGAACTGGAAGAGCATTACGGCGCCTACAACGGCCTCAATTTGATGTTCGAAACCCGCGAGGGCATCCTCAAGCACTGCTCGCTGCACAATGCCCGCCTGCTGGGGCCGGTGGCGATCCGCTTCATCGAACGCACCCAGCCGTCGCTGGAAGCGCAGCTGACCAACCTGGCCGACGAGATCGCCTACAACAGCCACGACATCGACGACGGCCTGCGTTCTGGCCTGATCACCATCGAGCAATTGCAGCAGGTCGATTTTTTTGCGCGCCTGTACCGCGATGTGCAGCAGGCGTTCCCGGGCCTCACCGGCCGGCGCGCCATCTACGAAACCTTGCGGCGCCTGATCACGGCGCTGGCCGACGACCTGATCGTCACATCCGGCGCGCTGATCGCCGACGTGGCGCCGCGTTCGCTCGATGAAGTACGCCAGGCGCCGCCGCTGATCCGCTTTTCGGACCCGATCCGCAAGGATGCGACCGAGCTCAAACGCTTCCTGCGCGAGAACCTGTATCGCCATTACCAGGTCAACCGCATGCGCGTCAAAGCGAGCCGCATCGTGCGCGAGCTGTTCGAGTCGTTCATGGCCGAACCGGTGCTATTGCCGCCCGACTACCACGACAAGGATGGGGATGCTGGCCGGCAGGCGCGCAAGATCGCCGACTACATTGCTGGCATGACCGACCGCTACGCGATCCGCGAACATCGGCGCCTGTTTTCGCTCGATGAGCTCTGATCTGGCGCAACAGCGCGCCGCTTGACAACGTGGGGTGTGCGGCAGATCATCAAGGTCCACCTTCACTTTTATGCAGGAGCGATCATGGAAGCCGAAGTTGTCGAACGGTTCAAGGAACTGAAGCAACACGTCGCCGACCATTACGCCAGCAAGCTCGATATCGCTATATTGCGTGAGGAAATTGCTGTCCAGTTCGGTCAAGTCAATCTCAGGTTTGCCGAGATGGACTCCAAAGTGACGCGGCTGGAATCCAACCTCATCAAGTGGTTTGTCGCCACCTCGGTTGCGCTGGTCGGCGTAACTTTTGCCATCGCCCGCTATGTGCCTTAGAAGTCCATCCGCTGCTGCGCCGCCTTGCCATCCCCCATCAACTCCAGCAACAGCTTCTTGATCGGTGCTGGCAGCGCCGCGTCCGCCAGTTTTGCGGCATCGAGCCACACGTAACCGTCCTCGGCTGCCATGTGCCGACGGCGTGCCAGGGTGATACGGTACGGCGCAATGTGCAGCTTGTAGTGCGTAAAGACATGCGTCACTGTCGTCAGCCGCTCGGCCGATTCCATCTCGCCGAATCTCCCCACCGCCTGTAACAGCAGCGCATCGTCTGCCGCCGGCACGTCGTCGTCCTCGGCCAGCAGGTGACCGTCGAGTTCGGGCAGCGACAGCAGGCCGCCCCAGATGCCGGTCGGTGGGCGTTGCTCAAGCAGTACCTGGCCGTCATCGACAATCGCCAGCATCACCGCGTGTTTTTCCGGCGAGATTTTTTTCGGCTTGCGCACCGGCAGATCACGCGTGCGGCCGGTGGCGAAGGCCACGCAGCGCGTCTGCATCGGGCACCGTTCGCATGCCGGGCTGCTGCGGGTGCACACGGTGGCGCCCAGGTCCATCAAGCCCTGGGTGTACGATTCGATGCCTTGCTCGGGCAGCAGCGCGACTGCGCGCAGCCACATCATTTCCTCGGTCTTGCGCTCGCCGGGGAAGGTGTCGATGCCGAACACGCGCGCGAACACGCGCTTGACGTTGCCGTCCATGATGGCCGCGCGGGTGCCGCTGGAAAAGGCCGAGATCGCCGCCGCCGTCGAGCGGCCAATGCCGGGCAGGTCGGCCAGCAGCGCCGGGTCGGACGGGAACACGCCGTCGTATTCGGCTACCACCCGCTGCGCGCACTTGTGCAGGTTGCGCGCGCGGGTGTAGTAGCCAAGGCCGCTCCACTGCGCCATCACGTCCTCGACCGGCGCTTCGGCCAGGTCGCGCAAGGTGGGAAAGCGTTCGAGGAAACGGGCGTAATAGCCGAGCACGGCTGAGACCTGGGTTTGCTGCAACATGATTTCGGACAGCCAGATCAGGTAGGCGTCGCGGGTGTTTTGCCACGGCAGGGCGTGGCGGCCGTGCTGTTGTTGCCAGGCGATCAGGGCGTCGGAAAAGCTGGGGTCAGCGTAATGCGCTACTGCGGTGTACTTCATCATGTCCTTGGGTAAATTTCTTAAGCGGCCGCGCGCGCCGGGTCTTCCTCAAGACCGGTCTCGATGGCGTTGGCGATGGCTGCCGCCAGTTGTTGCAGATGCACTTTCTGGGCGTCGAGCGTGTGCTGCTCGCGCTCGTGCGCCTCGATTTTCTGTTCCAGGCTGTCGGTGGCGTCGTGGATGCGCTGGATCGATGCCTGCCGGTGTTTCAGTTGATCCTTGTGCTGGCGGATCTGCGCCTCCAGCGGCGCCATCACCACCTTGAGCCACGCCTCGGCATCGACATTGGCCGACTTGAAGCAGCCGCGCACGCGCGACGCGATGGTGTCGAAAAACTTTTCCATCAGCACCACGCGGCTGGTGGTGATCAGGGTGGCGGTGCCGAACTGTTTATAGTAAATCGCCTCGATGTTGGCGATCTCGGTGCGGTACGGCGCCAGCGAAAACGGCAGCGGCAGCGCCAGGCTCATGCCGTGTTCGCTGGCGAAGCGGCGCACCATCACGCCCATCATCTCGCTCACTTCGGCGGTTTTCTGTTCGGCTGCGTCGAGGCGCGCGCGGATGCGCTCGAAATACTGGCGCACGGCTTCGCGCACACCGAGGAAAAAACGGCTGCGCTGCATGTGCTCGCGCACCAGGTCGATATCGTCGCGCACCATGTCCATGCCGATGCTGGTGTACAGCCCGGTGGACAGGCGCGTGAATACGGCGCGCGTGGCTTGCAGCTTGAACAGGCTGGCGTCGAACTCGCGCTTTTCGATGTCGATGCGGCGCATCATGTGTTCGATCACGGTGCGGTTCTTGCCGCGCAGGCTGCGCAGTTCGTGCAACTGTTCGACGATGCCGCGCGCGCGGGCTGTCAGCATGGTCGCTTGCGCGCTGCTTAACGCCTGTAAATCCTCGCGCAACTGGCGCCGCACGATGTCCTGCTTGGCCGGGATCAGCTCGTCGAACAGGGCCGCTTCCAGCGCCTGCAGGCGGCTGCGCGCCAGCAGGGCAGGGTCGTGCGTGATCTTGGCCACCAGCGCCTTTTGCGCCGAGACCGGGAACACCTGGCGCGGCTCGAGCGCCAGCACCTGGGCCACGCTGGCCTGCTGGCGCGCGATCTCGTCGTTCACTTCGGTCTCGCTGCGCAGCTCGTCCCACATGCTGTCGATCTTGTTGAGCACGACCATGCGGCCGGCGCCGGCGCCGATATGGTTGCGCCACACCTCGATGTCGCTGCGCGTCACGCCCGTATCGGCAGCCAGGATGAACAGCACGGCGTGGGCGTTGGGGATCAGGTTGAGCGTAAGCTCGGGCTCGGTGCCGATGGCGTTCAAACCCGGCGTGTCGAGGATTACCAGGCCTTGCTTGAGCAAAGGATGGGGGAAATTGATGATCGCATGGCGCCACAGCGAGATCTCCACCGTGCCGTGCTCGTCCACCGCGTCGCGCAGGTCGGGGTCTTCGTCGTCGTACAGGCCGTAGCGCCGCGCTTCCTCGACCGGAGCGCGCCTTGTCATGCTCACCTGCTTGAACACTTCGTGCATGTGGGCGCCGGCGTCGAGGTTGAGCGGCAGCACGGTCCAGGCGGACGGCTGGTCGCGGTAGTCGCCGGTGGAGAGGTTGTCGGCGCGGGTTTCGATGGGCAGCAGGCGCAGCGATGGCGCCAGCGCGGCGTCGTACATCAGCTCGGTCGGGCACATGGTGGTGCGCCCGGCCGAGGACGGCAAGATGCGCTGGCCGTAGTCGGCAAAAAATATGGCGTTGATCAGCTCCGACTTACCGCGCGAAAACTCTGCCACGAAGGCCACTGACAGCTTGTCGTCGGCCAGCCGGGCCAGGGTGCGGGTGATGCGCTGGGCGGTGGCGGCATCGAGCAGGGCGGCCTCGGCCACCCACGCCTGGTATTGCTCCAGCGCGGTGACCACGCCCTGGCGCCAGGCGCTGTAGTGCTCGAAATCGCTGACCATCATCGGCTACGCCTCTATTTTTGACAATTTATGCAGTAGAACGTGGAACGCTGGCCCTGCTTGATCTGGCGTACCGGCGCCGCGCATACCTTGCATGGCACGCCCGCCCGATCATAGACGAAATACGTCTGCTGGAAATAGCCGGACTGGCCATTGACGCTGATAAAGTCGCGCAAGGTGCTGCCGCCCTGGATGATGGCCTCGGCCAGGATCTCGCGGATCGCCTGCGCCAGCTTGTCGTAGCGCGCCAGGCTGATGCGCCCGGCCGGCGTTTTCGGGTTGATGCCGGCCTTGAACAGGCTTTCCGACGCGTAGATATTGCCCACGCCCACTACGATATCGCCGGCCAGCAGCACCTGCTTGACCGGCGCGCTGCGCCCGCGCGTGCGGTCGTACAGCAGCTTGCCCGAAAAACCGTCTTCCAGCGGCTCCACGCCCAGCGCGCGCAGCAGGATGTGGCTCTCGAGCGCGCCTTCGGTGGCGTCATGCCACAGCACGGCGCCAAAGCGGCGCGGATCTTTCATGCGCAGCACTTGCGGGCCGTCCGGGCTGGCCACTACCAGGTCGAAGTGGTCATGCTTTTCCGGTTCGATGCCGGCCGCCATCACGCGCAAATGACCCGACATGCCCAGGTGGATGATCAGGGTGCCGTGTTCGAAATGGACCAGCAGGTATTTGCCGCGCCGGCCCGTGGCCAGCACGGAGCGGCCGGCCAGCAGTTGCTGGAGTTGCTCGGGAAACGGCCAGCGCAGGCCGGCGCGGCGCAGCACCACGTCCTGCACGGCGCGACCTTCGAGATGGGGCGCGACGCCGCGCCGGGTGACTTCCACTTCTGGTAATTCTGGCATCTGCTGGGCAAACCTCTGGTGAATGGGAGGAGGGAACTGGCTGAAGCTCAATATTTGGTTACACTAGTCAAAAGACGCAAGCCCCGGCTTGCGCGTAAAATCGAAGCGCTCCCGTACACCAGCCAGGATGTTCCCTTGAAAAACGCTTTCGCCATTGTAACCCTCTCCGCCTTGCTGTCGGCGTGCGCCACGCAGCCGCCAGCGCCTGCTGCTACCGCTGCTAACCCGGCACCCGATAGCGCCCCCACGGACAATTCCGCGAAGCAAGCTACTCAGCAACCCGATACACCAGTCGCCGACGAAACGCTGCCCAACAATGCGCTGACTGGCGACATCTTGTACCGCATCACCAAGGCCGAGCTGGAATTCAAGCAGGGCGAGTGGCAGGGGCCGTTCATGACCATGATGGCGCTGGCCCAGCAAACCCGCGATCCACGCCTGGCCAAGCGCGCGGCCGACATGGCGCTGGTCGCCAAGCAGGGGAGCGAAGCGGTGTCCGCCATTCGCCTGTGGCGCAGCCTGGCGCCCGATTCGGACGAGGCCGCGCAGTATTTCCTCGGCTTTGCCGTGGCCGGCGACGACCTGGCCGAAGTCGAACCGATCTTTGCCAGGCGCTTGGCCCAGGCCCAGGGACCGGCGCGCGTGGTCGCCATGTTCCAGATGCAGCAACTGCTGCTGCGGGCGCAGAATAAAGCCGCTGCGTTTGCCTTGCAGGAGCGCGTGCTGGCGCCATACGACAAGCTGGTGGAAACCCACCTGATCCTGGCGCAGGGCGCGTTTGCCCTCAATGACACCGCGCGCGCCCGCGCCGAGGCCGATAAAGCCGCCGCCATCGAACCGTCGTCCGAGCTGGCCGCCATGACCCAGGCCCAGGTCTCGGGCGATATCGAGGTGGCGCTCAAGGTGCTCAACAACTTCCTCGACAAGTACCCGAAAGCGCGCGAAGCGCGGGCTGCGTTTGCCCGCGTGCTGATCGACGCCAAGCAGCCCGAGGCGGCACGCCAGCAGTTCCTGGTGCTGCTCAAGGACCAGCCCGACAACCTGGCCACGCTGTACGCGCTGGGCGTGATGGGCATGCAGAACAACGACTTGGCCGGCGCCGAAACCTATTTCACCCGCTTTGTCAGCGTGCTCGAAGAGCATCCCGACGACGAGCGCGACCCGGTCAAAGTGCTGATGATCCTGGCGCAACTGGCCGAGCAGCGCGGCGACGTCGACACCGCCATCAAGTGGCTCGACAAGGTCGATCGCAGCGACGAAAAACTGTACTTTGCCGCGCGCCTGAAATGGGCGGTGCTCACGGCCCGCCAGGGCAAGCTCGACGAAGCGCGCAAGGAGCTGTCGCAGCTGACCGCCAACGGCGCCGACGAGCAGGCGCAAATCTTCCAGACCGACGCCCAGGTGCTGCGCGACGCCGGCGACACCACCACCGCCTTCATGGTGCTGCAAAACGCCGTCAAGCGCTATCCCGACAATCCCGACCTGCTGTACGACTTTGCGCTGGGCGCCGAAAAAGTGGGCCAGGTCGAGGTGATGGAAACCGCGCTGCGCCAGGTGATGATCGCCGCGCCCGACAACCAGCACGCCTACAACGCGCTCGGCTACTCGCTGGCCGACCGCAACGAGCGCCTGCCCGAAGCGCTGGCGCTGGTCGAGCAGGCCCTGAAAATTGCGCCTGGCGACCCGTTCATCATGGACAGCATGGGTTGGGTACAATTCCGCATGGGCAACCTGGACGAAGCCGAGAGCTATTTGCGCCGCGCCTACGCGGTGCGCAGCGATCCCGAGATCGCCGTGCACCTGGGCGAAGTGCTGTTCGCCAGGGGCGACGCGGCCGGCGCCCAGAAGCTGTGGCAGGAAGCCCATGGCAAGGACCCTAAAAACGACGCGCTCAAAAGCACGCTGGCGCGCCTCAACCAGCGCCTGAAAACCGACCAGGCCAACTAAAAAAAACTAATCAAATGACTTTTACCCTTTTTCGCCGCACCGCCCCGGTGCTGGCCTTCGCTGCCGCGCTGTCGGTGCTGGCCGGCTGCGCCTCGGTGCCGCGCTCGACCGCCGTGGTGGCCGCCTACCAGGACACGATCGAACTCAACGGCCGCATCGCCATCAGCTTTATCCGCGATGGCAAGAAGGAAGCCATGAATGGCAACTTCAACTGGCAGCAAACGCCGGCGCGCACCGATGTCAGCCTCAATTCGCCCACCGGCCAGACCGTGGCCCGCATCAGCGTGACCGCCCAGGCCGCGACCCTGCAGCAAAGCGGCCAGCCGCTGCGCACCGCGCCCGACCTCGACAGCCTCACGCGCCAGGCCCTGGGCTGGACCCTGCCCGTGGGCGGCCTGCGCGACTGGCTGCAAGGCCATGCCACCGACGCCGACGGCAAGCAGTTCACGGCCTCGCCGGCCAATGACAGCGTGGTCACCCGCGACGGCTGGAAGATCGATTACCTGGGCTGGCAGGATGACGCCGCTGCCGTGCCCAAGCCGCGCCGCATCGACGTCACCCGCCTGACCCTGGGCCAGCAGGTGGACGAACTGTCGTTCCGCATCGTGCTCGATGCTCCCGCGCCATGAACGTGTTACTGAACTGCCCGGCTCCCGCCAAGCTCAACCTGTTCCTGCACGTGACCGGCCGCCGCGCCGACGGCTACCACCTGCTGCAAACCGTGTTCCAGCTGGTCGATCACGGCGACACCCTGCATTTCACCCTGCGTGACGATACCGCGCTGCGCCGCGTGACCGACCTGGCCGGCGTGCCCGAAGAGAGCGACCTGGTCATCCGCGCCGCCAGGCTGTTGCAGGCCGAGGTACAGCGCCGCACCGGCGCCTTGCCGCGCGGCGTCGATATCGCCATCGACAAGGTGCTGCCGATGGGCGGCGGCCTCGGTGGCGGCTCGTCCGACGCGGCCACCACCCTGATGGCGCTCAACGCCTTGTGGCATGCCGGGCTGAGCCAGCAGGAATTGATGGCGCTGGGCCTGCCGCTGGGCGCCGACATCCCGTTTTTCATCTTCGGCCAGACCGCGTTTGCAGAAGGCGTGGGCGAGGATTTGCAGGCTGTGGCGGCGCCCGAGTGTTGGTACATCGTTATCGAACCGGGCGTGCAAGTACCGACCCCTGCAATTTTTTCGTCAGAACGTTTGACAAGAGACACGCCGGTCATTAAGATAACGGACTTTTCCAGCCACCTTGAAAATCAAAACGATTCAAAGGGATACGGAAGAAACGATTTACAACAAGTGGCAATGGAGTTGTTCCCGCCGGTGGCAGAAGCGGTAGAATGGCTCAGTGCTGACGGTGACGCCAGGATGACTGGCTCCGGTGCTTGTGTGTTTCGTGCAGTGGCAACCGAAGCTGAAGCTGATGCGGTGCTTGCAAAAGCACCGACCAAGTGGAAAGTCTGGAAAGCCAGGGCGCTGAAACAGCATCCGATCATCGACATGTTGTGAGTGAGAAAAAAGATTTTGCTTCTCGTGAAAATGGCTGTATAATATCGGCCTGTAGCGACAAGTAGCAAGTTGCGTAGGGGAATCGCCAAGCTGGTTAAGGCACTGGATTTTGATTCCAGCATACCAAGGTTCGAATCCTTGTTCCCCTGCCATTCGTTTTTATCTGGATCCGTCGAGGCGCACGTCTCCGGCCGGGTAGGACAAAAATGCAGGTGACCAGAGCGCCGCATTCAACTAATACAGCGTCACGCGGCTTTCCGCTGGCGATCATCAAAAATTTCTTCTACTATCTCTGGGACTCCCAATGGCTTACGAAAACCTGATGGTTTTTACCGGCAACGCTAATCCTGCGTTGGCAGAAGGAGTCGCAAAAAATCTCGGCATCCCACTCGGCAAAGCAAACGTTTCGAAATTCTCGGACGGCGAAGTCATGGTCGAGATTAACGAAAACGTGCGTGGTAAAGACGTCTTCGTCCTGCAGTCGACTTGCCAACCGACCAACGACAACCTGATGGAACTGATCCTGATGGTCGATGCGCTCAAGCGCGCATCCGCTGGCCGTATCACCGCCGCCATTCCTTACTTTGGTTATGCCCGTCAAGATCGCCGCCCCCGTTCGGCGCGCGTTGCGATCTCGGCCAAGGTGGTCGCCAACATGCTGGAAAAAGCCGGTGTCGAGCGCGTCCTGATCATGGACCTGCACGCCGATCAAATCCAGGGTTTCTTCGATATCCCTGTCGATAACATCTACGCGTCGCCGATCCTGCTGGGCGACCTGCAGAAAAAGAACAACGAAGACCTGCTGGTGGTGTCGCCGGACGTGGGCGGCGTGGTCCGTGCCCGTGCCCTGGCCAAGCGCCTCGGTTGCGACCTGGCCATCATCGACAAGCGTCGTCCGAAAGCCAACGTTTCCGAAGTGATGAACATCATCGGTGAAGTCGAAGGCCGCAACTGCGTGATCATGGATGACATGGTCGATACCGCCGGCACTTTGGTGAAAGCTGCCGAAGTACTGAAAGAGCGCGGCGCCAAGAAAGTGGTGGCGTATTGCACCCACGCGGTCCTGTCCGGCCCGGCCATCGAGCGCATCACCAATTCGTCGCTGGACGAGCTGGTCGTGACCGACACGATTCCGCTGTCCGACGCTGCCAAGGCCTGCGGCAAGATCCGTCAACTGACGTGCGCGCCGCTGCTGGCCGAGACGTTCAAACGCATCATCAAGGGCGATTCGGTGATTTCGCTGTTCATCGACTGATCGACCGTTACATCAGTTTTAGCACGCGGCGCACCCGGTTTACCGGTTGCGCCGTGTTGGTTTTACCGCTTTCCCGATTTCATGAGCGCCACAAGGTGCTCATTTTCGAAGCACCCTGGTCGCGGGGGCTTCATAACACGGGGCGCAAGCCCTGTAATTTTTGGAGTATCACATGAAAGTTGTTGCATTCAAACGCGAATTGCAAGGTTCCGGAGCGAGCCGCCGCCTGCGTAATTCGGGCCAAACCCCTGGCATCATCTACGGCGGTACCGAAGCGCCAGTGACCATCTCGCTGGACCACAACGCCCTGTACCACGCGCTGAAAAAAGAAGCGTTCCACTCGTCGATCCTGGATCTGGAAATCGACGGTAAAGTACAAAAAGTGCTGCTGCGCGACTTCCAGGTCCACGCATTCAAGCAACTGGTACTGCACGCTGACTTCCAGCGCGTCACCGCTTCGGAAAAACTGCACGTGAAAGTTGCGCTGCACTTCGTGAACGCCGAGATCTCGCCAGCAGTCAAACTGAACGGCGGCACCATCAGCCACGTGCTGAACGAAATCGAAATCGAATGCCTGCCAGCTGACCTGCCAGAATTCATCACCGTCGACCTGACCAATGTTGACGTTGGTACCTCGGTCCACGTGGCTGACCTGACCCTGCCAAAAGGCGTGACCGCGATCACCCACGGTAACGACCTGACCGTTGCTACCGCTTCGATCCCGGCCGGTCAAGTTGCTGCTGATGCTGAAGCTGCTGCTGAAGAGCCTAAGAAGTAATTCTTGACGCTTTACGCGTCATGGAAACCCTGTCAGCTTCGATGCTGGCGGGGTTTTTTTTCGTTTGCGCGATAATCACCGGTCACTTTTATTTAATTACACATCATGCCCATCCGCCTTATCGTCGGCCTCGGCAATCCCGGCGCCGAATACGAACAAACCCGCCATAACGCCGGCTTCTGGCTGGTGGACAACCTTGCCAACAGCAGCGGCGCCCGCCTGAACCGCGAGACCAAGTACAACGCGCTGATGGCCAAGACCTCGATCGCGGGCCAGGAAGTGTACCTGCTCGAACCGCAGACCTATATGAACCGCTCGGGCCAGTCGGTGGGGGCTTTGAGCCGCTTCTTCAAGATCAATCCCGATGAAGTGCTGGTCGTGCACGACGAACTGGACCTGATGCCCGGCATCGCCCGCCTGAAAAAAGGCGGTTCGGCCGGCGGCCACAATGGCTTGAAGGACATCACTGCTGCGCTCGGAACCCAGGATTACTGGCGCCTGCGCCTCGGCATCGGCCATCCGCGCACCTTGAGCCTGCAGCAGCAGGTGGCCGACTTCGTGCTGCACCGTCCGCGCCGCGAAGACCAGGACCTGATCGAGCAAGCGATCGACAAGTCGCTGCTGGTGATGCCGGCTATCGTTGAAGGCAAGTTCGAAGCTGCCACCATGAAGTTGCATACCGCATAAGCTACGATGGTATGCTGGGGGAATCTTTCCCCAGATAAGGACACCATCGATGACGCTCCGCCCACTTGCCGCCTTTTTGTCTTCCGTGTTGATGCTGCCGGCCCTGGCCCAGGACGGCAGTGCCGTCACCGCCAACATCGACGCCATGTATCCGAAGCTCGATGCGATCTACAAGGACTTGCACGCCCATCCCGAGCTGGCATTCCAGGAAGTGCGCACGGCCGCCAAGCTGGCCGCCGAGATGCGCGCGATCGGCTTCGAGGTCACGGAAAAAGTGGGCAAGACCGGCATCGTCGCCATCTACAAGAACGGCTCCGGCCCGACCGTGCTGGTGCGCACCGAGATGGACGGCCTGCCGATGGAAGAAAAATCGGGCTTTGATTATTCCAGCAAGGCCCACGCCCAGCTCGACGGCAAGGACACCATGGTGGCGCACAGCTGCGGCCACGATGTCCACATGACCGCGTGGCTGGCCACGGCGCGCACCTTGGTGGCGATGAAGTCGCAGTGGCAGGGTACGCTGATGTTCATCGGCCAGCCGGCCGAGGAAATCGTCTCGGGCGCCAAGGCCATGATCGGCGACGGCCTGTTTACCCGCTTCGGCAAGCCCGACTACGCGTTCGCGCTGCACTCGTGGCCGCACGCTTACGGCACCATCGGCTACAACAGCGGGCCGGTATCGTCGAACTCGGACGCCATCGAAATCACTTTCAAAGGGCGCGGCGGCCATGGCTCGGCGCCGGACAAGGCGGTCGATCCGGTGATGATCGCCGCGCGCTTCGTGGTCGATGTGCAGACCGTGATCAGCCGCGAGAAGGATCCCAAGGAATTCGGCGTGGTCACCATCGGCGCCATCAATGGCGGCAGCGTGGGCAACATCATTCCCGACAGCGTCAAGGTGCGCGGCACCATCCGCAGCTACACGCCGCAAGTGCGCGAGAAAATCCTGGCCGGCGTGCGCCGCACGGCGATTGCCTCGGCCGCCATGGCCGACGCACCGGCACCGGACGTGGAACTGATCCCCGGCGGCGCGGCCATCATCAACGACGAGAAACTGGTGGCGCGCACCGAAGGTGTGTTGAAACAGGCGTTCGGCAACGACAAGGTATGGCGCATGCCGGCCATGACCGCCAGCGAAGACTTCTCGCAGTTCGCCAACGCCGGCATTCCGGCCATGTTCTTCTTCACCGGCGTGTACTCGCCGGAAGCGGTAGCCGAAGCGGAAAAGCCGGGCGGCAAACCGATCGCCTTCAACCACTCGCCTTACTACGCGCCGGTGCCGGAGCCATCGATCAAGACCGCCGCCCGCGCGATGACGCTGGCGGTGATGAACGTGATGGCCAAGTAACCGCAACCTCTGAAAAGCCTCCAGAGCAGCTACAGAGTTTTTCAAAAGCCTCCAGAGCAAGGCGCAGCGACGAAGACAGTACGCCAGTACGGCGAGGCGCTGCAACGCAGCTAAAGAGTTTTTCAAAAGCCTCCAGAGCAAGGCGCAGCGACGAAGACAGTACGCCAGTACGGCGAGGCGCTGCAACGCAGCTACAGAGTTTTTCAAAAGCCTCCAGAGCAAGGCGCAGCGACGAAGACAGTACGCCAGTACGGCGAGGCGCTGCAACGCAGCTCTGGAGGCTTTTCAGGGCTGCGGCTTGGGACGCAGCAGGCGCCAGACCATAGCCGCCAGCACCGCGGTCCCCAACAACAGCACGCCCCACAACACCAGCAGCCGGTTGCGGGCGCCGGTGTCGGCTTCATCGCCTTGCGGAGCGGTCGCTGTACCGTGCTGCGCCGTGGCCGGACCGGCCGTAGCACGGTCAAGCTGGCGCAATTCCACGTCGCTGAATCCCGGCGCCACCTGCGCCAGTGGGCGGCTGGTGGCAGGCGCGCGCTCGCGTCCCACGGCCAGCGTGTACGGCGCGTTGCCGCTGGCGAGGAACACCAGCGTGGCCGGTTGCCAGCCCACCTTCAATACCGGCTTGACCGTGGCTGCGGCAGTCGTGCGCAGCACCCATTGCGGCGCGTGCCGTGGCGCCACCACCAGGTCGCCCGAACTGCGCGGCTGGCCATCCTGTGTAATGCGATAGAAGGTGGTGTTGACGATAGGATCGAAGCGGCGGCTGGCCGCCGCGCCGGCCTGGCGCGCGGGCACAGCGTAGTACACGCCCAGTTGCGCCGGCAGCACGACGTTGGTCTCGCTGAATTGCACGCCGATGGTGGCGGGAGCAATCGCTGGTGGCATGGTGTACACCAGGTCTTGCGGCAGCTCGCCCGCCACGGCTTGCAGCAGCAATTGCTCGCGTGGCGCGGCGGTGGTGGTGCGCACCGGCTGCTCGGCCACGATGCGGGCAAACTGCAACGGCGCGCCACTGTTCCAGGTCAGGCGCGCGTAGCGGAACGGGCGTGCCTCGAAGGTCAGCCGGTCGTTGGCCAGGGTTTGCTGGTCCTGGTTGACCAGCCAGTTCAGCTCGGCCGCGCCGACCGCATCCCAGCGCTTCATGTCGTTGCTCGTTTCCAGCCAGACCTGGGCGCTGTAGTCGCGCTGGCCAGGCGGCAGGGTGAAGCGCAGGCCATCGACCGTCGGCGGCGCCGCTGTTGACGACGCGCGTGGTTTGCCGAGATCGAGTATCAACCCGGTCAGGCGCGTGGTCCCGGCAGTAGCAGCCTGGTCGCCGCCCTCGGGGCGCACCTTGACCGACAGCAGCCGGCCATCGGGCGCGGTGCTGACGTCCAGGTCGAGCTGCGATGACTGGTTACCTGCTGCCGACATCAGCGGAAAGATTATCAAGGGCAGATCCTTGTGGCCGATGTTTTCCGCCGCCACCGGCTCCTGCAAGGCGAACGGCTGCGGCGCCCCGCTGGCGTCGAACACGCGCACATCGTCGAGCAGCGGCGAGCGCGCGTGCAGGTAGACGTCGCGCGGCAGGCGCAGTTGTAGCACGCCCTGTTTGACGCTGGAATTCAGCGGCAGCAAGTGCGTGTAGTCGCCGGGCTTGTCGCTTGCCGGCGCGGTGCCGGCCATGGCAAACGCGCTGGCCAGGCAGGCGGCGCCGATCACGAATGTTTTCATGCGGCCTCCTCTTGTGGTTGTCCGGCTGGTTCGGATTGGGGGAAGGGCGCCAGGTAGCCGATGCCCACCATCAGCGCACCGACGCCGAGGAAGGACACGATGCGCTCGACGCCGCCGATATTGGACAGGTCCACCAGGAACAGCTTGAGCACTACCAGCCCCAGCAGCGTGGCGCCCACGATCCAGGCACTGCGCCAGGTGCGCCGCGCCGCGTGGCGCATCAGTATCAGCGCAGTCACGCTCCACACCAGCGACAGCATCGCCTGCACGAACTGCGAGGCGAACATGCTGGCGAACTCGTACGGCACACCGAGGTAGTGCGACACCGTGCGCAGCAGCGCCAGGTTGAACCAGGCATAGCCGAACAGCGCAATGGCCAGCGGCAATGGCGCGATCCAGCCGGCCGGCCAGCCCGCCGGCACCCGCGCGGCCGGCGCTTGCAGTCGATAGCAGGCCAGCACCAGCACCAGGGCGAAGCAGGTGCTCAGGTCGAGCGGATTGAGCAGCGGCACGTAGGGCAGCGGCGCCATGGCGCCGTCCTGGGTCAGGTTCCAGGCCGCGACCAGCAACGCCGACCAGGCGCAGCCGGCAGGAATCAGGCGGCTGCGGTACCACGCCGCGAGCGGCGCCACCGGCCAGGCCTCCTGGCGGCTGCGCCGCATCAGCCAGGCGATGGACGCCATCATCAGCCACGATGGCACGAAGCGCGCCCAGCTGGCGCTGGTGCTCCAGTCGGCGATGAAGACTTGTTCGCTGGGACCGGCGAGCCAGCGACTGATCACGTAAGCGGCCACCGGCCAGATCATCAGCCAGGGGCCGGCCGTGCGCACGGTATGGAGCACGCGCAGCACCATCGGCGGCAAGGCCCAGCCTTGGCGCAGCCACGCCGCCATCAGCCATTCGCCGGCCAGCCACAGCGCGGCAAAGGTGATCCATGTTTCGACATGCGGCAGGCGCGAGGCGTTGTCGTACAAATCCACCACTACCAGCAAGGTGGCGCCGGCGAGTGCCGGCCACACGGTCGCGGCAAACCAGCGCAGGGCCGGCCAGCGCAAGCTGCGTGCAAACCGGACCGCTGCCAGCGCAGTGGCCGCCATCAGCAAGCCATAGGCGCAGAGCTGGAGGTCGGTATCGGGCCCGTATTCGGTCGAATACCGTTGCGGGAACAGGCCGGCATAGTGGCCGGCCAGCCAGTTTGCCAGGTCCGGCGTCACCATGCAGAACCACCACAGGGCCGACCAGGCATACGTCAACCGGTACACCGGGGCGATGTCGGTCGTGCCGATGCTCTCTTCGCGACGGCGCTGCAGCGCCCAGCTGCTGAACAGTGCAGCGCCGAAAGTCATCAGCGCGCCCGGCAGCGGCCGCTCGAACAGCGAGGAAGCGGCAGGGCCGGACCAGCCGGCCATCGCCAGTTCGAGCAGCTTGAACCCGGCTACCGCCTGCACCAGCAGCGCGATCGCGCCAGCCAGCGGCCAGGCCAGCTTGCGGGCGATCAGGTACAGGCCGATGGCGGCGACCATGGCGCTGCCGACCAGCAGCGTGCCCTGGCGGTTCTCCACCACGCGCAGCAGGATTTCGGTCCAGGCGCCCGCCACCAGCCATACGGTGGCAAATACCAGGAACACGCCGGCCAGCAAGGGGAAAACCTGGTTATCGTCGTCGGTGCTGTGGGCGCGGAAACGCGTGGCCATCAGGAAGGCGGTGGCGGCCAGCAGCACGAAGCCCAGCCACAGGTTGGCGTCGAGCGCGCCGACCGGCGACAGGCCGGTGGCCGAACCGATGAACGACACCCAGGCGCCCACCTGCACCAGCAGGCCGAACATCCACGCCAGCTTTTGTTGCTGGCGCAGGCCGATCCAGACGATGCCGGCGCCTTCCAGCGCCCAGGCGGCGGAAGTCCAGCGGCCGTCGAGCGCGAACGGGATCGCCAGCGTGCCGAACACGATGCCCAGCGCCAGGAAGGAATCAGCCAGCAAGGCATAGCGCTGCGCGTGCTGCTGGCGGCGCAGCACGGTGGCCAGCGCCACGTAGAACAAGCCCAGCGCCAGGGCGGAATAAGCGACCCCGAACGGGAAGCCGTGCACCAGGCTGAACTGCAAGCCGAAGGCCAGCATCGGCGTGCCGAATACCAGCGTGCCATCCACGTAGTGCTTGAGCTGTACCGACTGCTGGCGCGCATACGCGAGCGGGATCGACACGTAGAAGGCAAAGAACAGCAGCAGGAACAGCTGCACCGACAGGTAGTTCTCCGGCGCGTAGCGCAGCACGCCCCAGGTGGTGGCGATGGTGAAGGTGAACGTAAAACCGAGCAGATTGAGCGGTCGCCACGAGCGCAGCAGCGCCAGCGCCAGCACGCCGCCGTTGAGCAGCGCATAGTACAAGAACAGGCCGATATGGCTGCCGCCGCCGCTCGACGCCAGGATCGGCGTGGCAAAACCGCCCGCAATGCCGAAAATGGCCAGCCACATGGCGTTTTGCAATACCGCCAGCAGGCAGGTGAACACGGTCAACACCAGCAGCAGTGCAAACGCCATCACGCCGGGAATCAGGTGATAGACGCGGAAGGCGCCAAAGGTGACCAGCATCAGTACGGCCAGCGCGGCGCCTTGCACCGGCAGGCTGATCGAGGGGCGGCTGAGGCGGATGCGCCAGCCCCAGGCCAGCAGCGCCAGGTCGGCCAGCACGATGCCGGCCAGGCGCAGTTCGATCGGCACGCTCACGCGCGCTGCCGTGTATTTGAGCAGGAAGCTGACGCCGATGAACAGGATTAACAGGCCGAGCTTGGCCACCAGGTTGCCGCCGAACAGCCAGGACCTGGCGGTGAGCAGCCATTGCGGTGCGGAGGCCGATGCCGATGCGGGTGCAGAGCGGCGCGGCGGTGACGGCTGGGACGCGCCGACCGGCGGCGCAGTCACTGGCGTGGCAGCCGTCACGGTGAGAACCGGCCCGGTGTCCGCTGGCGGTACTGCCGGATGCAGTGCTGGCGTCGCAATCGATGCAAGGGCCGGCATTGGCAACGGCGTGGACCCGGTGGCGGGCGCCGGGCCTGGGACCGGAGCCGGAACCGGAACCGGAACCAAAACCGGAACTTGTTCCGGTACTGCCAACGGCGGTGACCGTTGCGGCGCGCTTGGCGCGGCTGCCGCTTCCGGCGGTGGTGTTGCCTTGAATGCCGGCGTGGCAGCATTGCGTAGAGCGCCTACTTCGTCGCGCAATTCATCGATCAGCCGGCGCAGGTGGCGTGCTTCACCACGTGCGCGCCAGGCGATGTTGAACGTTACCAGCCCAAAAATGAGCAACACAAATTCCATGAGACCTCCGCAGGATAGTCTTGCAAAATATCACAAATGCAAGACTGTCCGTACGGAAATAATCAAGGTATTGCGTGCTGCGACGAACCGTACTGCCGGTGATTAGCCGTCGGCGCGCAGGTTGCCGTTGACGATGCGCACGCGGTCGCCTTCGCGCCAATTCGGTTGCTCGGTCTGGACGATGTTCTGCGTCTTGCCGTTCTCGAGGCGTACCGCGATGGTGTAGGTACGGGTACCTTTCACGCGGCCTTCGACCTGGTTGCCAGCCACCGCGCCGCCGATGGCGCCAGCCACCGTGGCCAGCTTGCGGCCGTTGCCGTCGCCGACCTGGTTACCCAGCAAGCCGCCCAGCAGGGCGCCGCCGACCGCACCCACGCCGCTGCCTTCGGCGCGCTGGTCAACCGAGGTGATCGATTCGATCACGCCGCAGCTGTTGCAGACGGCCGGAGCGGCTCTTTCCGGGGTGTGCTTCACCACGGGTGGCTTTTCACGCACCGCTTCGCGTACCGGCTCACGTTCACGGACCGGCTCGCGCGCCACTTCACGCGCCGGCGCCACGACGGGGGCCGCTACCGGGGCCGGCACTGGCGGCGTGGGGGCTGCCTGCTCGACGATCGGTGGCACATTGGCGGCCATCGGCACATCCGCAGTCTTGCTGTTCGAGGAAGGCAGCCAGCCCATCATGGCGGCTACGCCGACACCGCTGACAAGAACGACTGCGCCGGCAGCGGCGAGCACCATCGGGTGCATCGAGGATTTAGTTGTATTGTTATTCATGGTAAGACCTTTCCTGAGTGATTGCCTGACGTACACACTGTACACACAACTAGTAACGTTCGTCCGCAACATTGGTATGACGTGAAATTCGTATCAAATGTAAGCAATTGTTCCCAAAAAGCATGACTTGTTCCGTGCGGCGGGCGCGGTTTTTTTGAACGCCGGGGGCGGGGGAGGTACAATAGACCCCTTGAACTTAAAAAACGCCATTCGGGCCGTTTTTCACCAGCCGCTCGCCGGCGCTATGATTATTAAAGGTTTTCCATGAGTCTCCAATGCGGCATCGTCGGCCTGCCTAACGTCGGCAAGTCCACCCTGTTCAACGCCCTGACCAAAGCGGGCATCCCGGCCGAGAACTACCCGTTCTGCACCATCGAGCCGAACGTCGGCGTGGTGGAAGTGCCCGATCCGCGCATGGCTGCGCTGGCCGAAATCGTCAAGCCGGAACGCATGGTCAACGCCATCGTCGAATTCGTCGACATCGCCGGCCTGGTCGCCGGCGCCTCGCAGGGCGAGGGCCTGGGCAACCAGTTCCTGTCGCACATCCGCGAAACCGACGCCATCGTCAACGTGGTGCGCTGCTTCGAAGACGACAACGTGATCCACGTCTCCGGCAAGGTCAGCCCGCTCGACGATATCGAAGTCATCCAGACCGAGCTGGCGCTGGCCGACCTGGGCACCGTGGAAAAAGCCATCCACCGCGAAAACAAGAAATCGCGCTCGGGCGACAAGGACGCCGCCAAGCTGCTGGCCATCATGGAGCGCATCGTGCCGCACCTGAACGAAGCCAAGCCGGTGCGCGCCATGGGCCTGGACGCCGACGAAATGGCCCTGATCAAGCCGCTGTGCCTGATCACCGCCAAGCCGGCCATGTACGTGGCCAACGTGTCCGACAGCGGCTTCACCAACAACCCGCTGCTCGACCAGCTGACGGCCTACGCCAAGACCCAGAACGCCCCGATCGTGGCCATCTGCGCCTCGATCGAAGCGGAAATCGCTGACCTCGACGACGCCGACAAGACTGAATTCCTGGCCGACATGGGCATGCAGGAGCCAGGTCTCGATCGCCTGATCCGCGCCGCCTACAACCTGCTGGGCCTGCAAACCTACTTCACCGCCGGCGTAAAAGAAGTACGCGCCTGGACCATCCGCGTGGGCGACACCGCGCCGCAAGCGGCCGGCGTGATCCACACCGACTTCGAACGCGGCTTCATCCGCGCGCAAACCATCGCCTACGACGACTACATCCAGTACAAGGGTGAAGCCGGCGCCAAGGAAGCGGGCAAGATGCGCGCCGAGGGCAAGGAATACGTGGTCAAGGATGGCGATGTGTTGAACTTCCTGTTCAACGTCTGATCGAACGTCACCCAAGAGCCCTGCTGATGCAGGGCTTTTTCATGGCGGAAGATGCTAGTTTGCTTCCAGAGTTTTTGGCACAAAGCCTTCATCCGTCAGCGCTTTGACGATGCCGCGCAAAAGATAGTTGTTGGTGAAGCAGATCGAATACTGCCTCGCTCCTTCATGGATGGGTTGCAGCATTTTCTGATCAACCAGCTTTTTAATCTGGTAAGTCCGCTGATTGGCGGTGAGCTTCGGCATAATCCTGCTCAAATCTGCTGACTTGGCGTTTTTCAGCCGAACAACTTCCTTCAGCACGTGATATTCATCGATTGTGATCAACTGACGCTCTCGCGAAATGGCAAGCGCAGGGCCAATGATGTGCTTTTCAATGTAGTCGTATTGCGTAAGCCGGTCCACCTTGCGCAGTTCGGTCAGTACGCCTTCCAGAACATAGGTGCACCAGGCGTCGATACCTGAGGTGGTTCCAGTGTCGGCCGTGCCTAACATCTCGTAATAGCGTTCCCTGTCATTGCAAAATATTGCTGTCGGGTTGAGCACGCGCCCACTCTTGACGTTAAAGCCGTATTTGATGAGCAAGGCATAGGTAAGCAGACGTACAACCCGCCCATTTCCGTTGGAGAACGGGTGAATCCAGCCAAACCGATGGTGTGTCAGGGCAACCTTTATCAGGTCGTACTTTGGCGCTGATGCCTGGTTGACGAAATCGGTCAGCTCTTTCATATACTGTGGAACAGCCATTGCTTCAGGAGGAAGATGAGTTGACATCGCCATCCGTACTGGCGTTGCCCTGTAAGCACCGGGAGTTCTATCTCCCTCTCTTTCCAGGTCTCTGACCGCTATGCTATGTAAATCCCGGATAAATGCCTCCGTCAACTGAGCGCCCGGTTCCATGGCGGTGTCGACATATCTCATGGCTTCTTAGATGTTGGTGATTTCCTTCATCTGATCACCATTGTCCACGCCGCCCTGTACGGTTGTCTCAACGAGGTCAGCCAACGTTGTATGGTTGCCTTCTATGCGGGCAGAACCCAGACTCTCCAGTAAATGAAAAATTTGCTTGAGCTGGAAGAAAACTTCGGGCGGAGTCGTCCCCCCGAGTTGTAGACGCCGGAGATGCTCAAGTTCAGTCACCACGTCGACCAAAGGAGAGTCGAACGAGGGATTGTGCAACTTCAGATCGATGTGTTCAAACTTCGGGGGCTTCATGGGGGAGGAAAATTATCAAGAATGACGTCAAGTGGTATCTTAAATTTTATGGAAAAATCTTAACATAATCAATGTGTTGCACGAGAGTTTACTGCGGATTATCTTGAATCGCCCGGGCGGATATCCAAAAAAGCCACGGACCGTAACCGCTGGCCAGTAATTTATTCCCGCTCCACCGCCCGGTAATACCCGATCTTCTCCTCCAGCGCCTGCACCGACAGCCGCATCGCTTCCATCTCGGCCAGCACTTCCTGCAAATGCGTTTCCAGCATCCGGCGCCGGTCCGGCACAGTGCTGTCGCCGGTGGCGCGCAGGGTAGCGAAGGTTTGCATCTGGCTGATCGGCATGCGCCTGGTGCGCAGGCGCAGCAGGAAGTCGATCCATGCCAGGTCCGCTGCCGCGTAGCGGCGCTGGCCGCCTTCGGCGCGGCCCACCGGGGCGATCAGGCCGATTCGTTCGTAGTAGCGCAGCGTGTGCGCGGTCAGGCCGGTGCGCCTGGCGACTTCGTCGATGCTGAGGTGGGATGGCATGGACCGCTCCTGGTGAATGTCATTTCGTCGCAGCAATTTTAACCCCGCGCCTGTCGAACACTTCGCGGGCAGCGCTGATGCCGTTCAGGGCGCTGGGAAAACCCGCGTACACAGCCATCTGGATGATGACTTCGACGATCTCCTCCGGCGTGCAGCCGACATTGAGCGCCCCCTCGATATGGACCTTAAGTTGCGGTTGCGCATTGCCCAGCGCGGTGAGGGCGGAAATGGTGGCCAGCTCGCGCGTGCACAGCGACAGGGCGGGGCGCGAGAACACGTCGCCGTAGGCAAAATCGACGATCCAGTGGCCCAGTTCGGGCGACAGGTCGCGCAGCGAATCGACCACTGACGTGCCTGCGCTGCCGGTGATGGCAGCAATCGTGTGCTCGCCGCGCACGCGGCGTTGGTCTTTTTGCGCTGGCTCGCTGGCGCTGGCGGCGGTCGTGGAGACCATGCCGGCCAGCAGCAAGGTTTTCGGAAACAGCGTAGTCAATAGTGTCATGGATGTGCTCCTGTGTGGTCGATGAGGAAGGCCTCGATCACAGGCTAATACTTGGAGTGCACTCCAAGTCAAGCCCTCACCACAAGCCCTCACCACGGAGCGAGCCGCCATCCGTGTGCGCTGGCATCGAGCCGGTCGGTCAACGCCAGATTATCGAGAAAAGTATCGTCGTGCGACACCACCAGCAACGCGCCCCGGTAGCTGCGCAACATGGTTTCCAGCGCCTGCAGCGAAGGCAGGTCGAGATGGTTGCCGGGTTCGTCGAGCAGCAGCAGTGGTGCCGGCGGATCGGCGTACAGCACGCAGGCCAGCGCCGCCTTCAGGCGCTCACCGCCGCTGAGCGCGCCGCTGGGGGCGGTAATTTTTTGTGCGTCCAGCCCCAGTTGGGCCAGCCAGGTGCGCAGTGTCCCTTCCGCCACAACGCGGTTGACTGCCAGCAGATGTTCAAGCACGGTGCGCGCCGGATCGAGATCGGCCAGGCGCTGGTCCAGGTAGACGCCGCCAGCGACCACCTGGCAACGACCGGCCAGCGGTGCGATGCGGCCGGCCAGTACTTGCAGCAAGGTCGACTTGCCGCAGCCGTTGGCACCGACCACGCCCACGCGCTGCTGCGCGCTCAAAGTCAGGCTGATATGCCGGGTCGCTGCGGGCACGAACGGCAAAGCGACCGCATCGAGCTCCACCATGCGCCGCTGGGCGCCATGCACGGCCGGCACATGCAGCACGATCTGCGCATCGTCGTGCGCCTGCTGTGCGGCAGCGCTTACCCGCGCCGACAACTGTGCACGCGCGGCGTCCTGTTGCTGGCGCAATTTGCCGGCCGAGCTTTCGCTGCGCTCCTTCTGGCGACCGAGCAGGATCTTGGCCTGGTTGGCCTCCTGGCCCTGGCGGGCGGCGCGCGCCTGGCGTTTTTCCTGGCGCTCGCGCTGGGTGCGCATGGCCTGTTCCTCGCGCTGGCGTTCGAGCTTGCGCAGGTCAAGCTGGTCGAGCGCACTTTGCCGTTCCTGTGCCCTCGCCGCCGCATAAAAAGTGTAATTGCCGCCATAGCTGCGCAAGCCCTGCGGCGACAGTTCGACGATGCGCGCCATGGCCGCCAGCAGTTGACGGTCGTGGCTGACCACCAGCAGGCCGCGCTGCCAGCGCTGCAACTGTGCGATCAGCGCTTGCCGGTGCTGGCGGTCGAGATGGTTGCTCGGTTCATCGAGGATCAGGAAATCGGCGCCGGACAGCATGGCGCCCGCCAGGGCCACGCCCATCGCCTGGCCGCCGCTCAGAACACTGGCCGGGGTACTCGCATCGTGATGGCACAGGCCGACCTGGTCGAGTTCCTGCTGCAGCAGTTGCGGCAAGTCCCAGCGTTCGCCCACCAGGTCGAAGTCCGCCACGGCCACGCTGCCGGCGGCAATGCGGGCCAGCGCGTCGAGTTCGGCGCGCACGCCAGCCAGGTCGGCGATGGTGGCGCCGGGCGCGGGCGCCACCTGCTGGGCCAGGTAGTACACCGAACCGTGCCGCAGGCAGCGCCCTGAAGAGGGGGCTAATTGCCCGGCCAGGATGCGCGCCAGCACGGTCTTGCCGGCGCCGTTGCGCCCGACCAGGCCGGTGGGCCGCTGGTCGAAATGTTCATGCAAGTCGGTAAATAACATCCTGCCGTCGGGCAGGCCATAAGACACGCCGTCCAGCGTGATCAACGTGCTGGGGGTCGAAGGTTGCGTCATGCGTCACTCCAATAGATGCCAGAAACTCCCCGTGCAAGGGGAAGCAGTGGGTACTGGCCGTCAAGAAGACGGCGGCATCAATGGCGCATCGGACGAATACCTCGGTGACTGGGAGAGCGGCCATTATAGATCAGTAATATGGATGACTACATGGATGACTACATGGACGAGTACGCGGAGGCGCTGCGTTGTTGGGTATAATCGTCGAATTAGCCGACCGCCGGACCACGCGTTTGTTCCCCCCGCACCCCTCTTCACTAGAAAATATTCCTCATGGCATCTTCCAACGATAACGTCAGCATGGCGCTGTTCTGCGATTTTGAAAACGTCGCGCTCGGTGTGCGTGACGCCAACTACGACAAGTTCGACATCAAGCCGGTGCTGGAACGTCTGCTGCTCAAGGGCAGCATCGTGGTCAAGAAAGCGTATTGCGACTGGGATCGCTACAAGGGCTTCAAGGCGCCCATGCACGAAGCGAACTTCGAGCTGATCGAAATCCCGCACGTGCGCCAGTCCGGCAAGAACTCGGCCGACATCCGCATGGTGGTCGATGCACTCGACCTGTGCTACACCAAGTCGCACGTGGACACCTTCGTCATCATTTCCGGCGATTCCGACTTTTCGCCGCTGGTGTCCAAGCTGCGCGAGAACGCCAAGAAGGTGATCGGCGTGGGCGTCAAGCAATCGACGTCCGACCTGCTGGTGGCCAACTGCGACGAATTCATTTTCTATGACGACCTGGTGCGCGAGAGCCGCCGCGCCCGCCGCGATGCAGGCGAAGCCAAGCCGGCCGTCAAGCGTTCGCCGGAAGAAGAAAACGCCCGCCGCGACGAAATGGAAAAACGCCGCGACCAGGCCGTGGAAATCGCCGTCAACACCTTCGAAGCGCTGGTGCTCGAGCGTGGCGACAGCGGCAAGATCTGGGCCTCGGTACTGAAGGAAGCGATCAAGCGCCGCAAGCCGGACTTCAGCGAGTCGTACTACGGTTTCCGCACCTTCGGCAACCTGATCGAGGAATGCAAGGCGCGCGGCCTGCTGGAATTTGGCCGCGATGAGAAATCGGGCGCCTACGTCTATCGCAGCAGCGGCGCGCAAACCAATGCTGCCTCCGCGCAGGCAGAAAGCCAAGCTGGCGAACACGCCGGCAACCAGGAGCAGGGCAACGAATCGCGCCGCAGCCGCAACCGTGGCCGCACCGCAGCGGAACGCTTTGCCGAGCGCCAGGCCGAGCGCCATGGCCGCCAGGGCCAGGCACGTCCGGGCCAGGCTGACGAAGACCAGGACGCGCTTGCCATTGCCATCGATACCACGCCCGAAGTGGCAGCGATTGCCGTGGAGCCATTGGCCGAATTGGCCGACGCTGCACAAGCTGCGGCCAACGCCGGCGCCGATGCTGCCCCCGCAGTCAACAACGACCGCGACGGCAACCGCAATCGCAACCGTGGTGGCCGCGACCGCAACAATCGCAATGACCGTAATGATCGCAACGGCAACGGCCAGCGCAACCAGTCCGGCCAGCAGCGCCACCAGGCTGCCGACGCCGACGTGCACGCAGCAGCGCCAGTGGTGCTGGAAGCGGCAGTAGCGTTGCCATTGGTGCAAGATGCCATGGCCGCCACCGGCGAAGCGCAAGTGCAGGCGCCAGCCAAAAAGAAAAGCGGCGCCAAGCCACCGGCACGCAAGGTAAAAGCCGCCGCCAAGGCCCCGGCTGCGCAAGCCGAGCAGGCGGTAGCGACTTATTCAGCAGCGCCGTCGGCAGACCTGGCCACACCGGCCGCACCGGTCGTGGTCGAGGCAGTCGCAGCAGCGACCCCGGCCGCCGAGGCCAACGGTACGGCCGAAGCCGCCAAGCCAGCGCGTCCGGCCCGTCCAAAAGCCAAGCCGAAAGCCAAGCCTGCCGCTGAACGTGCGCCCGAAGCGGTAGCGGTAGCGCCGCAGCCCGTCGTCACCGAAACTGCCCCGGCCGCCAAGGCGCCGAAGCAACCGCGGGCGCCACGCACACCCAGGGCGCCCAAAACCTCCAAGGCGCCAGCCTCGGAAGAGTAAGACGTAAGAGCAAGACGCAAGACCGGGGCGGGGGGGCGCTGCACGCGCCCCCGCGCCTGTACCCAGCCCTGCAACACTCACCGCGCGCTGGTCGCGCAGCTTTTGGCGTGTGCCATGCCCATCCTCTCCGACCTCATTCTCTACCCGATCAAATCCTGCGCCGGCCTGTCGCTGCCGCAAGCACGGCTGACCACGGCCGGTCTCGCCACGCCCGATGGACAGATCTTCGACCGCGAATGGATGGTGGTCGATGCCAATGGCGGTTACCTGACGCAGCGCGATTTTCCGCGCATGGCGCTGATTACACCCACCTTGCAGGAGCACACGCTGGCGCTGGCCTTCCCCGGCATGGCAGCGCTGGAACTGGCGCTGGCCCGGCCCGATCCGGCTTTGGCCGCCACGCGCCGCGTGCACATCTGGGACGAAAGCCTGAGCGCCTATGACTGCGACGACGCGACCGCCGCCTGGTTCAGCGCGGCGCTGGGTGTGCCATGCCGCCTGGTGCGCTTCCATGCCGAGGCCGTGCGCGTGGTCAGCCAGAAGTGGACCGGCGGCGTGGCCGCTACCACGCTGTTTTCCGACGGTTTTCCGATCCTGGTGATCGGCCAGGGCTCGCTGGACGATCTCAACGACAAGCTGCGCGGCGCCGGCCGTGCGGCCCTGCCGATGAACCGCTTCCGGCCGAACGTGGTGCTTGCCGGCATCGAAGCCTTCGAAGAAGACTACACCGACACCTTCCAGATCGGCGACGTCACACTGAAACCCGTCAAGCCGTGCCCGCGCTGCCCGATGCCATCGGTCGACCAGGCCACCGGCGACTTCGGCCCCGACCCGCTCGAGATCCTGCAAAGCTACCGCGCCAAGCCCGAGCTCGATGGTGCCTTGTGTTTCGGTATGAACGCCATCGTCACCGCCGGCGACGGCCTGCTGGTGCAGGTTGGCCAGGAAATCGAGGTTGCGCTGGCGTTTTAATGCACTTCCGGCCGCCGAGCCATTCCCAAGCGGAACAACTTGGCGTAATGTTATGCAAGACATGAATTCGGTTGAAGGGCAGGGGATTATTTATGACGCAGACTGCAACGGGCAAGTTCGCGCCAAACATGGACCAGGCAGCGCACGACGCTGAACTGGTCGACAAGTTGGCCACAGAAAACCAGGCTCTGCGCGCCCGCATGGCCTATCTGCTGGAACAGGCTGAACGCAACCATTCGATCATGACGCGCCACCAGGCGTTCGACCTGAACATCGTCAGCGCCGGCAATTTTCCTGAACTGGTGGGCACCATCCTCAGCGTGCTGCCGGTGATTTCCGAACTCGACGCGGTCACGCTTACCCTGCTGGACGAGGGCGCCGATATCCGCACCGTCATGCTCAAGCTCGACGTGGTATTCGCGGATTTTCCCGACCTGATTTTTGTCGAAGCGCTCGAGGCGCTCGGCTTCGACCTGGCAGAGCGCACGACCACCTCGGCGCCGCCCAAGCCGCTGCTGGGCATGTTCGATGCGCAGCGCCATGGCGCCGCGTTTCCCAACGCGCCGGCGGGGCTGCAAAGCGTGGCGCTGGTGCCGCTGCTGCGCAACAAGCGCATCATTGGCAGCCTCAACCTGGCCAGCCGCGATCCCACCCGTTTTACGCCCAGCCTGGGCACCGATTTCGTCGAGCACATGGCGTCGATCGTCGCCATCTGCCTGGAAAACGTCATCAGCAACGAGATGCTCAAGTACATCGGGCTGACCGACTCGCTCACCGGCGTGTATAACCGCCGCTACATCGACCGCCGCCTGCTCGAAGAAATCGCCCGGGCCCGGCGCCAGGCGTATCCGATCTCGTTCATGTACATCGACGTCGACCATTTCAAGCGCGTCAACGATACCGTGGGCCACGGCGGCGGCGACGAGGTGTTGCGTGAAGTGGCCACCCGCATCAAGAACGAGCTGCGCACCTCGGACGCACTGGCGCGCTTCGGCGGCGAGGAATTCGTGGTGCTGCTGATCGACGCGCCGCTCGACAGCGCCGCCTTTGTCGCCGAGCGCATCCGCGCCGGCATCGCCAACACCATGATCGCGCTCACGCCCGAGCTGCAAGTATCGGTGACGGTGTCGATCGGCGTGGCAGCCCTGCATCCGGGCGAAGCGGAAGGCGACCCGGCCGCCATCGCCCGCGCCTGGGTTGCCGCCGCCGACCTGCGCCTGTACGCCGCCAAGGAGGCGGGGCGTAACCGCGTGGTGAGCACGGCGCCGGCGGAGTGACCGGTTATAAAGTTTTTTGCCCGCCGGTGTTGGACCAACTATCCACCGCCACCAGCGATTCCAGCTCACGCCGCGTGTCCCATCCCTCCAGCTCCAGCATCGGCCTGGGATAGAACTGCTCCACGTGCCCCAGGCACAGCACCGCCACCGGCCGCGCGCCTTGCGGCATGGCCAGCAGTTGCGCCAGTTGGTCGGGGTCGAACAGCGACACCCAGCCCATGCCCAGGCCTTCGGCGCGCGCGGCGAGCCACATGTTCTGGATCGCGCAGGCGACCGACGCCAGGTCCATTTCCGGCAGCGTGCGGCGGCCGAATACGTGGGCTTCGCGGCCATCGGCCAGCGCGACGACGAACAGCGCGCCGCACTCGCGGATGCCCTCCACTTTTAGCCGCATGAATTCTGCGCCGCGCTCACCCAGCGCCTCGGCCGTGTTGCGCCGTTCGGCTTCCACCATGTTGATGATGGCCTCGCGCAGGTCAAGGCTGGCGATGCGGATAAAGCGCCACGGCTGCATATAGCCCACGCTGGGCGCCTGGTGCGCCGCCTGCAGCAGGCGCGCGATGACCGCCTCGTCCACTGCGCCGGGGACGAAGTGGCGCACGTCGCGCCGCTCCTTGATGACGCGATAGACGCTGTCGATTTCTTGTTGCGTGAATACTGCGGACATGACTGCCTTGCTAATGGGATGAAGCCACAGCGCCGGATCAGCGCAGCAGCAAATTCTCGGCGCGCGCCACGGCGTCGGCGGCGCCGCGCAGCACCACCACGTCGCCGGCGGCGAGGACGGTCTCCGGCCCGAACTCGATCACCTGCTTGCCGCGGCGGATGCTGGCGACCACGGCGCCACTGTCGGCCAGCAGGCACTGGCCCAGCTGCTTGCCCACGCTGGGCGTGTTCTCGGCCAGCGTGACCGGGTGCAGGCGGTCGAGGTCGGCGTCTTCGCCGACGTCGGAAAAACCGTGGAAGAAGCCGCGCAGCGAGGCGTAGCGGGCCTCGCGCGCAGCCTGCACGCGGTGCACCACCTTGCGCAGCGGCACGCCCAGCATCACCAGCGTGTGCGAGGCGAGCATCAGGCTGCCTTCCATCAGTTCCGGCACCACTTCGGCAGCGCCGGCGGCCTTCAAGGCGTCGAGGTCGGTGTCGTCGTGCGAGCGCACCAGCACCGGCAAATTGGGCGCCAGCAAATGCACCTGGTGCAGCACCTTCAGCGCCGACGGCGTGCTGGCGTACGTGATCACCACCGCGCTGGCGCGGTAGATGCCGGCCGCAACCAGGCTCTCGCGCCGCGCGGCGTCGCCGTACGACACTTGCAGACCGGCCGCCTGCGCCACCTGCACCCGCTCGGGATCGAGGTCAAGCGCGTGGTAGTCGATCTTTTCTTCCGAGAGCAGGGTGGCCAGGCTCTGGCCACTGCGGCCGAAGCCGGCCAGGATCACGTGCTTGTTGGTGGACATGGTGCGGCTGGCGATCTTGGTCAGCGCCAGCGACTGCATCATCCAGTCGTTGCTGGCCAGCTTCATGACAATCTGGTCGGACTTGGCGATGATGAACGGCGCCACCAGCATCGACAGCACCATCGAAGCGAGCACCACTTGCGTGAGGAACGGGTCGATCAGCTTGTTACCGCTGGCCAGGTTGAGCAGCACGAAGCCGAACTCGCCGGCCTGCGCCAGCGCCAGGCCGGTGCGAATCGACACGCCGTCGCTGGAACCGAACAGCTTGGCCAGCGCGGCGATCAGGGCGAACTTCACCAGCACCGGACCGATCAGGAGTATTAACACCAGCCACCAGTTGTCGATCACCATGCTGACGTTGAGCAACATGCCCACCGTGATGAAGAACAGCCCCAGCAGCACGTCGCGGAACGGCTTGATGTCTTCTTCCACCTGGTGCTTGTACTCGGTCTCGGAAATCAGCATGCCGGCCACGAACGCCCCCAGGGCCAGCGACAGCCCGGCCTGCTCGGTGATCCACGCCGCGCCCAGCGTGATCAACAGCAGGTTGAGCATGAACAGCTCCTGCGAGCGGCGCTTGACCACGATGGTAAACCAGCCGCGCATCAGGCGGTGGCCGACGAACAGCAGCAAGGTCAACACGATCACCGCCTTCAAACCGGCCCAGGCCAGGGTTTCAGCCAGCGCATCGGGACGCTGGCCCAGCGACGGGATCATGATCAGCAGCGGCACCACGGCCAGGTCCTGGAACAGCAAGATGCCGATGATCTTGCGGCCATGCTCGCTCTCGAGTTCGAGCCGCTCGGTGAGCATCTTGACCACGATGGCGGTGGACGACATCGCCAGCGCGCCGCCCAGGGCAAACGCGCCTTGCCAGCTGATGTGCAGGTGGGCGGGCAGCTGGGTGGCGATGGTCCAGCCGAACAGCAGGGTGGCGACGATGGTAAACGCCACCTGCGCCAGCCCGAGGCCGAACACGATGCCGCGCATGGCCAGTAGCTTGGGCAGGGAAAATTCGAGCCCGATCGAGAACATCAGGAACACCACGCCAAACTCGGCCAGGCCGTGGGTGGCCTCGCTTTCCATGGCCCAGCCGAGCGCGTGGGGGCCGATCAGGATGCCGACGGCCAGGTAGCCGAGCATGGGCGGCAGGTGCATCATGCGGAACGCCACCACGCCCAGCACGGCGCTGCCTAATAACACCAGGGTCAGTTCGAGCGGGGAAAACGTCATGTTGCCGTAGCCGTCAGTTTTTTATTCAGTGGTTTCGCCCCACGCAGGCGCATTGTTTCGACTGGCAAGTTTTTTGCTTTCTTAATTCGGCTATACTTGGGTATGAGTGTAACCCATGAAAAAACAATGCTGAAAGCTTTTGACGCAAAAATGGCCGCGCACGCGCTGCAGTTGGCCCGGGAAACGTTGCAAAACGAGGCCGCCGCCATTACTGCCCTCGAGCAGCGCATCGATGCCGACGACAGCGTCGCCCGTGCCATCGAGCTGTTGTTAAATTGCAAAGGCCGGGTGGTCGTCTCCGGTATCGGCAAGTCCGGCCATATTGCCCGCAAGATGGCCGCCACGTTCGCCTCCACCGGCACGCCGGCGCTGTTCGTCCATCCGGCCGAGGCTGCCCATGGCGACCTGGGCATGGTCACCGCCGACGATGCCTTCATTGCGATTTCCTACTCGGGCGAGAGCGGCGAGTTGATGACCATCTTGCCGGTGGTCAAGCGCATGGGCAGCAAGGTCATCGCCATCACCGGCAAACCCGGTTCCAGCCTGGCCAATATCGCCGACGTGCACCTGAATGTCGCCGTGGCCAAGGAAGCGTGCCCGATGAACCTGGCGCCGACCACGTCCACCACCGTCACGCTGGCGCTGGGGGATGCTTTGGCGGTCGCCTTGCTCGACCTGCGCGGCTTCAAGGAAGAAGATTTTGCCCGTTCGCACCCGGGCGGCGCGCTGGGCCGGCGCCTGCTTACCCACGTGCGCGACGTCATGCGCAGCGGCGCCGATGTGCCGAAAGTCCACGCCGACGTCAAGCTTACCGACGCGTTACTCGAAATCACCCAGAAGGGCATGGGCATGACTGCCGTGGTCGATGCCGACGACAAGCCGATCGGCGTGTTCACCGACGGCGATCTGCGCCGCATGATCGAAAAAGTGCAGGACTTCACCCGTGTCGTGATCCGCGACGTGATGCATCCGAACCCGCGCAGCATTGCGCCGGAAAAGCTGGCAGTCGACGCCGTGGCCGTGATGGAACAGTTCCGCATCAACCAGATGCTGGTGACCGATGCCGACGGCAAGCTGGTCGGCGCCTTGCACATCCACGACCTCACTCGCGCCAAGGTGATCTGATGACCGAATTGACCATGCGGACTGTGCATGAACGCGCTGCGCGCGTGAAACTGATGATTTTCGACGTCGACGGCGTGCTCACCGACGGCAGCCTGCACTACGGCGCCGACGGCGAAGCGCTCAAGACGTTCAACGTCTACGACGGCCTGGGCATCAAGCTGTTGCAGGAATCCGGCGTGCAGACCGCCATCATCAGCGCGCGCACGTCGCCGCAGGTGATCAAGCGCGCGGCCGACCTGGGCATCAGCTACCTGCACCAGGGCGGCCACGACAAGCTCACGCCGTTCAAGGCGCTGCTGGAAAAGACCGGCTTGACTGCCGAGCAGGTCGGCTTCATCGGCGACGACGTGGTCGATCTGCCCATCATCGCCCGCGTCGGTTTCGCGGTGGCGGTGCCGAACGGCCGGCCCGAAGTGCTGGCGCGCGTGCACCACGTCACCACCGCCCAGGGCGGGCGCGGCGCGGTGCGCGAAGTGTGCGAACTGCTGTTGCAGGCGCAGGGCACGCACGCGGCCGTCATGGCGCAATTCATGGTGTAACGGAGACCGGGCATGCGTAAAAGAACAGCACATCGTTGGCCGCTCACCTGGATGGTCGTGCTCGGCGTGTTCGTGGCCGTCGGCACGGGCTGGATGGTGCAGCTGATTAACGAATCGAACCAGGATACGGCGCAGGACAAGTTCCGCAACGAGCCCGATTACATCATCGACCGGTTCAGCGTGGTGCGCATGACCAAGGACGGCAAGCCGGCCTATATCCTCTCCGGCGACAAGCTGACGCACCTGCCGGCCGAAGAAGCATCCGATATCGTCAAGCCCTACATCAACACCTTGTCGGCCGAGCATCCACCGATGACGGTGCGTGGCGACACCGCCCGGGTGGACCAGGACAACTCACGCGTCAAGCTCAACGGCAACGTCAGCGTGGTGCGCCCGGCCAGCGGCAAGAGTGGCGCCGCGTCGCAGGCCATGAGCCTGACCACGTCCACGCTCACCGTGTTCCCGGACGAGCAACGGATGGAAACCGCTGCACCGGTCGAGCTACACCTGGGCAATACGGTCGCCACCGGCGTGGGCATGACCGCCAACAACGCAACGCTGCAAACCCAACTGGGTGGACGCGGCAAGATCACCGTGCCGCCGCGTGCGGCACGCTAAAGGAAGATTATGAGAGCAAGCACCAAGCACACCTTCTGGTCGGCAGCACTGCTGCTGGCGGCCCTGGCCATCCCGGCGCACGCCGAAAAAGCCGACTCCAACAAGCCGATCGAAGTATCGTTCGACCAGGCCGACTCCGACGACGTCAAGCAGATCAAGACCTTCACCGGCAACGTCATCCTCACGCGCGGCACTATCCGCATGACCTCGCCCAAGGCGGTGGTCACGCAAGACCCCGAAGGTTTCCAGTTCGTGGTGCTGACCGGCACGCCCGGCGTGCAGGCCACGTTCCGCCAGAAGCTCGACGGCGACACCGATAAATGGGTGGAAGGCCAGGCCGACCGTATCGAATACGACGACAAGACCGAGCTGGTCAAGCTGATCTCCAAGGGCCGCATCAAGCAGCTCGAAGCGGGCAAGGTGACCAGCCAGGTCGATGGCGAATTCATCTCCTACGACAGCCGCCGCGAAGTGTTCGCGGTCAAGAATACCAGCAGCGGCGAGAGCAAGCCGGGCGCCGGCCGCGGCACCATGGTGATCCAGCCGTCGTCCAAGCGTCCGCCGATCGCGCCGGCCCAGCCGACGTCTCCAGCACCTGCCACCCAGCCTGCGGGGAAATGATATGGAACCGAGTTGCGGTAGCACCCTGATCGTTCGCGGCCTGCAAAAAAGCTATGGCAAGCGCCAGGTCGTGCACGACGTCTCGCTGCAAGTGGAATGCGGCGAAGTGGTGGGCCTGCTGGGCCCCAACGGCGCCGGCAAGACCACGTCGTTCTACATGATCGTCGGCCTGGTGCCGTCCGATGCCGGCACCATCGACATCAGCGGCGTCGATATTTCGAGGCTGCCCATCCACCGCCGCGCATCGCTCGGCCTGTCGTACCTGCCACAGGAAGCGTCGGTGTTCCGCAAGCTGACGGTGGAAGAAAATATTCGCGCTGTCCTCGAAATTCAAAAAGTGGACGGCAAGTCTTTATCCAAGGCTGACATTACCGAACGGCTCAATACCCTGCTGGCCGATTTGCAAATCGAGAAGCTGCGCGACAACCCCGCGCTCTCGCTCTCCGGTGGCGAACGCCGCCGGGTGGAGATCGCCCGTGCGCTGGCTACCAACCCGCGCTTCGTGCTGCTCGACGAACCATTCGCCGGGGTCGACCCGATTGCCGTGATCGAGATCCAGCGCATCGTGCGCTTTCTCAAGGAGCGGCAGATCGGCGTCCTCATTACCGATCACAATGTGCGCGAGACGCTGGGCATCTGCGACCGCGCATATATCATCAACCAGGGCTCGGTGCTGGCTTCGGGCCGTCCGGACGACATCATCGCCGACGAATCGGTCCGCCGCGTCTACCTGGGTGAACACTTCCGAATGTAATCCATGAAACAGTCATTGCAACTGCGAACTTCGCAGCATCTCGCGCTGACACCCCAACTGCAGCAATCGATCCGCTTGCTGCAGCTCTCCACGCTGGAGCTGCACCAGGAACTCGAACAACTCCTTACCGATAATCCGCTGCTCGAACGGCTCGACGATCCGCTCGACCATTCACTGCGCCTGTTGTCCGACGGCGCCATCAGCCAGCAGGCGCCGTCCGGCGAAGCGCCGTCCGAGTCGGGCCCGCAGGAAGCCGCGCCGGCAGGCGAGGCCGACACCTACGACGGCCCTGCTGCCGATACCGAAAGTACCACCGCCGAAGCGGACATGGACTGGAGCGACGCCGGCCGCAGCAAGGCGCCCGACGACGAGGACGCACGCCCGCAGATCGAGGCCCACCACTGCACCCTGCGCGAACACCTGATGGAGCAGATGCGCGTGACCGTGCTCGAGCTGCGCGACCGCGCGCTGGTCGAACTGATCATCGACGCGCTCGATGAAAACGGCTACCTCGAAGAAGCGCTCGACGAGATCCACGCGCGCCTGCCCGAGGAACTGGAAGTCGATATCGACGAGCTGCAAACGGCGTTGTCGCTGCTGCAAAGTTTCGATCCGGCCGGCGTGGGCGCGCGCAACGCGGCCGAGTGCCTGGCGCTGCAAATCAAGCGCTTGCCCGGCATCCCGATGGTCACGCGACGCATGGCCGTGGCCATCGTGGAAAAGCATTTGACGTGGTTTGCCCAGCGCGATTTCAACAAGCTGAAAAAAGCGCTGCTGTGCGACGACGAAGACCTGCGCGAGGCGCAGACCGTGATCCGCCAGTGCAATCCGCATCCCGGTGCGGCGTTCGCGTCCGACGTCTCCGACTACGTGGTGCCCGACGTGATCGTGAAAAAATCGCGTACCGGCTGGCAGGTCAGTTTGAACAACGACGTCATGCCGCGCCTGCGCGTCAACGCCATGTACGCCAACCTGCTCAAACAGAAGAAGGGAGATGGCGGCGAGGGCGCCATGGGCGCGCAGCTGCAGGAAGCGAAGTGGCTGATCAAGAATATGCGCCAGCGTTTCGACACCATCCTGCGCGTGGCGCAAGCGATAGTAGAACGACAAAAGAACTTTTTCTCGCACGGCGCGGTTGCCATGCGCCCCCTTGTGCTTCGCGAAATTGCTGATACACTGGGTTTACACGAGAGCACCATTTCTCGGGTAACAACTCAGAAATACATGCTCACGCCGCATGGCATGTTTGAGTTGAAATATTTTTTTGGTAGCCATGTCGCCACCGAAGCAGGCGGTGAAGCCAGTTCAACGGCGATACGGGCATTGATCGTGCAACTGACAGGAGCTGAAGACCCTAAAAATCCTTTATCCGACAGTAAGATTGCGGACATGCTGGGAGAACAGGGCATGGTGATTGCGCGACGCACTGTTGCCAAATATCGCGAAGCCCTCAAAATCCCTCCAGTCAGTCTCCGCAAGTCTTTGTAGTGCACTGGTTCCTGCGTGCCCGGCATCAATGGGCAACGCACTAACCGTCAGCGACATCTATCTTTAGGAGTGTGTATGAATCTCACCATCAGTGGACATCATCTCGAAGTGACCGCCGCCATTCGTGAATACGTGCAGAGCAAGCTCGAACGCGTGACACGGCACTTTGATCAAGTGATTGATATTGCTGTCATTCTGACCGTAGATAACCTTAAAGAGAAAACCAAGCGCCAAAAGGCTGAAATCAATCTGCGCCTGTCCGGTAAAACGGTCTACGTGGAGAGCCTGTCGCAAGACCTGTACGCTGCGATCGACACCCTGATCGACAAGCTGGACCGCCAGGTCATGAAGTACAAAGGCAAAGTCCAACAGCACGGCCACGATGCGATCAAGCATCTCCCGGATAACTTCGAACCAGCTGCCGCCGCCCTTTAAAATAACGGCGCGACAACACCAACTAAGGGCGCAACCATGGCGCCCTTTCTTGTTTTTGGGATTCCATGAAAATTGTTTACCTGGTTTATACCGTTTCCGCTCTTGCTGTTGCTTCCTCTTCCTACGCCACCACGTGCCAGCCGGCGCCGGCTGCCGTCATCGACATCGACGCCAACAGCTACTACAACGACGCCAACCACTCCGTGATCGACCCGGCGCGGCGGGCCAAAAACATCGCCAGCACCGAGCCGGTCGAACAATTCTTGTCCGGCGTGGCGCGCAACGCCAGCCGCTACCAGGCCAGCGGCAAACCGGCGGACGCCGCCTGCGCCTTGAACTGGCTCGAGGGCTGGGCAGGGCAGCAGGCCATGCTGGGCAAGATGTCGAGCGAGCAGGCGTATTTCGTGCGCAAGTGGACCTTGGGCGGCCTGGCGCTCAGTTACGCGCGCGTGCAGCCGGCCGCCACCCCGGCGCAGAAAAAATCCATCGAAGCGTGGCTGTCCACGCTGGCCGACGCCACGCTCACGCACGCCGATACCCGCAAGGGCAAGCGCAACAACCATTATTACTGGGAAGGGCTGGCCGTGACCGCCGTGGGCGCCGTCACCGGCGACCAGCGCTTTTTAAAATGGGGCCACGGCGTGTTCGACAACGCCATGGCCCAGGTGGCGCCAGACGGCGCACTGCCAGCCGAAATGGCGCGCGGCGCCAAGGCCTTGCATTACCACGCGTTCGCCGCCGCACCGCTGACCATGATGGCGTCCATCCTCGACCTGCAATCGCCAACCTTGGACCGGCTGGTGAAATTTACGCTCGCTGCCGCGCGCGATCCGTCTGCCATGCAGCAGGCCACCGGCTTCAGGCAGGAAGAGGTTGGCGACATGCCGTTTGCAGTGATCTACGCCCGCCACATGGGGCAGCCTGCCGCAGCGCCGGCGAAATTCCAGGCGCGCCTGGGCGGCGATTTGACCTTGCCCAATCCGCTCGAACATCTGCCATCATCGAACAAGGCCACAGGACAACCATGAGCGCACACGTTTTAACTGCCGTCAGTGACGGCACCGCCGTCACCACGCTCGATCGCCCGCGCGCATTGAATTCGCTGTCGCTCGACATGGTGCGCGCCGTTACGCAAACATTGCTGGCCTGGCGTGACGACGATGCCGTGCAGGCAGTCGTCATCCGCGGCAGCACCGAGAAAGCATTCTGCGCCGGCGGCGATATCCGCTTCTTCCACGATCTTGGCCGCGCCACGCCGCAGCAGGGCAGTGCGCTGGTCGAAGATTTCTTCACCGAAGAATACGCGCTCAATCACCTGGTTCATCATTACCCGAAACCGTATATCGCGCTGATGGATGGCGTGGTGATGGGCGGTGGCATGGGCGTGGCGCAGGCCGGTCCGCAGAGCCGGGTACGTATCGTCACCGAGCGCACCAGGATGGCAATGCCGGAGACCAATATCGGCCTGTTCCCGGACGTGGGCGCCAGCTATTTCCTGTCTCGCTTGCCGGGCCGGCTGGGGCTGTACCTGGGCGTCGCCGGTGCGACCATCGGCGCGGCCGATGCCTTGTATGCCGGCTTGGCTGATCACTACGTGCCAGTGGCTGAATTACCGGCGCTGGAAGCCGTATTGAGCAGCAATGGCGGTGCTGGCCTGCCGGGGGCGATTGCAGCGTTTGCAGCGCCCTTCAAGGCTGCTGTGGGGCCAAGTGCGCTGGAACGCGACCGCGCCGCCATCGACCATCACTTTGGCGCCGGTTCGGTGCCAGCCATCATGGCGTCGCTGCAAGCGGACGACAGCGATTTTGCCCGCACCACGCTGGCCATGATGGCCACGCGTTCCCCGCTGATGATGTGCGTGGCGTATGCCCTGCAGGAGCAGGGTGCCGCAATGAGCATGGCCGACTGCCTGCGCATGGAACGCGCAGCCGTGCGCCGCACGCTGGAAAACGGCCAGGTCATCGAAGGCATCCGCGCGCTGGTGATCGACAAGGACCACGCTCCGCGTTGGGAACCTGCTGCGCTGGCCGACGTGACCGAAGCGATGGTCAGGCAGATTTTGGCGCCGGCGTGGCCGGACCACGCCCATCCGCTGCATCATTTTCACGGCGCGGCGTAATCACCTGCTGACGCGCCCGCCGCACGACCTCGCGCGCTGCTGCAATATGAGCGGGGTCGGCGGCCCTGATCAAGGCCGCATGAACGATTTCACTGCTCGCGATGCCGTATCACCACGCGCTCGCTGGCGTGGAAGTACGCCGCCAATTTTTCGGCGATATAGACCGAGCGGTGCTGGCCGCCGGTGCAGCCCAGGGCGACGGTCAGGTAGCTGCGGTTGTCGGTCTTGAACGACGGCAGCCATTTTTCCACGAAGGCGCGGATGTCTTCGAGCATTTCTCCGGCGCTGGCTTGGGCGTCGAGGAATTCGATTACCGGCGCATCGCGGCCGGTCAGCGGGCGCAGTGACAGGTCGTAGTAGGGATTGGGCAGCGCCCGCACGTCGAAGACGAAATCGGCATCCATCGGCACACCGAGCTTGAAGGCGAACGATTCGAAGAACAGGGTCAGTGGCGCGTGTTCGAGCTCGACCAGGTCTTTGACCCAGGCGCGCAGTTTATTCGCGCTCAGCTCCGACGTATCGACCACGTGGCCCAGCTGCTCGATGGCCGAGAGCCGCTCGCGCTCTTCAAGGATGCATTCGATCAGGGTGCGGCGCGCGGCCGGGTTCTGGCCCGGACGCAGTTCGTGCGACAGCGGGTGGCTGCGCCGGGTCTCGGAAAACCGCGCCACCAGCGAGTGGGTATTGGCAGTCAAGAACATCACGCGCACGTCGTGGCCTTCCTCGCGCAGGTGCGCCACGTCGGTGGGCAAGGTCGCCAGCGACTCGGCGCTGCGCGCATCGACCGCCACCGCCAGCGAGCGCAAGCCTTCGCCCACCAGGGTGGATACCAGGTGGGGCAGCAGCGCTGGCGGCAGGTTGTCCACGCAGTAATAGCCGAGGTCTTCCAGCACATTCAGGGCCACCGATTTGCCGGAACCGGAAATGCCGGTGATAAGGACGATACGCATGACTTTAGTCTCCGCTCATGGCCAGGCGTTGCCGTTCCATGAACTCTTGCAGGGTGTCGATCCCGCGCAGTTGCAAAATGGTGTTGCGCACGGCCGCTTCGAGCAGCACGGCGATGTTGCGGCCGGCTGCCACCGGGATCACGACCTTGCGGATCGGCAGGCCCAGAACGTCTTCGGTAGGGAACTGGAACGGCAGCCGTTCGACTTCTTCTTCCTGGCCGCCGCGCTTGACCAGGTGCACGATCAGTTTCAAGCGCATCTTGCGCCGCACGGCTGTCTCGCCAAAAATCGCCTTGATGTCGAGCAGGCCCAGGCCGCGCACTTCCAGCAGGTTTTGCAGCAGCGCCGGGCAGCGCCCTTCGATCATATTGGGGGCGATGCGCGAAAATTCCACCGCGTCGTCCGCCACCAGGCCGTGCGAGCGCGAAATCAGTTCCAGGCCCAGTTCGCTCTTGCCCAGTCCCGAGTCGCCGGTGATCAGCACGCCCACGCCCAGCACGTCCATGAACACGCCGTGCATGATGATGCGCTGCGCCAGCTTTTTCGACAGGTACACGCGCAGGAAGTCGATCACCTGCGCAGCCGGCAGCGGCGTGGAGAACAGCGGGATATTTTTTTCGTCGCAAATGGCCAGGATGTCGGGCGGGGTTTCCAGCCCTTGCGCGACGATCAGCGCCGGCGGATTGCCGCCGATCAGCTCGCCGATCAGGTGGGCGCGCGTGAGCGATTTGAGGCGCTGGTAGTAATTGATTTCCTGGTGGCCGAACACCTGGATGCGGCCCGGGTGGATCATGTTCAGGTGGCCGACCTGGTCGGCAGCCGAGGCCACGTCGCCGGAAATCAGGCGTTCGCCGCCGGGAAAGCCGGCAAACCAGCCGAGTTGCAAACTTTCGCGATTGTCGTCGTACAGGCGTTGTATCGTCAGCGGGGTCTGCAGCATGGGCATCGGGGTCCGAATCAGGAGAAAGAGAGCCTAGTGTACTGCAAGTTGCTGGTGGTGAATCAGCCCGCAGTTTGCAGGCTGGGCAGCCAGTTGATGATGCGCGAGTGCACTGATTTTGGATCGGGATCCTCGGTCAGCGCGGTGCGGAATGCATCATCGGAAAACATTTCCGCGATCTCGGACAGGATTTCCAGGTGTTGCTGGGTCACGTGATCGGGGATCAACAGGAAAAACAACAGGTTGACCGGCTTGCCGTCGGGCGATTCGAACGGAATCGGCTCGGACAGGCGCACAAACGCGGCCAGCGGCGACTTCAGGCTTTTCATGCCCTTGATGCGCCCGTGTGGCACGGCCACGCCGTGACCGAGACCGGTGGAACCGAGCCGCTCGCGGGCGAACAGGTTGTCCGACACGGTCGAGCGGGCGATGCCGCAATTGTTTTCGAAAATCAGGCCAGCTTGCTCGAAAGCACGTTTTTTGCTGGACACTTCCAGGTCCAGCAGGACGTTTTCGAGGGAGAGAATTTTGCTCAGGTTGTTCATATGACGACAATAGTGTTGCGGCGCACGGCCCGAATTATAGGCTTGTTTGCGCGCCGTGTAACATGAAATCGCTCGCGTCCGAGTTGTATTTCAATCAACGGACCGAAACCCCGGGCCGACCCGTCATCATACGCCTGATTTGAATCCGATATTACTGCCGGGCGCCACGCAGGTTGGGCGGGTTGCGGCCGGTGCTGAAGTTGCTGCGCCACGGGTTGATGTCGAGGCCACCGCGCCGCGTGTAGCGGGCATACACCGCCAGTTGCTGCGGTGCGCATTCGCGCAGGATATCGACAAAGATGCGCTCGACGCACTGTTCGTGGAATTCGTTGTGCTCGCGGAAACCGATCAGATATTTCAGCAAGCTTTCCTGGTCGATCTGCGGGCCGCTGTAGTGGATCTGCACACTGGCCCAGTCCGGCTGCCCGGTAACCAAGCAATTCGACTTGAGCAGGTGCGACACCAGTTTTTCCTCGACCGGCTCCTCGTCCAGCGCGGCCTTGAGCAGTTCCGGGGCCGGACTGTAATGGTCGATCTCGATGTCGAGGCGGTCGAGCAGCAGGCCATCGAGCTCGCCCATGGCGATCTTGCTGAAACCGTCAGGCTGGGTCAGCACGATGTGGATGCTGGCGCCCACGGCTTTCGACAAATCCTGTTGCAGCAGCGCCTGCAGCGCATCGACACTGTCGAGCCGGGTCTGGTTGAACGAGTTCAGATACAGTTTGAACGACTTCGATTCGATGATGTTGGGCGAATCGGCCGGCACGGTGATACGGGCAATCGCCACCTGCGGCTTGCCGCGGCTGTTGAGCCACGAGATTTCGTAGGCATTCCAGATATCGACGCCGAAGAAAGGCAGCGTGCCGGACAGGCCGAGCTCGTCGCGCTTGCCCTGGCGCGGGATCGGGAACAGCAGTTCCGGCGCGTAATCGGTGCGGTAGGCGGAGGTTTTTCCCAGCGGGGACAAGTCGACGGTGTTGGTCATGGCGGTGCGGTGGTGGCGTGATAACCGCCACATTGTACATGCGCCCCTCATGGCACGCTGGCGGCACAACTGCCGCTCAGCGCAGTGCAGGGTTTAGCCCAGGAACAGCTTGTACACCGGATTGGCCGTCTCGTTCCAGTAGCGGTAACCGAGCGTGGTCAGGAATTGGCCGAACTGGTCCATCTCACCCGGCGGCACCTGCAAGCCGATCAGGATGCGGCCGACGTCGCCTCCCTGGCTGCGGTAGTGGCACAGCGAGATATTCCAGTTTGGCGCCATGCTGTTCAAGAAGCGCATCAGCGCGCCCGGGCGTTCGGGGAACTCGAAGCGGTACAGCAGCTCGCTCTCGGCCAGCGCGCTCTTGCCGCCCACCAGGTGACGCACGTGGGCCTTGGCCAGTTCATCATGCGTGAGATCCAGGGTGCGGAAGTCGTTCGATTCGAACGTGCGCGCCAGCGCGCTCGACTCGCTGCGGTCGGCAATCTGCACACCGACAAACACGTGGGCCTGGTCCTTGTCGCTGATGCGGTAGTTGAACTCGGTGACATTGCGCGGGCCGACCAGCGCGCAGAAGCGCTTGAAGCTGCCGCGCTGCTCGGGCAGGGTGACGGCAAACAGCGCCTCGCGCGCTTCGCCCAGTTCGGCCCGTTCGGCCACGAAACGCAGGCGGTCGAAGTTCATATTGGCGCCGCAGGCGATCGTGATCAGGGTTTCGTTCCTGATCGGATTTTTCGACAGCGCCGCCCGTTCCACGTAGGCCTTGGCGCCGGCAATGGCCAGCGCACCGGCCGGCTCCAGGATGCTGCGCGTGTCGGTAAACACGTCCTTGATGGCCGCGCTGATGGCGTCGGTATCGACGATGATGATGTCATCGACGTACTGCTGGGTCAGGCGGAAGGTTTCTTCGCCCACCAGGCGCACGGCGGTGCCGTCCGAGAACAGGCCAACGTCGGCCAGGGTGATGCGCTCGCCGGCCTTGATGCTGCGCGCCATCGCATCCGAATCCATGGTCTGCACGCCGATGATCCTGATATCGGGACGGATCGCCTTGACGTAGGCAGCCACGCCCGAGATCAGGCCGCCGCCGCCGATGGCGACGAAAATCGCGTGGATCGGGCCCGAGTGCTGGCGCAGGATTTCCATGCCGATGGTGCCCTGGCCGGCGATCACGTCGGGATCGTCGAACGGGTGCACGAAGGTCAGCTTCTGTTCTTTCTCGAGCGTGAGTGCGTGGTTGTAGGCGTCGGTGTACGACTCGCCGTGCAGCACCACTTCGACGTCGGAGCCGCCGCGCGCCTTGACCGCGTCGATTTTTACCTGCGGGGTGGTGGTGGGCATCACGATCAGCGCCCGGCAGCCGAGCTTGGCTGCGGACAGGGCCACGCCTTGCGCATGGTTTCCGGCAGAGGCGCAAATCACGCCACGCTTGCGCTGTGCTTCGCTCAGGTGGGCCATCTTGTTGTAGGCGCCACGAATCTTGAAGCTGAACACGCTCTGCATGTCCTCGCGCTTGAAATAAATGCGGTTGTCATAGCGCTGCGACAAGGTCGGCGCCAGTTCCAGCGGGGTTTCCTGGGCAACGTCATAAACGCGCGCGGTCAGTACTTTCTTCAGATAGTCGATAGTCATGGTCTGCAAACAAGAAAAAAAGCGGTAGGGCTACCGGGTAGCCCCGCAGTGTTCGATGCTAACTATCCGGTGGGTGACCGGGTGGAGCAGGGGCGCAGGTCCGCGCGGGTGGGCATGGACCGAACTGTTCAATCGTGCGGTGTGCGGATCATTATAATGGACACCCTTATCAGACCTCAAAGAAACCGATGATCGAATCTGCAATCGCCTGGCTGCTGAACGTGATCGCCGCGCCGGAAGTGGGCCTGACGTCGGTGTTCATCATCAGTTTTATCTCGGCCACCTTGGTGCCGCTCGGTTCGGAGCCGGCCGTGTTTGCGGTGATCAAGGCCAATCCCGAACTGTTCTGGAGTGCGATTGCGGTGGCCACCGTCGGCAACACGCTGGGCGGCGCGGTCGATTACTGGATCGGCTACCAGGCCAAGCAAACCTTTGCCAAGGAGCGCAAGAGCCGCTGGTTCCACTGGCTCGAGCGCTACGGCGCCAAGACCATGTTGCTGGCCTGGCTGCCAGTGGTCGGCGATCCGCTGTGCACGCTGGGCGGCTGGCTCAAGCTGCCTTTCTGGCCCAGCCTGGCCTACATGGCGGTGGGCAAGTGCCTGCGCTATCTGACCATGACCACGCTGCTGTTGTATGTGCCGGACGGCTTCTGGCACCGGATTGGACAAATGCTGGGCTAAAACGGTGCAGCCGATCGTACTGCGGTAGCGCCAGGATACTGAATTAAATTCCGCTTAACTTGCAAAGTTGAATTTAATTGCCAATAAATCGCGGTTTTTACATGGAAACTGTGGATTGATTGCGCGGTGAATGCCCTTTAGTGAACCGGGGGTGTAACGGCGTGGTGCGCCGCAATACGTTAAAATGATCCTCCCGGGTTCAGTAGACAAGTCCAATCGCACAATGAATGCCCCTGCACAGATCCAAGCATTACTGGCGGAAACGCCGCACGGTCCGGAGGCCTCGCGCCTGCGCGAAATCCCTTATAACTACACGTCGTTTTCCGATCGCGAGATCGTCATCCGGCTGCTGGGCGAGGAATCGTGGAGTCTGCTGGATGCACTGCGCGGCGCCCGCCAGACCGGCCGCTCGGCGCGCATGTTGTACGAAGTCCTTGGCGACATCTGGGCCGTGCGACGCAATCCGTACCTGCAGGACGACATGCTGGACAACCCCAAGCGTCGCCAGGAACTGATCGACGCCTTGCACCACCGCCTGGCCGAAGTCGATAAACGCCGGCTGACGGTGGAAGACGACGGCGCAGAGAACGATGCGCACGCGCGCCAGCGCAGCGACAACGTCGTCAAGCTGCTGCGCGCAGCCAGCAAGGCCGTGGCCGACTTCGGCGAAGAATTCAAGCAAGTCTACGACCTGCGCAAGCGCACCACCAAGGTGCTGGGCCGCTACACCGAAAAGCACAACGTCTGCTTCGACGGCATGAAGCGCATCTCGCACGTGACCGACGCCACCGACTGGCGCGTCGAGTACCCGTTCGTGGTGTTGACTCCTGATTCCGAAGAAGAAATGGCCGGCCTGGTCAAGGGCTGTATCGAACTGGGACTGACCATCATCCCGCGCGGCGGCGGCACCGGCTACACGGGCGGCGCGATTCCGCTGACGCCGATGTCGGCTGTCATCAACACCGAAAAACTGCTCAACATGGGCGCGGTGGAAATGAAGGTGCTGCCGGGCCTGGACCAGGAATATGCGACGATTTACACCGGCGCCGGCGTGATCACCAACAAGGTGTCCGAGGCGGCCGAAAAGGCCGGCTTCGTGTTCGCGGTCGATCCGACCTCGGCGCACGCGTCGTGCATCGGCGGCAATATCGCCATGAACGCGGGCGGCAAGAAAGCCGTGTTGTGGGGCACCGCGCTCGACAACCTGGCCTCGTGGCGCATGGTCGATCCGAACGGCGACTGGCTGGAAGTCACGCGCCTCGATCACAACCTGTCGAAAATCCACGATACGCCGCTGGCCCGTTTCAAGCTCGAATGGAGCCATCCGAACCGCCTGGGCGAAGTCAAGGGCGAGCCGTTCAAGACCGAGATCCTGGAAATCGAAGGCCGTAAATTCCGCAAGGAAGGCCTGGGCAAGGACGTCACCGACAAGTTCCTGTCCGGCCTGCCCGGCATCCAGAAAGAGGGTACCGATGGCCTGATCACGTCCGGCCGCTGGATCTTGCACAAGATGCCGAAGTTTGCGCGCACGGTCTGCCTGGAGTTCTTCGGCCAGGCCCGCGACGCGATTCCGTCGATCGTCGAAATCAAGGATTACATCGACAGTCTGCCGGCCACCGGCGAGCAATTCAAAACCCTGCGCCTGGCCGGCCTCGAGCACCTGGACGAGCGTTACCTGCGCGCGGTCGGCTACGCCACCAAGTCCAAGCGCGGCGTGCTGCCGAAGATGGCGCTGTTTGGCGACATCGTCGGCGACGACGAGAACGCGGTCGCGATTGCCGCCTCCGAAGTCGTGCGCCTGGCCAATACCCGCGTCGGCGAAGGCTTTGTTGCCGTCAGCCCCGAAGCACGCAAGAAATTCTGGCTCGACCGCGCCCGCACGGCCGCGATTGCCAAGCACACCAACGCCTTCAAGATCAACGAGGACGTGGTCATTCCCCTGAACCGCATGGGCGAGTACACCGACGGCATCGAGCGCATCAACATCGAACTGTCGATCAAGAACAAGCTGCAACTGGTCGATGAACTGCAAACCTTCTTCGCCGCTGGCAACCTGCCGATCGGCAAGAGCGACGACGCCGAAGACGCGGTCGGCGACGCCGAAATGCTGGGCGACCGCCAGCAGCAAGCCGAAGCCCTGCTCACCCAAGTGCACGCGCGCTGGACCTATTTGCTGGCCCACCTCGATTTGCCGCTGGTGGGCGTCACGAACCAACTGGCCGAACATGGCATGGAGCGCCTGCTGCCGGTGTTCGAAGAACGCCTGAAAACCCAGCCCGACGCCACCCTGTTCGACATCGTCCAGGACCGCACCATCCGCGTGACCTGGAAGCAGGAACTGCGCGCCCAGCTGCGCCAGATCTTCAATGGCGCCGCCTACAAACTGATCCTCGACGAAGCGAGCGCGATCCACAAGCGCGTGCTGCGCGGCCGGGTGTTCGTGGCGCTGCACATGCACGCTGGCGACGGCAACGTCCACACCAATTTGCCGGTCAACTCCGACCACTATGAAATGCTGCAACTGGCGCACCAGGCCGTGGCACGCATCATGGTGCTGGCCCGTTCGCTCAACGGCGTGATCTCGGGCGAGCACGGCATTGGCATCACCAAGCTCGAGTTCCTGACTGAAGAAGAAATCGGCCCGTTCCGCGACTACAAGATGCGCGTCGATCCGGAAGGGCGCTTCAACAAGGGCAAGCTGCTGAACCTGCCCGGCATGGAAGCGGACCTGTCCAACGCGTACACGCCATCGTTCGGCCTGATGGGTCACGAATCGCTGATCATGCAGCAAAGCGATATCGGCGCGATTGCCAACAGCGTCAAGGACTGCCTGCGCTGCGGCAAGTGCAAACCGGTGTGCTCGACCCACGTGCCGCGCGCCAACTTGCTGTACTCGCCGCGCGACAAGATCCTGGCGACGTCGTCGCTGATCGAGGCGTTCCTGTACGAAGAGCAAACCCGGCGCGGCATCTCGATCAAGCACTGGGAAGAGTTCGAGGACGTGGCCGACCATTGCACCGTGTGCCACAAGTGCGTGACGCCGTGCCCGGTCAATATCGACTTCGGCGACGTCTCGATGAATATGCGCAACTTGCTGCGCAAGATGGAGAAGAAGAGCTTCAAGCCGGCCCTGGCCGCCACCATGTTCTTCCTCAACGCCAGCGATCCGACCACCATCAACGCCACCCGCCAGGTGATGTCCAACTGGGGCTTCAAGGCCCAGCGCCTCGGTCACGATTTGCTGAAGAAATTTGCCAAGAAGCAGACCAAGGCGCCACCACCGACCGTCGGCAAGCCCAAGGTGCGCGAGCAGGTGATCCACTTCATCAACAAGAAAATGCCGGGCAACCTGCCGAAGAAATCGGCGCGGGCGCTGCTCGATATCGAGGACGATAAAGTCATCCCGATCATCCGCAACCCCAAGACCACCAATGCCGATACGGAAGCGGTGTTCTACTTCCCCGGCTGCGGTTCGGAGCGCCTGTTCTCGCAGGTAGGGCTGGCCACGCAGGCGATGTTGTGGGAAGTGGGCGTGCAGACCGTGTTGCCGCCGGGCTACCTGTGCTGCGGCTATCCGCAACGCGGCAACGGCGAGTTCGACAAGGCCGAGAAGATGATGACCGACAACCGCGTGCTGTTCCACCGCATGGCCAACACGCTCAATTATCTCGACATCAAGACCGTGCTGGTCTCGTGCGGCACCTGCTATGACCAGCTGGCTACCTACGAGTTCGACAAGATCTTCCCCGGCTGCCGCATCATGGACATCCATGAATACCTGCTGGAGAAAAAGGTCAAGCTCGAAGGCGTCAACGGCACCCGCTATATGTACCACGAGCCGTGCCATAATCCGATGAAGCTGCAGGAGTCGGGCAAGACCATCAACGCGCTGATTTCCACGGTCGACAACGTCAAGATCGAGAAGAACGACCGCTGCTGCGGCGACTCGGGCACCTTGCAGGTCTCGCGTCCCGACATTTCCACGCAGGTGCGTTTCCGCAAGGAAGAGGAAATGATCAAGGGCGCCGAGAAACTGCGCGCCGACGGCTTTGACGGCGAAGTCAAGATTCTGACCTCGTGCCCGTCCTGCCTGGGCGGCGTGTCGCGCTACGGCGAAGACGCCGGCACCACGGCCGACTACATCGTGGTCGAGATCGCCAAGCACCTGCTGGGTGAGAGCTGGATGCCCGACTACGTCAAGCGCGCCAACGACGGCGGCATCGAACGGGTGCTCGTGTAATGGCCTGTGACCTGTGCACGCTGTTGCAGGCGCCCGGCGCGGCCCTGGTCTGGGCCGACCACCAGCTGTCGGTGGTGGCCGTCGATGAGACCGAATACCCGGGTTTTACCCGCGTGGTGTGGAACGCCCACGTCAAGGAAATGACCGACCTGGCGCCGCAAGAGCGTACTTGCGTGATGGAGGCAGTGTGGGCGGTGGAAGCGGCGCAGCGCGCGGTGATGGCGCCGGAAAAGATCAACCTGGCCAGTTTTGGTAATATGACGCCGCACGTGCACTGGCACGTGATCCCCCGTTACCTGGACGACGCGCACTTCCCGAACCCCACCTGGGCGCCGGCAGTGCGCACGTCCACGCCGGAAGTGCTGGCCGCACGGCGCGCCTTGTTGCCGGCCCTGCACGCGGCCATTGTAAAAAATCTGAAAGCATCATCATGACCAAGAATCCCACCGAACTGACCGTCCACAACCTGTCGAAGGTGCTCGACATCGCTTTCGACGACGGCGCCAAGTTCTCGATCCCGTTCGAGCTGTTGCGCGTGTATTCGCCATCGGCCGAAGTGATGGGCCACGGCCCCGGCCAGGAAGTGCTGCAAACCGGCAAGCGCGAAGTGGGCATCGCTGGCGTGGAGCCAGTGGGCAACTACGCGGTGCAGCCGACCTTCTCGGACGGCCACAACACCGGCATCTTCACCTGGGACTACCTGTACAAGCTCGGTAACGAGAAAGACGCGCTGTGGGCGACCTATATGGACCGCCTGCATGCGTCCGGCTTCGAAGGCGACAGCGGCCGCGAAGGCGGTATCTCGCTGACCGGTCCGGGGACGGGCAACACCATCGCCAAGCAGAGTGGTGGTGGGTGTGGCAGCGGTAGCTGCGGTTGCAAAAGCTAGTACGTAATATCGTGCCGGTATAGATAGGCGAAAATCGCCTGCATGCGTGGGGGTAATTCGCGCAGCGCGGCAATATTAAGCGTCGGTGCGCGCGCGGGCCGGTGATCGCAGCGCATGCGGCCGATCATTTCCTCGTGGGTAGGAATCGCGTAGCCTTCGGCGCGCCGCCGCTCGACCAATGCATCGGCCTCTGCCTTGTCACGCAGCATGGCGGCTTGCAAGGCGTCGATTTCTGCCCTGGTATGGGTGTCGAGGTCGGGGAAAGTAAAGTCTGGTGGCATCTCAATATTGTAGATCTTCATACCTGTTCTCCATCAGCGCGAACGGTGTGACCAGCTCCGGCAGTTCGAGGTCTTTCAACATCATCAGCTTGCGGAGCACCGCGCAGTTGCGCGCATTGGCAATGTCGACACAGTTCCACGACAGCAGGACATCGAGATCCTGGAACGCCGCGCTGGCGATATGCTGCGCCGGGATTCTGGCCTTGGCGTTTAGACCCCCACCCAATATCAAAAGTTCAGCGAAGGTCTGCACCTCGGGATCGGGGCGAAAATAGATCAGCTTTTCTGCAATCGCCATGCGTGCGCTGATCAATTTGGGATCGCCGGCCCTGATCTCAGCGAGCACTGCGTCGGAGATATAGGTCATGGAGGGTTCGCAACGGGTGGCCCACCACTGCCGGGTGAGTTTCTGGCATCCGCGAACAACCGGATCGCGACTCAGCGGAGTGGTCAGGTAGCGGATCACTGACGTGTCGATGTAGACGGTCTGGAGCATGGAGTCGCCCTCGCGCTGGCTGCCGCGCAGTTGGCGGACCGGACCAGCGTAGCATCGAACTCATCAAGGAGTTTCGGCTACATCAATCGCGCCGCACGCCAGACCTCGGTTGCCAGGCCCATACGCGGCTGGCGATATCGACCTGCTTGGGAATCAGTTTCTGCTCGTAAAATAGATTTGCCACGCGCTGCTGATTGGCCACGATCGCAGGCGTAACCGGCGTGGCGCCAAAGCGCGAGCGCGCCAGCCAGGTGGCGACGATGTCGGCCGGCAGTCCGGTCAGCTGCGCCAGGCTGGCGGCAGTTTGTTGCGGATGCGAATTAGCCCATTGGCCCGATGCCGACACCTGTTCCAGCAAGGTGCCCACCAGCTGCGGCGACTGCTGCACAAAGCGGCGCGAGGCGAGATAAAAGCCGTTGGCCAGCGGCAGGCCGGTGTAGTCGGCCAGCACCCGCACCTGGTAAGCCTTTTGTGCGGACGCGAAATACGGGTCCCACACCACCCACGCATCGATGCTGCCCGAGACAAACGCCGCCCGCGCATCGGACGGCGACAGGTACACCGGCACGATATCGGCAATCTTCAAGCCCGCCTGGTTCAAGGCGGAAGCGAGCAGGAAGTGCGAACCGGACCCCTTCTGGAACGCCACCCGCTTGCCCTTGAGTGCAGCGACGGTGCGCAATGGCGAATCCTTCGGCACGAAGATCGCCTCGCTGTGGACCGGCGCCGGCTCGGCGCCGACGTACAGCAGTTCGACGCCACCGGCCTGGGCAAACACGGGCGGCGGCGCGCCGGTGCTGCCAAAGTCGATGCTGCCGGCGTTGAGCGCCTCGAGCATCTGCGGCCCGGCCGGGAATTCGATCCATTTGACCTGGTGGCCCGTGAGCGCTTTTTCCATCGAGCCCTGGGCCTTGATCATGCTGAGCAGGCCGCTGCCTTTCTGGAAGCCGATTCTTATTTCAGCGCTGTGGGCGGCCAGGGGCAGGGCGGCTGCCGCGAATAGTGCAACGATCCATTTCTTCATCTTGTTTTTCATGCGCTCGCGCGCGCTATCAATTCACAGGCCAGCACGCATAGTCCAAAAAAGACATAACGATGATTTTTTTAATTCTTTGACTTCAAAACTGCACGCCTCGACACTAAAAAAGGTATCGGTGTCATCGCAGTGTAGCAAACGGCAGCTGCCTGGCTAAGTTGGTTTTGCACCGATCCAAAACGAATTTATGCATATGGCGCAAGGCGCGCTTCTCAATCAAGGGCAGAGCAATGAAGAGCAAGACGAAAAAAATCGGCGTACTGGCGACGGGCGCTCTGCTGGTCGGCAGTGCATGGGCAAACCCTGCGGAAGACGCGGCGCCGATTGCGGACCGCAGCGATACCGCCTCGATTCCGTCGGTGACGGTGAGCGCCACGCGCCGCAGCGCCTCGCTGCAATCGGTGCCGGTGGCAGTGTCCGTGATCGATGGCGAGCAGCTGGCGCAGGCCAACCGTAACAGCATCGACACCATCATCCAGGAAGTGCCGAGCGCCACCTTCCGCCAGCAGGGCGGCAACAAGGACTCCACCATTTTCGTACGCGGTATCGGTACCATCTCGACGTCGCCCGGCGTGGAACCGACTGTCTCCACCGTGGTCGATGGCGTGGTGTTTGCGCGCCCCGGCCAGGCCACGCTCGACCTGCTCGATATCGACCGCATCGAAATCCTGCGCGGGCCGCAAGGCACCTTGTTCGGCAAGAACGCGTCGTCGGGCGTATTGAACGTCATCGGCCGCAAGCCGGGCGAGCAGGCCAGCGGCTATGTCGATGCGTCCTGGTACGAGGGCAACGAGAAGCGCGTACGCGCCGGCGTCTCGGGCGCGATCGCGCCGGGCGTGGTGCGCGGCTCGCTCACCGCGCTGTATGCCGACTATGACGGCAACGTCGATAACATCCATGCCGGCGGCAAGCTCAGTGGCAACCTCAACGGGTATGACCGCAAGGGCGCCCGCGCCCGCGTCGATATCACGCCGAACAAGGAGGTCGACATCACGCTGATCGCCGACTACCTGCGCTCGAATGCCTCGCCCAGCCTGACCGCCTACAAATCGACCAGCGCACCATTTTCGGCGGCGCTCGCGCCGGTGGTGGCCAGCGCCGAAAACCGCCAGGTGGTCACCGACATCCCGAGCGACATCCGCGACACCAACAAGGGCCTGTCGGCACAGGTGGACTGGCGCCTGGGCGGCCACACGCTCACGTCGATCACGGCAGTGCGCGACTGGGACAACGCCCAGTACACGAGCACCTCGGCCATCGGCAATGCCGCAGAAACCGGGCGCATCACGGCAGCGTACCCGGCCACGCGCGATATCGGCACCGTGGACTTTCGCCAGGTGTCGCAGGAAGTGCGGCTGGCGTCACCCAAGGACAGGTTTGTCGATTACGTGGTGGGCGCGTACTACCTGCACGGCAAGGACCGCGAGACGTACCAGCGCCTGGTCACCACCAACGTGTTCAATGCTGGCCGCGCCGACTACGGCGTGAAAAACGACAGCTATTCGCTGTTCGGCGAAAGCACGATCAATTTTGCTGCCGACTGGCGCGCGATTGCCGGCGCCCGCTGGACGAAAGATGAACTGTTCTACGACCACGTACGCACCTCGACCTCCACCGCCGCCTTCCCCGGCGTGCAACCGGCCGTGCAAAACAGCGGCTCGACCAGCGAGGACGGCTACTCGGGCCGCCTGGGCCTGCAATACGACGTGTCATCCAGTGTCAACAGCTACGCCACCTACTCGCGCGGCTACAAGGGCCCGGCCTACAACGTTTTCTTCAACATGCTGGCGCGCGACACGCTGGCGCTGAAACCGGAGACATCCGACTCGTTCGAGCTGGGACTGAAAACCAGCGCCTTCGACCGCCGCCTGACCGCCAACCTGGCCGTGTTCCACACCAGCTACGACAACTACCAGGCCAATTTTTACGACACCGTGGGCGGCACCGTGATCACGCGCCTGATCAACGCCGGCAAGGTGTCCACCCGTGGCGTGGAGCTCGACGTCAGCGCCCGGCCCACGCGCCAATTCACGCTCTCCGGCGCGCTGGCCTACACCGATGCGAAGATCGACAACTTCAACTGCCCGCCGGCGGCTACCGCCTCGTGCAACCTCAATGGCCAGCCGCTGCCGTTCTCGCCGAAGTGGAAGGCGTTCACCCGCGCCAATTACGCGCTCACGCTGCAAAACGGCCTGATCGCCGACTTCTCGGCCGATTACGCGTATCAGTCGAAAACCCAGTTCGACCTGTTCCAGTCGCCGGACGCGATCCAGGGCGCTTACGGTATCGTCAACGCCAGCATTGCGCTGTCGTCGCCGGTGGGCGGTTGGCGTATCGCGCTGGTGGGCAAGAACCTGGCCAACAAGTCGTACGCGACCAACCTGGTCACGTCCACCGGTTACGTCACCCGCACGGTGCCGCGCGACGACGAACGCTATGTTGGCCTGACCGCCCGCAAGGAGTTCTGAGCATGAGCCGACAACTGAGCATCGCCGCCTTCATGATGCGCCACGGCCACCACGTGGCCGCGTGGCGCCACCCGCAGACCGACCTGGCAACCAATCCGTTCAAGGTATTCCGCCAGCAGGTGCGCAGTGCGGAAGCGGCTTGCCTCGACGCCGTATTCTTTGCCGACAGCCTGGCGCTGACCGGCAACATCCCGTCGCTCGAACCATTGACCCTGCTTTCCGCACTGGCCGCATCGACCGAGAAGATAGGCCTGATCGGCACCGCCACCACGACCTACAACGAGCCGTACACGGTGGCGCGCCAGTTTGCGTCGCTCGACCAGTTGTCGGACGGCCGGGCAGGTTGGAACCTGGTCACGTCCGACAATGCAGCCGAAGCGGCCAACTTCGGCCGCGACCAGCACGTGGGCCACGCCGAGCGCTATGCGCGCGCCCGCGAATTTCATCAGGTTGTCACAGGACTGTGGGATAGTTGGCAGGATGGCGCGCTGGTCAACGACAAGGCGGGCGGCGTGCTGGCCGATCCCGCCCGCATCCGCAAGCTCGATCATCGCGGCGCACACTTCGCGGTGGCCGGCCCCCTGAATGTGACGCGCAGCCCGCAAGGCCGGCCGGTGGTGGTGCAGGCCGGTGGTTCGGAAGCGGGCCGGGACCTGGCGGCAGCGACCGCCGAAGTGGTGTTCACGGCCCAGCCCACGCTGGCCGGCGCGCAGGATTTTTACCGCGACATCAAGCGCCGCGTGGCGGACAAGGGCCGCCATCCGGAATCGCTCAAGATCATGCCCGGACTGTTTGCGGTGGTGGGCGCATCGCAAGCGGAGGCGGACGACAAGTTCGGCATGCTGCAAAGCCTGATCGAGCCGAAGGCAGGGCTGGCGCTGCTGGGGCGCATGATCGGTAATTTCGACCTGTCCGGCTATCCGCTCGACGGCCCGCTGCCCGAGCTGCCGCAAACCGAGGACGGCCAGCGCAGCCGCCAGCAGTTGCTGACCAACCTGGCGCAGGGCGAAAACCTGTCGATTCGCCAGCTGTACGCGCGCATCGCCGGCGGGCGCGGCCACTTTACCGTGATCGGCACCGCGCAGACGGTGGCCGACCAGATGCAGGCCTGGTTCGAGGGCGGGGCGGCCGACGGTTTCAACTTCATGGCGCCGGCGCTGCCGGGCGGCCTTGACGATTTTCTGGCGCTGGTAGTGCCCGAGTTGCAGCGGCGCGGCTTGTTCCGCACCGCGTACACGGGCACCACCTTGCGCGAACACTTGGGATTACAGGAGTAGCGATGAATGCAGTGAGCAGGTTAGTGGCGGTAGCGCTGGTATTGATGATGAGCGCGGCCAGCGCCCAGGAATACTTCGGCGACGCGCGGCCGGATGCACCGGAACTGGCCGCTCGCGGACCGGCCAAGGTTGGCGTGCGTACGCTGGTGGCCGAGCACCGCGACCAGCTCGACGTGCTGCGTGTGACCGAACAGGCGCCGAACCCGCGCACCACGCGCAAGCTCACGCTCGAAGTCTGGTACCCGGCCGCGCTGGCCAACGGCCAGATCGAACATACCGTTTATACCGATGTCCTGGGCTCCGGCCCCAACGATCCCAAGCGGCCGAACACGCCGTTCCAGTTCAACGGCCGCGCGGTGCGCGATGCTGCGCCAGCCGCTGCTGCACCTAACGTCCGCTACCCGCTGGTCATCGTCTCCCACGGTTACCCTGGCTCGCGACTGCAAATGAGCTACCTGACCGAGAACCTGGCCTCCAAGGGCTACGTGGTGGTCGCCATCGACCATCCCGAATCCACGCGTGCCGACAAGGCCGGCTTTGCCAGCACCCTGCTCAACCGCCGTCTTGACGACCTGTTCGTGCTCGATACCGTGGCAGCGTGGGCGAAGCCGGGCAGCGGCAACTTCCTGGCCGGACTGGTCGATGTGGACCGTAGCGCGCTGGTCGGTTACTCGATGGGCGGGTACGGGGCGCTCAACACGGTGGGCGCAGGCGTGAGCGCGGCCGCCGTGGCCTTTGTCCCCGGCGGCAAGCTGGCTGTCAACCAGCAGGGCAACGCCGAGTATGCCCAGCAACGTGACGGCCGTATCAAGGCGGTAGTGGCGTTCGCACCATGGGGCGGCGCGCACAAGATATGGGATGCCGACGGCCTGGCCGGCGTGCGCACGCCGGTGCTGTTCATCAGCGGCGACCAGGATGACGTGGCCGGTTACAAGGACGGGGTACAGCGCCTGTTCGAAGGTGCAGTGAACGCCGACCGCTACCTGCTGACGTACGTGGGCGGGCGCCATAACAGTGCGCCGAACCCGCCGTCGCCGGCCATGTGGAGCAACGCCGACGACTTCCAGTCGTACTCCGAGCCGGTGTGGGACAGCCGCCGCATCAACAACATCAACCAGCACTTCGTCACAGCCTTCCTCGGCATCCAGCTCAAGCAGCAGCCGCTGCAAGCGTACCTGGAGCTGCCGCCACTGGCCGCCGACGGCACCATCAAGCCCGACCCCGGCCTGTGGAAAGGCTTCCCCAAGCGCGCCGCGCTGGGGCTGGAGTGGCGGCATTTGTCGGCGCGGTGACTATTCTTTCAACTTGCTGTTCTGGCACCCGGAGCTATTGCATTCACGTACCCGGTCCTGCAAAAACTGCGAGCGCTTGATGGTGGTGTCGGTGGCGCACTGGAGGTTGACGAAGAAGCCCCGGGCCTCGCGGCGCGAGCAGTTGTCGTTGCGGTCCTGGATCCACGCCAGTTGGCCGCTTTTCAACGCCTTCTTGCCCTCGGCATCGAGCTTGGGGCTTAATGCCTGGTAGTTGGTATTGAGTTCCCTGTCCGCTTCCTGGTAGACCTTGTTGAGGCAATACAGGCCGTCGAAATCGCTTTTCGGCTTGTCGCAGGCGGAGTTGGCAAACGCGGCGCCCGATGCGCACAGCAGGAGGGCGGCAATCACTGTTTTCATGTCGATGTATCCGGGAGCATCCGGTCAGGTGGGGATTGCCAAGTTTGCCACGTTTACCCTGCGCTCACAAGTTTCCCTACCTTGTATAATGCAGCCAAACTAACAGGCCTGCCACCATGACCAATACCACTCATTTCGGTTACAAAACCGTCGCGGAAGACGACAAAGTCCGCGAAGTCGCCAAGGTTTTCCATTCTGTCGCCGCCAAGTACGACATCATGAACGACGTCATGTCCGGTGGCCTGCACCGCATCTGGAAAATTTTCACCATCGCCAACGCTGGCGTGCGTCCGGGCTTCAAGTGCCTCGACATCGCCGGTGGCACGGGCGACCTGGCCAAGGCGTTTGCCAAGCAGGCCGGCCCGACTGGCGAAGTCTGGCTCACCGACATCAACGAATCGATGTTGCGGGTGGGGCGCGATCGCCTCTTGAATCGCGGCCTGATGACACCCACCTTGCTGTGCGATGCCGAGAAGCTGCCGTTCCCCGACAATTATTTCGACCGCGTGAGCGTGGCCTTCGGCCTGCGCAACATGACCCACAAGGACCAGGCGCTGGCGGAAATGCGCCGCGTGCTCAAGCCGGGCGGCAAGTTGCTGGTGCTGGAATTCTCGAAAGTGATCGAGCCGCTGCAAAAGCCGTACGATCTGTATTCGTTCAAGGTGCTGCCGTGGATGGGCCAGAAGATCGCTGGCGATGCCGAAAGCTATCGCTACCTGGCCGAATCGATCCGCATGCATCCCGACCAGGAAACGCTGAAAACCATGATGGAGACGGCCGGACTGGAAAGCGTCAAGTATTACAACCTGACGGCAGGTGTGGCGGCATTGCACACCGGCATTAAGCTGTAACTAAGCCTGTCCGGCCCCATTGCGGGTAAGCTGACGGCTCGAAGGACACCGGACCGGCCGCATTCCAATGGAATGCGTACAACAACAGGCTCCGGGTCCCCGCAACGAGCAATGACTTTGTAGGGTAGAGACCATGACTGTTAAAAAATTCCTGATGACCGCTGTGCTGGCTGTCTCCGTCTTCTCGATGGTGTCCGAAGCCATCGCCCGTCCTGCCGGCGGTGGCCGTTCGATTGGCCGCCAGTCGCAAAACGTCCAGCGCATGCCGCCTGCCGCCGCGCCTCAGCAGGCTCCGCAAGGCGCGCAGCGCCAGGCGCCTGCCGCCACGCCCAACGCGGCCACGCCGCCAAAACCGGCCAGCCCATGGAAAGGTATCCTGGGCGGCGCGCTGCTGGGCCTGGGCCTGGGCGCACTGTTCTCGCACCTTGGCTTGAGCGGTGCTTTGGGTAGCGCCATCGGCACCATCCTGATGCTGGCGCTGCTGGCTGGCGCGGTATTCTTCATCGTGCGCATGATCCGCCGTAAATCGCAGCCGCAACCGGCGCCTGCGGCCTTTGGCGGCAACGGCGGCTTCGGTGGCAATGGTGGCAATGGTGGCAACAATAGCTACAACGACAACGTCAAGCCGTTCACGCCAGCCCAGCAGCCTGCGCAATTCAACACCAGCAATAGCAACAACGCCACACCGGAAATCGGTTCGGGCCTGCAGTCCGGCCAGAACTACCAGTACCAGCCGGCTGCCGTGCCTGCCCATCAAAAATGGGGCGTGCCGGCCGACTTCGACGAAGCGTCGTTCCTGCGTGTAGCAAAAGGCAACTTCATTCGCCTGCAAGCGGCCTGGGACAAGGGTGATACCGCCGATATTCGCGAATTCACCACCCCGGAAGTGTTTGCCGAGATGAGCTTGCAGCTGTCCGAGCGCACCCAGGCCGACTACACCGAAGTGGTCAGCATCGACGCCGAACTGCTGGGCATCGAAACCACCGCCACCGACTACCTGGCCAGCGTGCGCTTCACGGGCATGGTCAAGCCGGCCCGCGATGCGCTGGCCGAGCCACTGAACGAAGTGTGGAACCTGAGCAAACCAGTGTCCGGTTCGGCCGGTTGGCTGCTGGCTGGCATTCAACAGCTAGCCTGACAGTGGTTTTTCCCACGAAATGGTAAGATCGAAACCGCCCGCTCATGGGCGGTTTTGTTTTGTGGCCCTGTTTTGATAGCGTACCGAATGACGATCCCCAATCCCAGTGTTCTTTCCGCCGCCGCGCCTGCCAGCGCCGTGATCAATCACCTGCTGGCGCAAGAGCCGTGGGCGCGCCGCGAATTGCAGCGCCATGCCGGCAAGGTGGCTGCCATCGACGCCGGCGTGGCAATCCTGCGCCTGCGCGTGACCGTCGACGGCCTGCTCGAAGCGGCCCCGGCCGAAGCAGTGGCCAGCGTCACCATCCGCGTCAAACCCACCGACTTGCCGCTGATCGTGCAGGACCGCGAGCGGGCATTTTCCTACGTGCGCATCGAGGGCGATGCCGAGTTCGCCAATGCTTTGTCGAGCCTGAGCCAGTCGCTGCGCTGGGAGGCCGAGGTGGACCTGGAGAAGGTGGTGGGGCCGCTGGCGGCCAACCGCATGGTGTCGGGCGCGCGCGCTGCGCTCGGTGCAGTCAAGGCCGGCCACCAGAAAATCGCTGAAAACGTCGCCGAGTACCTGCTCGACGAAAAACAATTGCTGGTGCGTCCGCACGCGGTGGAAGAATTATCGGCCGACGTGACGCGACTGCGCGACGACGTCGAGCGCGCTGCCAAGCGCCTGGCCAAACTGGAACAGAAACTGGGAATCCAATGATTTTGAAATTACTCCGCTTCATGAAGATCATGCGGGTGGCGATCAAGTACGGCCTCGACGAGATAGCGATTTCCGGCTTCAAGGTGCCGCGCACGGCGCGCTTCATCGACACCGTGATTTTCTGGCGCGACCTGTCGTCCCCGCGCGGCGTACGCCTGCGCCTGGCGCTGGAAGACCTGGGGCCGATCTTCATCAAGTTCGGCCAGGTGCTCTCCACCCGCAGCGACCTGATTCCCCCCGATATCGCGGTGGAACTGGCGCGCCTGCAGGACCGGGTGCCGCCGTTCGACTCCGACATCGCCATTGCGCAAATCCACAAGTCGCTCGGCGCCCACCCGGACCAGCTGTTCGCCTCGTTCGAGCGCACGCCGGTGGCCTCGGCCTCGATCGCCCAGGTGCACTTTGCCACGCTCAAGGACGGCAAGCAGGTGGCCGTCAAAGTGCTGCGTCCGGGCATGAAGAAAACCATCGACGAGGACGTGGCGCTGATGCAGATTGCCGCCGACCTGGCCAGCCGCCTGTGGGCCGACAGCAAGCGCCTCAAACCCAAGGAGGTGGTGGCCGAGTTCGACAAGTACCTGCACGACGAGCTGGACCTGATGCGCGAGGCCGCCAACGCCAGCCAGCTGCGCCGCAACTTTGCCGATTCCAATTTGCTGCTGGTGCCGGAAATGCACTGGGACTATTGCTCGAGCAACGTGATCGTGATGGAGCGCATGCACGGCATCCCGGTCTCGCAGATCGACCGCCTGGCAGCGGCCGGCGTGGACCTGAAAAAACTGTCGAGCGACGGCGTGGAGATTTTCTTCACCCAGGTCTTTCGCGACGGCTTTTTCCACGCCGATATGCACCCCGGTAACATCCTGGTGTCGATCGAGCCGGAAACCTTCGGGCGCTACATCGCGCTCGACTTCGGCATCGTCGGCACGCTGACCGACTACGACAAGGATTACCTGTCGCAAAATTTCCTGGCCTTCTTCCGCCGCGACTACAAGCGCGTGGCCGAAGCCCACATCGAATCGGGCTGGGCGCCGAAAGAAACCCGCGTTGACGAATTGGAATCAGCCGTGCGCGCCTGCTGCGAGCCGATTTTTGATCGGCCGTTGAAAGATATCTCGTTCGGCCAGATCCTGCTGCGCCTGTTCCAGACCTCGCGCCGCTTCAACGTCGAAGTGCAGCCGCAACTGGTGCTGCTGCAAAAGACGCTGCTCAATATCGAAGGCCTGGGCCGCCAGCTCGACCCCGACCTCGACCTGTGGAAAACCGCCAAGCCGTACCTGGAAAACTGGATGGCCGAGCAAGTGGGCTGGCAAGGCCTGTACCAGAAACTGAAAGCCGAGGCGCCGCGCTATGCCCAGATCTTCCCACAATTGCCGCGTTTGTTGCACCGGGCGCTGGAGCAGCAGGGTGAGCGTCCCAATGACAACACCGAGCTGCTCAAGGTGCTGATCCACGAACAGCAAAAAACCAACCGCTTCCTGAGCGGGGCGACCTGGACCATCACCCTGGTGGTGCTGGCGCTGGTGTCCTACGAGTTCTGGCCGCATCTCACCCACCTGCTGCCGCGTTAAGGGTCCGAAATAAGATGGCCGACTTCGCCCAGCGCGACCCGCTGTTGCCGGCATTCTGGGACGAGCGCTTCGCGCGCCGTTTTACGCCGTGGGACCGGCGCGCCGCACCGCAGGCGCTGCGCGAGTTTGTAACCGCCAACGCGCCCATGACCACCGTGATCCCGGGCTGCGGCGCCGCCCGCGAACTGGTGCTGCTGCGCGAAGCGTGCTGGAACGCCACCGCCATCGACTTCTCGCCGGCTGCCGTGGCGACCGCCAGGCAGCTGGCCGGGCCGCACGCGCAGCACGTAGTGGAAGCCGATTTTTTCGCCTGGCAGCCGGCGCAACCGCTGCAACTGGTGTACGAGCAGGCGTTCCTGTGCGCCATGCCGCCGGCCATGTGGCCACGGGTGGCCGCGCGCTGGGCAGAACTGCTGCCGCCTGGCGCGCTGCTGGCCGGCTATTTCTTTTTCGACGATGGCGTGAAGGGGCCGCCATTCGGCATCGCCCGCAGCGCGCTGGACGCGCTGTTGCAGGCCGATTTTGTCTGCGAAGCGGACAACGCCGTCAGCGATTCGATCGCGGTCTTTGAAGGCAAGGAACGCTGGATGGTCTGGCGCCGGCGCCAGCACTAAGGGCCATCCGGTGCTTGGCCATAGGAAACAGGCTTGGGGCGCCCAAAAGGCTTTATAATTCAGGGTTTTGATGATTTTTGCGGAGTAATAGATGCCGATCTACGCTTACCGCTGCGAGGCATGTGGTTTTGCCAAGGATGTCTTGCAGAAGATTTCCGACCCGCAGCTGACTGTCTGCCCAGAATGTGGCAAGGACTCGTTCAAGAAACAACTGACCGCCGCCGGCTTCCAGCTGAAGGGCTCGGGCTGGTATGTCACCGATTTCCGCGGCGGCACCCCGCCGGCCACCGGCGTGTCGAGCCCGTCGGGTGCGATCGCTTCGTCGGCCCCGGCCAAGTCGGAGGCGCCTGCTGCTACTGCTGCGGCTCCGGCCGCTGCACCGTCCAGCACCACCAAGGGAGATTGATCCCATGACCAGGGCAATCGATGCGTAAATACTTCATTACCGGCCTGCTGATCCTGGTGCCGCTGGCGATTACCGCCTGGGTGCTGAACCTGGTAATCAGCACCATGGACCAGTCGCTGCTGTTCGTGCCCGAGCGCTGGCAGCCGCGCACGCTGTTCGGGTTTAATATCCCGGGCCTGGGCACCTTGCTCACCGTGGTGATCATCTTCCTGACCGGCCTGCTGACCAACAACCTGGTCGGCAACTACGTGTTGCGCGTGTGGGAAAAGCTGCTCAAGCGTATCCCGCTGGTGAACTCGCTGTATTCGAGCGTCAAGCAGGTGTCCGACACCTTGCTGTCCTCGTCCGGCAACGCGTTCCGCAAGGCGGTGATGATTCCATATCCGCACCAGAATTCGTACACCATCGCTTTTCTTACCGGCACGCCCGGCGGCGACGTGAAAAATCACCTGGTGGGCGACTACGTGAGCGTATACGTGCCCACCACGCCCAACCCGACGTCGGGATTTTTCCTGATGATGGCGCGCAAGGACGTGGTCGAGCTCGACATGACCGTCGATGCCGCCCTGAAATACATCGTCTCGATGGGTGTGGTGGCGCCGGAAGATGTTTCGCCAACCATCGCCTTGCCGGACAGCGTCACCAAACAATCCGAACTCTCTGCGTAATTTAACCTGAACCGAGAAATAATCATGTCCTCAATGCGTACTCACTACTGCGGCCTCACCACTGAAGCGCTGCTTGGCCAAACCGTCAGCCTGTGCGGCTGGGTACACCGTCGCCGCGACCACGGCGGCGTGATCTTCATCGACCTGCGCGACCGCGAAGGCCTGGTGCAGATCGTCTGCAATCCCGAGCAAGCCGAAGTGTTCAAGGCCGCCGAAGCCGTACGTAACGAGTTCTGCCTGCGCGTGACCGGCGTGGTCAAGGACCGCCTGGCCGGCACCGTCAACAACAACCTGAAATCGGGCAAGATCGAAGTGGTTTGCTCGCAGCTGGAAGTGCTGAACCCGTCCGTGGCCGTGCCGTTCCAGCTCGACGACGACAACCTGTCGGAAACCACCCGCCTGACCCACCGCGTGCTGGACCTGCGTCGTCCGCAAATGCAGAACAACCTGCGCCTGCGCTACAAGGTGACGATGGAAGTGCGTAAATACCTGGACGACCTGGGCTTCATCGACATCGAAACCCCGATGCTGACCAAGTCCACCCCGGAAGGCGCGCGCGACTACCTGGTGCCATCGCGCGTGAACGCCGGCAGTTTCTTCGCGCTGCCGCAGTCGCCGCAGCTGTTCAAGCAGCTGCTGATGGTCGCCAACTTCGACCGTTACTACCAGATCACCAAGTGCTTCCGCGACGAAGACCTGCGCGCCGACCGCCAGCCGGAATTCACCCAGATCGACTGCGAAACCTCGTTCCTGACCGAACAGGAGATCCGCGACCTGTTCGAAAACATGATCCGCATCGTGTTCAAGAACACCATGGACGTCGAGCTGCCTAACCCGTTCCCGGTGATGGACTTCTCCGAAGCGATGGGCAAATACGGTTCGGACAAGCCGGACATGCGCGTCAAGCTCGAGTTCACCGAACTGACCGACGTGGTCAAGAACGTCGAATTCAAGATCTTCAACAGCGCCGCCAACCTGCCGAACGGCCGCGTGGTCGGCATGCGCGTACCGAAAGGTGGCGCGATGCCACGTTCGGAAATCGACGCGTACACCCAGTTCGTTGCGATTTATGGCGCGCGTGGCCTGGCGTACATCAAGGTCAACGAGAAGGCCAAGGGCCGTGACGGCCTGCAGTCGCCGATCGTCAAGAGCATCGACGACGAAACCCTGGCCAAGATCCTGGAACTGACGGGCGCGCAAGACGGCGACCTGATCTTCTTCGGCGCCGACAGGGCCAAGGTCGTCAACGACGCCATCGGCGCGCTGCGCGTGAAAATCGGCCACTCGGAATTCGGCAAGAACGCCGGCCTGTTCGACGACGTCTGGTCGCCGCTGTGGGTGATCGACTTCCCGATGTTCGAATACGACGAAGAATCGGACCGCTGGACCGCCACCCACCACCCGTTCACCGCGCCAAAAGACGGCCACGAAGACTGGCTCGAAACCAACCCGGGCGCCTGTATCGCCAAGGCCTACGACATGGTGCTGAACGGCTGGGAACTGGGCGGCGGTTCGATCCGTATCCACCGCGAAGAAGTGCAGTCGAAAGTATTCCGCGCCCTGAAGATCGATGCCGATGAAGCCCGCCTGAAGTTCGGCTTCCTGCTCGACGCGCTGCAATACGGCGCGCCGCCGCACGGTGGCCTGGCCTTCGGCCTGGACCGCATCGTCACCCTGATGACCAAGTCCGATTCGATCCGCGACGTGATCGCCTTCCCGAAAACCCAGCGCGCCCAGGATCTGCTGACCCAGGCGCCGTCGGAAGTCGACGAGAAGCAACTGAAGGAACTGCACATCCGCCTGCGTGCGGCTGAGCCCAAGGTGGTGAGCTGAATAGATGGCGAGCTGATTTCAGTTAGCGATCTGGCATAATGAAAAGGCGCCCGGGATACCGAGGCGCCTTTTCTTTTGCCCTGAACATGAAACCATACAAGATCCCCGAATCCGTACTGGTCGTGATCCACACCGCCGACCTGCAAGTGCTGCTCATCGAACGCGCCGACCGTCCCGGTTTCTGGCAATCGGTCACCGGCTCGATCGACACGCTCGGCGAGCCGTTCATCGATGCCGCCAGGCGTGAATTGTTCGAGGAAACCGGCATCGTCGCCGACGGCGAACGCATCGCGCTGCGCGACTGGCAGCTGTCGAACATCTACACCATCTATCCCGAATGGCGCCACCGCTACGCGCCCGGCGTAGTCGAAAATACCGAACACATCTTTAGCGTGGAAGTCCCGCGCGACACGCCCATCATGCTGTCGCCCCGCGAACACATCAACCACGCCTGGCTGCCGCACCTGGAGGCGGCCGACAAGTGTTTTTCGTCGTCTAATGCGGAGGCGATCCTGCTGCTGCCTCGGCAGACAGGATAGTCCCGCTCGATTGATCTATCGCAGGCCGTAGCGGTACCTCCAAGCTAATCTGCATTAACCTGGTTGATTAATTTAACCAACTGGGTTAATCTGTCAATCAAGCTTGGGGTACCCGCCATGACCAGCTACAGCAAGCCTGCACATGACCTTGCGCGCATGATTGCGTTGATAAGCAGGGACGCTTCAGTACCACCCGGGTTGCACGTGTTGGCGCGGTCGCTCTTGGGCTCGACCTGGACGGTCTGGTTGACGTCGTGGTCGATCTGCCAGCAAAGGGCCGGTTTTACAAGACCATGGAATCGATCAGCAATCCGGGGCGCTGGATGGATGTCTACCATACGCGAACGCCTGCCGGAGACCAGGTCTATCTCAAGCTGATGATACAAAACGGCGTATTGATCGTCTCGTTCAAGGAGTTATAGCGATGAAATGCGAAAACTGCGGCGCCTCGGCACTGGTGCACGATGTGCGTGACGTGCCTTATACCTACAAGGGTGAAACCACGATCCTGCCCCAGGTGGAAGGGGATTTCTGCCCGGTCTGCGATGAATCGGTACTCGGTCCGCAAGAGTCCCGGCGTACCATGGACCTGATGCTGGCCTTTAACAAGCAGGTCAACGCGGCTGCGGTCGATCCGCAATTCATCGTCAGCGTGCGCAAGAAACTCAATCTCGACCAGCGCCAGGCCGGCGAGATTTTCGGCGGCGGCGTCAACGCGTTTTCGCGTTACGAGCTTGGTAAAACCAGGCCGCCGCTGGCCACTGTCAAACTGCTGAAACTCCTGAATAATCATCCCGAGTTATTGCCGGAGGTGGCTGCTGCATGATCGTGCGGGACACGTGTTCGCCAGAAAATCTCTGTGTGCGGCGGCGAACGTACAGGTGCGCGGACTCAGGGTTACAATGTTTCCATGAAAATCCGTGTTGCCACATATAACATCCATAAAGGGGTGTCCTCGATCCGGGCCGAGCCGCGTGTTTTGGCGCTCAAGCAGGCTATCGGCATGTTTGATGCGGATGTGGTTTTTCTGCAGGAAGTCCAGGGCAAGCATGATTTAAAAGCTGCCAAATATGGCGCCGAACACCTGGGTACCAAGCACTGGCCCGCTGCGTCGCAGCACGAGTATTTTGCCGGCGAATCGCGCCACCTGCACGCTGCCTACGGCATGAACGCGGTGTACGACCACGGCCACCACGGCAATGCGCTGCTCAGTGCTTTCCCGATCGCCAATATGGCCAATCACGATGTTTCCGACCACGCGTACGAGCAGCGCGGCATCCTGCATTGCGTGCTCAATACGCCGCACGGCCTGGTCCACTGCTACGTGGTGCACCTGGGCCTGTTCGAAGCAGGGCGCCGGCGCCAGACCCAGGCCCTGATTTCCGCAGTACGTGCCTCGGCGCCCGATGGCGAACCGGTGATCATCGCCGGCGACTTCAATGACTGGCGTAATACCCTGTCTGCCGAGTTGCGCAATTGCCTGGGCGTGGTGGAAGCGTTCGATCAGCTGGGCAGCAAGTCTGCGCTGAGCGACATCATGCGCACCCTGCGCCGCAAGGCGTCGGTCAATCCGGCCCGCACCTTCCCGTCGGCGCTGCCGTTTTTCCGTTTGGATCGGATTTACGTGCGCGGCTTCAAGGTCGATACGGCCGAGGTCTTGCACGGGCCGCTGTGGGCCAAGCTGTCGGATCACGCGCCGATTGTCGCGTCGCTGTCACTTGGGTAGCACGCTGCTAGAATGGCGCCATGGGCCTCTCTGTCAACTTCCTCGCCGATAACGAAGTCAAGCTCCTGCACACCGGCACGGACTATTTTCCCGCGCTGATTGCAGCGATCGACAACGCCCGCGTCGAAGTCTATTTCGAAACCTATATCTTCGCCCCCGACGAAACCGGCCAGCGCGTGCTGGCGGCCTTGATCGCGGCGGCCCAGCGCGGCATCCACGTGCGCATGATCACCGACTGGTGGGGCACCGGCCGGCGCCAGGTCAACAGCATGCACGAGCAGCTGGTCGCTGGGGGCGTCGAGCACCGCGTGTTCAATCCGTGGTTCAAGCGCGGCGTGACGCGCACCCACCGCAAGATCTGCGTGGTGGACCGCGAGATCGCCTTGGTGGGCGGCATCAACATCAACGACGACATGTTTTGCGATTACAACCATGCGATTCCACTCGAGTTTCCGCGCTGGGATTTTGCGGTGCAGGTGCGTGGGCCGCTGGTGGCGTCGGTGCAAAAAGAGCAGGAAGCCCAGTGGCGCCGGTTGGGCAAGATGACCCTGATCAAGCGCATCAATCTCTATCGCGACATGCGCAAGGTGAACCAGGCGGCCGCCAAGAACATGGTGCAGGCCGGCTTCGTGGTCCGCGACAACCTGCGCAACCGCAGCACCATCCAGCGCGCCTACTTGCAGGCGCTGGGCCGTGCGCGCAAAAGCGTGCTGCTGGCCAATCCGTATTTCGCGCCGGGCCGCAAGTTCCGCCACGCGCTGGCCAACGCTGCCGAGCGCGGCGTCGATGTCACGCTGTTGATCGGCGTGGGCGAAATCTGGCTGCAGGATGCCGTGGCCCATTCGTTCTATCCGAAGCTGCTGGCCGCCGGGGTCAAGATCGTGGAATACCGCAAGACGCAGCTGCACGCCAAGGTAGCGGTGATCGACGACGACTGGGCTACCGTGGGCTCGAGCAATGTCGATGGCCTGTCGCTGTTTTTGAACCAGGAAGCGAACGTGGTAATCAAGGACGCCGCCTTTGCGCAAAGCCTGCGTGAACATATCGAGGCCGCTGTCGCCGATGGCGTGCCGATTCATTATGCCGACTTCGAGCACGTCGGCCGTTTTCGCCGCATCGGTTACGAGATCGCGTTCGTGTTCTACCGGACCGTGATGCGCCTGTTCTCGGTAGGAAAATATGCATGAGTGACACTGTACGACTCGACAAGTGGCTGTGGGCCGCGCGCTTCTTCAAAACACGTACCCTGGCTACCGACGCCATCGACAGCGGTAAAGTCAAAGTCAACGGCGACAAGGTCAAGCCGGCACGCAACGTGCACATCGGCGACCAGCTCGACATCGACAACGGCTCGGACCGCTGGGAAGTCGATGTGATGAATTTGTCCGACGTGCGCGCTGCCGCGCCGATCGCGCGCAACCTGTACGAAGAAACCGACGCCAGCGTGCAACGGCGGGCGCTGGTGGCGGAAAACCGCCGCCTGTTCCGCGAGCCGACCGCCGACTTCAAGGGCCGCCCGACCAAGCGCGACCGCCGCCAGATGGGCAAACTCTGAGCATTCCCTCCTGAGCCAACGTCCGCTGGCTTTTTTGCGCCATGCTGCGCCGCAGCAATAGAACCTCGACTCTAAACGTAGCGTTTGACTTTTGTCACGCGCTGGATAATAGTACGAGCGTTCGCAATTCTTTTCACACGGAGTAAATTTAAGTGGCGCAGAATACTTTGCTCCACGCACGAATTCACTTTGGGATCCTTTCTTATTAATACCTCAACTAAATTTATGCGCAAGGGCGAACTGACACGGGCGGCGATACTCGACGTGGCGCTGGACCTGGCCAGCCGGGACGGCCTCGAAGGCCTGACCATCGGCCTGCTCGCTGACAAGATGAACATGAGCAAGTCCGGCGTGTTCGCGCATTTCGGCTCGCGTGAAGATTTGCAGTTGGAAGTACTGAAGCTGTATCACCACCGTTTTGAGCAGGAAGTGTTTTTCCCCAGCGTGAAGGAACCACGCGGCATCGCACGCTTGCGTGCCATGTACGCGCGCTGGGTCAAGCGCGTGAGCGTGGAGGTGGCCTCGGGCTGTATCTATATCAGCGGTGCGGTCGAGTACGACGACCGCCCGGGTCCGATCCGCGAAGAGTTGATGGCCATGGTCGGCGCCTGGCAGGCCGCGCTGCTGCGCTGCGTGCAGCAATGCATCGAAGTCGGCGACTTGAAAGCCGGCAGCGATGCCCAGCAGATGGTCTACGAGATGTACGGCCTGATCCTGGCGCTGCACCACGATGCGCGCTTCCTGCGCATCCCCGGCAGCCTGGAGCGGGCCGGCAACGGTTTTGAACGTTTGATCGTGTCGTACAAGAATTAGAAGTTCGCAATATCGCAACGCAAGCCACCATTTTTGCAGTCAATAAAAGTCATCAGGAGAAAACCATGGGTCAATACGTCGCGCCAATCCGGGATATGCAATTCGTGCTGCACGAACTGCTCAACGTGCAGGAAGAACTGAAAGCGCTGCCGGACTACGCCGAAATCGATGCCGACATCATCAACCAGGTACTGGAAGAGGGCGGCAAGTTCACGTCGGAAGTGCTGTTCCCGCTGAACCATTCGGGCGACCGCGAAGGCTGCAAGCTCGACGTGGCGACCAACTCCGTGACCACGCCTAAAGGTTTCAAGGAAGCCTACAAGCAGTACGTCGAGGGCGGCTGGGCGGCGCTGGCGTGCGATCCGGAATACGGCGGCCAGGGTCTGCCGGTGCTGCTGAACAATTCGTTCTACGAAATGCTGAACTCGGCCAACCAGGCCTGGACCATGTACCCGGGCCTGTCGCACGGCGCTTACGAGTGCCTCAAGGAACACGGCACCGACGAACAGAAATCGACCTACCTGCCGAAGCTGGTATCGGGTGAATGGACCGGCACCATGTGCCTGACCGAACCGCACTGCGGCACCGACCTGGGCATGCTGCGCTCGAAAGCGCTGCCACAGGAAGACGGCTCGTGGCTGATCACCGGCAACAAGATCTTCATCTCGGCCGGCGAACACGACATGGCTGAAAACATTGTGCACCTGGTGCTGGCCCGCGTGCCGGACGCTCCGGAAGGCTCGAAAGGCATTTCGCTGTTCCTGGTGCCGAAGTTCCTGCCCAATGCAGACGGCACCGTCGGCGCGCGCAACCCGATCACCTGCGGCGCCATCGAAGAAAAAATGGGCATCCACGGCAACTCCACCTGCCAGATGAACCTGGACGGCGCAAAAGGCTGGATCATCGGCCAGCCGAACAAGGGCCTGAACGCCATGTTCGTGTTCATGAATGCGGCCCGCCTGGGCGTGGGCATGCAGTCGCTGGGCCTGACCGAAGTGGCGTATCAAAACGCCCTGGTCTACGCCAAGGACCGCATCCAGATGCGTTCGCTGTCGGGCGTGAAAGCACCGGACAAGCCAGCCGATCCGATCATCGTGCACCCTGACGTGCGCCGCATGCTGCTCACCGCCAAGGCGTACGCCGAAGGTGGCCGTGCGTTCACGTCGTACGTGGCGCTGCAGATCGACCGCGAACTGCACCACCCGGACGCCGACGTGCGCAAGGAAGCTGCCGACGAAGTCGCGCTGCTGACCCCGATCGTCAAGGCCTTCATCACCGATAACGGCTGGATCGCCACCTCGGAAGCGATGCAGGTGTTCGGCGGCCACGGCTACATCGCCGAATGGGGCATGGAGCAGTACGTGCGCGACGCCCGCATCAACATGATCTATGAAGGCACCAACACCATCCAGTCGCTGGACCTGCTGGGCCGCAAGATTCTGGGCGACAACGGCGCCAAGCTGCGCAAGTTCGGCGAGAAGATCAAGAACTTCGTCGAAGAAAACGGCACCGATGAAGCGATGAGCGAATTCATTACCCCGCTGGGCGACCTCGGCGACAAGGTCACCAAGCTGACCATGGAAATCGGCATGAAAGCCTTCCAGAACCCGGACGAAGTCGGTGCTGCCTGCGTACCGTACCTGCGCGTGGTCGGTCACCTGGTGTACAGTTACCTGTTCGCGCAAATGGCCAAGATCGCACTGGCCAAGGAAGACAGCGGCGACAACTTCTACAAGGCAAAACTGGCCACGACGCGCTTCTACTTCGCCCGTCTGCAGCCAGAGACCGCCACCCTGATCCGCCAGGCTCGCTCGGGTTCCGCCAACCTGATGGCTCTCGACGCCGACCTGTTCTAAGAGACTAGAGGATAAGACATGACCAATTTCATCGTTAAAAAAGTAGCCGTGCTGGGCGCCGGCGTGATGGGCGCGCAAATCGCCGCCCACTGCGTCAACGCCAAAGTGCCTGTCGTGCTGTTCGACCTGCCGGCCAAGGAAGGCCCGAAAAACGGCATCGTCCTCAAGGCCATCGAAGGCCTGAAGAAACTGTCGCCGGCACCCCTGGGCAACAAGGACCACGCCGCGCTGATCGAAGTGGCCAACTACGAAGACGACCTGGCCAAGCTGGAAGAGTGCGACCTGATCATCGAAGCGATCGCCGAGCGCATGGATTGGAAGCATGACCTGTACAAGAAGGTCGCACCGCACATCGGCGCCAACGCCATCTTTGCCTCGAACACGTCTGGCCTGTCGATCACCACGCTGTCCGAAGGTTTCGACGCCGACCTGAAATCGCGCTACTGCGGCGTGCACTTCTTCAATCCGCCGCGCTATATGCACCTGGTCGAGATCATTCCGACCGAGTCCACCCGCCCTGAAATCGCCGACCAGCTCGAAGGTTTCCTGACCACTACGCTGGGCAAGGGCGTGGTTCGCGCCAAGGACACGCCGAACTTCATCGCCAACCGCGTGGGCGTGTTCGGCATCCTGGCCATCGTCCACGAAGCCGAGAAATTCGGTTTGTCGGTGGACGTGGTCGATGACCTGACCGGCGCCAAGCTCGGCCGCGCCAAGTCGGGCACGTTCCGTACCGCCGACGTCGTGGGCCTCGACACCATGGGCCACGTGATCAAGACCATGCAGGACAACCTGCCAAACGATCCGTTCGCATCCGTGTACAAAACCCCGGAAGTGCTGGCCAAGCTGGTGGAAAAGGGCGCCCTGGGCCAGAAGTCCGGCGCCGGTTTCTACAAAAAAGTCGGCAAGGACATCCTGCGCCTGGATTTTGCCACCGGTGAATACGTGCCCGGCGGCGGCAAGGCTGCCGACATCATCGGCCGCATCCTGAAGGAAAAAGATCCGGTCAAGAAAATGAAAGCGCTGCGCGAATCGACCAATCCGCAGGGCCAGTTCCTGTGGGCGATCTTCCGCGACGCCTTCCACTACATCGCCGTGCACCTCGACACCGTGGCCGACAATGCCCGCGACATCGACTTCGCCATGCGCTGGGGCTTCGGCTGGACCGTCGGTCCGTTCGAGACCTGGCAGGCTTCGGGCTGGTCGCAAGTGGCGCAGTGGGTCAAGCAAGACATCGACGCCGGCCAGGCTTTGAGCACCGCACCGCTGCCGGCCTGGGTATTCGAAGGCCCGGTCGCCGACAAGGGCGGCGTGCACACGCCGGAAGGTTCATGGTCGGCTGCATCGCAATCGTTCGTGCCACGCTCCAACCTGGCGGTGTACGAGCGCCAGGCGTTCCGTGCACCGGTGGTTGGCGCTGGCGCCATCGATGGCCGCACGGCCGGCACCACGTTCCACGAGGACGACTCGGTGCGCATCTGGCACATGGACGACGAAGTGCTGGTCATTTCGCTCAAGACCAAGATGCACGTGATCAGCCCGGACGTGATCACCGGCTTTAACAAGGCACTGGCTGAAGCGGAGAAAAACTTCAAGGGCCTGGTGATCTGGAATGCGGACGCAGCCGAAGGCGGCGCCTTCTCGGCCGGCGCCGACCTGCAATCGGCACTGCCTGCGTTCATGCAGGGCGGCGCCAAGGCGGTCGATCCGATCATCAAGGACTTGCAGGATGCGTTCATGTCGCTCAAGTACGCCAACGTGCCGGTGGTCGCTGCGGTCGCTGGCCTGGCGCTGGGCGGCGGTTGCGAGCTGGTGCTGCATGCATCGAAGCGCGTGGCCTCGATCGAGTCGTACATCGGCCTGGTGGAAGTGGGCGTGGGCCTGATTCCTGCCGGCGGCGGCCTGAAGGAAGCGGCAGCGCGCGCTTACAAAGAGGCTAAAGGCAACGACATCCTGCAATTCCTGAAAACCGGTTTCACCAATGCGGCGACTGCCAACGTGTCGAAGTCGGCACTGGAAGCGCAGGCCATGGGATACCTGAAGGAAGACGACGTGATCGTGTTCAACGCCTACGAGCTGCTGCACGTGGCCAAGGTGGAAGCGCGCGCCATGTTCGACAAGGGCTACCGTCCACCGGTGAAGGCGCCGATCCAGGTCACCGGCCGTTACGGCTGGGCCACCATCAAGGCGCAGCTGGTCAATATGCGCGACGGCGGCTTCATTTCGGCGCACGACTTCAAGCTGGGCGACATGATCGCCGAGATCGTCTCTGGCGGCGACATCGACCAGGGTTCGTTCGTCAGCGAGCAGTGGATACTGGATCGCGAACGCAAGGCCTTCCTCGAGCTGTTGAATCATCCAAAGACGCAAGAACGGATCATGGGCATGCTGCAGACCGGCAAGCCGGTACGCAACTAATCTAGGAAGAACATAATGACCAAACAACTTCAAGACGCATACATCGTCTCTGCCACCCGCACCCCGATCGGCAAGGCGCCGCGCGGCATGTTCAACAAAACCCGCCCGGACGACCTGCTGGTGCGCGTGATCCAGTCGGCGCTGGCGCAAGCGCCGGGCCTCGATCCGGCCCTGATCACCGACGCCATCATCGGTTGCTCGTTCCCGGAAGCGGAGCAGGGCTTCAACATCGCGCGCCAGGCCGTGCTGCTGGCCGGCCTGCCGAAAACCGTCGGCGGCGTCACCATCAACCGTTACTGCGCCTCGGGCATCACCGCCCTGGCCATGGCAGCCGACCGCATCCGCGTGGGTGAAGCGGACGCCATGATTGCCGGCGGCGTGGAATCGATGTCGATGGTGCCGATGATGGGCAACAAGCCATCGATGAACATGAATATGTTCTCGGACGAAAACGTGGGCATGGCCTACGGCATGGGCCTGACCGCTGAAAAAGTGGCAACCCAGTGGAAAGTCTCGCGTGAAGCGCAGGACGCGTTCGCCGTGGAATCGCACCGCCGGGCTATTGCTGCGCAGCAGGCCGGTTTCTTCAAGGATGAAACCACCCCGGTCGAGATCATCACCCGCACGCCTAACCTGGCCACCGGCGAAATCGACATCAAGACCCGCACCGTCGATACCGACGAAGGCGCCCGCGCCGATTCCACCGTGGAATCGCTGGCCAAGCTGAAACCGGTGTTCGCTGCCAAGGGTTCGGTTACCGCCGCCAACAGCTCGCAGATGTCCGACGGCGCCGGCGCGCTGCTGGTCGTGTCCGAGCGCTTCCTGCGCGAGCACAACCTGACGCCGCTGGCGAAATTCTCGTCGTTCGCGGTCAAGGGCGTGCCGCCGGAAATCATGGGTATCGGTCCGAAGTTCGCGATTCCCGACGCCTGCAAGGCAGCCGGCATCACCCAGGACCAGCTGGACTGGATCGAGCTGAACGAAGCGTTTGCAGCGCAAGCACTGGCTGTGATCGGCGACCTGGGCCTGGATCCGGCCAAGGTCAACCCGATGGGCGGCGCGATTGCCCTCGGTCACCCGCTGGGCGCCACCGGCGCCATCCGCGCCGCTACCGTGGTGCACGCACTGCGTCGTAACAACCTGAAGTACGGCATGGTCACGATGTGCGTGGGCGCCGGCATGGGCGCGGCAGGTATCATCGAACGCGTGTAACCCCAAGCATCTTTTAGCGATACGCACCCCTTACCACTTGGGGTCGGACCCTGTAAAGGGTCCGACCCCGGCTGGCGGTGCGGGTCAGGACAGGGCGCCGCAAGGCGCCCTCATCACATGGAGACAAAGATGGACATACTGAGCACCAAGCAAGACGGCATCCTGACCCTGGAATTCAACCGCCCCGAGCGCAAGAACGCGATCACCGCCGCCATGTACCAGGCCATGGCCGACGCCATCATCGACGCCGAAGCCGACGTAGCGGTGCGCGCCATCCTGATCACCGGCAAGCCCGAAATCTTCACGGCCGGCAACGACCTCGAAGACTTCATGAAAAACGCGCCCACCAGCGGCGACCTGGAAGACCGCGCGGTCTATAAATTCATGCTGGCGCTGTCCGGCGCGACCAAGCCGGTCGTCGCTGCCGTTTCGGGCGCTGCCGTGGGCATCGGCACCACGCTGCTGATGCACTGCGACCTGGTGTACGCGGCCGACAACGCCAGGTTCTCGATGCCGTTCGCGCAGCTGGGCCTGTGCCCGGAATTCGGCTCGAGCCTGTTGTTCACGCAAATTGCCGGCTACCCGCGCGCGGCCGAAAAGCTGATGTTGGGCGAAGCGTTCCTGGCGCCCGAGGCGCTGGAAATGGGACTGGTGTCGAAAGTGGTGCCAGCCGATGAACTGCTGGCCTTTGCCCAGGGCCAGGCCGCCAAGCTGGTGGCCCTGCCAGCGAGCTCGATCCGCACCACCAAGCAGTTGATGAAAGCCAGCCGCAACAACGCGATTGCCGACACCATCGCGGCCGAGAACAAGCATTTCGGCGCGATGCTGTTGTCACCGGAAGCGCGCGAGGCGTTTACGGCATTCTTCGAGAAGCGCAAGCCGGACTTTACCAAGTTTGCTTGAGGCAGCCAGCTGTGTGCGGAGCTCCCGTCGTTGAGTGTCACATAAGTTGAGATTTTCTCGCATAAGATGAGATTAGAATTTCCTCAATGAACTTCTTGGACCTCTGCGACAAATATATCGACGAACATGACCGGGCGCCACTAACCACGCCTCCTCGGAGTAAAGATAATGCGCTCGTGATCATTAGGGGCACTCCGGCGACCGCGCGGCTTGACCGGCTAACGCGATAGGCGTGGCTCGTGAGCAGCTTCAGGTCCATCCTGGACGTCGCGGCGCCGGCCACCCACTGGTGCTTCCTGCGCGATGCGCTCGCCACGGCGGCGCGGGCCTGCGGCCGCCGCAGGCCTGGCCGGCTAGCAGCGGCAGGATCAGGAGGGTGCCTGCGGCGCCGGCTAATAACTGGTTTGTCTCAACACCAAATGCCGGACACCGAGGCGACCGCCCGGGCCTACGAACGCTGCGGGCCGAGGCTGTGAGCACCTCCAAGGCGAGACGGCGCCGGCTGCGCGTTCGGCGCTACATTACCAAGCGCTGGACAGAGCGGGCTTGGCCCGATCGCAGCCGCAGAACGACCAGTGCGCCGGCGGTGCCTGCCACCAAGTGGAGGCACCGGATTTGCATGAATACGGCTTCAATCCAATCACCATGCTGGCAAAAAACCTCCAGGTCAGGGCAGCCTTTCACGGCCACCATCACCGGGATCGTGCATATCCTGGAGACGTCTGGCACGGCGTTGCCATGCGACAGATCGTCCTCTATGAATGGGACTGATCTTTGGGACTTGCGGCGATTCGGATATAGGTTCAAGCACTAAGGATCGGCTCTGCATATGATCGAGCAATCACAATTCTTCTACCCTAATGGTTGATTAAAGAAAAAGTGATCGCTTGCTCATATTTTGGAGCTTTAAAAAATAATAAGTTAAAATATGATCGGTCGATCACATTGAGGCAGATATGTCTAGTTTAAATTATCAGATTGTGACTTCAACAGTTCAGCTTGGCGCAATCGCGCGCGCCGCTCGAAAAAAGCAGGGTCTTACCCAGCTGGACGTGGCTGGACTTGCTGGTAAAAGCAATCGCTTCCTTATTGACTTGGAGCGGGGCAAAGAGACGTTGCAGATGCAGATGGTGATCGATGTGCTGGCCCTTCTTGGACTTGAGCTCGTGATCAAGGAGAAATCGTGAGTTCGAAAGAAGCATCTGGTAAGCGCATCCCCGACGCTCTCTGGGTGCACGGCCCAGACGGGCAGGTCGGTACGCTTCACAACACTGATCCCCTGTCGTTTAGCAGCGGCAGCTTCAAGATATGGGAAGTAGCCGTCGAGCCTAACGGTCTCTGCCATTTGCCCTGGTAGAAAAGCAGCGCCGTTTTTTCCTGTGCACCGGCGATGGAAATGCGGAACGCATCGTTGTCATCATCGCTCGCGCCCAGTATATTTTGCGGTGTAACGGTCGCCTGCAGAATACGTGCGACCTCGCCTTCATCCAGCGCGGTGGCCTGTACCCGGCCCGGGCCGGCGGGTACTATCCCGGCCGGCATGAGCTGTAATGCGCCGACGCAGTCACGGCCAATCTCGGCGAGCAGATCGAAGGCGCCGGTCGATGCGGTGTGGTATCGGCGTGCCACCCGCTCACGAATCTCTTTGCTGCTGGCAGCAGATTTTCGAACCAGGCCTCTACGGCTGGTCCGGAATAAGGCAGGTTTCCCGGCCTGAATGGCAGAGATCGGGAGAGCGGTCGGCCACCCTGGTGCTGGACCCATTCATCTGCGTACTGCAAGGTTTCGCCATGTGACGTCCACGTGCCTACGAAGAACCCGTTCATCCACAGGCCAGATGACTGCGAGTGAGATTTGCGGCCCATTGGTCACCAGGGCAAAGTGTTGCTGCCGGCGTCAGAAGGCGCAGCATTCCCGGGGCGCCTGAGCACCAACTCCACGCCCAGCACACTCAGCAGGGCTAGTACACGCTCGGCACTGGCGCTGCTGGCGTTCAGTTCCAGATAAGACAGTTTCTGTTGTGTCAGTCCCATGCGGGAGGCGACCTCGGTTTGCGACAAGCCCGATTCCTTGCGAAATGCCTGTAGCACGCCAGGCAATTGGTCGGCAGTGCGAATAGGAAATTCTGTACTCATACTTATATTCCTTGGTAATCTCAATTTACCAAAATATATTGGTAAATTGAGATTGCCAACATAATCCGGTAAAGTCAGACTACCAAGAAATTCAAGTACCAAGAACACCCGATCCGGTTGCCGATTTCATCGTCACGTCATATAAAAATCCTAAGCTTGCCAGCTCATAAATGATCGGAGCAAGCATGACTTCATCGATTTCGCGTCGCAGTTTTCTGGCCCAGGGTGGGGCATTGGTCGGCAGTTCGGCATTGGGCAGCTCGCTGCTGCTGGCCGGGTGCGGCGGCAGCAGCAACAGCCAAGCGGCCATCGGGGTCAGTGACAAGGAACGGCCCAAAATGCCGTCGGGAATCCAGTTCGGCGATATTACCGATAACCGGGCGATCATCTGGAGCCGCAGCGACCGCAACGCGCAGATGATCGTCGAATACGATACCAGTGAGCGTTTCAACAACGCCAGCCGCATTGTCGGTCCCGTTGCCAGCGACGCCACCGATTTCACCACCCGTGTCGATTTGAACGGCTTGCCCACCGGCCAATCGGTCTTCGTGCGGGTGCGCTACGTGGATCCCGAGAATTCGAGAATCGAAAGCGAAACCATCGCGGGACAATTTCGGACCACGCCGGCTCCCGATGCAACCCGCGCCGTGCGCTTTCACTGGAGCGGCGACCAGTGCGGCCAGGGCTGGGGTATCAACACCGATTTCGGCGGCATGAAAATCTATGAGGCGATGCGCTTGCGCGACCCGGACTTTTTCATCCACAACGGCGACACGATTTATGCCGACGGCCCGATCCTGGCCCAGGCCACGGCGGAAAACGGCCAGGTGTGGCGCAACCTGGTCACGGAAGAGGTGAGCAAGGTCGCGGAAACGCTCAAGGAATTCCGTGGCCGCCATGCCTACAATATGCTCGATGCGAACTTTCGCAAGTTTGCCACCCAGGTGCCGCAGGTCTGGCAATGGGACGATCACGAGGTGACCAATAACTACAGCGCGTCCAAGGATTTGTCGGCCGATGCGCGCTACACCGAAAAAAGCATCGCCACCCTCACCACCCGTGGCCGGCGCGCCTTCCTCGAATATGCGCCCATGCGCTATTACAAGCAAAGCGAACCACAGCGTATTTATCGCACCATCTCGCACGGTCCGCTGCTGGACGTGTTCATGGTGGACATGCGCAGCTACCGGGGGCCGAACAGCACCAACCTGCAAACCGCGGAAGACGCCAGCTCGGCCTTCATGGGGCGCGACCAGGTGGAGTGGCTGATCGCCGCGCTGAAAGCCTCGACCGCGACCTGGAAAGTCATCTCGGCCGACATGCCCATCGGCCTGAACGTCGGCGACGGCAAGAACGCCCAGGGTGAGGCGTTATGGGAAGCGCTGGCCAACGGCAACGACGGCGTGCCGCTCGGGCGCGAACTGGAAATGGCCCGCCTGCTCAGCAGTATCAAGGCAGTGCCCAACGTGGTCTGGATAACCACCGACGTCCACTACTGCGCCGCCCATTACTACGATCCGGCCCAGGCCCGGTACACCAACTTTTCGCCGTTCTGGGAATTCGTCGCCGGCCCGATGAATGCCGGCGCCTTCGGTCCGGGCGTGCTCGACAAAACCTTTGGCCCCACCGCAGTATTTTCGAAAGCGCCGCTGATCCAGAACTCGTCGCCGTTTGCCGGGTACCAGTTCTTCGGTGAGGTCAATATCGACCCACGCACCAAGGCGATGAAGGTCGAGCTGTTCAACCTCGACGGCGTTTCGCAATTTGCCCAGACGCTGCCGGCGGTGGGTGTGTAAAGCGTCGGCCGTCTGCTAAGGCTCGGCGGCTTCGCCCAGCGCAGCCTGGGCATGGGCAGACGCTGAAATAGCCGCTGGAAAGCCTGCATAAAATGCCAGGTGCGTGATGGCAGCGGCCAGTTCCTTGCGCGTGACACCATGCTCGATGGCGCGGTGCAGGTGGGCGGGCAGTTCGTCCATGTGGTTGAGTGCAACCAGGCAGGCGATGGTGATCAGGCTGCGATCGCGCGGCGCCAGGTCGGGGTCGGCCCAGACTTGCGAAAACAGCGGCTGCTCGACCAGGTCCGCCAGCTTGGGCGTGAAAGGCCGGGCAGCGGCGCGGGGGCTGGTGAAATCGATGGCTGGCATGGATTACTCCTGGAAGTATGAAACGCGGCCGCAGCACGGCTGCAACCGCCAAGCTGAAGTGTTGCCGGTCAGGCCGCGCGTGCTGCGCGGGCGATGCTCTCGGCAAACAGCGGGGTTTCGCGGCGGTTATGGTCGCCCGACGACTCCTGGCGGTCGGCGCACGCTTTTTCCCACGAAATGCCGTGCTCCTTGATAAAGGCCAGGAATTCCTCGGTCGGGTGCGACACCACGCCGTTGGTGTACTCGCAGCGGTGGTCGTCGATCTTCTTCACGCTCAAATCCCAGATCACCTGTACCTTGGTGCGGCCGTTGGGCGTGAACACGTCCGAGGTGGACACCATGCGGCAGTGCGATGCTTCGGTGATCTCGCCCACGTAGTGCTGCACTACCAGGCCGGTGCCGATCATCTCGACGTTGATCGACATGCGGCGGCCGTCGTCGGTAAAGGTGGCGCCGGCGGCGATGTGGTCGGGCGGGGCGCAGCGCTGGTACTCGGCGTCGGGCAGCGTGAACAGCCACTTGGCGATATCGACTTTCTCGAACGGCACGTCGATGATGTGGCTGAATGCGGATTGCGACAGAATCAGGTCGGAACGGATGGTGGTCATGGCAAAACTCCTATAGTCAGTGAGGCTCGCGGCAGCTGGAAATGTGCTGCAAGCGTGTAGTGAGAATAGCGAGATCGCCGCGTGGCGAAAACTGTCCAGGAGAGTCGGTTCGGGGCCAACTTTTGGCAAAACCAGCGCACTTGTCCCTGCGCACGATTGAGTCCCTGCATTTATGCAAGTAAATGAAATGTATTCCATAATACAATCAATATGAAACTTGGTTCATATAACCTAACTTTGACCATCATGAAAATACCGTTTGCAATGATCAAACTGGCCGCCGTTGCATCCGCACTGGTGGCAGTCTCCACCGCACAGGCGACCACCAACAGCTCTGCTCCGCAGGACTGGCGGCTGGTGCCGGGTCAGTTCTTCAATGGCGTGGCCGGTGCGATGGACGGCGTCGGCCGGCTGAGCATTACCACTTCCGGCGGCGTGTCCCTGTGCTCCGGCTCGCTCCTGTCGGGCGGCCAGTACATGGTCACGTCGGCCCATTGCGTGACCGATCTGAAGTCGGTCAACGTGTCGTTTGGCTGGGCTGGCGGCAGCGTCAGCGAGACGCGTAAGGTGTTGCCCTCTGGCGTGTATGTGCATCCCAAGTGGACCGGCGACAACGTCGATAGCGGCGCCGATATCGCGCTCATCAAGCTCGATCATGCCGTCACCGACATCAAGGGCTACAACCTGAGTACGAGCAACGATGTGGGCAAGGAGTTCCTGCTGGCCGGCTATGGCCGCTCCGGCCTGGGCGGCAGCACTACCCAGCCCGATTCGGGTGACCGCTTGTGGGGCCACTACGGCTACAACACCTACGACGTGGACAGCAAAACCTTCAACCAGGTCAGCGACAAGGCGGTGCCCGGTTTTGGCTACGATGCGGCCTTCTACGCGCCAGGCGTGACCTATCGCAGCGATTACGATGACGGTACCGCCGCCCACAATACCCTGGGCCGCATCGCCGACGCTACCGGCCACGCCTGGACCAGCGGCACCGGGCTGGGCGCGCGCGAAGCGATGGGCACGGACGGCGATTCCGGCGGTGGCGAGTTCGTCTGGAGTGGCAAGGAGTGGCTGCTGTCGGGAGTGCACGAGTGGAACTTGCCGGGGGATTTTTCTTGCGTCGATTACAAGCTGACCGGCTGCGATGCGCGCCCCACCAACGACTTCAGCTACGGCGATCTGTCCGGCTCCACCGCGACGTTTTCGCACGTCGCCTGGATCCGCTCCATCACGGCCGTGCCGGAGGCCGATACCTCGGCGCTGATGTTTGCCGGTCTGGCGCTGATGGGCACGATCGCGCGCCGTCGTCGTCAGGCTGCCTGACCGGGCGCGCGCCGCCTGGACAGGATGAACCGCTCCAGGTCGCGGCTGGCATGTTCGATATGCCGCTTGAGCAGGCTTGCTGCGCCGCGCACGTCGCCGGCGCGGCACAGCCCGACCAGTTCTTCGTGCTCCTGCTGGGCCTGGCGAATGCTGTCGGCGCTGAGCGACAATTGCATGCGCGTATAACGGTCGGTTTGCTGCAGCAGGGTGGCAACGATGGCGGCCGTCCTCGGCTGGTCGGCGCGTGACAGCAGCACGTCGTGCAAACGCGTGTTGAGTTCGCCCCAGCGGGTGGTGTGCTGGGCCAGCAATTCCACCTTGTAGTCGGCCAGGATGGCGTCGAGCCGGGCGTAGTCGTCCGGCGTGAGCTTTGGCGCCGACTTCTTCAACAGCAGGGGTTCCAGCACGCTGCGCAGCATGAACAGCTCGCTGATCTCGTCGATCGACAAGCCCGCCACCACCGCGCCCTTGTGGGCGACGATCCTGACCAGCCCTTCGCCCTCGAGCTGCACCAGCGCCTCGCGCAGCGGGATCCGGCTGATGCCGAACTCGGCGGCAAGCGCATCCTGGCGTAAGGAACAACCTTCGGCCAGCTCGCCCGACATGATCTTGCGGCGCAGCGCGTCTGCCGCCTGGTCGGCAACGGTGGTCACCGCCAGGCTTGCCTGTTTCACGCAGCCACTTCCCGGCTCCAGTCGGCGTACCAGTCGCGGAACAGCGTGTATTGCGTTTCGGCGTAGCGGCGCTGGCTGGCGCTCAGGGCGTCGGTCTCGTTGAAGTGCAGCGTGTACTCGGTGTCGCCGTTGAGCACCATCAGGTACTTGTAGAACAGCACCAGGTCGGTGCCCTCGTCGAACGACGACAGCACCAGCAGCGCCGCTTCCAGTTCGCGGGCCTGGCGGCGCGCTACGGCGTTGCCGGCGGCGGCCTGGCGCGACAGGTCCACCAGTTGCAGCACTTCGCGCGGCAGCGCATTGCCGATGCCGGTAATGGCGCCGGTGGCGCCGCAGTTGACGAAGCCGTGCACCACCTGGGTGTCCACGCCCACCATCAGGGTGACGTTATCGTCCTGGCTGGTGATGTGTTCGGCCGCATAACGCAGGTCGGCGGCGCCGCCGAATTCCTTGAAGCCGATCAGGTTGGGATGCTGGGCGCGCAGTTCGAAGAACAGGTCGGCGCGGGTGGCAAAGCCGTAATACGGGCTGTTGTAGATCACGGCCGGCAGGGCAGGCGCAGCCTGCAAAATGGCCGAGAAGTGGGCCTTTTGCGCCGCCGGCGACGACCCGCGCGACAGCAGGCGCGGAATCACCATCAGGCCTTGCGCGCCGACGTTGGCGGCGTGCGCGGCATGCGACACCGCCTCTTTCGAATTGACCGCGCCGGTGCCGACGATGGTCGGCACCCCGGCCGCCACCAGGCGCGCCACGCCTTGCTGGCGCTGCGCTTCGGTCAGCAGCGGCCAGTCGCCCATCGAACCGCAATACACCACGGCGCTCATGCCGGCATCGACCAGCTCGCGGCCCTTGCGCACCAGGGCGTCGAAGTCGGGCGTGCGGTAGGCGTTACAGGGAGTCATCAGGGCCGGGATGGTGCCGGTGAAAATATTGTCGCTCATGGGGTTTCCTTCAGTTCAAGAGGGGCGGAGGGCATGGGCGACAGCATACTGCGGTTTTGGATATTTTATACAATCTGACCGGGGGTTATGCCGATTTCGTCGTCGAAGGTGCGCAGTTCCAGCGCGCCTGTCGCACGCAGCATGGCGATGCCGGCAGCGATGCGCGCAGGGGCGCCGGCTACAATCGCCGCCACCGGCTCGCCCAGCATGGCGCGCAGCAGCAACGGCGCCAGCACCGTGTCGATGAACTGGTCGGCAACATTCATCGCCATGGCCATGGCCGCAGCACCAGGCTCGTGCAGCGCGATCACCTGCGCGACGCGCCGCACGCCCGACTGCCAGAACAGCTTGTCCGCGCGGGCGCCGTCACCGAGCCGGGGCAGCTCGGTTACCAGCAGGCGCAGCAGCGCCAGCGCGTCGGGCGCCAGCGCATCCTCGACGACCTGCATGCCAACCGCAGCGAGCCGCTCATCGAGGCTGCGGTCTTCGGCAACCGTGTCTTGCGCCGGTGACCCCGTCAGCAGGCGATCGATCACTGCCGAAAACAGCGCCGCCTTGTTGGCGTAGCGGGCATAAATGCTGGCCTTGCCCGCGCCGGCGTCGAGCGCAACCTGGTCGCAACTGGTGCCGTCATAGCCGCGCTCGAGGAACAGCCGGGTGGCAGCCGCCAGCAGGCGCGCTTCCACGTCGCCTGCGCTATCGGCTGGCGGCCTGCCGCGCCGCCTGGGCATTTGTCCTGCTTCCACCATACCGCTTCTTTCCCATTTCAATCGAATCCGCTTTACAAATGACGTGTTGATGATTAATCTAGACTTGTCAGTTCATTTAAATCATCCGGTGTACGCCGGTCCGTAACATAGCATGCCCGGGAGGCATTTTGTCCGATACCACCATCCATCCATTTCACCTGGCCATCCCCGATGCCGCCCTGGCCGACCTGCAGGCGCGGCTTGCCCTCACGCGGTGGCCAGATGCCGAGACGGTGGCCGACGCCAGCCAGGGGCCGCAACTGGCCAAGCTGCGCGCCCTGGTCGCACGCTGGCAGGACGGCTACGACTGGCGCCGGTGCGAGGCGCTGCTCAACAGTTTCAACCAGCACCACACCGAGATCGACGGCGTGGACATCCACTTCCTGCACGTGCGTTCGCCCGAGGCTGGCGCCATGCCACTGCTGCTCACGCACGGCTGGCCCGGTTCGGTACTGGAATTTCGCGACATGATCGGCCCGCTCACCGACCCGGTGGCCTACGGCGGCCAGGCCAGCGATGCGTTTCACCTAGTGATTCCATCGCTGCCCGGCTTCGGCTTTTCCGGCAAGCCCGCGGAGGCCGGCTGGAACGTCAACCGCATTGCCGACGCCTGGATCGCACTGATGGCCCGCCTGGGCTACGACCGGTATGCGGCGCAGGGCGGCGACTGGGGCGGCGCGGTGACGACCACCATCGGCTACAAGGCGCCGCCGGGCCTGGCTGGCATCCACCTGAACATGCTGATGTTCCAGCCCACCGACCAGGAGCGGGCCGAGGCCACGCCGCACGAGCAGGCCATGCTCGACGATGCGCAGCGCTACGACCAGCAGTTTTCCGGTTACTTCAAGGTGCAGGCCACGCGGCCGCAATCGGTGGGTTTTGCGCTGGCCGATTCGCCGGTGGGACTGGCAGCGTGGATTTACGCCTTGTTCCAGGATGTGTCCGACAATGACGGCGACGTGGAGAGCGTGTTCGCGCTCGACGCAATCATCGACGACATCATGCTCTACTGGCTGCCCAATACCGGCGCCAGTTCCGCGCGGCTGTACTGGGAAACCATGCAGGCCATGCGCCACGGCGGCATGCCGGCGGCGCCGATGACCACGCCGGCCGGCATCAGCATGTTCCCCGGGGAGCAGGTGCGCGTGTCGCAGCGCTGGGCGCAGCGGCGCTTTGCCAATCTCGTGCATTTCAATGAACTCGACCGTGGCGGGCACTTTGCGGCCATGGAGCAGCCGGCGCTGCTGGTCGAGGAGGTGCGGACCACGTTCCGCAAGGTGCGGTAGCCGTCAGCGAGCGGTGGGCGGGCTGTCATCGGCCTGCGCTATCAGATCGATAAATGCCCGCAACGTGGCCGGCATCAACCGGCTCGGGAAATACAGTCGCGGCCCGTCGAACTGCTGCCACCAGTCCGGCAGCACCGGCACCAGTTCGCCGCTGGCGAAATGCGGTGCGAGCCAGTTGCCGAAGGTGCAGATCATGCCGTGGCCGGCGCGCGCCAGGCTGATCGCCGCCGGCGCCGCTTCCACGCCGATGGTCAGCCGGCTCGGTGGATCGATGGTCACGCGTTCGCCGGCGTGCTCGAATTCCCACGCGGTGAGGGCGCCGCTGGAAAAGCGCATGCGGATGCAATCGTGGTCCAGCAAGTCGCGCGGATGGGCCGGGTGGCCGCGCCGCGCCAGGTAGGCCGGCGCGGCGGCCAAGGCCAGCTGCTGGTAACGGGGCCCGATCGGCACGGCAATCATGTCCTGGGCCAGGCGTTCGCCGTAGCGGATGCCGGCCGTGCAACCATCGGCAATGGCGTCGACAAACCGGTCATCCACCACCACTTCAACCTGGACGGCAGGGTAGGCCGCAAGAAACCGGTCGATCAATGGCGGCAGGATATCGACCATCACGGCGCCGGCCACGTTCAGTTTCAGCAAACCCTGGACTTCGCGCCCGGCATCGACCACGTCGTGCAGGGCGGCGCGGGTTGCGGCAAACAGGGGCGTGAGGCGCGCTGCGAGGGCCTGCCCGGCCTCGGTGGGCACCACGCTGCGCGTATTGCGGGTGAGCAGCGGCACGCCCAGCATGGTTTCGATGCGGGCAATGGTGTCGCTCACGTTCGACGGCGACATGCCCAGCCGCGTGGCGGCAGCCCGAAACCCGCCCGCCTTGCAGACGGCCAGGAACACGGCCAGGTCATCGAGTGACGGTTCGCGATTGTTCTTCATGCGCGACAGTCTACGCGAACCTGGCAGCAAGTTAAGCTGGCACGGCCGCCGGCATCGCGCGCCGCTCCATCAGCACCGACACCCCCAGCACCACAATCCCGCCCAGCGCCAGCATGGCGCCCACCAGCCCGGTCGATTGCAGGCCCAGGCCGTGGGCGATCGCCATGCCGCCGAACCAGGCGCCAGCTGCGTTGGCGCAGTTGAAGGCGGAGTGGTTCAGTGCTGCGGTGACGGTCTGGGCGTCGCCTGCCACGTCCATCAGGCGGGTTTGCACCGCTGGCGCCACGGCGATGCCGCAGCCGATCAGGAACAGGTTGATTGCCACCGCCCAGACGTTGGCGCTGGTGTAGTAAAAGGCGGTGAGCGCCACCACGTTCCACACCAGCGCACCGAAAATGGTCCACAGGCGCGAGCGGTCGGCCAGCCAGCCGCCCACCAGGTTACCGAGTGTCATGCCGACGCCGATCAGGGCCAGCAGCACCGCCACCATGTTGGGCGAGACCTTGGTAATTTCCAGCAGCGTTGGCGTGACGTACGTGTACACCGCGAACAGGCCGCCAAAGCCCACCGACACCATCAGCAACGTCACCCACACCTGGGCGCGGCGAAACACGCCGAGCTCGCGGCGCACGCTGGCGTCGCCGGCGGCGATGAAGGGCACGTAGCGGCGCACCATCAGCGCAGTGACCACGCCCAGCACGCCGACGACCAGGAACGCCGAGCGCCAGCCGAAGGCCTGGCTCAGCCAGGTGGCCAGCGGCACGCCGAAGATGTTGGCAATGGTCAGACCCAGCAGCACACGCGAGACGGCCTGGCCGCGTTTTTCCGGCACCGCCATGGCGGCGGCTACCAGCGCGGCCACGCCGAAATAGGCGCCGTGCGGAATGCCGGCCACGAAGCGCGCCAGCAGCAGCGAGCCGTAGGCCGGTGCGGCGGCGCTAAGCAGGTTGCCGGCCGCGTACAGCGCCATCAGCATCACCAGCATGGCTTTTTTCGGCATGCGTGCCAGGAAGATGGCGATCAGCGGTGCGCCGAATACCACGCCCAGCGCGTAAGCGCTGATCATGTGGCCCATGTGCGGCAGGTCGGTGTGCAGGTCGGCAGCGACGATCGGCAAGATGCTCATCGAGGCGAATTCGCCGGTGCCAATGGCCAGGCCGCCGATGGCCAGGGCGAAGTTGGCCATGCCGGCGCCATGCGGCGCGGCAATCGGAACCGGGGGGAGGGAGGTGCTGGAAACAGGGTCGGAATGCATCGGGAGTGGCTCGAAAATCAGTGGCAAAAAGGGTCCACCTTAGCATGTCTGGCCAACTTTCGTTGGTCACGGCCCGGACTGCGTAGTGCTACTTAGATGCTGAGAGCAAAAAAAACGGCAGGCGTTATGCACGCCTGCCGTTGATCGATGTGAAACTGGTATTGCTTAGAACTTGTAGCGCAGACCGATCGAAACCATGTTGGCTTTCAGGTTGTCATCGCTGTCTTCGAACTTGGCGATCTTGCCGAAGTATTCGTACTCAGCTACAACGCTGAAGTTGGCGTTGATCGCGTATGCAGCGCCAACCGACAGGTAAGCGGAGGTACGGTTGGCTTTGTCGTTGACGTTGAAGCCACCGGCCGAAGCGTTGGCTTTCACGTCGGAACGGACTGCACCGGCTTTACCGATCAGCGAGAACTGCGCGTCCAGCGGCACGGTGCCGGTGGCAGCGAAATACACGGCGGTTGGCTCGAACGAAGCGCGTGCGCCGAAGCCCGAGCGTTCCAGCTTGCCCATATCGACGTAGCCGCCTTCGAGGCCGAAGTTCTGGTTGAAGTTGTAGCCTCCGAACAGCTTGAAGCCCGTGTCGTGGTCTTTGGTCGAACCGATCGACAGTTTTTGTTCTGCACGGCCGACGCTGCCGCCGACGTAAGCGCCTTGCGATTGAGCGGCGGCGGTGCCGGCCAGTGCTGCCAGCATGGCGAACAAGATGGTATTTTTCATATTTACTCTCAAAAGTGGGTCAAATCACGAAGTGGTTTAGTTGGTATTTCGTGAACGCAATATTATATATATAAATCAATGCTTGCGCCGGAATTGCTTCAATCTGGTGCGCAATCGTGCGCGTTCCTGGTGCGCTCGGCATGCCTGGTCATGTTTCTGATAACATTTCTATCGAGTAAATTATTGAAAGGTAGTGATGCATTCCTTCATCAAAAGTGCAGTGACCGCCGTGGCGCTCTCTATCCTGGGCGCCATGCCCGCGCAGGCCCAGGAACGCCCGCTGTGTGTCGAGCAAGCTTGCCTGGGCATGACCCTGGCCGAGGCCGCATCGCTCAAGCTGGCGCCGGCCGGCATGCTGGCCTTCAAACTCGACGATCAGCATGGGCAAAGTTATGGCCTCGACGGCGCCGGCCAGCGCGTCAGGTTCGCCGACCAGGGCGATATGGATGGCGATGTAATCCGGCAGTTCACGGCACGGGTGAAAACCATCTGCCGCTTCGAGAGCGCCGGCGCGCGCCTCAAGGTGGGCGACGACCAGCACGTGCTGGTGTTCAATCCGGTGATGCGCAACGGCAAGGGCCAGCTGGTGCTGACCGAAATCGCGCGCATGCTGCCCAAGAAAATGACCAGCGAGCAGGTACAGCAAGCGGTGGCACAGGCGCAAAAGCAGTATGGCGGCGCCTACACTGCGCAATGGACCAAGACGGTTACCCGGCCCAACGTGGCCTTGTACGACGAAATGATCATGGCCCGCTCCATCGTGCTGCGCATTCCCACCGAGAATGTGGCGGACGCCCTGATGGCGCAACCGGGCTGCGCCGGAAAATAAGGCCGCAGGTGGGCATCGTCCGTGCGTCTGTGCGTGTGTGTTGCCACAGACGCCGGGCGATAATTTCTGCATGATGGCAACGTCAGCCAACCAGCCAGCAGGATACCACCATGGATTTTCCCACCCGTCATCTGAAGCAACCATTGCCCTACGATCCCTCCTACGAAGTACTGGAGGAGGACGAGGCCGAAACCATCGCCGGCTTGCAGGAGCAGATGCGCGATATTGCCGGCACCGTCCACCAGGACAGCGGCCACGCGCCGCGCGGCGTGCACGCCAAGAGCCACGGCTTGCTGCGCGGCACCCTGCGCGTGCTCGACAACCTGCCACCCGATTACTCGCAAGGACTGTTTGCCGCCAGCGGCGACTACCCGGTCGTGATGCGCCTGTCCACCACGCCGGGCGACCTGCTCGACGATAAGGTATCGACCCCGCGCGGCATGGCCATCAAGGTGATCGGCGTGCCCGGTGAGCGCCTGGCCGACGGCCAGGGCGACGTCACCCAGGATTTCATCATGGTCAACGGCCCGACCTTCCAGGCGCCCACGGCCAAGAAGTTTCTCGGCAGCGTCAAGCTGCTTGCCGCCACCACCGACAAGGCGCCCGGTTTGAAAAAAGCCTTGTCGGCCGCTTTGCAGGGCGCCGAAAAAGTGATCGAAGCGGTGGGCGGCGAAAGCGCCACCCTGGTCAGCCTGGGCGGCCACCCGCAAACCCACATCCTGGGAGAAACCTTCTTCAGCCAGGTGCCTATCCTGTTCGGCCGCTACATGGCCAAGCTGCAACTGGTGCCGGTCTCGCCCGAACTGGCCATGCTCAAGGACCAGACGGTCGATCTCGACCACAAGCCCAACGGCTTGCGCGGTGCGGTGGTCGACTTCATGACCGAGCACGCGGCCGAGTGGGAATTGCGGGTGCAACTGTGCACCGACCTCGACGAGACGCCGATCGAAGACCCGACCGTGGAATGGACCACGCCGTGGGTGGCGGTGGCGCGCATCGCAGCCCCGGCCCAGGCCGGCTGGACGCACGGCCTGTCGGTGCTGGTGGATGACGGCATGCAGTTCAGCCCGTGGCATTGCATCGCCGCGCACCGTCCGCTCGGTTCCATCATGCGCGTGCGCCGCGCCGTGTACGCAGCCTCGGCCCGCTTCCGCGCCGAACGCAACGGCACGCCGTTAGCCGAACCGCACCATCTCGATCACTGGAAAGAGCACTGAGCTAGGCTAGCTTCAGTACGGCATCGACCAGTTGCTGGCGGTCCAGTGGACTGTCCGGCAGCACGATGTCCGGCTGCAGCAGGTCGGGCAACAGCGCGGCCGATGGGCGGTTGAAAATCAGGCGCGGCACGCCCAGCGCCAGGCCGGTATTGGGCAGGACAAAATTCTGCGTGCCGCCGCTCTGGCGCACGCGCGCCACGCCCGCTGCGCCCACCAGTTTGCCGAAGCCGAAATCCTGCATCACGTTGGCCAGCAGGATGGCCGACGAATACGTGTTCGATCCCACCAGCAGGTAGCTGGCGCCCTTGAAACGCAGCGCTTCGGACAGCGCTGGTTGCACCCACTTGTCGATGGTGCCGTCGATTACCGCGCCCAGCGGTTCGCCCGGGCTGGTACGTCCGGCGATCACCTTTTTCTTGTAGCCCGAGGCCCACCGATAGGGTTTGTCGGCGATGTAGCGCAGCAGGCCGTCGATCCAGAAATCGTCGTTGCCGCCGCCGTTGTCGCGCACGTCGATCAGCAGCGTACGTACCCCGTGCTCGCGGATACGGGTGAACGATTGCGCCATGAAGGCCAGGAATTGCTGCTTGTCCGGCCAGGCGAAAGTACCCAGCGTGAGCAGGGCGGCCTGATCCGGCAATAGGCGTAACGCGAACTGATGATCGAATTGCGCTTGCGCTGCAAGGTAAGCAGGCAGGCGCGCAGCCGCAGCAACGCGTAGTGTGCGTCCGTCTGCCGTCGTCAGTTCGAAAACAGTCGGGGCGCCGAACATTTTCCAGTACAGGAACGGCCAGCGCATGGCCAGCAGGCTGGCGCGGAAGGCCGGCGTGTCGCCGTGGCAGCGCGCCAACAACTCTGCCGCCACCCGCTGCGCCGGCATGCCATTGATGGCGTTGACCGCCATGCCGGCCAGCTCGCTGGCGCCGCCGCCCAGTTCGGCACGAATGGTGACGGCGCCGCCAGCGTCCACCACCACTTCGTACGGGAACAAGGCGCCGCCGCCATCGAACAGCGTGCGGCACTGGCCAGCCCCGTCCGGCATGGTGATGGCCAGATGGGCGTCGGCAAACACCGGGTTGAGCGTGGCCAGCAGGCGCCACACCTGGTCGCGCGTGAGCGGTGCGCGCAGCTGCGCAGCAATATCGCGGTACGCTGCCTGCAGCTTTGCGGGATCGGTGGAAAAACCGGGATCGGGGTGGGTGGCGGCAATCGCCTGCTCGATGAAGCGAAGGTCGGCGCGCACCTGGTCGGTCGTGTAGCGAGTGGCTGATGGCTGCGCCCTGACAACGCCAGCGGCGCCCAGCAACAGCGATAAAGCGAGGAAGGAGCGGCGGTGCAGGGGCATGGAATTCCCGATCGTATCAAAGCACCTACTGTAGCTTTGCCACGAGGCCGCCGGGCCCGCCATGCGCCAGGCGGCGGAAATCGCGGCATGAACTGCGCGATTCCGCCCTTCTGCTTAGTACTTGTAGTTCATCCCCACTACGAAAGTCCGGCCCGAATGCACATACAGCAGCGTGTCGTTGCGCTGGCTGTCGCGGCCGTAGCGCAGCGGCGTGTCGTTGAGGTTCTGGCCCTCGAAGCTCAGGCGCAGTTGCGGCGTGAGGTTGTACGACATGCTGAAGTCCACGTTGGTCGAACCATCGACGGTGGTGAAATCGTGGCCCTGCACGTCGCCGAGCACGTTGAGCAGGTAGGCCGAACGGTGCGCAGCGGACACCCTGGCGCTGAACTTCTTGTCCTCGTAGAACAAGGTCAGGTTGTGCGCTTTTGGCGACAGCCCGGTGAAGTTGGCGCGCTTGGTCAGCTGCTCGTTGGCTGGCGTGTTCGGATTGTCCACCCGCGTGATGTAGGTGATCTTCGAATCGACGTAGGTGTAGTTCGCCAGCAGGCCGAAGTTGCTCCAGATGCCGGGCAGGAAGCTGAACGGCGCCTGCAGGTTGAACTCGTAGCCGGTCAGCGGACCGCCCGGGGTGTTCACTTGCCGGTTCACCACCACCGTGGTGTTGGGCAAGGTGGCGCAGGCCGGCGTGCCGCCGGTGATGCTGCAGCCGCCGCCGAGCAGGACCGATTCCGGCAGGCCCAGGCTCGAGAACACGGCGCGGTCCGACACGCCCTGGATGAAGGTGCCGATCTTCTTGTGGAAAGCGCCCACCGAGACCATGGCGTTCTTGTCGTAGTACCACTCGGCCTGCAGGTCGAAGGTCTTGGCGCGGATCGGCGACAGGTTGGGGTTGCCGATGGTGACGGTCTGCACCTGCGTGTTGAGCGTGCTCGACGGCGCCAGGTCGGTGTACTCGGGCCGCGCCAGGGTTTTGCCGGCCGAGAAGCGCAGCATCACGTCCTTGTGCAGGGTGGCCGAGACGTTCAGCGCCGGCAGGTAGTCGTTGTAGCGGTTGCGCCCGCGCACCCGTTCCAGCGCGCCATTGGCGTTGACCAGCGCGAACGAGTTCATCTCGGTGCGCGCGTGGCGCACACCGACGTTGCCGCGCAGCGGGATGTTGAACAGGTCGTAATTAAAATCGGCCATCAGGAAGGCGGCATCGATCTTTTCCTCGACACCGCGGTTGGCCTGGTTCAGGTAGTTGTACTCGGAACCGGGAACGGCAGCGCAATGGCACTCGATGTTGTACACGGACAGAAACTTGTCCAGGTCCACCGCCGCCCACGAGCCCGGCACCCCGGAACCGCCGAGGCCTTTGCCGAAGCCGCTGATCTGGCGCGAGATGGCATCCATGGTCACGCCGGCCGGCAAGGTGAGGCCGTTGCCGCCGGAGCCGATTTCCACGTTGGTCCAGCTGTTGTTGCGGCGCGAGAGGCCGGTGCGCAGGGTGAGGTTGTCGCTGGCTTCGTACGCAGCGGTGACCTGGTTGGTTTTCAGCGTATTGCGGGTGTGCAGGTAGCGGCCCACGAACTGGCCGTGGAAGGTGCCGTCCGCTTCCTGCGGCGCGAACGAGAAGTTGTTCGGGTTGGTCACGTCGATGCCGAAGTTAATCGTCGGCACGTTGCGGTTGTTGCGGAAGTCGAAAGAGTAGCCGTTGGCGTTGGGCGCGTCGAACTGCACCGTGGTGCGTTGCGGCTCGTCCAGGTCCGAGCGCGACCGGCCGCTCAAAAAATCGAGTTTGAGGCGGTCGGTCACGTCGTGGCGGCCCGACAGCACGTATTGCTTGAACGTGGTCGAGTACACGTCGAGCAGGCCCTCGGTGCGGATGTCGACCGCGTTGAAGCGGCCGTAGTCCCAGCTGCCGTTGTCGTTGAAGTGGGCATCGACGATCGAGGTCTGCGGCTTGCCGTTGGACTGGCCCATGCTGCGCCCGAACGAGATCGCCGAGATGTAGTTGTCGTAGCGCTTGTTGTTGAACTTTCCGCCCATGAGGTCGAGGTTCAACTCGGTGGCGCTGCTCGGGCGCCATTGCAGCGCGCCGGTCAGGCCGGTGCGCTCGTACTCGGTGAGCGAGCGGCGAAAGCGCGGAATGCGCGGTGCGAACGCGCCCGAGCCGGGCAGCGGATTGGCCACCGTGCCGCCATAGTTATCGGTGCGGCCCATGACGTCGTTGTAGGCGGTGGGGTTCGACGTGCGCGGCACGCCGAAGCCGCAGCTGGCGGCGGTCACGCCCTTGACTGCATTGTTGGCCGGATTCTGCACGGACGCACCCAGCGGCGAGCAGAAACCGCCGTCGTTGCTGGCGCTGAGCAGCTCCACTGCTTCGTAGCCTTCTTCCTGCGCGGTGCGCTTGGAGTAGGCACCCGAGATCAGCGCGCCGAACTGGCCGTACGATGTCTTCCAGCGGTCCGAGTACAAGGCAGTGACGCGCGGGTCGCGGGTCTTGGAGACCGAGTTGTGCATGCCCTGGGCGCCGATGCTGAAGGTGCGGCCCTTGAAGTCGAACGGCCGGCCGGTGCGCAGGTCGACGGTGGCGCCGAGTGAGCCTTCCTCCACGGCCGCTTCCGACGTCTTGCGCACTTCCAGGCTATTGAACAGTTCCGAGGCGAACACCGAGAAGTCGAAGCCGCGGCCGCGATTGGTGCTGCCGTTGATGTCGGACGCGCCGGTGGCGGTTACGCCCTCGATGCCGTTGATGCGCACCCGGGTAAAACCGGCGTTCAGGCCGCGCACGGTGATCTGCTTGCCTTCGCCGCCGTCGCCGCGCGTGAGCGAGACGCCGGGCACCCGTTGCAGCGATTCGGCCAGGTTGGCGTCGGGGAACTTGGCGATGTCTTCGGCCTTGATCACGTCGACGATGCCGTCGCTGGCGCGCTTGGTGTTGAGGGCGCTGTTCAGGCTGGCGCGAAAGCCGCTCACGACCACGACCTGTTCTTCGGCGCTCTTGCCGTCGGTGGTGGTGGCGGGCGCGGTGGTTTCCTGTGCCTGGGCGCCGATGGCGGCCAGCACGCCGATGACGGCCAGCACGGACGGCTTGAGCGGACTGCGATGGTTGCGGTTCTGCATGCTTATCCTCTTATAGTATGTTTCGTCTCCCCCTTGCGGGTGAACCGATCATATCGAGGCATCCGGACCCGCAACCGCAGCTGCGGGAAACAGTCACGCAGTTGATTTTATTGATACTGCTTTTGGCATGAGCTCCTCCATGGATGAGCCCGGTCGTTGCGCGCTCACGACAGTTGCGCAGCCGGGCCGGTTAGGACGCCAGCTAACATGCCATAAAAGCAATGAAAAATCATGCAGCCGAACAGCTGATTCTCCACGGATAACGACCCGCCTATCGTGCGCCGCGCCAGTACCCAATTGCTACACTTCTGCTTTCCTCAGATAAATAGATCATGACGGCCCTACCCGTTTCCTCCCTGCCGGCAGTACCTTCGCACCGCTTCATCGGCGCCGGTACGCCGATGCGCGACCTGGTGCGCGCCTACCCGTGGCACACCACGGCGCTCGGCGCCATCGACAGCTGGCCGGCGTCGCTGCGCACCTGCGTGGGCGTGGTGCTGCACGCGGCGCAGCCGATGTTTTTGTACTGGGGCGAGGAACTGGTGCAGGTGTATAACGACGCCTTCGTGCCGTGCTTTGGCGCCGACAAGCATCCGGCCGCGCTGGGCCAGAGCGGTCCCGCGTGCTGGGCCGAAGCTTGGCCCACGGTCGGCCCGCAAATCGAGCACGTGCGGCGCGGCGGCGAGCCGCAGCTCTATGCCAACCAGCTGGTGCCCATCGTGCGCAACGGCCGCCTGGAAGACGTGTACTGGAATTACAGCTACACCCCGGTGTTCGACGACCGCGACCGCGTGGGCGGCGTGCTGGTGGTGTGCACCGAAACCACTACCCAGGTGCTGGCTGAACGCCGCCGCCATGCGCTCGACCTGCTGGGCCGGGCCTTGCTGGCCTGCCGCACCGATGCCGACGTGGCTGCCGCCATTGCACGCTGTGCGGCCGACCATCCGCGCGATCTGCGCGGCGTGGAGATGCTGCGCGGGGAGTCATCCGCCACGGTCGTTTCCGACCTCGATGCCGGCCTGGTCGTGGTGCAGGGCGCCGAGCTGCAACCGTGCGCCGAGCTGGCGCTGGTGTTCGACGTCGCGCCGCAGGTGCCGGTGGATGGCGCCTGCCGCCAGTTCCTGGCGCAGTTCACCGCCAGCGTGTGCGCCACGCTCAGCCGGCTGGAGGCCGACCGCGCGCTGGCGCTGGCCATGGCCGAAAGCGACCGCCTGCACGGCGACCTCGATGCCACGGCGCGCATCAAGGATGAATTTTTGGCCGTGCTGGGCCACGAGCTGCGCAACCCGCTGGCGCCCATCGTCACCGCGCTCAAGCTGATGAAGCTCGGTGCCGCCCATGCCGCCGATACCGGCCACCAGCAGGACGTGATCGAGCGCCAGGTCGATCACCTGGTGCGGCTGGTGGACGACTTGCTCGACGTCTCGCGCCTGGCGCGCGGCAAGGTCGAGCTGCGCAAGCAAACCACGCCGCTGGCCGACATCCTCAACCGCGCGATCGAACTGACCGCACCGCTGATCGAGCAAAAGCAGCACCGCCTGCTGGTGGACGTGCCCACCGTGGGCTGGCATGGCGATCCGGCGCGGCTGGCGCAGGTGGTCGCCAACTTGCTCAACAACGCCGCGCGCTACACGCCGCACGGCGGCCACATCACCGTCTCCACGCGGGTGCGCGGGGCCGACCTGCACATCCAGGTGACCGACGACGGCAACGGCATCCCGGCCAGCCTGATGCCGCATATTTTTGACCTGTTCGTCCAGGGCAGCCGCAAACTCGACCGCGCCAAGGGCGGCCTCGGCATCGGGCTGGCGCTGGCGCACAACCTGGTGCGCATGCACGGCGGCGCCATCCAGGCCTACAGCGGCGGCGAAGGGCGCGGCAGCACCTTTACCATCCATCTGCCCGATTCGGTGGTGGTGGAGGCCGAACCGGTAGCGGTGGCGGCACCCGCAGCGCCGGCCGCGCAGGCAGCGTCCGCATCGCAACCGGGCGCCAGCGTGCGCGTGCTGGTGGTGGACGACAACCAGGACGCCGCCGATTCCCTGGCCGAGCTGCTTGGCGCACTCGGCTACGAGGCCAGCGTGGCCTACGATCCGGCCCAGGCGATTGCCGCCGCCAGCGTCGCGATGCCGCAAGTGGCCATCCTCGACATCGGCCTGCCCGGCATGGACGGCTTCGAGCTGGCCGGCCGCCTGCGCGCCTTGCCGCACGGCGCGGCGGTCACCCTGATCGCGCTGTCCGGCTACGGCAGGGCGGACGACAAGGCGCGCAGCAGTGCGGCCGGTTTCAACGCCCACCTGGTCAAGCCGGTCAATCTCGGCGACCTGCAAACCGCGTTGCCCTGAGATGGTATTGTTGCCATAAAGCGTTAACTTCTGCCAGCGGCTTCCAGCGACACGGTGTCCGAGGGATACCCGGTATCGGGGCCGCGCTATTGCGTTCACGCCCCGCCTGGACGAGAATAAGCGCGTGCTCTGGCGTTGCAGCGGCGAAGACCTTCCAGCCGCCGTGCTGCCAGCCTATTGCCGCGACTGACCTCAGCCGCCTGCCTGCCGCCCGAAGGAACCCTTTGACCTCTCCGCTGGAAATCGCCGCCAATGCCGTCATGACGGTTTCTATCTTTCTTGCCGGGCGCAACAATGTGCATTCGTGGTGGCTGGGCATCATCGGCTGCGTCCTGTTTGCCGTGCTGTTCTACGAATCGCGCCTGTACGCCGACGTCACCCTGCAACTGTTCTTCATCGTCACCTGCGTGATCGGCTGGTGGCGCTGGCTGCGCGGCGGTACCGGCGCGCCGCTGCCGATCACGCGCGCCCGGCCGCAGGCCCTGATCTGGATGGGTTCGCTCGGCCTGGCCGCCACCGTCATCTACGGCCTGCTGCTGCAAGCCTACACCAACGCCTACGCGCCGTTCATCGACTCGGGCGTGCTGATGTTCAGCGTGATCGCCCAGTTGCTGCTGATGGGCCGCCGCCTGCAAACCTGGCAATTCTGGCTGCTCGTCAACACCATCGCGGTGCCGCTGTACGCCAGCCGCGAGCTGTACCTGACGTCGGTGCTCTATGGCGTGTACTGGTTCAATGCGCTGGCATCGTGGTTCTTCTGGCGGCGCAAGATGCAGGAGACCGGGCCGCAGCAGCCCGCCTGAGTTTCCGTCCTCACGTCCTCAATTCAACGGCGAGCGCCGCTGCTGGATCGCCTGCCGGAACGCCGTTGGCGTCACGCCCAGCCGTTCGCGGAAGGCGGTGGCGAAGTTGCCGGCGTTGTTGAAGCCGATCAGCAGGGCAATGTCCTGCACGTCGATATCGGTGTCCCTGAGCAGCTCCTCGCCGCGCCGGATGCGCGCCTCGCGGATAAATGAAAACACCGTCATGCCGGTCTGTTCGCGGAAGACCTGCGACAGTTTTTCGCGGTAGGTGCCCACGCTGCGGGCGATTTCGGCCAGGCCCGGCAGCGAGGCCAGGTTGTCGGCGATCAGGCGCTTGACGGCCGCCACGGTCACGGCATCGGGATCGACGCCGTAGGGCGAGGCCGATGCGTGGTGGTCGGCCGGATCGTTGGCGCTCGCCAGCGACGGCGCTGCCGCAGCGCCGGCAGTGGCCGACCCCGAAGCGCCCTGGGCGCGCTGGGCCAGCGCCAGGTGGACCTGGATGCGCGCGGCCAGTTCGCCCGGCGAAAACGGTTTGGACACGTAATCGACGCCGCCGATCGACAAGCCCATGATGCGTTCCTCGTCGGCGTCGGCGCCGCTGAGGAAAATCACCGGGATGTCCTGGGTGGCCGGGTTGGCCTTGAGCAGCCGGCAGGCGGCGTAGCCGTCCATGTCGGGCATGCGCACGTCGAGCAGGATCAGGTCGGGATGGTTGGCCAGCGCCAGGTGATAACCCTGCAGGCCGTTGAACGCCACCGAGACCTTGTACGGCATCTCGCTCAGCAGGTCGACCAGCAGGCGCTGCTCGAATGCCGAGTCGTCGACGATGAGGATCTTGCTCATGGTGCTGTCGGCCATCTGCATGAATCACCTTGAGTGTTGGTAATCTTTTGATATGGAGTGTTGCGCGTCTGTCGTCATTATGCCCATGTTTGGGATTTTTTTTGGCAGATTTCTACGCGCACAAAACCTTCCTCTCCTCCAGCAAAAGCAGGGTTTTTTTAGATCAACAATAATTGAATCAAGTATTGGGAATGGGCAAGTTTTAAGGCCCCCGACCTCAACTTTTCGTTCACTTATCCCTGAAGGAGGTTATATGCGCACCCGTAAAAATGGCCTTGCCGCGCTTGCCACGGTCGTCGCTACCACCCTGACTGTCGCGGCGCCGCTGGCCGATGCAGCCGTGTATTCCAACGGCAGCAAGACCTCGAACTTCGATGTCACGCTCAAGATCATCGCCGACTGCACCATCGCCACCCAGCCGCTGGACTTCGGCCAGAGCCAGGGCGTGCTGGCGACCACGGTCAGCGTCAATACCACGCTCAACGTTACCTGCACCAACACCACGCCGTACAACGTGGGCCTGAGCGCGGGCACCGGCACCGGCTCCACCATCGCTGCCAGAGTGATGAGCGGTACCGGCGCCAACACCAGCACCGTCTCCTACAACCTGTTCCAGGCTTCCGGCGCCACCAACTGGGGCAATACCCAGGGTACCGATACCCTTTCCCGTACCGGTTCGGGCAGTTCGCAAGCGCTGACCGTGTATGGCGCCATCCCGGCCCAGGCCACGCCGCAGCCGGACACCTACAAGTCGACCATCACGGCCACGGTGTATTTCTAAACGATGACCTTGTCCGCGCGCCTTGGGTGCTGGATGAAACTCGGTATGCTCGTGTTGATCGGGATGCTGGGGCTTGAAGCGAGCGCTGCTAATTTGCAGATTTCGCCAGTGATGATTATTTTGCGTGCAGGCCAGGGTGCCACCGGCATCACCATGCAAAACATGGGAGACACTCCCGTGTACGGCCAGGTCAGGGTGTTTTTGTGGGATCAGAACAACATGGAAGATGTGTTGACCCCGACCCAAGAAGTAGTAGCGAGTCCCCCCATATTGCAGATCGGGCCTAAAAGCAGCCAGATCATTCGCCTCGTGCGACGCAGCAGTCAACTCCCCAGCCGCGAGTTGAGCTACCGGATCCTCATCGACGAAATTCCCCGCGAGGGCGAAGGCCCCGCCAGTGGCGTCGATATCCGCCTGCGCTATTCCGTTCCCATGTTTGTCCAGCCTGCCGATGAGCGCATGGCGCCGGCGTTGGCCTGGGCGGTTTACCGCCAGGATGACCACTGGCGGCTCAAGGTGCGCAACAGCGGCGCCTTGCGTGCGCAGATCGGTTCGTTCGAACTGCGCAACGCCGCCGGAAAAAATTTCACGATCGCCGAGGGCCTGTTCGGCTACGTGCTGGCCGGCCGCGAGCGCGAGTGGCGCCTGCCCGTGCCGGGCGACGCCGACCTGCGCGGCACGCTGGCGGTCAAAGCCAATATCAATGCCAAGCCTGCGACTGCCAGCACCGTGGCGGTACTGGAGTAGCCGCGCCATGTGGCGGCGGCTGCCTTGCCTGAAGGTGACGATGACGGTGCTGGCAGTCCTCGCTGGCGGCGCCATGGCCGGCGCGCGCGCGCAAATTCCGGTGGCGCCGCCGCTGCCGGCGCTGGCGCCCGCAGCAGCGCCAGCAGCGGCAACCCCGGCAACCTTGGCAACAGCAGAGGAAGAATTATTTTTGGAGGTGACCTTGAACGGCCAGGAGACCGGTTTGATCTTGCGCTTTACGCACCAGCCCGGCACGGTGCTGGGCAGTACAGGACTGAACAGCACCGTGCAAAACCTGCGCGACCTCGAGCTCGACCCGCAGCGGCTGGGTGTCGCCGACCGCGAGTCCGTCAACCTCGACGACGTGCGCGGACTGCGCTATACCTACGACCCTGCCACCCAGCGCATTGCGCTGCGCCTTGACGACGCGCTGCGCACGCCGGTGGCGCTGAACGCGCGCAGCCTGCGCCAGCCGGGCGAGGCCAGCGTCACGCCTGGCGCCGTGTTCAGCTACGACGCCTTTGCCCGTCGCGGCGACGAGCGCTACCTGTCGGTGGCCAACGAGCTGCGCTATTTCAACGCCAGCGGCGTGTTCAGCACAACCGGCGTGTTCAATAGCAGCAACCTGCTCACGCAATACGTGCGGCTCGACTCATCGTGGGTGCGCTCCGATCCGCACACGCTGGAAACCTGGCAGGTGGGCGACCTGATTTCCTCGTCGCTGACCTGGAGCCGGTCGCTGCGCATGGGCGGCGTGCAGTGGCGCAAGAGTTTCGATTTGCGGCCCGACTTGCTGACCTTCCCGGTGGCCTCGCTGGCGGGCTCGTCGGTGGTGCCGAGCGCGGTCAGCCTGTATGTCAACGGCGTGCGCCAGATGGAGACGGCGGTGCCGTCCGGCCCGTTCGTCATCAACCAGGTGTCGGGCCTGACCGGCGCTGGCCAGGCCACCCTGGTCACGCGCGACACGGCCGGGCGCGCCGTCACCACGGTGGTGCCGCTGTATGTCGATACCCGCCTGCTGGCCGAGGGGCTCACCGATTACTCGGTGGAGCTGGGCGTGCTGCGGCGCGACTACACCAGCAAATCGTTCAGCTACGACAATTCGCCGGCGCTGAGCGGCTCGATGCGGCGCGGCGTAACCGACCGCCTGACCGTGGAAGCGCACGGCGAGGCCGGCAACGGCGTGGTCAACGGCGGCGTGGGCGGCATGTGGCGCATGGGGCAGATCGGCGTACTGACCGGCTCAGTTGCCGGCTCAGTTGCCGGCGCTTCGGGCGGCACCGGCAAGGGCGCCCAGGCCAGCATCGGCTACCAGTACCTGAGCCCTGGCTTCAGCATCGACATGGAATCGCTGCGCGCCAGCCGCCATTACAGCGACCTGGGCACGGCCGACGGCGGGCCCGGCATCCGCGCCAGCAACCGCGTCAATGTCAACCTGGGGTTGTTCGGCGGCCAGACCCTGGGCCTGTCGTTCATCAGCCAGCGCGTAGCGATCACGCCGCCAGCGCGGGTGGCGGCGCTGTCGTACGCGGCCACGCTGGGCGCCGGCCTGTACCTGAGCGTGAGCGCCTACCGCGATTTTCGCGATGCCAACACGCGCGGCGTGTACTTCAGCTTGAGCGGCACGTTCGGCGAGCGCCTGTCGGCCAATGCCAGCAGCAGCCGCCAGAACGGCGTGCAATCGAAAAACCTCACCCTGGGCCGCGCGGTCGACTACGCGGGCGGCTTCGGCTGGGGCTTGCAGTCGCTGGAAAACAACGGCGCCACCTTGCGCCAGGCCCAGGGCACCTACCTGGGCAATTACGGCCAGGTGGGCGCCTTCCTGCAGGAAAGCGGCGGCAAGCGCGAAACCGCGTTCAGCGCGTCCGGCTCGGTGGTGGTCATGGAGGGCAGCGTGCACGCGGCGCGCCAGGTGGGTGCCGGCTTTGCGCTGGTGTCGGCCGGCGTCGGTGGCTTGCCGGTGCTGCAGGAAAACCGGCCGATCGGCACCACCAGCAGCAGCGGCTATTTGCTGGTGCCCAACCTGACGCCGTACCTGTCGAACCAGATCTCGATCGACACCAGCAGCCTGCCGCTGGACGCGCGCATCGCCCGCACCACGCTCACCGTGATCCCGGCGGGGCGCTCGGGCGTGGTGGCCGATTTCCCGGTCGAGACCTATGCCGCCGCCAGCGTGATCCTGCACGACGCCGCCGGTCTGCCGCTGGCGGCCGGGCTGGAAGTGCTGCACGTCGAAAGCGGCACGACCACCGTCACCGGCTTCGACGGCCTGGCCTTCATCGACAACCTGGCCCCGCTCAACCATCTGCAGGCCGTGCTGGAAGGGCGGCGCTGCATCGCCGAATTCGCCTACGTCAAGGAGCCGGGCAACGCCATGCCCACCATCGGACCGGTCGTGTGCCGGAGCGTGCAATGATGGCCGCGCCATGGCGCCGCTGCGCCGCAGGGCTGGTGGCGCCGCTGTTGCTGCTGCTGTTGCTGCTGTGTTGCGGTCAGGCGCGCGCCGACAGTTGCGCCATCACGCCGGCCAATGTGACGTTCCCCAGCGTGAGCTCGATCAGCCCCGGGCCCGTGTATGCGTCGTCGTCCTTCAAGATCACCTGCACCTGGACCGATATCCTCGGTACCCTGCTCACGCCCAACGTGACCATCTGCCTGAACCTGGGCGCCGGCAGCGGCAACGCCACGACCACCAACACCACCATGCGCCAGTTGTCGAGCGGTGCACTGCGCGTCAACTACAACTTGTACACGGACGCCACCTACACGGCAGCCAAGATCTGGGGCGGGGTGGGAGGCACCACTACATCGGGCAATGGCATCGTGCTGACCATGAACAAGAGCGGCGGATTGGGCAGTCTTGACCGGATCGTCGATATCTACGGCAAGCTCGAGGCCGATACCGCCTTGTCCGGCCTGTCGGTGGGGCCGGACAACCTTAACTTCGCTTCCAGTTTCGGCGCCGGCAGCGCGGTGATGAATTACCAGTTCTCGCTGCTGGGATTGCTCGGCTGCCTGGCCCCGCAAACGGTCGCCATTCCGTTCACGGTCAGCGCCCCGGTGATCAACGACTGCAACATCAATATCGGCAACCTGGCGTTTCCACAGTCGCGGCTGCTTACCAGCGCGGTGCGCACCACATCCAGCCTGTCGGTCACGTGCAGCAAGAACACCGCCTACCGCATCACGCTCGGCGCCGGCACCTATGGCGCCAGCACCAGCGCGCGGCGCATGCGCAATACCGGGACGGCGGAGACGGTCGACTACGTGGTGTCCAGTGGGCTCGACGGCGCCAGTTGGGGCGATGGCAGCGGTGGCACGGTGGCAGTGACGGGCACCGGCACCGGGGTGGCGCAGGCGTTGACGGTGTACGGGATGGTGCCGGCGCAGACCACGCCGTCGCCGGGCGACTACAAGGATACCGTGACAGCCACCGTGTCTTTCTGATTGCACCCGAGAAAGCCACCATGGCGGCGTTGCAGCGTCCCGCCCTGCGTTCGTACTGTCTTCGGCGCCGCGCCTTGCCCTGGCGGCTTTCTCAAGCGCTCAGAAGTAGATGGTCCAGTCTTGCCTGGTTGCGGTGCCTGGGGCGGCAGCGGAGATCGCGGTGGCGGCGGCTGGCTGGGTCGGGGTGGTCAGGTGCGGGGCGTTGAGCTGGCAGGCCACGGTGGGCGCCGTGGCGGCGGTAGCGCCGGCTTGCACGGTGCAGGCGTCGGTGACGGTGAAGCTCACTTGCATGGAGGCGGACTTGGTGCCGGCGGTGGCCAGCAGCGGCAACGTGATCAGGGCCAGGCCAAGTGCTTTAACAAGAAGTTTCATTTTCGTCAGATTTGTGGAATCAGCATCAATCGGAAGTGCCTGTTTTTCGGTGCAACCATGAAACTAATTTTAACCTAGATCAACATTCTATCCAATATACACAATTCAGCCACGATCAACTTCTCTTCAAATAGTGGAATTTGGATAGTTTGTAAGCCCTGTTTTTAGCCTATTTTTGAGGGGTGTCACGCGAGTATAAAAAATGGAGTTTTCATAGAGAAACATCCGGGTCATGTATCACAACAGGAGAAGAGAATTGAGACAACAAAATACGCACAATGTCACGCATCATCCACCGCCGGCAAAGTTCACACATTTTCACCTCAAACATGCTAGTCACTAATTCTCACCGAACTCGACTTAGTAACTATCTGGCAGTATTTTCCGATGTAAAACCTGGAACCGAGGAGTAAACAATGAAACATACCGACTTTGGACGCATGCCTTGCCCGATCGCCCGCAGCCTTGGCAAAGTAGGCGAGTGGTGGAGCATCCTGATCCTGCGCGACGCCTTCTATGGCCTGAGCCGCTTCGACGAGTTCGAAAAAAGCCTCAAGATCGCTCCCAATATGCTCACCCGGCGCCTGAACGGCCTGGTCGAGGGCGGCCTGATGGAACGGCGCCAGTACAGCGCCCGGCCGCCGCGCTACGAGTACGTGCTGACCAAGTCCGGACGCGATTTCAAGCCGGTGCTGCTGGCCTTCATCGCCTGGGGCAATGACCACCTGGCCCCGGAAGGCGCCAGCCTGCTGGTGGTGAGCCGCGAAACCGGCAAGCCGGCCGACCAGGTGCTGGTGGACGCCAATAGCGGCCTGGCCATCAACGACGAAGACTATATGTTCGCGCCCGGCCCGGCAGCCACCGACAGCATGCGCATCCGCCTCAACGAGATCAGCAAGCACGCCTCCTGATTGTCGTTCGCAGCAGCGCTAAAACGCCGGCCGGCAACGCCCGGCGTTTTTTTTCGCCCCAAGCTTGTACCGGGGTTGACCCAAGAAAAGAACAATAATTGCAAATTGGAAACTGTGTTGTCTGGAAACTGTGGAATAATGCAGCGACGGGCAGGCATCCAACGCCCCCACAGCAGGAGGAATCACCGAGTGGACATGTTCGTGTGCGACGCAGACCTGGCGCAATGGGAAAACACCTTGCCGGAATTGACCGGCAAGGCGCGCCTGCCGGCGTTGACGGCGCTGGCCTGGCACCTGCGCCAGCGCGATCCCGTGCGCGCCCGCCAGCTCGGCAGCGAGGTCCTGGCCCTGCTGCCGGCGGTGGCGCCGCAGGATGTGCCGGTCCTGCGCGCGCGGCTGCTGCTGGTGGCGGCCGAAGGCGCCTGGGTCGGCGGCGAGCTCGATACCGCCCAGTACCAGGCCGACCAGGCGCTGCAACTGCTGGCCCACGGCGCCGGTGCGCCTGCCGGTGCGCCCGCCCCTGAACCTGCATCGCTGCAGGCCCGCGCCGACGCCTGCTGGGTGCAGGCCTGGGTGGCCAACGACCGCGGCAACAGCATGGCTGCCAGCGGCTGGTTGTCCCAGGCCGCCGCAGCGGCGCACGCTGCACCCGATCCGGTGCGCATCGACATCATCGGTGCCGCCGCCGGCATTTGCGCCGCCTTCACCGACAGCGCCGGCTTGCAGCCGCCGTGGCGCCCGGCCGCAAACGCCGAGCTCGACGCCATGCCCGCCATCGCCGCCGGCTGGATCAGCGATTTCTTCGGTGCCCGCGCCTTCCAGCGCAGCGAATACGGCCGCGCCATCGGCCACCTGATGCGCAGCTTCGACACGGCGCGCTCGAGTGGCCAGGTGCGCCGCGCCATCATCATCGCCACCAATATCGGCAATGCCTTCACCTGCCTGAACGCCCACGAGGCGGCGCTGGACTGGATGCAGCGTGGCCAGGACCTGGCGCGCCCCACCGGCTGGCCGCTGTCGGTCGGCATGTGCCTGATGCAGACCGCCGAAACCTTGCGCCAGCTGGGCCAGCGCGAGGCCGCGCAAACCCTGCTGCGCGAGGCGCTGGCAGTGCTGGCGCCACTGGCCGGGTCGCGCGCCTACGCGGTGGCGCTCGAATACGAGGGCGACCTGGCGCTTGACCTGGGCAACCACGCGGCGGCGCTCGACAGCTTCACCCGGCTGGCTGCGCGCGGCGACGCGCTGGGCCAGGGCGACTTCCAGAGCAGCGCGCGGCGCGGCCAGGCGCACGCGCTGGCACACCTGGGCCGGCCCGGCGAGGCGCTGTTCGTGGCGCAGGGCGCGCTGGTGCTGGCGCGCGCCAAGGGCGACACGCTGGCGCAGATTGCCGCGCTCCAGGTGCTGGCCGACATCCACGCCCTGCCGGCTCGCGCAGGGGCCCCCGCGCTGGCACCGCCCCCCGAAATGGAAGCATCCTGCGGGACAGCGCCCAGCGTGCCGCTGCACTACCTGTTGCTGGCGCTGGACATCGCCGTCACCATCGACGGCTATACCGTACCGGGCGCGCTGCTCGACGCCACCGCGCGCGAATACGCGGCCGTGGGCGATTTCGAGCGCGCCTACGCGATCGCGCTGCGGGCCGGCGCCGCGCGCGACCTCACCCAGAGCCGCGACGCCACCAACCGCGCCATCGCCATGCAGGTGCAATACCAGACCGAGCGCGCCCAGACCGAGGCCGAGCACCATCGCCAGCTGGCGGCCGCCGAGGCGCGCCGCGCCGAAGTCCTGCAACGCACCAGCGCCACCCTGGCGCACCTGGGCGCGGTGGGTCAGGAGATCACCGCCCAGCTGGAATCGGCGGCCGTGTTCCGCGCGCTGGACCGCCACGTCCACGGCCTGCTCGACGCCACCCTGTTCTCCGTGTTCCTGATCGAACCCGACGGCGAATGGCTGGCCAGCGCGTTCAGCGTGGAAGCGGGCCGCCCGCTGGCGCCGCTGCGGGTGGCGCTGAACGACCCCCATGCCGATTCCGCGCGCTGCGTGCGCGAGCGGCGCGAACTGCAGGTCGCGCTGCAAGAGGGCGAAGTCAACGTCAACCTGATTCCGGGTACCTTGCCCACGCTGAGCATGCTGTTTGCGCCGCTGGCCGTGGGCGACCGGGTGCTGGGCGTGATGACGGTGCAGTCGATGCGCGCCAACGCCTACGGCGAACGCGAACGGCTGATCTTCCGCACCCTGTGCGCTTACGGCGCCATCGCCCTCGACAACGCCAACGCCTACCGCCAGGTGGCCGCCACCCAGCAGCAACTGCTGGACCAGAACCTGGAACTCGAACGCGCCTACCAGGCGCTCGAAGAAGTGAGCCTGACCGACCAGCTGACCGGTCTGCGCAACCGCCGTTTCTTCCTGCGCCACGTCGATGCCGACGTTGCCATGAGCTTGCGCGGCTACGACGACCTGCAGCACCGCCCCCGGCCGACTGGCGATGGCGACCGCCAGGCGCCCAACGACCTGGTGTTCTACATGGTCGATCTCGACCACTTCAAGCACGTCAACGACCGTTACGGCCACGCCGCCGGCGACTCGATCCTGGTGCAGATGCAGGCGCGCCTGCGCGAAGTATTCCGCGAATCGGACTACGTGATCCGCTGGGGCGGCGAGGAATTCCTGGTGCTGGCGCGCGCCACTCACCGCGACGACGCCAGCGTGCTGGCCGAACGCATGCGCCGCGCCGTGGGCGAACGCGACTTCGTGCTGCCCGACGGCGAACTGCTGCGCAAGACCTGCTCGATCGGCTTCGCCTGTTTTCCGTTCCTGCCCACGCAACCGCGCCTGCTGTCCTGGCCGCAGGTGGTGGAACTGGCCGACCAGGGGCTGTACATCGCCAAACGTTCGGGCCGCGACGCCTGGGCCGCGCTGCACGCCACCGGCGCGGGCAACGCGGTGGACCTGTTCCCGCGCCTGATGCATGCGCTGCCGCAAGCGCTGGCCGACGGTGTCGTGCGCGTGGTGAGCAACCTGGCCGGCCCGCTGGATCTGGACGGCGAACGGCGCCGCACCGGCCTGTCGATCGACCTGGAGCTGTAGCACAGTTGCTGCAGTTGCGTGGTTGTATACTGCGGGATCGCTTTGCAACCGGTACCACCATGACCATTATTCGCTGCAGCTGGGCCAAACCCGCCAACCCGCTCTATCTCGACTACCACGACACCGAGTGGGGCGTGCCGTGCCACGACGAACTGCGCCTGTTCGAGATGCTCAACCTCGAGGGCGCGCAGGCCGGCCTGTCGTGGGAGACCGTGTTGAACAAGCGCGCCAGCTACCGCGCCGCTTTTGACGGCTGGGACGCCGAAAAAATCGCCGCCTACGGCCCGGACCAGGTGGCCGAACTGCTGGCCAACCCCGGCATCGTACGCAACCGCCTGAAAGTGGCGGCAGCCATCACCAACGCCCAAGCTTACCTGCGCCTGCGCGCCGGCGGCGACAGCCTCGATCGGCTGCTGTGGTCTTACGTCGATGGCCAGCCCATCGTCAACAATACCGGTGAACGCATCATCAAGACCGCGCTGTCGGACCGGCTGTCAAAGGACCTGGCCAAACTGGGCTTCAAGTTTGTCGGTTCGACCATCGTCTATGCGTACATGCAGGGCATCGGCATGGTGGACGACCACGATGCCGACTGCTTCTGCCGGCACCGATGACGGCGCCGATGACAGCACTGATGACGCAACCACATGTGGTACTCGATACCGACTTCGGCGATGGCGCGCGCTTTGCGCAGGCGCGCGCGCAGCATCCCAGGCTGCACTACCTGGCGCTGACGCCGCGCGTGGCCGATGTTGCGGTCAGCGCCGACCCGCAACTGCGCGCGCTCTGGCCGCTCGACGTGCCGGGTGTTCACCGCATCATCCTCGACGACGGCCGCGTCACGCTCGACCTGCTGGCCGGCGCGCTGGACGCGGTGCTGCCTCAGGTGGCGGCCCGTGTCGATGCGTTTCACGTCGGCGTGCTGGCGCCGGGCCACGCGCGTACCTTGGCGCGGCTGGCTGCACCCGGCGCCACGCTGCATGCGCGTGCGCCCGATGAGCTGCTGGTGTGGGCGCTGGCCGCCGCCGGTTTCGCCTGCCGCCGGGTGGATGGCGGTGACGATATCGCTGCCGAGTACCGGGGCCTTCGCTCGCCATTCGTCGGCCTTGCCGCCCCACCGCTGCGCGAGCGCCGTGCGGTGGTCATCGGCGCCGGCCTGGCCGGGGCCAGCGCCTGCCGCCGCCTGTGCGCGGGTGGCTGGGACGTGACCCTGGTCGAGCGCCACGCGCAACCGGCGCAGGAAGCGTCTGGCAACCTGGCCGGCATCTTCATGCCGCTGCTGTCAAAAGACGACAATATTCCCACGCGCCTGTCGCGTGCCGCCTACCTGTTCGCGCTGCGCGAGTGGCGCCGGCTCGGTGGCGTGGGCCAGGCTTTCACCGGCGCCGCTTGCGGTGTGCTGCAACTGGCGCGCGACGCCGGCCACGCCGAGGTCCAGCGCGCGGTGCTCGAGCACTGGCACTACCCGCCGGCGTACGCGCGCTGGGCCGACGCGGCCGAGGCGGGGGCGCTGCTGGGCGGCCTCACGCCGCACGGCGGCTGGGTGTTCGAGCAGGGCGGCTGGGCGCGGCCGTCGTCGTTGTGCGCGGCCATGCTGGACGCGTGCGGTGAGCGCCTGCAGCGCGCATTTTGCAGCGCGGCGATCACCTTGCGCCGCACCGATGCCGGTGAATGGCTGGTGCAAGGCGAGGGTGGCGCGGTGCTGGCGCAAGCGCCCACGGTGATCCTGGCCAACGGCGCCGGCGCGGTCCACATCGCGCAAGCTGCGCAACTGCCGTTGCAGTCGCTGCGCGGCCAGGTGACGCACCTGGCGGTGGCGACCAGCCCTCCGCAGTTGCCGCTGGTGGTGTGCCGCGAAGCGTACGTTACGCCGGTCGCCGACGGCATCGTCTCCGCCGGCGCCACCTACGACAATGACGACGGCCGTGACCTGCGGGCCGGCAGCCAGCAGGAAAACCTGGCGCGGCTGGCCGAGATTGTGCCGGGCGCCCATGTGGCGGCGCTGATCGACACCGCGCCGCTGGCCGGCCGGGTGGGCTTTCGCAGCGCCGCGCCGGACCGCCTGCCGCTGGCCGGCGCGCTGCCCGATGTCGAGTCGGCCGGCCGGCTGGAACACTTGCGCGATGTGCCGCGCCATGCGGGCCTGTATGGACTGCTCGGTTATGCGTCGCGCGGCCTGATCTGGGCGCCGCTGATGGCCGAGCTGCTGGTGTCGCAGCTGGAAGGCGCGCCGGCGCCGCTCGAGGCTGCGCTGGTCGATGCGCTCGACCCGGGCCGCTTCCTGCTCAAGCAGCGGCGCCGCAGCCAGTAGCCGCGCTTTACGGTTGCTGCCGTGCGCTATAATCCCGGTTTGAATCCACGGAGCGCGACGCGATGGATGACGACTTGTCCCAGCACTACCAAGGCTCGCCCGAACTGCTGATGTTCCTGGCATCGACCGTGCACGACATGAAAAATTCGATCAGCGTCTTGAGTGGCACGCTCGAACACTTGCTGGCCACGCCCCCTGCGGCGCAAGCCGCTGCCGCCGCCGCCGAGCCGGCGCAGTACCAGGAACTGGGCCAGATGCTGTACCAGACGCGCCGCCTGAACGACAGCCTGATCCAGTTGCTTGCCTTGTACAAGGAAGTGGGCAAACCAGGCTACCCGTTCGATCCCGCTCCGCGCAGCGTGCGCGAACTGGTCGAGCAGGTGGAAGGGCAGGCGCGCATCCTGCTGCACTCGCGCGGCATCGCCTTCGAGACCGACTTCGCACCCGACGCCATCTGGACCTTCGACGAAGAACTGGTGATCGGGGTGCTGGTCCACGCGATCAACAACGCCATCCGCTACACGCGCGACCGCATCCGCCTGTCGGTGCGGAAGGACGGCGACTTCCTGGAACTGCGGGTGGAAGACAATGGCAGCGGCTTCCCGCAGGCCATGCTGGACGCCGGCGCCAACGCCATGGATACCCGCGAAGTGCGCGTGCGCTTCTCCAGCAACAGCAGCGGCCTGGGGCTGTATTTTTCCAGCGAGGTGGCGCGCATGCACCGCCACCGCCAGCGCACCGGCGCCATCGCCCTGGAAAATGGCGGTAGCCTGGGCGGTGGCTGTTTCGTACTGCGCCTGCCATGACGGCCATGGTGCAGAGCGACGGCGAGATCGATTGGGGCGAGAAGCGCTACCTGATCGTCGACGATTTCGTGGGCATCCGCCAGTTGCTGCGCGAATCGCTGCGCAACCTGGGCGCCAAGCATATCGACCAGGCGGCCAGCGGCGGCGAGGGCATGATGTTGCTGGCCAAAACCCGCTACGACGTGGTGCTGTGCGATTACAACCTGGGCGACGGCAAGAACGGCCAGCAGGTGCTGGAAGAAGCGCGCATCCGCAACCTGATCCTGCCCAGCAGCGTGTGGCTGATGGTCTCCGCCGAAAAAAGCGTGGAGTCGGTGATGGGCGCGGCCGAGCACCAGCCCGATGCCTACATCATCAAGCCGATCACCGAGGGCGTGCTGCTCACGCGCCTGAACCGCGTGTGGCTGAAAAAGCAGATTTTCCGCGAGATCGACCAGGCCTATGCCGACAAGGACTACCTGCGCGCGGCGCGCCTGTGCGAGCAGCAGATTCCCGTCAACCCGCTGCACGAAATCGACCTGCTGCGCATGAAGGCCACCTTGCAGCTCAAGGCCGGCGACCCGATCGGCGCGCGCAAGGTGTACGAGCATGTGCTGCAGGAGCGCGACTACAACTGGGCGCGCTGCGGCCTGGCCAGGATCATGATGCACGACGGCGAGGTGGAAGAAGCGCAGAAGATGTTCCAGGCGGTGATCGCCGACAACCGCTTCTATATCGACGCCTTCGACCAGCTGGCGCGGGCGTTTCAGTTGCAGGGAAAGCACGAGGAAGCGTTCGACGTGCTGCAAAAGGCGGCCAAGCTGTCGCCCAATTCGGTGCCGCGCCAGCGCACCCTGGGCCAGACTGCGCTCCGGCTCGAGAACATCCCGGTGGCGGAAAAAGCGTTCCGCAAGTGTATCGACATCGGCGAATACTCGGTGGCCAAGACAGTTGACGCCTACTTCGGCATGGCGCGCGTGTGCGGCAAGAAGAACGACACCAAGGAAGCGATCCGCCTGCTCAACGCGGCGGTCCACCAGTTCGGCGGCGACCAGGTCACCTTGCGCGCCAAGATCACCGAGGGCCTGGTACACCACGAGACCGGCGACTTTCGCCGCGCGCGCAAATCGGGCGACGAACTCGAAGCGATGCTGGCCGACGAAAGCCGCCACCGGCCCGACACCGCCACCTGCCTCGACATGGCGACCCTGCTGTTCGCGGTGGGCGTGAAAGAGGCGCCGGTGGGACTGCTGTGCTACATTGCGCGCAACAACCATGATAACGTGCCGCTGATGGACGAAGTGCAGAAGATCTTCGACAAGGCGCGCATGGGCGACGAGGGCATCGAACTGATACGCTCTGCGCGCAAGGAAGCGGCCGACATGATGAACAAGGGCGTGCTGCTGTGGAAGTCCGACCGGCTGGGCGAAGCCATCGACTGGATGCGCGTGGCGCGCAACGCGTTGCCGCACAATATGCGCATCCTGTTCAATTCGGCGCAGATCCTGATCTCGCGCCTGCAGCAAACCGGCTACGTGCGCGAACTGGCCGACGAGGCGATCGAGGTGCTCATGCATGTCGACGCCATCGCCCCCGGCCAGCCGCGCTTTGCCCAGTTGATGGAGCAACTGGCGATGCTGGCGCCGGTATCCGGCGTGGTGGCGGCAGTTGCGGCCAGCGAGTACGAGGCCGCCAACGGCGCGGTCCCGGATCGTTAAACCATTTATATTAATAATATTAAAACAGGTGCGGCCATCAAGACCGTGCCACCAGAGAGAGGATGTAAATTTATGCGCGATATCGCAAAAGAAGTCTATACGAAAATGAAGGTCGGCAGCGTAGCCTGGGTAAAACCGGTCGCCGCCAAGGGTGACACCATCGAGAGCTTCCAGGGCGCCCTCGACAGCGCCAAGCTGCTTGAAGAAGAAGGTTTGATCGACGTCCAGAAAGTCCAAAAACAAGCTGACGGGCTGGTCGATGCCATCCGCATTCTGCGCCTGGCATAGCGCTGATAAAGCCTCCATAGCTTCGTTGCAGCTCCTCGCCGTACATTCGTACTGTCTTCGTCGCTGCGTCTCGCTCTGCAGGTTTCTCAGGCGCTTGTAACGTTTACTTCCCGGCGGCTGGCTTGGCTGGTTTCGGCGGTGCGCGCTTGGCGGCGGGTTTCTTGTCCTCCGCTGGCGCCGCTGCTTCTGCCGCCGGTTGCGCTGCATCGGCTGCCGGCTTGGCCGTCGCTGCGGCGGCAAACTTGGCTGCCGTCTCGGCCATCATCGACTCCGACGCCGCGGCAGTCGATACCGCCTGCTTGAACTGATCCTGCAACAGATTCCACCACAGCGCGGCTGCGCCGGCGGTGGGGTCGGTCTGTGGCTTGGCCTGGTCCGGTGCCGGCGCCGCTGCGGCGGCCTTGGGGTCCGGCGCCGGTGGTGGCGCTGGCTGTGCCGCAGCCGGCTTTTGCTTGTCGGCTTCGCGCGCATGCTGGAAGAAGGCCGAGGTGTACGGGGTGGCGTCGAAGATCGACTTGTGATCGGCGCCTGGCGCCGGAGCCTGCGCAGTATTCTGATTGACGGCGGCAGCCAGGCTGGCGCCCACCGACTTGAGCGTGGCGATGGTGTTGCGCTGCACTTCCAGCGCCTGGATGCTACCGCGCAGCATGCTCATGTTCAGGTTGAGCCACGCCTCGACCGCCTTCAGGTCGTTGATCTTCTTGTCCAGTTCTTCGACCGACAGGGTGGGCGTGGTCAGGCCGGGTACGCCCATGCTGCCCCACAGGTTTTTAACGAAGTCCAGTGTGTCGTTCATCACTGCTGCGCCGGGAATGTGCGGCATCTGTGGTTGGGCCATGAAAGTCTCCTGTAGTAGTTGGTTCAGCGTAGCAGATAACGCGTGGCCGATCAAAGTTTTCTGGCAACGTTGCTGCCGCCGGAAGCATTTGGCCGAACACGTTAAACTAGCGCCATGACGATCGCCTCCTTCCTTTCCCAACGCCGCCGCATGGTGCTGTTTTGCGCCGCCACGGTGGTGCTGCACGGACTGGCGATCGACTGGGCCGCCAGCCACCTGGCGGCATCGGCCACCGTCAACGCCAAGCCGGCGGTGGTCACTGCCCAGGTGCGCCTGACGCTGCCGCCGCGCCTGGCCAGTGCGCCGCTGCAGGAGATTGCACCGCTCGATGCCGCCGCCAAGCCGGCGGTCAAGCCGAACGGCAAGCCGAACGGCGAGCCGAAAGCCGATACGCCAGCCAAGCCGGTCTTCGCCCGCCCGCGCCCAGCGCTGCCGGCGCCGACGCAGGCGGGAGCGGCCATCACGGCGGTGGACAGCGCAGCGCCGGCGCCGGCCCTCGATGCCGCCGACCTCGATCTGGCGGTGGCGCCCAACTCTGCTGGGGCTGCGGCCCCGGTCCCGCCCGCAGCCGCGCCAGCGCCGGACAAGGCCACCGGCGACCCCGCACCCGCCGTCGTCGAACCGGCCCCGCAGGGTGGGCGCCGCTACAAGGTGAATCTGCCGCCATCGGCCACGTTCGACATGGACGTGGCGCGGGTGGACGCCGACGGCGCCAAATGGACAGGGTCTGCCGTGATGACATGGCATACTGACGGCAGCCGTTACCGGGCGTCGGTCGAAGCGGGCGTGAGCCTGCTGGTCACCCGCCTGAACCTGCTGGTGCTGCGCAGCGAGGGCGCCATCGACGACTATGGCATCGCGCCCGAGCGGGCTACCGAAAAACGCGCGCGCCGGTCCGAGACCGCCACCCATTTCAATCGTAACGGTAGCAATGGCGCCGGCGCCAACACGATCTCGTTCTCGGCCTCCGACCGCAGCTACCCGCTGCTGGCCGGCGCGCAGGACAAGGCCACGGTGCCATTCCAGCTGGCCGGCATCGGCCGCGCCGACGTCAACCAGCTGGGCGGCGACATCGACATCCAGGTGGGCGAGGACAAGGAAGCGACCTTGTTCCGCTTCCAGCTGGTGGGTGAAGATGAACTGAACACCAGGATGGGCAAGCTGGTCACCTGGCACCTGACGCGGCCACCGAAGCCGGGCACGTATTCGTCGCGGCTCGACATCTGGCTGGCGCCGGGCATGCAGTGGTACCCGGTCCAGATACGCAATACCGAAGCGAGCGGCGCGCTCACCACGCAGACCGTCTCCAAAATAACAATCACCGGACAATGACATGAAAACCAACCCTACCTTTCGCGCGCTGAACTTTGCCGCCATGCTGGCGCTGGGCGGCGCCACCTTCGCGGCTCATGCTGCCGATGCCGAGCACCCGGCCGTCAAGCGTGCCTTCAGCGCGCCGCCGTCGGCAGACCTTGTTTACGCCATCAAGGCCAAACAGCACGGCATCACCATCAACGGCACCGCCACCGTGCAGTGGCGCGCCGGCGACGGCAAGTACTCGGTCGCAGCCGAGAGCCGCGCGCCGATCTTCGGCAAGATCCTGGAAACCCGCAGCGAAGGCGCCATCGACGACTACGGCCTGGCGCCGGTGTCGTTCATGGAAAAGCGCTTCCGCAAGGAGGCCACCACCGCCTCCTTCAAGCGCGACACCAGGACCATCAGCTTCAGCGTGGGCGACGAGACCTATCCGATCAAGGGCGGCGAGCAGGATCGGGTGAGCATCCAGTGGCAGTTGGCGGCGAACGCCCGCGCCACGCCCGAGAAGTTCAAGCCGGGCAGCGAGTGGGCGTATTTCGTCGCCGCGCGCCGCAACGCCGAGCAGTGGGTATTCAAGGTGGTCAAGACCGAAACCATCAGCGTGGGCGGCAGCGACATCAGCGCGCTGCACCTGGTACGCCAGACCGCCGACGACAAGGATTCGCAGGTGGACCTGTGGCTGGCGCCAACGATGGACTGGTACCCGGTGCGCGTGGTGTTCAAGGACGCCGATGGCGACTACGTGGACCAGACACTTGATAAATTCACCAAAAAGTGAGAACGGCTTAACCGGTGATGGCAACTGCTATACTGTCGCCCCCGCGAGGACGCGGTGATTGTTGCGACCAACATGGCAAAGAATGATAGACACTATGACAACCGAGTCCGCGCCCGACCCGGCGCTGGACTCGCAACAGGATGGCCTGCAGGCCCACTTCAAGCCCAATATCTCGGCCGATGAAATCGAGCAGGTCTACCACCTGAAACGCGCGCAGCCGCTGCTGCAAGTGTTTACAGCATTGTTCCACGGCGGTTTCGACGGCGTGCTGGTGCGCCTCCTGGTGCTGCGCGAACTGGCGTCCGACACCGCGTCGGCCAGCTTTACGCGCCCGGACATCAATACCCGTCTGGCCTACCTGCTGCCCGAAAGCCTGGAGACGGTGCTCATGCGCCTGCGTACCAACCAGTTGCTGGCGTGGGATGCGCAGCAGGCCGTCTATCGTGTCACGCCGATGGCGCGCAACGTGCTGTCCGCCATCGACGCGCTGCTGGCCATGGGCAAAGAGGAAGATCCGGCCGACATGGGTTACCTGCTGTCGCAGGTGGCCGGTTCGCAGATGATGGGCGGCGTCACCGTGGAGCAGTTGCACCACCTGCTGGGCCGCCTGGTGGAACTGACCGAGGAATTCGCCGACGCGATTGCGTCCGGCTCCGAGTTCCGCCTGCGCGAGTCGCAGGCAAAATGGCACGTGGCGTGCGACTGGGTGGAGAGGGGTTCCGAGATTCTGCGGGCCATCACCAGCGACGAAAACGCCGACCACGCCACCCACCGGGCGGCGCAGGCGATCGGCCGCGCGCAGTCGTCGCTGCTGAATATGCAGGGCATGTTCTCGCGCGCCCTGAACCAGATCGAGCGCCAGCGCGTGCACCTGGGCCAGTCTGGTCTCTCCACCACCGACATCAAGCGCTGGCTGTTGCAGCACGACGACCTGGCCTCGCTGGCCGTGGGCGCCATCGACCTGCCGGTGGTGCCGCAGTTTATTACCCCGGCCGAGATGATCGACGTGGCCGAAGCCGAACTGCTGTCCGACCGCGCCGCCAGCGCGGTGCAGGGCGGCCTGCCCAGCGGCGAAGACGCGCCCACCACGATCAGCGACGGACCACCGATGCAAAAAGAACTCGACGAATGGCTGGCGCGCCTGGCCGACTTTACCTCGCCCGGGAAATTCCCCGCCAGCGTGGACGGTACGGCGCCTTCGATCCAGGTGCACGAATCGCTGCTGCCGGCGTCGTTCGCCGTGGCCTCGTACCGCGCCTCGATGCTGCCGCTCCTGGGCGACGCCGACGAAGCGCGCCTGCAAGGCGCCACCGGCGACCTGGCGCGCCTGCCCGTCACCTTTACCCCGAGCGACGAAATGGTACAACTGCCCGATCTGCACGTGGCGGCAATGTCTCTCGCTTCGCTTACCCTGTCTTTGAACCCGGAAGGCGACAAGTCCGATGAATGATGATGCACAAATCCTGATCGCGCGCCTGCTCGCGCATCAGACCCTGCGCCGCGACGACCGCCTGGTCAAGCGCGCACTGGCGGACGAACAGTTCCGCATCGAAGTGGACGCGCGCCTGCTGGCCGTGGGCCTGAAATTGCTCGACAACGTGTATGCCGACCACGTGACGGTGGCGCTCACGCGCAATATCGAACCGAAGATTTTCGGCGCCAAGGACGTGTGGCAGAACAATAACTTCGGCCTGTCGCGCGATGGCGTGGCCCTGCTGGTCGTGCTGTGGGCGCAGATCATTCTGCCCAAGCGCGAACGCCAGGAAAACCACCAGCATGCGGACGACAAGCAGAACGACATGTTCGGCACCGAGCGCCCGCTGCCGCGCGCCGAAGACACCTCGATCGGCATCGCCTACAAGGCGCTGCTGGCCGACTTCGGCGACAAGCTCGGTAAAAAGACGCGGCTGGACATGAACCTGTCCATCCTCGCCAAGCTCGGCTTCATCGAGCGCCGTGGCGACGTGGTGCTCGAAGGCCCGCTGCTCGACCTGCTGATGGATACCGACCTGCTCAAGGAACGCATCATCAACGGCGCGCTGGCCGACGTCTTCAAGCGCACACCGCCGCAGGAGATGGCCGTGCCGCGCCGGATTCCGAAGCCGCGCGCGTACGAGGACGACGCCCCCAACGCCGTGGAAACCGTGGAGCCGGAAATGGAAAACCCCGACTACGACGCCGATGGCAATGCCGTGCCGGTCTTCGATGTACCGTTCGAAGAACAGCAAGACGCCCAAGAACCACCCAAGGATTAAGCCATGTTTCATATCAAATCGCTGGAGCTGGTCCACTGGGATTACTGGCAGCGCATCAAGAACATCCCGCTCGACGCCAAGATCATCACCATCGCCGGCCAGAACGGCTCCGGCAAGACCACGCTGCTCGACGCGTTGCGCACCCTGTTCGGCCTCGATTGCTCGATGGGCCGCACCTATAAACACTATGCACGCCACAGCGGCCAGCAGACGGCCTGGCTGCGTGCGGTGGTCGACAACAAGGCGGTCGGCAAGCAGCTGTCCAATCGTCCGTTCCGCAGTTCCGGTTTTTTCAGCGATGACGAAGTCACGCTGTTCTGCCAGATCCAGAAGAACGGCGGCGACTGGAAGCGCCAGTACCTGATGCGACCCGGTAACGTGCAGATCGAAGACATCGGCGACGTTGGCAACGACTGGCTCGGCGTGGAAAACTACCGCAAGCGCCTGGCCAACGCCGGCCTCTCGCCGGCCATGGCCAAGGTGCTGGCCCTGGAGCAGGGCGAGACCGACAAGCTGTGCGAATACGCACCGCGCCAGCTGCTCGACCTGGTGTTCCAGGTGTTCGGCGACAAGGAGGTGCTCGACGCCTACGACGAAGCCAAGCGCCACCAGCGCGACACCGAGGAAGAGCTGAAACGCTTCGAGGCGGAACTCGACGCGTCCAAGACCAACCTGGAAGGCCTGCGCCTGCGCGTGGCCAATTACCACCAGTGGGAAGACCTGAACAAGGAGCGCCGCAACCTGCAAGAGGAAGCGCTGCCGACGCTGGAATACCACGAGGCGCGCGAAAAGCAGGGCAACATCAGCCGCCAGCTGCGCGAAGCTCGCAAACCGCTGCAGCAGGCCGACGCACAGCTGGCCGACAAGCGCCACGCGGTGACCAACTTCGCCCGTGCGCTGACCGAGGCGCAGCAGCACGAGACCGTGCTGGAACAGGAATCGACGTCGCTGCAATCGCGCCTGAACCTGATCAACGGCAAACTCAAACCGCTCGACAGCCTGCTCGAGCAAAAGGCGCGCCTGCAAAAGCTGGCCGCCGATTCCGGCGCCGACCTGGCCGAAGTGGCGCAGCAGCTGCAAGAGAAGGAAATCGAGCTGGCGCGCCAGCGCAACGCCCGCGATGCCGTCGCCGCGAAAATCGCCGGCGAAATGGCCACCATCTCGGCCTTGCAAGGCAAGACCGCGATGCCGGAGCCGGAAGCGCAGCGCAGCATGCGCCGCGCGCTCAACGACGCCGGCATCAGCCACGCCATGCTGTCCGACATCGTCGAAGTGACCGATCCGCGCTGGCAAGGCGCGGTGGAGGGCGTGTTGGGCGGTTACGCGTCGGTGGTGCTGCTCGATAAAGCCGGCGACGCCACGTCGGCGTACCGCCTGGCGGAAAAGGAGCGCTATCGCCACTTCATCGTCACCGACCTGGTGAACGCCCACGCCACCCGCGACGATAGCCTGATGTCGGTGGTGAAGTTCGCCGCCAAAGTGCCTTCGTGGCTGGTCGAGCAGCTCTCGCGCATCACGCGCGTGGACAGCGTCGATGCCGGCGCCAAGCTCGGTAACAACGACGAATGGATCACGCCCGAGGCCTATCACCGCGAACGCCGCGGTGGCCGCTCGCTGTTCGTGGAAGCGTCGCGCTACCGCTTCGGCACGGCCGGCCGTACCCAGCGCATGGAAGCGATCCAGAAAGCGCTGCCGGCACTGGAAGCGCAGGAAGATACGCTGACCTTGGCGGTATCGAAGCTGGCGTCGGAAATCAGCGCGCTGAAAACCCGCCTGGCCGGGGTGGACGCAGCCAAGGAACTGGCGGCGCGCCACGACGAGTTCGAGGAAGCGTCGCGCAACGCGGTACCGCTGCGTGCCGAGCGCACGGAAGTGGGCAGCCGCCTGGGCGAGCTGCAAAACCTGATCAAGACCGCCGTGGTGGCGCGTACACGGGCCGACACCACGTGCCAGAACGCGCGCTTTGCCCTGTCGGAAGCGGAAGCGGGCACGCGCTTGAACCTCAAGCGCCAGATCGAACAGCGCGCCGACCACGCGCGTGCCTTGCTCACGCTGCGCAAGAACTGGCGCCACCTGCCCAAGGGCTGGCGCCGCCTCGAGCGCCGCCTGGCGCTGGTTGCCGAGCACCAGAACACGCACCAGGTCACGCTGCGCCTGCACACGCTCGAAGCCAGTTTGGCCCGCAGCGACTGGGAGCTCGATGCCACCGTGATCGACCAGTACACGCGCCTGAGCGAGCAGCTCGGTGGCCGCCAGTCGGAAACCGACGAGCGCCGCTACCAGAACAACCGCGCCATCGAAGCGACCGGCAACGCGCGCGGGGCCTACATGGAGCGGCTGCGCTACACCATCAAGACCTATTCGAAGAACATCAAGGAGCTCGGCGAACTGGCCGGCATCGAGGTGCACGCCGATCCGGTCAAGCTGGAAAACGACGACGTGCTGCTGTCACAAGCCGGCCTGCACGTGCGCTTCAAGTTCGACGGCAAAGGCATCATCGGCATGAACGACGGCGAAGCGTCGGGCGGCCAGCAGGTGATGAAGTCGCTGGTGCTCCTGATCGCGCTGCTGAAATCGGAAGAGGGCTCCGGCGGCTTCGTGTTCATCGACGAACCGTTTGCCCACCTGGATATCCGCAACATCCAGCTGGTCGGCGAGTTCCTGAAAAACACCGACGCCCAGTACCTGATGACGACGCCGCTCACGCACAACACCGACGTCTACGATCCTTCGGAACTGACGCTCATTACGAGCAAAAAGAAGAAGGACACCCAGTGGGCGCAGCCGATCTTCGTGCTGCAACGGCGCGCGGCGGACGTGGAAGCTGGTAAAGCCGCTAGCAAAGCCGATGGCAAAGCCGGCGCCAAGGCAACCGCCAAGGCCGCCTGATCCCGCACGGGTTTCTACCCTCAACCGAAGGTGGCGTCAGATCTCGACGCCACCTTCATCTTCATCCCCACCCACCGTCCACTCGAGGATATCCCCCGGCTGGCAATCGAGCCGCTCGCAGATCTTTTCCAGCGTCGCAAACCGTATCCCTTTCACCTTGCCCGACTTGAGCAGCGACAGGTTCTGCTCGGTGATGCCCACGTACGCTGCCAGCTCGCGCGATTTGACCTTGCGCCTGGCCAGCATCAGGTCCAGGTTGATCACGATCGCCATCAGATGAAGCCCTCGTTTTCCTGCGCCAGCCGGCCGCCTTCCTGCATCATCCGCGTGACCAGGTAGAACAGGCCGCACACCAGGATCAGCATGGCCTGCTCGCCGGTCAGCCCGATTTGCAGCGGCGACTTGACGCCGGTGATCAGCCACCACCCGAGGGTGCGCAGCGGCGGCTCCACGATCGACAACAAGGTCGCCGCCAGCGTGGCGCCAGCAAACGCCCGCAGGTGCGCCACCGACTGCGGCGTAAACAGGTCCTGGCGGCGGAAGTTGAGCAACAAGCGGTCGAGCCGCCACAAGCCGTAACCGAGAACGAGCACCGGCAGCGCCGCCAACGCCGCGCCCAGCGCGCGCTGGGCGGTCGTCAAGCCCAGCTTGGTGGCGGTACTGACGCCGTTGGCGGTGACGTCGATGGTCATGCTGCCGATGGCCGGCGCGAACGTGGTCCAGGCAAAGAAAAAGAAGGCCGCTTGCACGGCCACGCACAGCCACAGCAGGCAGCGGATCAGGGTAATGTTCATATTGATTGTATTGGGTTAATTATTTATCGTTTTACAGTAAGTAATTGTTGTTGTATATTGAATTGAGTCAATTGTACCGTCAATAAAACAGGAGCAGGCATGCAGCGAGTCGTGGCAGGGATAGTGGCAATCATGGTCGGTTTATCGGGCTGCGCAATGCAGGTGGGCGAGCGTGATGTGCTGCGCGCCGACCGGCCCGAAGACCCGCCGCCCAGGACGCGGCTCGATAGCGCCAGCGCACCGGCGTGGCAAGTGGACGCGGTATCGCTGCCGGTGGCAGACGCACAATTGGGCGGCGTCGAAGCCACGCGCGCCGTTACCGGCTTGACCGTGCTGTACTTCGGCGGCAATGCCTTTCACCTCGACCGCCATGGCGCTGGCGTACTGGGTGCGTTCGAGTCCTGCACCGGCCAGGTGGCCGAGGTGACCATATTCGACTATCGCGGCTATGGCCGCAGCACCGGCACGCCCACCATCGCCACGCTCAAGGACGATGCGCTGCGGGTGTTCGATCATGTCAACGCGCGCCAGCCGGGCAGGGTGGTGGTGCATGGCCAGTCGCTGGGCAGTTTCGTCGCCGCCTACGTGGCGCAGCAACGGCCGGCCGTGCGTGCGCTGGTGCTCGAATCGACCACCACCAATGTGCGCGACTGGGGCAATGCGAGGATGCCGTGGTACGTGTGGCCGTTCGTGCGCCTGGAAATCGATCCGGCCTTGCAGGGTATCGACAACGTCGCCACGGTGGCGGGGTACGCGGGACCGGCGCTGGTGCTGGAAGGGGAAGAGGACAGGATCACGCCGCCACGGCTGGCCAGGCAGGTGTATGCAGCGCTGCCGTCGCCGTCGAAGCAGCTGTTGATGGTGGCGGGCGCCGGGCATAACGATGTACTGACCAACGCCGCCGTGCCGCCCGCCTACTGCGCTTTTCTGGGCCGGTTGCCGGCCCGATGAGTTGAATGATTTACTTGATATCGAAGATATTGATCGGCTTTGGCAGCGGCGTCTGGCTCTTGTGCCAGCGTACCAGCAGCACGCTGTAGGTCAGGTAAAAGCCGGCCAGCAGGCCGAAGACCACGGTGGTGACCGGGCTGCCGAGGAAGTCCGGGTCGAGCGCGATACCGTCGTGCATATGCAGGTAAGCCTCGAACAGGCGGTAGATCAGGCGGCTGACGAACAGCATGATGATCAACAGCGGCAGGCGGCGGTCGGGCGTGTAGAAAAAGCCTTCCGGCAGGTTGCGCAGGCGCGTCAGCGAAAACTGGCGCCGGCCCAGATACGCGCCCAGTGCGGCGCCGGCCACCAGCGCGCCCAGCGCCGGCCACTTGCCGATCGAGAGCACCAGCAGGATCAGCAGCGCGGCAGCCATGATGGCCGCCATGGTGTAGTGCTTCCACAGTTCGGACTGAGTGCGGACCAGCATGGCTTTCAGGCGCGAGTAGATGCGCCATACCGCCACCGGCACCAGCAGCAACAGCACAATAGTAGTCATTTCCATAATCTGTCCACAGCGATTTTTCGGGAACAGCGATTGTACGCCAGAGTGGTGTACCCGGCGATTGACATTCGCGGTACGATGAGCACACTCGACCTGGCAAACTGGACTTCAGCTGCTCCCACGTCGCCGGCCACTGGAAAGGACCTCCATGAATCAACCGCCCGCCAAGTTGCCCACCGCGCTACCTGCCCACCCCGGCCTGATGGCCGCCTCGCCCAACCAGGGCGCATCCGACACCGGCTACCGCCTGCCCCCCGCACCGCTGCAAGCGATCGTCGATGCGCCCCGGGCGCCGGCACTGAGCCTGAGTCCGCGCCGCGATACCGCCGCCGTGGTGCAAACCCCGGCGCTGCCCGGCATTGCCGAGGTGGCGCAGCCGGAGCTGAAACTGGCCGGCCTGCGCATCAACCCGCGCACCTGCGCCGGCTCGCGCTTTTCGTTCGGCACCGGCCTGTCCCTGCTCGATATCGCCAGCCGCGAGGAAAGCGCGATTGCCGGCCTGCCGCCGGACTTGCGCTTGTCGGACCTGAGCTGGTCGCCCGACCAGCGCCACCTGGCGTTTACCCACGTCTCGCTCGACGGCGACGCCGGCGCAGTGGAATTGTGGCTGGTCGATGTCGCCGCGCGGCGCGCCCGCAAGCTCTCGCCGCAGCCGCTGTCGGCGGTGCTCACGCGCGGCTTCAACTGGCTGCCCGACAGCAGCGGCCTGCTGGTGCACTGGCGCCCGGTCGGCATCGGCCAGCCGCCGCAGACGAACGGCGTGCCCATCGGCCCGATCCTGCAGGACAGCGAAGCCGATGGCGCAGTGCGCCAGCTGCGTACCTACCAGGACCTGCTGCGCAACGAGGACGACGCGCGCCTGTTCGAGTACTACATCACGGTGCAGATGGTGCTGCTGAGCGTCGATGGCAAGGCCCGTCCCATCGGCGAACCGGGCCAGTTCTCGCGCACGTCGGTGGCGCCCGGCGGCGAGTACCTGCTCACGCAAAGCGTGACGCGTCCTTACTCGTACATCGTCACCGCGTCGAGCTTCGGTGAACGGGTGGAAGTGCGCGACCTGCACGGCATGCTGCTGCACACGGTGGCCAACCTGCCGCTCGAAGAAGGCCTGCCGCCGGGGAACGATGCCGTATCAAGCGGCGTGCGCCACGTCTCGTGGCGGGCCGACGCGCCGGCGTCACTGGTCTGGGCCGAGGCCCAGGACGGCGGCGACCCCGCGCACGAGGTGCAGGACGGCGTGCGCGACGTCGTGTACCTGCACGCGGCGCCGTTTCACGCGCCGCCGCTGGTGCTGGCGCGCCTGACCATGCGTTATGGCGGCGTGGCCTGGGGCCGCGAGGACGTGGCGCTGGTCAGCGAACGCTGGCACAAGACGCGCCAGTACAAGCAGTGGATGATCGCCCCTGGCCACTTGTCCACGCCGCCCGAACTGATTCATTCGGGTTCGTACGAGGACCGCTACAACAGTCCCGGTTCACCGGTGATGCGCGCCGACGCCAGCGGTTTTCCGCGCCTGCTGATCGGCCCCAATACCACCATCCTGCTCGACGGCGCCGGCGCCACGCCCGACGGCGACCGCCCGTTCCTCGACCGCCTGAGCCTGACCACGCGCGAAAAGACCCGGCTGTTCCAGAGCCAGGCGCCGTACTTCGAAAACGTCGCGGCAGTGCTCAATGACGACGGCACGCTGCTGCTCACCACGCGCGAGTCGCCGCTCGAACGCCCCAATTACTACCTGCGCGACCTGACCCGGCCCGACGACCGCCAGCTGCGCGCGCTCACCAGTTACCCGCACCCCACGCCGCAACTGCGCGACATCCACAAGGAGCAGATCCGCTACCCGCGCCACGACGGCGTGGAGCTGACCGCCACCCTGATGCTGCCACCCGGTTACGACGCGGTGCGCGACGGTCCGCTGCCGCTGTTGATGTGGGCGTACCCGCAGGAGTTCAAATCTGCCGGCGCAGCCAGCCAGACCACCGGCTCGCCGTACCGTTTCAATGCGGTCAGCTACTGGGGCCCGGCTGCTTACCTGGCGATGGGTTATGCGGTGCTCGACAATCCCTCGTTCCCGATCATCGGCAGCGGCGACGACGAGCCGAACGACACTTACCTGGCGCAGCTGGTGGCGGACGCCGAAGCGGCGGTGGAAGAAGTGGTGCGGCGCGGCGTGGGCGACCGCGCGCGGCTGGCCATCGGCGGCCATTCGTACGGCGCCTTCATGACGGGGAATTTGCTGGCGCACACGCGGCTGTTCCGCGCCGGGATCGCCCGCAGTGGCGCCTACAACCGCACCTTGACGCCGTTCGGCTTCCAGTCCGAGGAGCGGCCTTACTGGCAGGCGCCGGCCGTGTACCAGGCCATGTCGCCGTTCAATCACGCCGACCGCATCAAGGATGCGATGCTGCTGATCCACGGCGCCGAAGACAGCAACTCGGGCACGTTCCCGTTGCAGAGCGAACGGATGTTCCAGGCGATCAAGGGACTGGGCGGGACGGCGCGGCTGGTGATGCTGCCGAACGAATCCCACGCCTACCGGGCGCGGGAGTCGATCATGCACATGCTGTACGAGACCAATGCGTGGCTGGACAAGTACGTCAAGAACGCCACACCTTAATCGAACGCCCAGCTATACAGCACATCGAGCGCATTATTGGTCCCGGTCTGGAACTGCAGCGAGATGCGCGGATTGAGCTTGTACCGCAGTTTGACCAGGCTGGTGGCCGTGCCGGCGCCCTGCTCGAAGCTCAGGTAGGCGCGCGACGAAATCCGCTTGCCCACCGTGACCACGGTGTTTTGCAGTCCGGTGGCAGCGCCCGCAGCCGTGCCCGACCCCGAAGCCTGGCCCACGCCCAGTTCGTCGAGGCCCAGCGAGTTGGCCAGCTTGCCCTGGCCCTTGCCGCCGAACAGCGCGCCGGCAGCGGTGCTTAACAGCGCCATGTCGTTGCCCTCGGTGTTTTCGATGCCATGGCCCAGCACCAGCCAGGACAGCTTGTCGCTGTCGGGTACCGTCGGCGTGGAGATCAGCTTGGCCGATGGCGCCAGCGCCGTGCCGCGCACTTCCACGCCGGCTTCCACGTTGGTCAAGGTCAGCGGCTCGCCTTCGGGACGGCGGCGCACGGCCACGATGTTCAGGCCAGGGTTGTCGTAGGCGCCGGTGAAGTTGATCACGCCCCGGTCGATCGCCAGCTTCTGGCCATACGCCGCGTACGTGCCGCCCACCACCCGGATCGAACCGTTCACGCGCGGCGGCCGGCGGTCGGTAATGCGCACCCGCACCGCGCCGGCCAGTTCGGTTTCGATGCCCATGCCCTTGAGTTTGAAGGCGTCGCCGAGGTCGGCCTCGACGTCGATATTGAGCGGCAGGCCCTGGGCCGGCTTGGTGGCCGGTGCGGCCGCACCCTTGCCCAGCACGACCACGTCGTTCGACAGGGTAGGCGCGTTCTCGTCACCGAGCTCGATATTGGCGCGGTCGGCGCGGAACTTGCCGTCGAGCTGGAAGTGTCTGGCGTCGCGCACCAGCGTGCTCTGGCCGCTCAGCACCAGCAGGCGGTCGGGGCGCGACAGCACTTCGAGCTTGTCTGCACTCAGTTTGAGCTGCATGGTCGCCTCGTTGCCGGCGTACCGGATCCAGCCGTCGGCCTGGGCGCGGCCCTGCTGGCCCTCGAAGCTCAGCGTTTGCAGCTGTAATTGGTCGCCGGTCAGGCGCGCCTGCAGCACGCCGTTGCGCAGCTTGATGCCCTGGTCGGGCAGGTTTACCACCAGCTTCTGGCCGTTGATGTCGCCGGTCAGCTGCGGCGCGCCGATGGTGCCGCTGCCTTCCAGCGCCAGCTTGAGGATGCCGTCGATTTCCAGGCCTGGCTGGCCGGCCAGGGGCGCCAGCCACGCCAGCGAACCCATATTGGCGCTGCCGGTCACGGTGAACGGGCTGTCGTTGGCCAGGCGGCCGTTGCGCAACTGGGCGGTGCCGTCCAGGCGCGCCTGGCCCACGCGGGTGCCATCGACATTGAGCTCCACCCGCAGCGCGCCGTCGTTGACGGTGGCGCGCGCGTCCAGGGTTTTCAGGCCCAGCGGCTGCGACAGGTCGGCGCCGATGATGGTGATGTCGCCCTGTTCGCGGAACACGTGGAACGCGCCGGCCAGCACCGGTGCACTGTTCTTGGCGCCGGCTTGCAGGTTCACGCCCCAGTCGGCGCCGATGGTCATGTTGCCGCGCACGCTGTCGCGCCACGCGTCCGACAACTGGCCCAGGTACCAGACCGGTAACGCCGTGGCCTGGCCCTTGCTGCGCCAGGCGCCGCCATTCTTTTCAAGGTTGTCGATGCGCACGCTGCCGTCGCGGATCTTGATGGTGGTGGTGCCCAGTGCGATCTGCTCGGGACGCGCCAGGCCGGCCACGCCGCTGCCACTAGGCGCCGCCAGGCGCAGCGGCGCCGGCGCCACCAGCGCCAGCGCGAAGCGGCCCTTGTTCTGCAGCGCGTCGATGGCGCCGGTCCAGGTGTCGTTGGCCCAGCCGCCCTTGACGCGCAAGGTGGCGTCGAAGTCGCTGTTGTTGGCCGAGAGCGTAATGGTGTGGGCGCTGCGCGTGCCCGCCGTTTGCAGGCGCGCCTTGGCGATCTTGATCGATGGCGATTCGTAGCCGGCAATCTCGATATCGCTGACCAGGGGCACGTCCGCAGTCGTCGCGACTGCGCGATTGCCGGCGCCGGTACGTGTGGCCGATGCAGCCGGTGCCGCAGCCGTGCTGCCCAGGGTGGCGCTGCCACGGATGCTCTCGACCTGCTGCTGGCCCGGCGCGCGCAGCTTGCTGCCGTCCATGGTCAGGGAAATCGCCGGACGCGCGGTGGTACCGGACAGGGTGCCGTTGGCGCGCAGGATACCGGCAAACTGCGGACCCAATGCCGCCAGTTGCGGCGCGTCGAGTTTCCAGTCCAGCTTATCGAGCGCGCTGCCGAAGCTGCCCTTGGCGACCAGGCTGTTGGCGCCCAGGCGCAGGTCGATGTCGGCAGTGCTGATGTCTTTGGCATTGGCCGACAACTTGGCATAGCCCGACAGCGGTGCGTTCGACAGGGTCGATGGCTGCAAGGTGAGGTTCAGCCCGGCGCGCCAGTCGGCGGACAGGCGCGCGTCGGCCGTAAAGGCGGCGTTGATGGCGCCGGCTTGCGCGGCGCCGAAAGCGGCGGGGTTGAAGCGCTGCACGGTGCCGGTCATGTTCAGTTCCGGTACTTTCGCGCTGCCGGCCATGGCGACGTCGCCGCTGGCGTGGATCACGCTGTCGTTGGCCGGGCGCTTGGCCGAGGCCAGGCCCAGGCCACGGGCGTCGGCGTCAAAGCTGGTGCGCGGCGTGTCCATGGTGCCGGTGACCACGCCGGTGGCGTTGATGGCGCCGATCAGGTCGGGGTTGACGGCGGCCAGCTGGCGCGCATCGACTTTCCAGCGCAGTTGCTCGCCCGGTGCGCCGAAGTCGCCGGCGACGGTGGCGGTGTTCTGGCCCATGGCCAGGCGTGCATCGACGCCGCTGATGTGGACCGGGTCGGCATTGAGCTTGCCGGCGCCGGTGAGCGGCTGGCCATACAGCTTGCTCGGCTTGACCTGGAAGTCGGCCGCCACTTTCCATGCGGGAGCGATATGACCGGCAGCGTTGACGTCGATATTGAGGTCGCCGGCCGGGTAGCTCGGTACCAGCGCCGCCGGATCGAAGTTCTGCGTGCGCACCTTGGCGCTGAACGCCTGCTGGTCCTTCAGGCTCATCTGCCCGGTGGCGTTGATGCTGCCGCTGTTTTTACCGTTGCTGGCGACCAGGCGCAGCTGCTTCAGTTGCAGCAGGGCGTCGGCCAGCGTGGCGTCGGCGTCCAGGCGCAGGCCCTTGTCGGCCAGCTTGGCGCTCAAGGTTTGCGTAGTGGCGGTGCTGGACACGACGATGTCGCCGCCGATGGCGGTCCTGCTGGCGGCCGTGTGCAGCAGCGACAAATCGAGACGGTCGGTGTGCAGCTTGAAGCTGGCGGTGTCGATGCCGCCGTCGATGGCGGTGCGCGCGACATTGCCGCCGCCGTTGAAGTGGCCGGCAGGGCCCAGGTCGAGCAGCACGTTGTCGAGCGTGGACGCGGTGAGCGTACCGCCCAGGCGGCCGCGGAACACTTCCAGCGGCAGCAGGTCCTGGTCGAGCGGACCGGCCTTGCCCTGGTTGAGCAGTTCGAACTCGCCGGCCAGTTTCTGGTCGGGCGCGATCGAGGCCTGCACCTTGAGGTTGAACTTGGCCGGCGGCAGGCCGGCGTCGAAACCGTGCGGATCGACGTCGCGGGCCACCAGGTCGATGGCGCGCAGGATCACCGGGTCGAACGGCGCCAGCGACAGTGCAGCAGTACCGCTGGCGGCGCCGGCGTCGCCCTTGGCTTTCAGTTCCAGGAGCGCCAGGCTGCCGCCGGCCTGCAACGTCAAGGTGGCCGGGGTAGGCGCCTGACCCACTGGCGTGGCAGCGGTGCCGGGTGGGGCCGGCGTGGCGACCAGCGCCTGCGTGAGCGAGGCCGTGCCCTTGAGCGCGAACGGACGGGCGCCGGCAATCGTCAGGTCAGCCTTGGCCAGGCCGAACGGCGTCCTGGCCGAGGCGTCCTGCAAGTGCCAGCTGGTCTTGTCGCCGTACAGGGCAAAGCGCAGGTTGTCGATCACGGTGGTGCCGGTATCGCTGGCCAGCACCAGCTTGTCGAGCCGCGCATCGGACAGGCTCAAGCGGAAAGGCGACGCCAGCGAGGCGGGCATGGTGGTCGGTTCATCGGACTTGCCGGTGCTGCGCACGGTCAGGCTGACCACGTGCAGCTCGCTGATTTGCAGGCCTTCGGAAAAATACTGCAACGGCGACCAGTTGATGTCGATGCTTTGCGCGGTGACGGTGCTGTCGGGGGTTTTATAGACCAGCTGGCCGATATGCATGCGGTGGTACAGCGAGCCGGTAACGCCGGTGACGGAAATGCTGCCGCCGCTGGCGCTGGCCACGCGCTGCACCAGCTGCTGCAAGGTCGATTCGCGGCCGAGCAGCCAGAAGGCGCCGCCAAGCAGCAGCACCAGCACCATCAGCGAGATGAACACGCGGCGCGGCCAGCGGCGTTTTTTTTCCGGCGCCGGCGCAGTGTCCTGGGAATCGTGGTTAAGTTGGTCGGACATCAGAAAGTGAATCCCAGCGAGAAGTGCAAACGATATTTTTGAACCGCGTGGCCATATGCCACGTCGACATTGAGCGGACCGACCGGGCTTTTCCAGCGCGCGCCCACGCCGTAGCCGGACTTGGGATGCAGGTCCTTGACCCGGTCGCCGGCATTACCGGCGTCATAGAACACGGCCGCGCCCCAGGTGGGCTTGAACCAGTACTGGTATTCGGCGCTGGCCGTGGCCAGGTAACGCCCGCCAATGGTGGCGTCGCCTTCTTTGACGCCCAGCTCCTGGTACGCATAGCCGCGCACCGACTGGTCGCCGCCAGCGCGGAACAGGAACACCGACGGCACGCCGTTCTTGCTGCCCGAGCCGAGCGCACCGGCTTCGGCGCGCAGGATGATGTTGGAACTGGCGCCGAACGGCTTGTAGTACACGCCGCGCAGGTAGCCACGGACGAATTTTTCATCGGTGAGCACGGGCAGCACCGCGCCGCCGATCTGGGCGTTGATGGCATAGCCCTTGGTGGGCAGCAGCAGGTTGTCGAGCCGGCGCCAGGTGACCGCGTACGTGAGCGGCAAACTCTTGCTGGTGACCTTGGGCAGGGCGCCCACCGACTTGGTCTCGGACAGCAGTTCGAGCGTGAAGCTGCGCTCGAGCAGCGGCGTGCCCCAGGCGCGCTTGCCGGCGATGCTCGACACGGCGGTGACTTCGCCGGCGATGTCGCTGCGCTCGTAGGTCACGCCGATGCTGTGGTTGTAGCCTTCGGGCGTGATCGGGAAATACATGTCCGCCTTGGCGGTCTGCTTCTTGGTCTCGAGCGTGAGCGCGCTTTTCATGCGCAGCCCGAACACCTGCAAGTCGTCGTAGGTGAGCGAAGCGCGGTTACCGGTGTTGGTACTGATACCGACACCGGCGCTGACATTCTTGCGCTTGTTCTCGGTCACGCGCACCAGCAGCGGCAGTGGGTCCATCGACTTGGCGGCAGCGGCAGCGGCGACCACGGGGGCGTCGGGATCGGTGGGCGCGCCATCGGCGGTGGCCAGCTGCTGGTCGAGGACCGCACTGAGGTCGGCGCTCACTTCCACGCTGGCGAAGTAGCCGGTGTCCTGCAGCTTGGACTGGTAGGCCTGCAACGCCGCCTCGCTGTAATAGTCGCCGGGCTTGATCGGGTTGAGGTTGCGCACCACGGTGTCCGGGTAGCGCTTGAGGCCCTCGATGCGCAAGTCGCCGAAGCGCATCTCGGGGCCGCTGTCGAGCACCACGCGCAGGTTGGCGACGTGTTCTTCGGGGTCCACCGTGGCGCGGCTGTCGGTCAGTTGCGCACGCGGATAGCGGGTTTGCACCACCTGGCGCAGGATGGCGCGCTTGGCGCCTTCCCACTCGTCCTGGCGGAACACGGCGCCTTTCTTGAGCGGCCAGCTGGCCTTGAGCGTGGTGGCGTCGAACTGCTTGTCGGCCGGCTGCTCGGGATTGGGGGCAAAGCCCTCCAGGACCAGGTCGGTCTCGCCCACGCGTACCGGTTCGCCCGGCACTACCTTGACATCGACCACCGCCGGCGTGGCTGCGCGGTCGAACGTCACCGAGACTTCGGGCGTGTAGTAGCCGCTGGTGGAGACCAGCGTGCGGATCTGCTCGGGCGCGGCGCGCACCAGGCGGAACAGTTGTTCGCGCGTCATGCGCGGGCTGTCGCGGAAGCGTTCGAGGTCGAGGTTATCTTCCAGCAGTTCTTTCAAGTCGCCGGGCGCATCGACGCGCACGGTGTACTTGATGATGACCGGCGCGGCGTTGGCGGCCACGGTGGCGTCGCTGGCAGGGACTGCGGCGGGGGGCGTGGCAGAGTCATTGGCAGGGATAGCGGCAGGGGCGGTTTGCGCGTCCTGGGCCAGCGCCAACGAGGGAACCACGGCCGTAACTGCGGTTGTTGCAAGCAGCACGGATACTTTTGTCACAAGATGTGCCAAAATTCGTGGTCTTGCCGATTTATTTGCGGGCGATGCCGGTAACATGAGACTCCATCAGGGGTAGTGCGTTCACCGCATGGTACCGGAATGCCCCGAATCATGGCGTACTAATAATAGTTGATACATCTGGAAAGAAAAGCAATGTTGCCAACCGATTCCGCCCTGGTCCTGTTTAGCGGTGGACAAGATTCCACCACCTGCCTGGCCTGGGCGCTCAAGCATTACGCGCGGGTTGAAACCATCGGTTTCGATTACGGCCAGCGCCACGCCGTCGAACTGACCGTGCGCCCGCAACTGATCGCCAGCCTGCGTGCGCTCAACCCGGCGTGGGACGCCAGGCTGGGCGAAGACCACATGATCGACCTGTCGCTGATCTCCAGGATCTCGCAGACCGCGATGACCCACGATATCGCCATCGAAACCCAGGCCAACGGCCTGCCCAATACCTTTGTGCCGGGCCGCAACCTGCTGTTCATGACGGTGGCCGCCACGGTGGCTTACCGGCGCGGACTGACGGTGCTCGTCGGCGGCATGTGCGAGACCGATTTTTCCGGCTACCCGGACTGCCGCGACGACACCATGAAGGCGCTGCAAGTGACGCTCAACCTGGGCATGGACACCCGCACCAAGCTCGAAACCCCGCTGATGTGGCGCGACAAGCGCCAGACCTGGGAACTGGCGCAGGACCTGGGCGGCACGCCGCTGGTCGATTTGATCCGCTCCGGCACCCACACCTGCTACCTCGGTGAGCGCGGCGCCCTGCACGACTGGGGCTATGGCTGCGGCACCTGCCCGGCGTGCGAACTGCGCGCGCGCGGCTACCGCCAGTTCACGGGTACCGGGAACTAAGTGGATCCGGCCGCGCCAGCGCCATTCCGCCAGCGCCGCCCGTTGGCGCCGGTGCTGGCATTGGCCCAGTCACCGCGCGTATTGTCCGCGCTGGTGCTGGCCGTGAGCCTGGGCGTGACTGCGGTGCTGTGGCGCGACGCCCGCCACGACGCCGACCAGGAACTGCAAGCCGATTTCGAGGTACGTGTGCGCGAGCTGGTCAACCAGCTCGACCAGCGCATGCAAACCTATGTGCAAGTGCTGTACGGCGTGCAGGGGCTGTTCTACAGTTCCGACCATGTCAGCCGGCGCGAATTCCGCACCTATCTCGCCGCCCAGGGGCTGGCGCGCCACTCGCCCGGCGTGCAGTCGATCGGCTACATGCAGCTGGTGGCCGGCGGCGCCCGCGCGCAGCACGAAGCGGCCACCCGCCGCGAGCCCGACACCAATCCCGACTACCGCATCTATCCGGCCGGCGAACGCCCCTGGCATGCGCCCACCGTCTACAGCGAACCGCCCAATCCCCTCAGTCTGCGCGCGCTCGGTTTCGACGCCGCCAGCGAGCCGCTGCGCCGCGCTGCGCTCGAACGCGCGCGCGACACCGGGCTGCCGGCCATGACCGGCGCCGTGCGCCTGCTCGACGACCCGGCCGAGGCGCCGCGTTCGGCGTTCCTGATGCTGCTGCCGCTGTACCGACCCGGCCAGCCGGTGGCCACCGTGGCCGAACGGCGCGCGGCGCTGACCGGCTGGGTGTTCGCGCCGTTCCGGGTGGGGGAGCTGATGATGCGCCTGGGTACCCCGCGCACGGCCGGCTTGATGGTGGAAGTCCACGACGGCGAGCGCGCCACGTCCGACAACCTGGTCTACCGCAGTGCCGCTGGTGCCGGCGCTGTCACTACCGTACCGGCGCCCGCGCGGTCGAGTATCCAGCAAGTGTCGCTGGGCGGCCACCGCTGGACCCTGCGCATCGCCATGCCGCATGCGGCGCACCTGCTGGTCACTGACCGCATGCGCCTGGTGGCGCTGGGCGGCGCCTTGCTCAGCGTGCTGGCCGCCTGCCTGACCTGGGCCCTGGCGCGCGGCCGCGTGCGTGCCCACCAGGCGCTGGCGCGCAGCACCGCGCTGGCGGCCGAACTGAAAGACGGGCAGGGCGCGCTGCTGGCCATGGCCGACAGCGCCCGGCGCAGCCAGGCCATGTTGCGCAGCATTCTCGATGCGACCGTCGACGGCATCCTGGCCGACGACTTCAAGGGCACCATCCTGAATGCCAACCGGCGCTTTCGCGAGCTGTGGAACGTGCCCGAATATTTTGACTGGGACAGCGACGGCGCGGTGTTGATGGCGCACCTGCGCACCCAGCTCTCGCGCCCCGAGGACGGCCAGTTCGAGCTTGATCCGTTGCAGCCGGCGGCGCTGGAACCGCATGGCGGCTGGCAGATGCCGCAACAGGCGCTGCTGCGGCTGAAGGACGGCCGCGTGATCGAGCAGCACACGCGCAGTCTGCAACTGGGCAGCGAGCCGGCGCGCATCTGGTCGTTCCGTGATGTGACGGAAAGGGAGCATGGCAAGCGGCGCGAGCACACCCGCCGCCGCGTGCTCGAACTGCTGGCCACCGGCGCCCCGCTCGAGCGTATCCTCGAGAGCGTGGTGGCCGGGGTGGAGGCCGACAACGAAGACTTGCTGTGCAGCGTGCTGCTGCTCGACGAGCACGGCGAGCGCCTGCTGGTGGCGGCCGCGCCAAGTTTGCCGCCGTTCTTCAACGCCGCCATCCACGGCATGGCGCTGCACGGCACCCAGGGACCGTGCGTGGAAGCCGTGGTCAGCGGACGCCGGGTGATCATCGAAGACTTGCACCGGGCCCCTGCATGGATGGCGCACCGCGACATCGCGCTGCGTGCGGGCATCGGTTCCGGCTGGTCCGATCCGATCCTGGGGGCCGGTGGTGCGGTGATCGGCACCTTCTCGGTGTACCAGCGCGAAGTGCGCCAGCCCAGCATGGCCAATATCGCCCTGATCGAACAGGCCGCTCGGCTGGCCGGCATCGCCATCGAACAGGCCCAGGCCGCGCAGGCCGTGCGCGCCGGCGAGGCGCGTTTTCGCCGCCTGTACGATCATGCGCCGGTGGCGCTGTGGCAGCAGGACTGGTCGGCGCTGTATGCCGCGCTGGCCGAACTGACCGCCTCCGGCGTCGACGACATGGGCCGCTACCTCGACGCCAATCCGAGCCAGGTGGCGCGGCTGGCGGCGCTGGTGCGCATCGTCGACCTGAACGCGGCGGCGCGGCGCCAGGTCGGCGCCGGCCCGCACGGCCTGGCCGACATCACGCTGGCGCAAAATTTCGAGGCCGCTGCGATGCCGGCGTTTGCCCAGGCCCTGGCGGCGCTGGCGCGCGGCGAGCATTTCTTCGTGGGCGAGGGCAGCTTCCGGCGCCTGGACGGTGTGGTGCGCCACAACGAGCTGACCCTGATGGTCATGCCCGGCCACACCGACAGCCTGGACTTCGTCATCGTTTCCACCGTGGACACCACCGAGAAGCGCCGCATGCACGACGAGCTGCGGCTGCTGGCCACCACCGACTTTCTCACCGGCCTGGCCAACCGGCGCGAATTCATGCATCGCCTGGCCGACGAGGAGGCGCGGCTGCGACGCGACATCGGCGCCTGCACGGCGGTGCTGCAACTCGACGTCGACCACTTCAAGCGCATCAACGACGAACATGGCCATGCCGCCGGCGACGCCGTGCTGCGCCAACTGGGCGTATTGATGCTGGACGAGCAGCGCAAGATCGACATGGTGGGCCGCATGGGCGGCGAGGAATTCGCCATGCTGCTGCCGGGGACCACCTTGCCGGCGGCGGCCGTGTTTGCGGAACGGCTGCGCCAGCGCGTGGCGCAGAGTCCGCTGCAACTGGGCGGTGACGTGCGTTTGCACGTCACGGTCAGCATCGGCATCTCGGTGATGGGCGGCAAACTGCCCGGCGGCGATGCGGCCCTGATCCGCGCCGACCAGGCCTTGTACCGCGCCAAGCGCGCCGGGCGCAACCGGGTGGAACTGCAGGACAAGGACAGTATTGGGTCGGATCGGCACGGTTTACCCAACCCTGCCGCTTCCGATTGAAAAAGTTTAAGCGGTTGGGGCGTAGGCAGCGCGGCGCTGGCGGCGGGCGCGGGCGCGGGCGCTGAAGATCCAGTACAGGCCCACGGGGATCAGCAGCGGCAGCAGCAACGGCGACATGGCGGCCACCACGATCACCGAGGCGAGTACCAGCGCGCTGACCAGCACGATGCCGATGCCCGCGCACAGCACGCCCACGAACACGGCTGCGCACACCAGGGCCACCACCGCGATCAACATGCCGCCGCCGGCCAGCACCACGCCGAACAGCGCACCGAGCGGGCCGTCGAAATCATCGTCGCCGAGATTGACATGCAGATTGTTGGACCACATGGCATCCCACAGCGAGATGGCAAGCACGAAGACGATGGCGGCTACTAACAGTTTTTTGGCGGTGCTGGTCATGGTGGTACCCCGTTGGTGTGTTATTGGTGTGTTATTTGGTATGAGATTCCGGTGCCGTTTGGCATGATTGAACTGTACCGGGCGGGGACGGTGGCGGCCACCGGATTGCGACCAAACGCAGAAATGGCGGGTTGGAATGCGTGCCCGCAGCGACCAGCGGCGCCAGGCGGGGCGGGCGATTGTTCCTTGATTTAAAGTTATGCCGTCCTATACTTAATCTCTACCCAGTTCAGGGAGGACCACAACATGGCTAGGCTAGTCTGGTGCGAGGGGCAATCGATCCCCGACGCTTGTCCACACACAACCCGGCGCCAACGCAGCGCCACGCGCTCTTCGGGCGGCGGCCCCAAGGGCCCACCGTCGGCGCCGCCGGCGATCCCGCCCATCATCATCACGCCGTTCAGCTACCACACGCCAGAACCGGCGATCGATCCGCGCTACAAGCCACCGAAGCCGCCGCTGGTCGAGCGCCGGCCGTGCGTGGTGTGCTGATAGCTTTCTAGAAGTTGTGACGCAAGCCCAGCGACGCGCCCTGGAGCGTGGCGCCCGGGCTGGCGCCGCCGTTGGCGCCGAGGCCATTGATGGCAAAGTCCACGCCGGCGTTGCGCTCGTTCTTGATGTGGGTGTAAAACGCGAACATGGTCGTACGTTTGCTCAGCAGGTAATCGTAGCCGGCCGTGTAGTGCGTCGCGCCCGTATCCACCCCCTTGCGCACCTTGCCCATCTGGGCGCCGTCCGCCGCGCTGCCTTTGCCATCGCCTGCGCGGGCCACACCGAGCTTGAACGCATGGCGGCCCACCTGGTGCGTGACCGACACGTACGCGGCGCGGCGCTTGAGGGTGCCCGCTGCCAGCTCATACTTCAGTTGTTCGCCGATCACCGCCACCCGCGTGTCGCCCGTGCGGTAGGCCGCGCCCAGCTTGGCGCCGGTGTCGCTGGTGCCGGGGCCCTGGTACTCGTGGTGGCGCTCGATGGCCGCAGTGGCGTACCAGCTGCCGTTCTCGAACACCACCGCCCCCGAGTTCAGATACGGCTTGGCGCCGCTGGCCGGGCGTTCCTCGGCAGCCGAGCGCGCCACCCGCAGTTGCATGCCGTGCCACTCGGGCGACCAGTAATGCACGCTGTTCTGCTGGCGGCGGTCGAACGAGGAGGTGTCGCTGGTATTGCTGACGGTGGCGCCTGCGCCATTGCCCATGATGCTCATGTAGCCGGCCGTGGTCGGGTAGAACGGGTCGAGGCCGGCGGTGGCGGTGTTATAGGGCAGGTTCCAGTTGCCAATGAACAAGGTGCCGGCCGTGCCTTCCAGGCCCACCCGGGTGTCGCGCGAGGCCAGGCCGCCGGCGCCGGTGTCGAGCGCCAGCGTGCCCTCGATCTGGAAGATCGCCTTGAGGCCGCCGCCCAGGTCCTCGGTGCCGCGAAAGCCGAGCACCGAGCGATAATTGCTCAGGCGCGTGACGGTGGCGTCGGTGCTGCCGCTGTCCGAGCTGCGCAGCGACTCGAGTCCAGTATTCAGGCGGCCGTAAATGGTAACGTTGCTTTGCGCGCAAGCTGTGCCAGTGGCGGCGGTGAGGAAGAGGGCAAGGCCAAGTTTGTGCATCAGTGGTGACTTTCTATTGTTGTTCGCGTATAAGGCGCTTATTATTTCACCCCCGATGCCAAGACACCCGAGCCTAAAGTATGAGTAACGACTTCCCCGATGTACCGGACACCCCCGAAGACGACGCCCCGATCCAGGAGCCGCGCCTGTGGCAGGGCAATGGCTGGACCGCGCGCGTGATCAAGAACGACGATGACGAGGGCTGGGCCGTGGCCATGGTCAAGGATGGCGAGCCGGAACCGGCGCTGGTCGGTCCCTGGACCATGGGCCGCGACAAGAAAAACCCCAAGCCGCTCGATGTCAACGCCTTCAACACCCTGGTCAAGACCGCCAACGAGGTGATCCGCCGCCACGAGCAGCAGCTGCACGCGCAACTGCACAAGAACGTCTTCGTCAACACCGACGACGGCGGCCAGGTCAAGGTCACGCTCGACATCGTCCCCGACGAAGACGACCCGTACGCCATCCTCGCGGCGTTCGATCCGTACGGCGAAGAGCTGGCCAAGGTGCGCGTGGCGCCCACCTTCAAGCTCAGTGTGACCTCCGCGACCACATGGATCGACAACGGCTACCGCAAACCGCAATGATTGCTGGCCCTGGACCGGGCCGGCTGATAGTATTTCCTGTGCGTATTAATTACAGGAAATTGAATGGAAGAGCGTCTCGCCCGTCTTGAAGCAGTCCAGGCCATCTTGCTGGAGATCGGCCGCAAATCGGGCAGTTGCACCGATATCAGCGAATTCCTGCAATCGGTGCACGCGGCGCTGGGGCGCATCATGTATGCCGCCAACTTTTTCGTCGCGCTCAGCGACCACGAAGGGCCGGCCAACCAGGTGCGCTTCGTGTACTTCGTCGATGAAGTCGACGCGGCGCCGCCGAAGGACGAACTGTTCGAGCTGGCTGACGGCGAGTCGCCCACGGCAGCGGTGATCGCCAGTGGCCGGCCGATCGTGATGACGGCTGCCGAGCACGTCTCCAGGAGGCTGGACAATGCCGCTTTCGGCATCGGCACCATCGCCGAGCACTGGATGGGTTGTCCTCTGCTGGACCAGGACCACCAGGTGCTGGGCGCGATGGTGATCCAGAGCTACGACCGCCAGCACACGTTCAATGGCGAGGACCAGGCGCTGTTTGCGCTGATCGCCGACTACGTCTCGGCTGCGCTGCGCGGCCTGCAAAGCGTCGATCGCCTCGAGCGCGCGGTGCAGGACCGCACCGCGCTGCTGGCGCACGAAGTGGCCGAACGGCGCCGCGCCGAAGACGACATCCGCCATGCCAACGACGCCCTGGAAGAGCAGAACGCCGCGCTGGAAAACGCCCTCACGTCGCTCAAGGACGCCCAGGGCGAACTGGTACGGCAGGAAAAGCTGGCCTCCCTGGGGCGGCTGGTGGCCGGGGTGGCCCACGAAATCAATACCCCGCTGGGCATCTGCGTGACGGCAACGAGCCACCTGGTGGAAGAACTCAAGCTCACCCGCGCCGACCTGGCGGCCGGCATTCTCGACGAAGACGGTTTGAACCAGTTCTTCGACATCATCGATCAGTCGCTGCGCATCATGACCACCAACACCCAGCGCGCGGCCGCGCTGGTGCGCAGCTTCAAGCAGGTGGCGGTCGATCAGTCGTCGGACGATATCCGCAGTTTTAATTTACGCAAGTACCTCGACGAAGTGCTGCTGTCGCTGCAGCCCAAGCTCAAGGGCAAGCCGGTCACGATCGACATCGATTGCGACGACAACATCAACATGGCCAGCTTTCCCGGTGCGGTGTCGCAGGTGCTCACCAACATGGTGGTCAACTCACTGGTGCACGGCTTCGAGGAAGGGCGACATGGCCACATCAAGATCACCGGCAAGGTCGATGGCGATTTCGTCAACTTCGATTACAGCGACGACGGCGTGGGCATGGACACGTCCACCCTGGGCCAGCTGTTCGATCCGTTCTACACCACCAAGCGCGGCACGGGCGGCAGCGGCCTGGGCGCCCACATCCTGTTCAACCTGGTCACCGGCGCGCTGGGCGGCACCGTCAAGGTGGCCAGCGCCCCGGGCATGGGCTTGCACTACAAGCTGCGCTTCCCCAAGGTCAAACGCAAATAGCAGGGGGGTTATTTGGCGGCAGCGGCGGCAGCTTCGATCAGCTTGGCCACTTCGGCGGGGTGCGAGGTCATCACCACGTGGGAGGCACCCTTGATCACCACCGTGTCTTTCGACTTGGCGCGCTTGGCCATGAAGTCTTGCGATGCGGGCGGGATGTTCTTGTCGGCGGTGCCGTAGATGAACCACGACGGGATGTTCTTCCAGGCCGGCGCCGGCGACGCTTCGTTGAGCGCGGCGTCGGTGATCGGGCGCTGGCCGGATGCCATCAGTTTGGCCTTGGCGGCCGGCACGTCGGCGGCAAACTGGGCCGGGAATTTGTCTTGCTGGATGTACAGGTCCTTGCCGCCATCGGCCAGCGCCACCGGTGGCGCTAGGGTCGGGCCCAGCGTGCTGCCCGGGAATTTACCCGACAGGCCTACCGCCGTCTCGCCCGCTTCCGGCGCGAACGCGGCCACGTACACCAGCGCCTTGACATTGGCCGCACCGGCGGCGGCAGCGCTGATCACCGAGCCGCCGTACGAGTGGCCGACCAGCACCACCGAACCTGGAATGCTCTTGAGCAGCGAGGCCACGTAGGCGCCGTCGCCCTTGACGCTGCGCAGTGGATTGGCGGCCGCCATCACGGTGTAGCCGTCCTGTTCGAGCTTGGCGATCACGCCATCCCAGCTCGACGAGTCGGCAAATGCGCCGTGCACCAGCACCACGGTGGGCTTGGCGCCGGCGGCGCTGGCGTAAGGAACGGCAAAGGTGGAAGCGGCAATCACTGCGGCCAGCGCGGCGTGTTTGCTCAAGCGGGTAAAGGACGAGGACGACGTCATGACAGCTCCTGGTATCGGGTGGCGCGGCCCATGCCGCGCCTGAAATTCGATACTAGCAGCGCCGATTGTCGTTTCGAAGGAAAAAACCCCACCTCCCATCTTCAAGCAGGGCGGACGGCTGACCTTTCGGCAGGGATTTCGGCGCAAAAATGCTATCGTGCGGGTTGTCCACCTTTTCGAGCAATCTCGTTCCGTCATGTCCACTGCGCCTGCCCCTGCTGTTTTCAATCCCGACCTGGGCTTTGCCGCCGGTGGTGGCGAAATGGGCGCCGTAGTGCGCGGGTTCGACTGGACCGACACGCCGCTCGGGCCGCTGGAAACCTGGCCGCAGTCGCTGCGCACCGCCGCTGGCATGATGCTGGCCGCGCGCCACCCGATGTACGTGGCCTGGGGGCCGCAGCTGGCGCTGCTCTACAACGACAACTACCGCGAAGTGCTGGGCGCCAAGGCCGACCAGCCGCAGCAGATCCTGGGGCAGCCGTTTTGCATGGTATGGGCCGACGTGTGGCACCAGGTCGGTCCCATGCTGGCCGCCACCATGGCCGGCGAGTCGCTGTGGTACGAGGACCAGCCGTTTACGCTCACCCGCAACGGTTACGCCGAACAGGTGTACGCCAGCTTTTCCACCAGCCCGATCCGCGACGAGTCGGGCGCGATTGCGGGCGTGCTGTGCGTGTGCAGCGAAACCACCGGCAAGGTGCGCCAGGTGGAGGAACGCCTGCGCCTGCTCGACGAGATCGGCGAAGCCACGCGCCTGGCCGCCGAACCGGTCACCATCATGGCGCACAGCACCCGCCTGCTGGGCGAGTACCTGGAAGCCACCCGGGTGGCGTACGCCGACCTGGAGCCCGACAACGACCGCTTCACCATCCGCCACGACTGGACCATCGAAGGCGCGATCAGCACGGTAGGTGTGTATTCGCTGGACCTGTTCGGCTCGCGCGCGACGTCCAACCTGCGGGTGGGGCGTACCCTGCTGATCCACGACGTGGACACCGAACTGGCGCACGGTGATGGCTACGAAATGTTCAGCCAGATCGGCATCAAGGCCATCATCTGCTGCCCGCTGGTCAAGCAGGGCAGGCTGGTGGCGATGATGGCCGTGCACCAGCAGCAGCCGCGCACCTGGACCCGCGACGAGGTGGCGCTGGTGGAAGCCGTGGTGGACCGCTGCTGGGCCCACATCGAGCGGGTGCGCTCGACCGAGGCGCTGCGCGAGGCCGACCGCCGCAAGTCCGAATTCCTGGCCACGCTGGCGCACGAACTGCGCAACCCGCTGGCGCCGGTGCGCAACGCGGTCGAGCTGCTGCGCATCGGCTCTGACAAGCCGGGCCTCAGGGAGCGCATGCTGGCCACCATGGAGCGCCAGGTCGGGCACATGGTCCACCTGATCGACGACCTGCTCGACATCGCCCGCATCAGCAGCGGCAAGGTGGTGCTGCAAAACGCACGCGTGACCCTGCAGTCGGTGGTGGCCAGCGCGGTGGAAACCAGCCTGCCGCTGGTGGAGGCGGCCGGGCACGAACTGGCGCTCGATCTGCCTGCACAGGCGGTCTGGCTCGAGGGCGACGCCGTGCGCCTGAGCCAAGTGCTGAGCAACCTGCTCACCAACGCCGCCAAGTACACGCCGCAGCCGGGCCGCATCGGCGTCGCTGCCAAGGCGGTTGATGGCATGGCGGTGATCAAGGTCACCGACACCGGCATCGGCATCGCGCCCGAGGCGCTGGAAGCGGTGTTCGAGATGTTCGCCCAGGCGCCGCACAGCATCGGCATCTCCAAGGGCGGCCTGGGCATCGGCCTGTGCCTGGTGCGCCACCTGGTCACGTTGCACGGCGGCAGCGTGATGGCGACCAGCCCCGGCCCCGGCCAGGGCAGCACTTTTACCATCCGCCTGCCGCTGGCGGCGGTGGCGGCCGCGCTGCATGATGAAGGTCAGGCGCAGCCGGCGCCTGCGCGCGCATCGTTGCGGGTACTGGTCGCCGACGACAACATCGACGCCGCCGACACCCTGGGCGACCTGCTCGACGCCATGGGTTGCCAGGTGCAGGTTACCTACGACGGCGAGCAGGCCGTGAGCGCCGCCCCGGCGTTCGCGCCCGACCTGGTGTTTCTCGATATCGGCATGCCGCGCCTTGACGGCTACGGCGCGGCCCGTGCGCTGCGGGCAATGTCGGCCATGGATGGGGTAAAACTGGTGGCGCTGACCGGCTGGGGCGCCGAAGACGACCGCGCCCGTACCGGGGCGGCGGGCTTCGACCACCACCTGCTCAAGCCGGCCTCGCCGGAGCAGGTGGCGGCAGTGCTCACTACCGTCACGCCGGGCGCAAGACGCTCTTAATCCGGGAACCGCTCGTTGATGGCCAGCGCTGCATCAATATTGGCCACCAGCAGATCGACAAAGTGCGGATCGAGGTGCCGGCCGGCCACGTCGCGCAGGTGTTGTACCACTTGCGCTACCGGCCAGGCGTCCTTGTAGCAGCGCTTGTGCATCAGTGCGTCGAACACGTCGGCCACCGCCACGATGCGCGCGTACAGGTGGATGTCGTTGCCCTTGAGGCCTTGCGGGTAGCCGCTGCCGTCGTATTTTTCGTGGTGCTGGTGGGCGATCACGGCGGCCGCCTTCAGGATCGGCCGTTGCGAGCCGTCCAGGATCGACAGGCCCACCGTCGGGTGCTGCTTCATGATTTCCCACTCGTCCGGATCGAGCTTGCCCGGCTTGAGCAGCACCGAGTCCGGCGTGGCGATCTTGCCGATGTCGTGCATCGGCGCGGCATGGCGCAGCACCGCGGTTTCGTCGTCGGGCAGGCCGGCGGCGGTGGCCAGCAGGTGGCACACCTCGGCCATGCGGCGCACGTGGTTGCCGGCCTCGTGCGAGCGCGATTCCACTACGTCGCCCAGGCGCAGGATCAGCTCGGCCTGGGTGTCGGTGATTTCCTGGGTCAGCAAAATATTGTCGAAGGCGATCGCCACGCCGGAGCAGAATACCTCCAGCAGCTTGGTGTCGATCTCGGAAATTTCTTCCACGCCCTTGAGGATCAGCAGCGACGCCTTGCCGCTGCTGTTGGGGAAGTAGCCGACATAGGTGTCGCCTTCCACCCGCGAGATCTTGTTGCTCTTGGCGACATCGAGCTGGGCCAGTACGGCCGGGCTCAGCAAGGTAGCGTCGGTGTCGCCGATCTGGGCCAGGATTTCGTAGTCGTTCACGCCGCCAATCGCGGTGGCTGCGCGCAGGCGCAGCAGCATGCTGTGTTCGAGCCGCAGCAGCGCCACCACCTGCTGCAGCAGGCCGTTGGCGAAATCCTTGAGGTTGCGCTGCTGGAAAATATGGGCCGAGGCGGCGATCACGCGCTCGAGGCCTTCGCGGTAGTTCAGCTGCTGCAGGCGCGCTTCTTCCACCTTCATGATGTCGCGGTAGGCGCGCAGGGCGGCAAAGGTGGTGGTAAACAGCTTGGTGCGGTCGAGCTCGGTCTTTTCCTTGTAGTCGTTGATGTCGTAATTGACGATCACGCGCTCTTCGGGCGCCTGGCCGGGCTGGCCGGTGCGCAGCACGATGCGGGTGAACTGGTTGTCCAGGTCCTCGCGCATCCAGCGCGCCACTTCCAGGCCGCTGTCCTCTTTTTCCATCACCACGTCGAGGAACACCAGCGCGATATCGGTCTCGCGCGCCATTATCTCCTTGGCTTCGGCGCCGCTGTAGGCGTGCAAAAAGGCCAGCGCACGGCCGTCGAGGCGAAAGCGGTTCAGGGTCAGCTTGGTAATGTCATGGATGTCGGGCTCATCGTCCACCAACAGGACTTTCCATGGTGCTAACTTTGGCGCTGCAGAGGACAAAAAAGACATGGGCATTCCGCAAGAGGTGGCTACAACAAGTTTTCGATTGTAGTCCCACCCATTGCTATTGACAACAGGCAACAACAGCCAGCAAAAAAAATCACGTTAGAACATGCAACACTTCTGTCACAAAAAACCCGCAGGGCTTGCGCGCTGCGGGTAAAAGTACAACTGAAGCAGGGAGTATCAGCCCAGCAGCGGGAAACCCGTCAAGTAGCCGACTGCGGCGCCGTAGCGGTCGCGGTAATTGGCGCGGATCAGCGGGTCGAGCGTGGTGCGTACCTTGGCGTGCAGCGAGCTCGACCAGTCACCGGCGTGCTGGAAGTTGCTCATAATGTAGGCAAAGCCGTTCATGTCATCGACCGCGTGCAGGCCGGTCGATTCTGCGCCCGACGGCGTGGACAGCAGGCGCGTGAGCACCTTGGTGTCGACGTTGTAAGCCCACAGGAAGTTGTTGACGTGGGTGCCGCTGTCTTCGCCGACGAACAGGGTGCGCAGTTTTTCCGAGAACTTGATGTTGTCCGGATTGGCGACCTTCTCGGCATTGGCGGTGTTGCCCAGCGCATCCGGCGTGGCCAGGTCTTCGCTCAGCAGGCCCGGCACGGCGGCCATGTCCACCGGCACCCATTCGCTGTCGATGGCGGCGCCGCTCAGGTCTTTTTGCGCGGCCTTCATGTTCAGTGCATACACGGCGCCGGCGCTCGGGCCCTTGATCGAAATGCCGCCCGAACCGTTGGTCATGGCCGAACCGATGGCCGCAATCGCCGAGTAGGCGATCTTGTCCTTGGCGTTGACGGTCGTGCCTTCCATCTTGGTAAAGCCCATGCTGCCACCGGCCAGGGCGGCGTAGCGGTGGGTTTCCAGGAAAGCGGCGGCCTTTTCCATGCCCGGCTTGACCTTGACCCAGTTGCTGCGGCCGTTGAAGGCGATCTTGGTGAAGGTGGCGTCACTCGGATCGGCGGTGCGCACGTCCATGATGTCGGCCGCTTTCAGGGTGTCGGCCAGGGCCTTGATTTCGGCGCTGGTGGCCTTGCCCAGGCGGATCCATTGCAGGTCGGCCGAGCCGCCGTTGTCGGTGGTTTTCTGCAGCCACTTGGCCACGTACAGGGTACCGCTCGACAGGTCGCGCGCCTTGTCGGCCACGAACATGAACAGGCCGCCGTTGGTGGCGTCGTCGCCCATCAGCGCGGTGCGCTCGTCGGGCATCACCTGCACCAGCTCGTGCGAGATGCGGCCCATGCAGTAGTGCTTCTTGATGCTGCCGGTGCCGTCCGGGTTGACCGTGATTTCCGGCATGTGGCCGTAGTGGTAAGGGTTGGCGCGGGTCGCATCGCCGTACAGGCTGCGCGAAAAACCGGCGAACTGGCTGTCGGTAGCGACGAGGGTCGCATCCGGCTCGTACTCTTCGCTCGACAGGTGGGTGTTCCACGGCGAACGGCTGGCGCCGCAGGTGATCCACAGGCCGTTGACGCTGCTGGTATCGACGTTGTGGTACTTCACCAGCGTCAGTGCGCCGGTGGTCTTGTCCTGGTCCAGCGTGAGCACGGCGATCGGCGACGGCAGCATGCCGTACATCGAGTCACCCTTGAGGTTGCTGGACGCATATTCGAACTGCACCACCGCGAACACGGTGTTGCCCTTGACGCCGGCCACGGTGGGCGCGTCGAGCTTGAGCAGCGAGGTGCCGTCCGGGCAGTCGGAGAAGAACTGGCGTGGAGTGGTTCCGCTGTTGTCCATGATCGGACGGTTGTTGATGTCGTAGTAACCGCCCGACAGGACGGTGCCACCGCTGCCGTTGGGCACCATGGCGCCGGTGATGAAGAAGGTCTGGTAGGCCAGCGTATAGGCCTGGGTCTTGCCGTCGGAATAGGTGGCGTTCATGCCCGAGGCAACCGTCGTGGTGGCCATCCTGGCCGGATCGGCCAGGCTGGGGGCGGCCATGCCGGTAAAGGTGACGGACATCAGCTTGGTGGCCGGTGCGACGCTGTCGTTGCTGCCGCCGCAGGCGGTCAGCAGGGCGGCGGTGGCGCCGCCAGCCAGCGGCAGCAGCGGCATGCCGGCAAACAGTTGAACAATGCGACGGCGGGACAGATCGGGCGACTCGGTCATAAATATTCCTGGAAATAGGCCATTACTGTGCCGGCGGCGGCGCGGCATCATCCGGGATGGTGGCGCATCCCGACGGCCGAGATAGTAACTATCTGATATGACACCACCATGACATGCGGCGACGATTGGTAACAAATCGCGTCAAACCGTGCCGCGCGCCGGCAAACGGGCTATATTGTTTACCTACGAATGCAGTTCATGAAGGAGTGCGCCATGCGCTTGAAGATCACATCCACCCTGGCGGCCTTGCTGGTGCTGGCCGCCACCACCGGTGCGGCCTGGGCCCAGGTCAGTGTCAGCTATGTCAAGCCCGACGAATTCATCGATATGCCGCACGGCCAGATCGACCGCGAACGCGTGCTCAAGGAGTTTACCCAGTATTTCGCCACGTTCGATAAAAAGCTGCCGGCAGGCCAGCAACTGAAGATCGAGGTGCTTGATATCGACCTGGCGGGGCGGCTGTGGCCGCGCCGGTCGGGAGGCGAGGATATCCGCATCATGAATGGCGGCGCCGACTGGCCGCACATGAAGCTGCGCTATACGCTGGAAGAAAACGGCGCGGTGCTGCGCAGCGGCGAGAGCGACCTGTCGAACATGATGTACCAGCAGCGCGCCACGCGCCTGTCCGACAGCGATCCGATGCGTTATGAAAAGCAGATGATCGACGACTGGTTCGAAAAAACCATTTTGCCGAAAGTCGCCGCCAACTAGTCCTGGCGGCGGCACCGCGCGTCAACCTATCCGGTTGACGCGTGGGAACTTGGCAGCGAAAGCGGCCGGCATCGGCGCCACTTCGCCGGTGCGGTAGTTGAAGAACACGAAGCCATACTTGGCCATGGCCACCAGGGTCGAGTCGCGCGGACGCGTGACCCGGAACGTGATGTCGCCGCCGTAGCGGTTGAAGTCCATGACTCCCACCTCGAACAGCAAATGGTCGCGCGCATGCGCTTCCGCGCGGTACGCCGTTGCCAGGTCGGTGACGATGATGCCGGCGCCGCTGCTATCCATTTCCTGCACGCCGAATTCCGCCAGGAATTGTGCACGCGCTTCCGAAATCATCGACACCATCGAATCGTTGCCCAGGTGATTGGCGGCATTGATGTCGGTGTGGCGCACGGTAAGCTGCGTTGAAAAGTAATACTGGTCGTCCGGAAAATCGAGTGTGAGGCGGGCCATGGCGGTCCTTACAGTTGTTCGCTCAGGAAGACCAGCGTGTGGCCGTGTGCTTCGGCAGCGGCGCGCTGGTTGTACGAATCGCGGTGATTGCAGTTGAAACCGTGCTCGGCGCCTTGGTACACGTGGATTTCGACCGATTCCACGCCTTCGAAGCGCTCGGCGATGGCTTTGACCGCCTCGTTCGGGATATGGCTGTCGGCGCTGCCGAAATGCATCAGCAGCGGTACCTTGACCTGGTCCGCGCGGTCGAGGCCGTTCTGGATGCCGCCGCCGTAATAGGCCACGGCGGTATCGACCAGGCCGTCGGCAGCGGTGCGGTACGACAGCAGGCCGCCCATGCAGTAGCCGACCGAGGCGATCTTCTGGCCGGCCGTGCCTTCGTGGGCGCGCAGCGCCTTGACGCTGGCGGCGATGTCGGTCTGGGCCTTGTCGAAATCGAGTCCATTCATCAGTTCCACCGCGCGCTTCCAGCCGGCTTCGTCGTAGGCGAGTTCGATGCGGGCCTCGGCGCGCCAGAACAGGTCGGGCGCGATCACCACGTAGCCGTCGGCGGCGTACTGGTCGGCCACATTACGGATGTGCTGATTGACGCCAAAAATCTCTTGCAGCAGGACGATACCCGGACCCTTGCCGCCGCGCGGCAGCGACAGGTAGGCGCCGAATGTGCCGTCCTCGGTGGTGACATCGATCCATTGCGAATTCGTTTCCATGGTGTTCCTTGTACGTGATCGGTAAAGCGACCATCGTACCGTGTTTTCGGCGTTGTTGCCGTACGCCTTTGGATATGGATGGGACATCGGGCAGCAGGCTGCTCGATGTCCCGGATTAATAGACTTCGCGGGTGTAGATGACGGGGCCGGAGCGGTAGATACCAAAGGTGGCATTGCCAACCGTGGCGGGCAGGTAGGTGATCCAGTCGGGGCAGCTGGCGCCGGTCGGGCATTGTCCGCGCAGCGAAATGCCGACCGAGCCCGGACCGATGCCCGGACCTTGCAGGCGGAACACGGATTTGCCATTGCTAAAGGTTGGTTGGCCGGTGCCGGACAGTTTCAACTGCGCGGCGGCAGTGCAATTGCCGTTGGCGTCGGCGGCGAGCAACTTTTGGCAGTTGCTGTAGCGCAGCGAGTTGAGGTCCAGTGACGGCGCCGGCAGGGCAAAGGCGGGGTTGAGCCGGTAGCCGCCGTTGAGGTAGAACCGTGCCTCCATATGCATCGGCATGGGCGCATTGACGGCGCCGAAATTGGGGGCGATATAGAGCTGGCCGCTAATGGCAGTCAGTTCCAGCTCGGCCGGCGCGGTGCGCGCCGACGTCACGCCGTCGGTGTCTGTGGCGCGCACGACGAAGCGGGTGGGATTGCTGGGCGTGCTGGCTGCGGCAAAAGCGAAGTAGGGCAGGTTGAGCGGGTTCTGGCTGTCCTTGACCAGCGTGCCCACGCCGCCGGCAAAGGTAAAGCGCGTGGTGGTGGTGGTGGTGGTGGGCTCATCGCTCCAGCCCATGCCGTCGATCTCCACGGCTTTGACGGTGGCCGTGTCGACGGAGTTGCTCCAGCTACGCAGGGTAATGGTTCTGGCATAGACGCCCGAGTAGTTCTTCGTGAGCGCACCGGCGCTGTTGTAGGCGGACACCACGAGCTGGAACGGTTGCCGGGAATAGACCAGGCGTTTGCTACACGGTTGCACGATGCCGCCGGTCTTGGTGCAATCCATGGTGTCGCCCGCTGCGGTGTCGGTCAGCGGCTGCGGCAAGGTGGTGTCGAAATGATCGGGGATGAAGCGGCCGAGGTCGAGCGTGCCCCTGGTTTCGAAATCCGGCCTTGAAATGCCCATATAATAGGTGGGCGGCTTGGTGCCATTTGTAGTGCTGGTGCTGGGGTTGATGTTGGTCGCCGTGATCGTGATTTTACCCACCTCGTCGAAGGTGTAAGGGCCGCTGGCAGTGCCATCGGTGATGACAAAGCTGCCTGCCAGCTTCCCCACACCACCGGTCGGCTCGGTCACGCTGATAGTTTGCTGGACGCTTTCCCTGGTGCTCTCCTTGCCAAAATTCTTGGTGACATTGGCGTCCATATTGCTGGGATTGTCCGGCAGCGCGTTGACAGCCGAGATCTGCAGCGTGAACTGTTCGCCGGCGCGGGCGAACACGCCGGCGGGCAGCGCGGGGGTGGTGCCAACACGGGTAGCCTTGAGCCGGAACGCTTTGGGCGCCACCGTGAATGCGGTGCCGCCTGCCGGCGTGCTGGCGCCAAGATTGCCGCTGGTGTAGCTGGCCGACAGGCTGACTTTGCCGACCTCGGAATATTGCAGGTTGGCGGTCGCCAGGCCGTCCGCGTTGAACTTGAGCGGCACGCCGGTGCTGCCGCTGCCGCAGCTGACGCTGGTGTAGTTGGCAGCGTCGGAATTCTTGAGCGCCATCCCCGGCTTGGCGGCGTTGGCCGGGTCGATCTGGCTGCAGCTGAAGTTGACCGTGGCGGTGGTGCTGGCCACCAGCGGCACGCAGGTCTTGCCGGCATTCGGTGCGGGGGCTGACTTGAGCGCCTGCAGCGTGACGTTGGCGGCGGTCATCGAGACATGGTCGGGAACGGTCAGCGCCAGGCCGGTGTCGCTGAACACCATGTCGCACGAGGTGCTGGCGGTGCCCGAGGCGCCTACGCAGGTGGTCGGATTGGGCGCCCCGCTGGCCGACAGCGTGGCGGTACCAGCCGTGCTGCGGCTGACGCTGGCTGCGCTATTGCTGCCGCCCGTGATGGTGAACTCGGCGCCGCCCGGTTGCAAGGTGGTCTTGATGCTGCTGTTGTATAGCGTCGAACAATCGGCGTTGCTGCAGGCGGTGACAGTCACCATCTGCGGCTGGCAGGTGAGGGCGTTGCCGCTGTGGGTGATCTGGAAGTGGTGGGCGCTGGCTGGGGCAGCGGCGGCGCAGGTGGGACTGTAGTTGTAGGTTGATGAGTAGGTGACACAACTGCATTTCTGGGGATTGGGAGGATTTTTGCAGGTGATGACTTTCGACACGGTGCCGCCGTAGCCGAAATAAATGGAATTGACGGTGGCATTGCCGTTGATTCTGGCATTGGAGTCGCCGGTCTTGACGTTATTGGCATCGAGGTCGCCATTGATCACGGTGCTGTTTTCCAGCAGCGTATCACCGGTGACGGTGACATTGCCGTTGATAGTGGCGTTGGCTGAACGTAAGGTCAGCGAGCCGGCATCGACCTTGCCGGTCACCGTGTTTCCGGATGCAAAGTCGGCCAGGCCAGCGATCTTGACCGCGCCGGTGATTTTGACGTCAGAGTCGGTGCTGATCGACGCCCCGCTCAGGCCGCTGGCCACGGTGACCCTGGACTCGAGTCTGATGGCGCCGGTGGCGATCAAAGAACTGCCCAGTTTGGCATCTGCCCCGACAGTGATGTTGCCGCCGGAAACAGCTCCGGTGACCTGGGTGCCACTGACCAGATTGACGTTGCCTGTGGCGATAATCGTACCGGTAATCTTCGACGACGAACCGACGATATCAACCGTGGCGCCGATAATGTTAGCGGTGATGGTTTTGCCGTTACCCAGCGAGAAATTGCCCCCAGCCTTGATGGTCGCGCCATCGGTGCTGAAATTGTTCTGCTGCGTATTGGTGATGTCGATTTTGTAGCTGCCGGTGGTTTCCAGGCGCGCCGTTCCGGTCATCTTGATGTCCTGGAAATAGCCCATTACCAGGTCTGCGGTGACCAGCACCGTGTAGCCGCTGGCGATCTCTGCCGTGTCGTTGTCGCCGCTGAAAATCGTCGAGCAGGTGTAGGTTGTTCCGCTGAGCGTGCAGGTGGCCGGTGGCTTGCCATTGCCGGTGAATTTACTCGCCTGCGCGGGTTCGGCAAACGCTATCGTCATTAACAGGGTGCAAAAAGCTAACCACAAGACTCGCAACATTATTTCTCTCAGGTAAAAACGCCTGCCTGAATTATAGGCGCTTTACCCTGAGAAATTGCCGTGTGGCACAGTCCTGTGGCTAATAACGCACGATTACTTCGCGCGCTTCACCTTGCCGAACGCCTCGCCCGCCTTCCACGTCTGCATCGCCGGCGCATTGGCGACGTAGTAGCCGAGGTTGAGCGTGAATTGCGCCTGCTGCACCATGCCCGACAGGTCCCACTGCGGGCGGTATTCGTCGGTGACTTGGTGATAGTCCTTTTTAAAGGCCACCAGCTTGGCGCGCGAGGCTTCCAGGTCTTTGACGAAGGTGAAATGGCCGTCGCCCGAGAACACGGCCGAACCGACGTTAAAGGCCGGAATGCCCGCCTTGGCAAACACGAAGTGATCGGCGCGGAAGAATGCACCGGACAGGTCGGGGATCGCCGGCGCCAGCGTCAGGCCCATTTTTTTCGCCACCGCGCCAGAGGCTTCGTACAGGCTGCTGCGCTCGGCGCCGGCCACGCCGATGTCGGAGGTCTTGCCGACGAAGTTCATGCTGTCGAGGTTGAGGTCGGCCGTGGTTTTGTCCAGTGGCCAGGCCGGGTTTTGCACGTAGGCGGCAGCGCCCAGCAAGCCTTGCTCTTCGGCGGCCGGCCACAGGAACACCTGCGTGCGCTTGGCCGGGTGCTTGACCGCTTCGGCTGCCATCACCAGGAGGGCGGCCGTGCCCGAGGCGTTGTCGATGGCGCCGTTGTAGATGTGGTCGTGCTGGCCATTGTCCACGGGTTTGGTCCGATCCGCGGCAGAGGCCTCGTCCATGCCCATGTGGTCCCAGTGCGCCGAATAGATCACCGCCTGTTCCTTGAGGCTGGCGTCGGTGCCGGGCACGATGCCGGCCACGTTGAATTCCTCGATCTGGCGCACGCTGCTGCGCAGCTGGCCGTGGACGCGGGTGTTCAAATCCACCGGCTTGAAGTCGCGCCGCTCGGCCGCTGCGCGCAGCTTGTCGAGGTCGAAGCCGGCGGCGGCGAACAGCGAGCGCGCCGTGTCTTCCTGCAGCCAGCCTTCCACCGGGTTGCCCTTGCCCTTCAGGTGGAAGCGCTCGTGGCCGAAGCCATTGGCCGGCACGCTCCACGGGTACGATGCCGACGGCGTGGTGTGGATCAGCAGCGCACCGGCGGCGCCACGGCGCACGGCTTCCTCGAACTTGTACAGCCAGCGGCCGTAATAGGTATAAGCCTTGCCGGCGAAGCGGTTCGGTTCATCAAGCGTCGGCTGCGGGTCGTTGACCATCATGACCAGGACCTTGCCCTTGACGTCCAAGCCCTTGTAGTCGTCCCACTTTTCCTCGGGCGCCTCGGCGCCGTAGCCGACGAACACCAGCGGCGCGTCGATCGCCACGTCCTGTTTGCCGCTCATGGTGCCGATCAGGATTTCCTCGCCCACCTTGGGGGTGACGGTTTTGCCGGCGATATCGAAACTGAGGGCGCTGCCCGGCAGCAGTTTGGTGCCTTCGATTTTCACGGACTGGCGGTAGGTGCCGTCTGCCAGCGGCTTCAAGCCGATCGCGGCCGCCTGCGTTTCCAGGTAGCGTACCGCCAGCAGGCCGCCACGCTGGCCGGTGCCGCGTCCCTCGAACAGGTCGTCGGCCAGGAAGGACAGGTGGGCGCGCAGCGGCGCTTCGGTAACGACCGGCTGCCCGGCCTGGGCATGGGCGGTGGCCTGGAAAGCAAGGCCGGCGGCGAGGGCGAACATGGTAAGGCGCATGGCAACTCCGTGACGTGAAAGCGGACCATCTTACTGTAAATCGGCGCTGCTTGTAAGCAAGTGTAAGCGTGCGTAACGGTGTGTAATGATGGTCAACGCTGGGCAGGGCGGCGGCGTTTTTTGCTCATGACCGACGTAACAAGCGGCCATGAAAAAAAAGCAGGGTCAGTTACCAGAAAACTATATAAACGATTTTTACGATATTTAAGGATTTCACATCATGAACAAAATTGCCGCTACCCTGATCACCTCCCTGTTCGCCGGCGTCGCTTTCGCCCAGACCCCGCCGCCAGCACCGGCTCATACTCCAGCGCCAGCCCCGATGGCAGCGCCGGCCGCACCGGCAGCCACCCCGGCGCCTGAAGCCAAGCACACCGAAAAGCACGCCAGGAAGGCACACGACAAGAAAATGAAGCCGGCCAAGGCCCATGCTGAAAAAGACGGCGCGCCAGTGCCGCCAGCAGCACCGGCAGCACCAGCAGCACCAGCCGCACCAGTCAAGTAATACCCGAGCCGCCGATCCGTCATCCTCGCGTATGCGGGGTCCATAGGCCGCTTGTGTTCAGGCTCAGTATGGATCCCCGCCTTCGCGGGGATGACGGATTTCAGTCTAACGGTCCTTGGCCTTCTAGCGCTTCAACTCCTCCAGCAACGCCTGGTGAAACATCGCCGGATCTTCCATCTGCGGCGCATGTCCTTTGCCCGGGAATTCCACCAGCCGGCTGTCCGGTATCGCTTTCGCCGCCTGCTTGCCCAGCACCTTGTAGTTGCCGATCTTCGCTTTCACTTCCGGCGGCGCGATGTCGGCGCCGATGGCCGTGGTGTCGGCGTCGCCGATCAAGAGCACCGTGGGCACCTTCAATAGCGGGAACTCGTACACCACCGGCTGCGTATAAATCATGTCGTAGATCAGCGCCGAATTCCACGCCACCACCTGCTTGCCCGGACCGTTGGACAGGCCGGCCAGCATGTCCACCCAGCGCTCGTACTCGGGTTTCCACTTGCCGCCGTAATAGGTTTTGCTCTCGTACTTGCGGATGCTGTCGGCCGTAGTTTTCAGTTCGCGCTCGTTCCATTGATCGACGCTGCGAGGCGGCACGCCGAGCGCCTTCCAGTCTTCCAGCCCGATCGGGTTGACCATCACCAGCTTGGCCGTCGCCTGCGGGTACATCAGCGCGTAGCGGGTGGCCAGCATGCCGCCGGTCGAGTGGCCGATCATGATCGACTGTTTGACGCCCAGGTGCTTGAGCAGGGCATCGGTATTGGCGGCCAGTTGCTGGAAGCTGTACTGGTAATGTTCGGGCTTGCTCGACGCGCAAAAGCCCACCTGGTCGGGCGCGACCACGCGGTAGCCGGCGCCGGTCAACGCGGTGATGGTCGCTTCCCAGGTGGCGCCGCAGAAGTTTTTGCCGTGCAGGAGCACGGCGGTCTTGCCGTCGCCGGGCCCCTTGGCCGCAGGCGCGACGTCCATGTACGCCATCTGCAGCTTGACGCCCTGCGACGTGAAGTCGAACTGCTCGAGCTTGTGCGGATAGGTAAAGCCTTCCAGGCGCTGGCCGTAGCTGTAGTGGTCGTTGGCGGCGGCGGCCAGCAGCGGCAGGCTCAGGGTGGCCAGGGCCAGCGCCCTGGGCATGGACGAAATAATCATGTTGGCAATCTCCTATGGTGGGCAGCGGACAATATAGGTCGAGGGGGTGGTTTCCACCCTTAAACGGCACTTAAATGGCAGGTTTTCAAGCAAAATAACGCTCAAATGGCTGAGACAGAGTAAACTACGCACAAATTTCTTTCGCAATTAGGCGATTCGAACATACTTGTGAGTGACGCCATGTCTGACACCCCCACCTCCCCGATTACCCTGTTTTCCGACCTGAACCTGAGCGAGCCGCTGATCCGCTCGCTCAAGGACGTCGGTTACGAAACCCCGTCGCCGATCCAGGCCGCCACCATTCCGCTGCTGCTCGATAACCAGGACGTGCTGGGCCAGGCCCAAACCGGTACCGGCAAGACCGCCGCTTTCGCGCTGCCGATCCTGTCGCGCATCGACATTCGTCAAACCTCGCCGCAGGCGCTGGTGCTGGCCCCAACCCGCGAACTGGCGATCCAGGTCGCCGAAGCGTTCCAGACCTACGCCGCCCACATTCCCGGCTTCCACGTGCTGCCGATTTACGGTGGCCAGAGCTACGGCCCGCAATTGTCGGCCTTGCGCCGTGGCGTGCACGTCATCGTCGGCACCCCGGGCCGCGTGATCGACCACCTGGACAAGGGTTCGCTCGACATCTCCAAGCTCAAAACCCTGGTGCTCGACGAAGCCGACGAAATGCTGCGCATGGGCTTTATCGACGACGTCGAACGCATCCTGCAGGAGACCCCGGCCACGCGCCAGACCGCGCTGTTCTCGGCCACCATGCCGTCGGCCATCCGCCGCATCGCCAACACCTACCTGCGCAATCCGAAGGAAGTCACCGTTGCTGCCAAAACCGGCACCAACGAAAACATCCGCCAGCGCTACTGGCTGGTCTCGGGCATGCACAAGCTCGACGCGCTGACCCGCATCCTGGAAGCCGAAGATTTCGACGGCATGATCATCTTCTCGCGCACCAAGCTCGGTACCGAGGAGCTGGCGCAGAAGCTGCAGGCGCGCGGCTTCTCGGCCGCAGCGATCAACGGCGACATCCAGCAGGCGCAGCGCGAACGCACCATCGCCCAGCTCAAGGAAGGCAAGATCGACATCCTGGTCGCCACCGACGTCGCCGCGCGCGGACTGGACGTGGAACGCATCAGCCACGTGGTCAACTACGATGTGCCGCACGATCCGGAAAGCTATACCCACCGTATCGGCCGCACCGGCCGCGCCGGCCGCAGCGGCGAGGCGATCCTGTTCATCACGCCGCGCGAAAAAGGCCTGCTGAAAATGATCGAGCGCGCCACGCGCCAGCCGATCGACATGCTCGAACTGCCGACCATCCAGGCTGTCAACGACGTGCGCATCGCCAAGTTCAAGCAGCAGATTACCGAAACCCTGGCGCAGGGCGAGCTGGAACAGTTCCAGTCGCTGATCGAAGACTTCGAACGCGAACAGAACGTGCCGGCGATCGAAATCGCCGCCGCCCTGGCCAAGATGGCCCGTGGCGACGTGCCGCTGCTGCTCGACAAAAAGCAGGTCACCCAGTGGGAAGAGCGCCCGGCCCGCGCTACCAGCAGCTTCGACCGCCCCGAACGCGGCGACCGTTTTGACCGTGGCGACCGCAGTGACCGCTTCGATCGCGGCGACCGTCCCGACCGTGGCGAACGCCCGGACCGCAGCGAGCGCTTCCCGAAAAAGGAACGCATCGTGCGTGCCCCGGACGCCGGCATGGAAACCTTCCGCATCGAAGTGGGCTACCAGCACGGCGTCAAGCCGGGCAATATCGTGGGCGCCATCGCCAACGAAGGCGGTATCGACTCGAAGAACATCGGCCGCATCGAAATCTACGACGACTACAGCGTGCTGGACATGCCGAGCGACCTCGCTGGCGACGTGCTCGACCACCTGGCCGGCATCAAGGTAGCAGGCCAGCAGTTGCGCATCAGCCGTGACAGCGGTGGTGCGCCTTCTTCCGGTGCCGCTGCCGCTGCGCCGTCGGCACCGTCGGCGCCAGCGCCGGCATCGGCGCCGGCTCCGCGCGCCACCCTGGCCCGCGCCGCCAAGCCTGCGCCGGCCGCCGCCGCTGGTCCTGCCGCGTCGCCACTGTCGCGCACCGTGGCCGCTGCCGCCAGCGAGTTCGACGACGAAGCACCGAAAAAGAAAAAGGACAAGCCAGCCAAGGCCACCTTGCCGATGAGCGCTTTCCGCGTGGAAGTGGGCAGCGTCAACGCCGTCACCCCGGCCAACATCGTCGGCGCCATCGCCAACGAGACCGGCCTGGAAGCGCGCCTGATCGGCCGCATCGAGATCTTCGACACGTATTCGATGCTGGAACTGCCGGACGGCATGCCGAACGAGCTGTTCAAGAGCCTGGGCAAGGTCTGGGTCGGTGGTTCGCAGCTGAAGATCAGCCAGGTGGACCGCATGCCGCCGGAGTCGGGCAAATCGACGCCGCCCAAAGCGGCCGCGCCGAAAAAGAAACCGGCGCCGGGCAAGAAATACTGATCCTGTCGTCACGCAGAACACCATGAAAGGGCCGCAAGGCCCTTTTTCTATTTCCGCAGATTATTTCCGCACATCTACGGTGCTGCGCTGCACCAAGAAAAAGCTTGTGAAAGTGCAAACGTGGTGCCTGGCGCGATGTTGGCAAAGTGTTCTCATAGGAGAACGCGGGGTGGCCCGCTTATTGCATGATGACTTGGCACAAATGTGATAAACGGTGCGCTTGACGCGCCTCAACCTGGAGACAAGTCGTTGAACCGGAGCTTAGCCATGACGCCATTCAGTAAGCTGTGGAATACCTTTGTCGATGCGATCAAGCCGCCGCTGTTGCGGCAACACAGCGATGCGGGGACGAACATCATCATGATCGATACCCGGCCATTCACCATGTCGCGCAAGGATCTCTGATGTTACTGCGCAACGATCTGCTGCACTACCCGCAGCCATCGGCGCGCACCGTCCGCGTGTTGTGGATCGACCCCGGCCAGCGACACGCTTACGTGTATGACGTAGCGGCGCGCTCGGCCGAGGTGGAACTGGTTCAGTTGCCGGCGTTGCTCGCCGACTTGCGGGATGGCCGGGCCAGCGTGCTGCCGGCCGATCCCTACCTGATGGTGGTCAGCCAGGAAATGCTGCCGCCCAAATACCTGCAGCTGCGCGCGCGCGCCTGGGACATCATCGCGCCGCTGGTGGCGCAGGAGCCCGACATTTACGATGCGCGCCAGCGCGGCCAGATGATCGCCCGCGCCACCGCCGAACACCAGGTGTCGCACCCCACCATTTACCGCTACCTGCGCCGCTACTGGCAGCGCGGGCAAACCCCCAATGCGCTGCTGCCCGACTACTGCAATTCCGGGGGCAAGGGCAAGGTGCGCCAATCGTCGGAAGGCGTCAAGCGCGGCCGGCCGCGCAAGAACGGCGCCGACGACGGCCCGGGCCTGAACGCCGACGAGGACATTCGCCGCATCTTCCGGGTGGCGATCGCCCGCTATGCGGCCAGCCACGACAAGTTCTCGCGCCTGGGCGCCTACCAGCAAATGCTCGACGAGTTCTTCATCGAACGCCGCATCGACCCCGTGAGCGGCCGGGTGCAGACCGCGCCGCAACGGCGCGCCGCCATGCTGCCCACCTTCGGCCAGTTCAATTACTGGCTCGACCACGACGACGACCGCCCGCCGGAAGTGGCGCGCCGCAGCAGCGGTAGTGGTTCCCGGGCCGGCAGCGGCATCATGGCCGACGCTGCACCTGCGCTGCGCGCCACAGCGCTGTCGGCCCCCGGCCGCCCCGGGGCCAGCTACCAGCTCGACGCCATGCGCGCCGACGTGCAGCTGGTGTCGCGCGCCGACCGCGAGCAGGCCATCGGCCGTCCTCATATTTACGTGGTGCAGGATGATTACAGCCGCCTGATCACCGGCGTGCACGTGGGCCTGGGACCGGCCAACTGGCCGCAGGCGATGCTGGCGCTGGCCAACTGCGCCGCCGACAAGCAGCGTTACAGCCAGCAGTACGGCCGCCGCATCGAGGCCGGCCAGTGGCCCGGCCGCCATCTGCCCGACACGTTGTTCGTGGCCGCACCGCTGGCCGCGCTGGCCGGCGCCGAGTGGGGCGACGGCGGCACGCTGCGCACCAACTTCAACCTGCGCTGCGTGACCGCCGACCACGGACCCGGGGACTGGCAGGAAGTGCTGGCGCGGCGCTTCCGGCTGCTGGCGCCCGAGGTGGCCCATGCCGCCAACGGAGCCAACGCTCTGGTGGTTGGTGCGCCGTGCCGGCTCGACGGCGTGCTCGATGTGGCGCAGTTCACCCGTATCGTCATCGACTGCATCCTGTACTACAACCACCGCCAGCCTGCGCCGGATACGGCGGCACCGGCGACCCTGTGGGACTGGGGCGTGGAGCACCGCGGCGGGGCGCTCAAGACCTATCCGGAGCACCTGGTGCGGTGCAGCCTGATGCCGGTGGCCACTGCCATGGTGAGCTGCGACGGCATCGCGTTCGCCAACAGCAGCTATACCTGCGCGCGCGCCGTGCAGGAGCGCTGGTACGAGCGCGTGCGCCAGCGCGGCGGCTGGCAGGTGAGGGTGGCGCACGATCCGTCCAACCTCGATACCGTCTACCTGCTCGACGCCGCCGCGCCGATGCAGTTCCACGCCTGCCACCTGGCCGACGCCACCGGCGTGCGCCGCCAGCTGAGCGCAGCGGAAATGGCGCACTTGCCGCCCGCTGCTGCAACCAGTGCACCGGCGGATGCCATCATCCGCACCAGCGCTACCGCCCTGGTCAGCTTCGCCGGCTGATTCTCCTTCGCCTTTTCGATCCCTTGCACCGCAATGCACCACCGCCATCTGGTGGTGCGTGCGTTCGCGTACCGACGACTTTTCGGTAACCCGCATCGCCACAAATAAAGTCTGTTTCAGGTGAATAAAGTTTGTCGCCGGACGCGCTCTGCGACGTGCTGCAAGCGGCCGCAATGCGCTACCGAAAAAACTTTGTTCGATGCGGCAGGCGTTGCAGAACAAGGCTCGCTTTGGCGGCGAATGATGTTTATTTGGCTTTCCAATATGGCACGCTGCTTGCTATGAAGAGGACTACGGAGACGCTAGTGACTCCAGGGTTTTTTCAGCACAAAGTCGAGGAAAGCAGATGCAAAGCAAAACAGTAAAACCATTTAAACCGTTTAGCTCTTTTACCCGCAGAGACTTCCTGTACCGGGCCGCAGCGGTGGGCGGCACCAGCTTGCTGTTGACCACCATGAATGCATGGGGCATGGGCATCAACTCCACCGTGTCGGCGCCGCCGGCACTGACCGGCAGCGGCAAGGGCAAAAAAGTGGTGATCCTGGGCGCCGGCCTGGCCGGTCTCACCGCTGCCTACGAGCTGGGAAAACTGGGCTACCAATGCCAGATCCTCGAAGCGCGCGACTTTGCCGGTGGACGTTGCCAGACCGCCCGCAAGGGCTTTGCGCTGACCGAGCTCGGTGGCGAGAAGCAGACCTGCGCTTTCGACGCCGGCCAGTACATCAACCACGGCCCGTGGCGCATTCCGCTGCACCACCAGTCCACGCTGCACTACACGCGCCTGTTCGAGGTGCCGCTGGAAGTGATGGTCAATGAAAACGACCACTCTTATGTGTACTCCGAAAACGCCGGCCCGTTCGCGGGCAAGCGCATGCGCATCAAGGAGGTCAAGGCCGACATGCGCGGCCACGTCGACGAACTGCTGGCCAAGTCGATCAAGAACAAGCAGCTCGATCAAACCCTGAGCGCCGACGACCAGCGCTTGCTGCTCGACTACCTGGTGCACGAGGGGCATTTGTCCTCCACCGATCTGACTTACAGTGGCCGTCCCGGTCGCGGTTACACCGTCTATCCGGGCGCCGGCATGGAGCCGGGACCGGGCAAGGCGTCCGACCCGCTGGGTTTCAAGGACCTGCTCGAATCGAAGCTGGGCAATGTGTACAGCGCGGTGCACGACTTCCCGATGCAGGCCACCATGTTCCAGCCGGTGGGCGGCATGGACGCGATTCCGAAGGCGTTCGAAAAGCGTCTCGGTAAAGTGATCCGTTACCGCGCCGAAGTGCAGACCATCCGCCAGAACGACAAGGGCGTGACCATCGCCTTCAAGGACACTGCCAGCGGCAAGGCCGGCAGCGTCACCGCCGACTACTGCCTGTGCACGATTCCGTTGTCGGTGCTGCGCCAGATCGATACCGATTTTTCGGACAAGTTCAAGAAGGCCGTGGCCACCGTCGCCTACGCCCCGGTGGGCAAGATCGGCCTGCAAATGAAACGCCGCTTCTGGGAAGAGGACGACCAGATCTACGGCGGCCATGTGCTGACCGACCTGCGCGGGATTAACACCATCTCGCTGCCGTCGTCGAACTGGCAAAAGCAGAAGGGCGTGGTGCTCGGCTACTACCAGTACCAGACCGCCGCCATCGAGATCAGCGCCTTGAGCCCGGCCGAACGCGCCGAATTCGCGGTGGCCGCCGGCGAGAAGATCTTCCCGCAGTACCGCAAGGAATACGAGAACGCGTTTTCCGTGGCGTGGCACCGGGTGCAGTACAACCTCGGTGGCTGGGCCGAGTGGACCGACAAGACCCGCGCCGCCGCGTACCCCACGCTGGTGGAAGGCGAGGGCCGCATCATGCTGGCCGGCGAACACCTGAGCTATCTGACCGGCTGGCAGGCGGGCGCCATCGAATCGGCATGGCAGCAGATCGCCCGCATCCACGCGAGGGCCAGCGCATGAAGCCTGTGCTGACAACCGCCCTGATGAGCGCCGCCGCGCTGGCGGCCACCGCGCTGCTGGCCGTGGCGCCGGCGCGCGCGCAAGCCCCGGACGGCAAGGCGCTGTTCATGAAAAACTGCGCGGCCTGCCACCAGGCCAGCGGCAAGGGCATCCCGGGCGCTTTCCCCGCCCTGGCCGGCAGCAAGTTCGTTACCGGCGACCATGCCGAAGTGGCCGGCGTCCTGCTCAAGGGGCGCGGCGGCATGCCGGACTTTTCCGAAACCATCAGCGACCGCGACCTGGCCGCCATTCTCACCTACGTGCGCGGCGAATGGGGCAACAAGGCCGACGCGCTGACCGAAGACGAAATCCACAAGCTGCGCACCGCGCTGGGCGTGGCGCAATTCGGTACCGCCGAAATGTCGAACAAACATTAAAACCACGAGAGAGAACCATGAAAAAAATCATTGCCACCGTGTTGACCCCGATCGCCTTCGGCCTGCTGTGCAGCGCCGCCCAGGCTGCCGCGCCTGCCGCCGAGATTGTGCGCCACAAGATCCCGAACTCGGACTTCCCGATCGCGCTGGCGGTGACCATTCCGCCGACCGCCACCATTCACTTCATCAGCGGCCAGGTACCGGCGGTGGTGAACAAGGAAGTGCCGGGCGACACGCTGGCCGCCTTTGGCGACACCAAGGCCCAGACCGAGACGGTGCTCAAGAAGATCAAGGAAATCCTCGAAGGCATGAAGCTGCAAATGTCCGACGTGGTCAAGATGCAGGTGTTCCTGGTGGGCGATCCGGCCAAGGGCGGCAAGGCCGATACCAAGGGCTTCATGGAAGCCTACACCCAGTACTTCGGCGGTGCCCAGCCCAATTTGCCGGCACGCGCCGTGGTGCAGGTGGCGGGGCTGAGCAACCCTGGCTGGCTGGTGGAAATCGAAGTGGTCGCCGCAAAAAAATAATAAGCGTAGCAGGTCTTACTTTGTAATTTTTTCCAAAAATGGGGATTTAAAAATATGCACAAGACCACTCTCAAGATCGGCGTTGCCGCCGTCCTGTCCACCCTGGCGTTTGGCGCCGCCTCTGCCTACGCTGCACCGGCCGAAGCTGAAGCCGAAGTCGCTGCAGCGGCGGTCGCACCGACCGAAGTCGCCGCGACCGCCTCGGTCATCGTCACCGGCACCCGCTCGAGCGGCATGAAAGCCGAAAACAGCGCCTCGCCGATCCAGGTACTGGACGCCGCTTCGCTGCAGCGCACCGGCCAGCCGGACCTGATCCAGGCGCTGGCGCAAAACCTGCCGTCGTTCACGGCCCAGGCCTTCGGCGGCGACACCGCAAACCTGACGCTGTCGGCGCGCCTGCGCGGCCTGTCCCCGAATAACACGCTGGTGCTCATCAACGGCAAGCGCCGCCACGGCACCGCCAACCTGGCCGTGCTGGGCGGGCCATACCAGGGCGGCGCAGCGGCCGACCTGAACTACATCCCGGTCGCCGCGATCGACCATATCGAAGTGCTGCAGGACGGCGCTGCCGCCCAATACGGCTCCGACGCCATCGCCGGCGTGATCAACATCATCCTCAAGTCGAACAACCGGGGCGGCAATGCGACGGTCACCGGCGGCGGCTATTGGGATGGTGGTGGACGCAGCGCCAGCGGCGCCGTCAACTTCGGCGTTGAACCGTTCGAGAACGCGTACCTGAGCGTGACCGTGGATTCGAAATACCATGGCCACAGCGACCGTGGCGGCATCGACCCGCGCCTGGTCGATCCGCGCAACGTCGCCAACATCCCCGGCATGACGCAAATTTCCGGCTACCCGTACCTGAACAAGATCCAGGGCGACGCCGCATATCACCTCAATGTTTTGGCAGCCAACTTCGGCTGGGACATCGACGCCAACAGCCAGCTGTACTCGATCCTGACCGCCGGCCGCAAGGAAGCGAGCGCCTACGAAAACTACCGCCTGCCCAACCGCGTGCCGGGCCTGTACCCGCAGGGCTTCTCGCCGAAAGAGGCGATCAAGCAGGACGATGTGGCGCTGACCATCGGCGTCAAGGGCAAGCTGGCCGACTGGAACACCGACATCAGCACCACCTATGGCCGCGACAAGTCGCGCATCGGTGTGGAAGATTCGGTCAATGCCTCCCTGTTCGCGGACACCGGCGCCTCGCCGACCGAGTTCTCGGCCGGCGCCTTCGTCGCCACCCAGACTACCACCACGCTCGAAGCGAGCCGTGAGATCGAGGTAGGCTGGAGCAAGCCGCTGACGTTTGCCACCGGCCTCGAATACCGCGTCGACCAGTATGAAATCCAGGCGGGCGATCCGGCCTCGCGCTACAAGGAAGGCTCGCAGTCGTATCCGGGCTTCTCGCTGACCGACGCCGGCAAGCACCGCCGCACCAACAAGGCCGCTTACGTCAACATCGCCGGCAACCCGGTGAAAGACCTGACGGTCGACCTGGCCGGTCGCTACGAGCACTTCAGCGATTTTGGCAGCGCCCGCGTGGGCAAGCTCACCTCGCGCTACGAAATGACGCCGACGGCAGCCGTGCGCGGCACCATCAGTAACGGCTTCCGCGCGCCGACCCTGGCCGAATCGTACTACTCGGCTACCAACGTCGGCCCGACCAGCGCGTTCGTGCAGCTGGCGCCCAATTCGCCGGGCGCCCGCCTGGTGGGTGTGAATGGCCTCAAGCCCGAGAAGTCGAACAACCTCAGTTTCGGCCTGGTGTTCAACCCCGCCAGCAACCTCAATGTGACGGTGGACGTGTACCAGATCAAGATCCGCGACCGCATCGTCGGTTCCGGCGCCTTGTACGGTTCCGGTGGCGCGATCAACTCGCCGGCGGTGGTGTCGGCGATCCTGGCCAACGGCAATGTGCTCGACAGCACCGTCAGCCAGACCGGCATCAACATCTTCTCGAACGCGGTCAACACCCGCAGCCGGGGCATGGAGTTCGTCGCCACCCTCAACGAAAGCTATGGCACCTACGGCCGCGTGGACTGGTCGATCGCCGCCAACTACAACAAGGTGGAAGTGACCCAGATTAACCAGGCGCCCACCCAGCTGATGCCGCAAACGCTGCTCGACAAGACTTCCATTTCCAACCTGGAGACGGCTTCGCCGAAAATGCGCGTGAACCTGGGCGCGCTGTGGAAGATCGGTAACTGGACCGTCAACCTGCGCGAAGCGATCTACGGCAAGTCGAACAACTACGACAGTGAAGACGGCGCCGTGTATCACAAGAACGAGATCAAGATGCGCGCCATCACCGATCTCGAAGTGGGCTACAAGATCGACAACGCGTGGTCGGTGGCGGTGGGCGCGAACAACCTGTTCAACCTGTACCCGAACGGCATCAACCCGGCGCTGCTGGCCGACCAGCGCGCGGCGCTCGACAACGCCGCCGTCACGGTGCTGCCATCGTTCTCGCCGTTCGGCATCAACGGCGGCTACTACTACGCGCGCGCCAACTACAAGTTCTAACTTGTAGTCCGCACTGCCGTCCCTCGCGGGGTCGGACCCATCCGGGTCCGACCCCTTTTTTCGCTGTGCGGGTTGGACCGATGGTGTAGCATGGCCGCTTCCCATCCGGAGCACGCCCACCATGAGTATCACCGCCACCACCTTGCTGGCCGCCGCCATCGTCACCACGCCGATGTCGCTCGATCACTACCTGGCCTTGAGCGGCCCGGCCCCCACCGCGCACATCGCCTACGGCGCAGCGCCCTCCCAGTTCGCCGAGCTGTTCGCACCCGCCGGACCGGGACCGCACCCGGTGGCGGCCATCATCCACGGCGGCTGCTGGACCAAGCAGTTCGGCGGCATCGTCCAGATGCGCAACATGGCCGGCGCGCTGGCCGCGCAGGGCGTCGCCGTGTGGAATATCGAATACCGCCGCTACGACGAGGACGGCGGAGGCTATCCCGGCATGTACCAGGACGTGGCCACCGCCATGGACCGCCTGCGCACGCTGGCGCCGCAGTACCAGCTGGACCTGGCGCGCGTGGTGCTGGTCGGGCATTCGGCCGGCGGCCACCTGGCGCAGTGGGCCGGATCGCGCGCGCGGTTGCCCACATCGAGCCCGTTGTACGTGGCCGATCCGCTGCCGGTACCGGTGGTGATCAGCCTGGGCGGCCTGGCCGATTTGCGCAACGAGGCAAAGCTGATCCAGACCAGCTGCGACCGCAGCACCGAACAACTGGCCGGCTTGCCCAGCGCTACCCGCCCGGACGTGTATGCCGACACCTCGCCGGCCGAACTGCTGCCGGCCGGCGTGCGCACGGTGCTGATCCACGGCGAACTCGATACCATCGCACCACCGCGCGCGGGCGAGGACTACGCCCGGCGCGCGCGTGCTGCCGGCGATGCGGCCGACGTGGTGCTGCTGCCGGGGGCCAGCCATTATGACGAAGTGTCGAGCACGTCGGCGGCGTGGCATATCGTGGGCGCCGAGATACGCAAGGCGCTGGGCATGCCGGCGAACTAACCCGCAAGGCCGTCCGGGGTCGGACCCCGGACGGGGTCCGACCCCACGGGTCTCAGGGGTAAACAGCGCCCGGGGGCGGCGGGTACTTCACCGCATTGAGCGCGATCTTTTCCAGCGCCGCCGCGTGCAGGTCCACGCCGGCCTGGTCGGCCAGTTGCACCAGGTAGAGCAGCACGTCGGCCAGCTCGTGGCGGATGCCCAGGCGGGCGGCGTCGTCGAGTTCGGCGTCCACGCCGGTGGGCAGCCACTGGAAATGCTCGACCAGCTCGGCCACCTCGACCGACAGCGCCATGGCCAGGTTCTTCGGCGTGTGGAACGGCGCCCAGTCGCGGTCTTGGGCGAACTGGCGGGTGAGGGCGCGCAGGTGCGCCAGGCTGTCGGGAGGAGTGTTCATGGCCGCCATGGTAGCACTCCGGGCAAGGCGGCAAAACGCGGTTCAGGCCACGAATTTTACCGTTCGTCGCATCGCCAGCACCGTCGCCGGACATTCTGGCTACAGTGGCAACATCACCACTGACCAGGAACTCCGCCATGCGCCGTCTCGCCTTTTCTTCTTCCGCCCTTGTCCTCGCCCTGATCGCCGGCTGCGCCGTGATCGTCGTGCCCGAGGATGGCAATGCCCAGATCAAGTCCGCGTTCAGCAGCAATGCGGTGCAGGGCAATGGCCAGGTGCTGACCGAGCAGCGCGCCGTCAGCGCCAGTGTCGATGGCATCGACATCAGCGGTTCGATGGTCGTGACGGTGCGGGTGGGGCAGGCGCCGTCGTTGACGGTGGAGGGCGACAGCAACCTGCTGCCGCTGCTGATCACCGATGCCAGCGGCGGTACCCTGCGCTTGCGGACCGAGGGCAGCGTGCGCTCTTCCAACCCGCTGCGGGTCACGCTCACTTTGCCACGCTTGCGCCAGGCCGAGGCAAATGGCTCGGGGCGCCTGCAGGTGACCGGTCTGAATGGCGGCGACTTCCAGCTGCGTCTTAACGGCTCGCGCGAGGTCGAGATCGCTGGCCGGGTCGACCGCTTCGATGTGCGCCTCAACGGGTCGGGCAGCATGAACGCCAATGCCCTCGACAGCGTCACCACCGACGCCACCCTGAACGGCTCCGGGCGGCTGCAGCTGGGCCGCCTGCACGGGCAGTCGCTGGGACTCGAGTTGCGCGGTTCTGGCAGCGCCACCGCCAGCGGCAGCGTGGAACGGCTGCGGGTGCGCCTGAGCGGCTCGGGCAGCGCCGACCTGGCAGGCCTGTCCGCTCGCGATGCCGATATCTTCACCAACGGTTCGGGCAGCGCGACAGCCACCGCTAGCGGCTCGCTGGTGGCGGGCAGCAACGGCTCGGGCAGTATCACGGTCTATGGCAATCCGGCGCAGCGCAGCGTCAGCGGCAAGCGTATCACCGTGGTGCAGTAACGGATACTGCGGCGGGTGGCAGCAGCGCGATCAGCGCCGCCAGCGGCATCGGCCGCCCGAACAGGTAGCCCTGCATGCAGGCGCAATCGTGGCCGATCAAAAAGTCGGCCTGCTCACGCGTTTCCACGCCCTCGGCCACCACCTTCAGCCCCAGGTGGCCGGCCATGGCCAGGATGGCCTGCACCAGCGCCACGCTGCCGGCGTCGCCCGGCGTATCCATGATGAAGCTGCGGTCGATCTTGAGTTCATAGAGCGGCATCTGGCGCAGGTAGGCCAGGCTCGAATAGCCGGTGCCGAAATCGTCGATCGAAAAACGCAGGCCCAGTGCGGCCAGTTGCCGCATGCGCGCGATGGTGTCGGCCATGTGGTCGATCAGTACGCCCTCGGTCACTTCCAGCACCAGCATCGAGGCCGGGGCGCCGGTGTCGGTCAGCACGCCGCGCACCTGTTCCACAAAATCGGGCTGGCGGAACTGGCTGGGACTGACATTGACCGACAGCGGCAACGGCACGCCGGCGCGCGCCAGCAGCAGCACGCTTTCGCAGGCCTGGCGCATGGCCCACGCGCCCAGCGCCAGGATCAGGCCCGATTCCTCGGCCACCGGGATGAATACATTGGGCGGCACCATGCTGCCGTCGGGCTGCGGCCAGCGCATCAGCATCTCGGCGCCGACCACGCGGCCCTGGCGGTCCACCTGCGGCTGCACCACCATGCGCAGCGCGCCGCCGGCCAGCGCCGCCGCCAGCTCGCGCTCCATCGACAGCCGCTGCTCCACTGCCGCCTGCATCGGCGCCTCGAAAAATGCGACGCCGTCGCGGCCCCCGGACTTGGCGCGGTACATCGCGGTATCGGCTTCGCGCAGCAGGTCGAGCGCGCTCTGGTCTGCGCGTGCACCTGTGCTGCCATCATTGCAGCGGCGGGGCAGCATGGTGACGCCGATGCTGGCCGTGCAGCGATATCGCTGGCCGTCGATCTCGACATCCTGGCCCAGGGCTGCGCGGATTTTTTCGGCCACCAGCCGCGCCGCCTGCGATGCGGTAGCCAGGTCGTCCGCCAGGTGGCCGAGCAGCACCACGAATTCATCGCCGCCAATGCGCGCCACCGTGTCGGCCTTGCGCACCGTTTGTTCCAGCCGCGCGGCGGCCTGGCACAGCACGGCGTCGCCGACGGCGTGGCCGCGCGCGTCGTTGATGGTCTTGAAGCGGTCGAGATCGACGAACATCACGGCGCTGAAGGTGCCGCCCCGCTGCGAGCTGGCCAGCAACTGGTCGATGCGGTCCATCAGCAGGCGGCGGTTGGGCAGGCCGGTGAGCACGTCGAAGAACGCCAGCCGGTGGTTGTCTTCCGAGTGCAGGCGCAATTCGTCGAACGAACTGGCCAGCTGCTTCAACAGCACTGCGCAGCACAGCGTGAGGATGGACGTCATGAACATGAAGTTGAGCGCCAGGATGGCCGCCTTGAGCAGGCCGTAGTCTGGCATGCCGGCGATAACCATCGGTACCTCCGGCTCGATACTGAGCAGCAGCACCGTCATGCCGGTCAACAGCAGGATCCAGATCGCGGGCCACATGCCGAGCAGCAGCGCCGCCAGCACCGGCACGGCCATCAGGTAGATCTGGCTGACCGCCCCCACCTTGAGCATCAGGCCCGCGCCGACCATGAACGCCACGGTCAGGAAGTGGGCCACGCGGATGGTGTATGCCACGCGCCGCAGTACCAGGATGGCGCCGATCCATGCCACTGCAATGCAGTCCATGATGGCGACCGACCACAAGCCGGCATTGGCGGCCAGCAGGGCGCTGGGCACTGCCGTCAACAGGCCGAGCACAAATACCACTTGCAGCAGCCGCGCAAAGATCCGCGCGCGCCAGTGGGCGATGTCGTTTGCTTCAGCCACGCTGCCCCCGGTATTGTTTATTGTTTTATCGCGTTACCGCTAGCACTACGGTCGGATCAGTCGCCGGCGCTGACGTTGCCGATGCCCGATACCGACTTGTTGATGGTCTTCGGCTTGCCGTAGTAGGTCAGCGAGCCCATGCCCTTGGCCACCGCGTTGACGGTGTCGCTGGCGTACACGCTGACATCGCCCACGCCGCTGAAATTGACATCCACGCGCTCGGCGTGCAAGGCCTTGGTATCGACTTCGCCCACGCCCTTGGCATTGAGGCGCAGGTATTTGACCTTGCCGCTGGCGCTGAGCCGGCCGGCGCCCAGGTAGCCCACGTCGAGCCGGTCGCTGGCCACGCCGGTAATGATGGTTTCGCCCGCGCCTTCCACCTTGACCCGGCTGAGCGACGGCAGGGTGATGGTCACGCGCGCATCGCCCTTGTTGTTCTTGGGCTGCTTGCCGTTGACGGTGATTTGCAGTTCATTGTCCACCACGCGCGTCTCGAGTGCGGCCACGAATGCATCTTCGCCGGAGATCCTGACCGACTGCGTCTTGCCCGCTTCGACCGTCATGGCGAACGCGCCTTTTGCATTGACCGCGATGAACGGCGCCACCTGGCGGACGGATTCGGCGGCGGTTGCCGACCAGGGCAGGGCGGCGGCGAACAGGGTGGCGAACAGAAGGCGGCGCATGGGTTCCTCGATCAGATTGCATTTTTAAACATGGTCGATTTTACTGGCGCACCGCGCCGGCGGCGACAAATCATTGTGAATCCCCCGATGTGTTGCAGCATGGATACGGATTATGCAAGCCACCCGCGCCAAAGGCAGGGAAACTACCGATTTACTTTACAAATGGAATATCTATAATGGGGTGATACAGTCCGCCACTCCATTTGCAAACCCGAGGTAGCCATGTCAGCCATTCCTTCCAGTCTCCCGCACCAGCCAGCGCCCGTCGTGCAATCGCGCGCTGGCACCGTGTTCCGCGTTGTCAGCGGCAATTTCATGGAGATGTTCGATTTCTTCCTGTTCGGCTTCTACGCCAACGCCATCGCCGCCGCCTTCTTCCCGGCTGGCGACGAGATGGCATCGCTGATGATGACCTTCATGACCTTCGGCGCCGGCTTCCTGATGCGGCCGCTGGGCGCCATCATCCTCGGCGCCTATGTCGACCGCGTGGGCCGCCGCAAGGGCCTGATCGTCACCCTGGCGCTGATGGCGGCCGGCACCTTGCTGATCGCCTGCGTTCCCGGCTACGCCACCATCGGTTACGCCGCGCCGCTGCTGGTGCTCACCGGCCGCCTGTTGCAGGGCTTTTCGGCCGGCGTGGAGCTGGGCGGCGTGTCGGTGTACCTGGCCGAAATGGCGCCGCCGGGACGCAAGGGTTTTTACGTGAGCTGGCAGTCTGCCAGCCAGCAGGTGGCGATCGTGGTTGCCGCCGCCCTGGGCTTCGGCCTGAACCAGTTGCTCGCGCCCACCCAGGTGGCCGAGTGGGGCTGGCGCCTGCCGTTCTTCGTGGGCTGCATGATCGTGCCGGTGCTGTTCATGATCCGCCGCTCGTTGCAGGAGACCGAGGAATTCAAGAACCGCAAGCACCGCCCCGAGCTGCGCGAGATCTTTCGCTCGATGCTGGCCAACTGGGGTCTGATTATCGCCGGCATGATGCTGGTGTCGATGACCACCGTGTCGTTCTACCTGATTACCGTGTACACGCCCACCTTCGGTAAAACCGTGCTGCACCTGACGACCAGCGCGGCGCTGCTGGTCACGCTGTGCGTGGGCGTGTCGAACTTCATCTGGCTGCCGGTGATGGGGGCGCTGTCCGACCGCGTGGGCCGCCGTCCGCTGCTGATCGGCTGCACCGTGCTGGCCATCCTCACCGCCTGGCCGGCGCTGCACTGGCTGGTGCAGGCGCCGAGCTTTACCCGCATGCTGGAAGTGGAATTGTGGCTGTCGTTCCTGTACGCCAGCTACAACGGCGCCATGGTGGTGGCGCTCACCGAAGTGATGCCGGTGGAAGTACGTACCGTGGGCTTCTCGCTGGCCTATAGCCTGGCCACGGCGATCTTCGGCGGCTTTACGCCGGCGGTGGCCACCGGCTTGATCGAGGCGACCGGCGACAAGAGCGCGCCGGGCTGGTGGCTCACTTTTGCCGCCGTGTGCGGGCTGCTGGCGACGCTGATGCTGTACCGCCGCAAGGGCAATCTACACGCGCAGCCGAACAGCTAGCCGCTCCAGGTCGATTTCCTCGATCAGCAGGTTGCCGCCGTTGGCCTTGATCAGGCGCGGCGCCAGCGCCTGGGCATCGGTGCCCATGGGCGAGGCGGTCAGCGCGTCGTCGGCAAACTGCTGCACCGAGTGCAGGTCGTCCACCAGCAGGCCGATGGTGCCGGCGCAGGTGCTGGTGCTGAGCCTGACCAGCATTACCTGGCTGTTGTCGGTGACGACGGCGGCGCGGCCGGTGGCCAGCAGCGCCAGGTCGAACACCCACACGAACTGCTTGCTGCCGCCGCCCGGCGCCACGTCGAGCATGCCCACCCGCGCCCGGTTGTTGCCCGCCGCGCGCTGCACGCGGGCGAACGGCACTGCCTCCTGGATCGACCGCGCCGGCAGTGCCATCAGCGCCCGGCCGGCGTGGAAGATGGCGTAGTCGGTTCCAGTCCCTGCTTCCTGCATGCCTTGCGCCGATTCCACCTGCATCGCCTGCGCGCCCAGCGCCGCCAGCTCGCGCCGATCGCGCACCGGCCCGAACGACTCCAGCAGCAGCGCCAGCACCGGCTGCTCCACGCCAGCATGGGCGCGAAACTCGCGGTAGCCGGCCGCGCGCGAGCAGGCCGCGATCACGTACTGGCCGTCGTGCTCCATGATCACCGAGCCGCTGCCACGACCGTTGTGATCGGAAGCCGCCAGCAGCGCGGCCAGTTGCTCTGCCTTCAGCGCCAGCGTGGCGCCCGGGGGATGGGCGGCGTCGGTGCTGGCCAGCACCTGCCGCTCGGGCGTGATGAAGTACGCCTGCATATTGCGCCGTCCCGCCACGCCGCTGTGCAGCATGTTGGCCAGCTCCGGTCCCGCATCGAACACCACGCCAATGCCGCCCACCACGCTGGCCTGCTCAGGGTGGCGGATGGCGGCGTGGTAGATGAAGGTGGGCGCGCCGTCGTACAGGGCCGATGGCGCGAACAGTTCGACGTGGTGATCGAGTTCGCTGCGCAGCGCGCAGACGTGGCCCAGGGTGTCGGCATCGACGTGGGTGCGTGGCAGCGGCTGGGCACCGGTGGCGGCCAGGATGCGTCCCTGGCGGTCGTACACGAACAGCCGCGCGTACACGGTGTACAGGCGGTTGATCTGGGCCAGCACGGCGCCCATGGCGGCAGCGGCGGCGTCGCCCTCGGCCAGGCCGCGCCGCAGCTGGGCGGTGAGCGCCCACCAGCGGCAATCGTTGGCACGCTCGTACAGGTTGCGGTCCAGCATATCGACCAGCAGTTGCGAAGTCAGTTCGGCCTGGCCGACGCTGGCCGCCAGCACGGTCTGGTACAGGTCGCGGATCGAGCGCGAGAACAGCGCGTCGCTGCGCGCTCCGGTGCCGCTGATCTGGTCGAGGATGGTGTTGAGGCGGCTGCTGCCGGCACCAGCGGCGCCGCCTCGGTTGTCTTCAGCGTGACTGGTGACCTTGCCGTTCCAGACGATGCGGCCGATGGTGCGCGTCGTGCGCGTGACGGCGGTCATCAGCTCGTGCAGCGGCGGGCTGAAAGCCTGCGCATGCGACAGCAGTCCCTGCACCAGTTGCGCATCGACGCCCGCGATGGCATCAACGCCGCCGTTGCGGAAGGCCAGGTCCAGCGGCACCATCAATTGCGCTTTCCAGCCGGCAGGGCCGGGGTAACCCTGGTAGCCGTTGCAGCCGAAGGTTTGCACCAGGTATTCGCGGCCGCCGAACAGCAGCGGGCGTGCGCTGCCGTCCGGGTTGACCGGTACCGGCACGCCGGCCGGGATCCAGAGCGGATCGGCGCTGCTGACCACGCGGTTGTCGGCGTCGAGCAGCAGCATGTTGGCGCGGTGCGACGGATCGCGGTAGGCGGCGAAGATGGCGTCCATCTCCTGCTCGAAATTGAAGCACAGGCATAGCACCCCGACCACCTCGCCGCTCTGCGGGTCGCGCATGCGGTGCGAGTACACCAGCGCGCGCGGCTTGCCGGGCCGCAGGTCGGTGGTGCGGAAGGTCTCCACGTAGCCGTCGGTGGCCAGGGTGGCTGCCAGCAGCGGATCGACGCTGCGCGCCACCGGTGTGGCCATGTCGGCCTGCACCAGCACCCGGCCGGCAGTGTCGAGCAGCAGGATTTCGTCATACACGGTGTACTTGTCGCGGTAGGCCGCCAGGCGCCGGCGCACGGTGTCCAAGCTGGCGCCCGCGTGGTCGTCGCCGGCAACAAAGCTGCACAGGTCGGCGTCGGTGGCGAGAAAGCCCACGTCGGCGGTGCGCTCGAACAGGTTGCGCACCAGGATGTCGATGGCGTAACGGGCCTGGGTACCCAGGTTGGCCAGCACCTGGTTGACCTTCTCCTGCACCAGGTTGGCGATCAATGCCTGTTCCAGGTGCGCGAAACCGGTGCGCGTGGCCACCATCGCAGGCAGCAGCAGGCGCGCCTCCGCTGGGCAGTTCATCTTGGCGGACGACTCGATCAGTTGCCACATCTGGTTGAGTTCTCGCAGCGACAGCTCGCAGCGGGCAACGTCCGGCATGTAGGGTAGAAACATGTCCGAACGCGTTAAAGTATTTGCGTTCATTACTTGTGGTTCGATCACAAAAAGTATATCTCAAGCAATTCTTATGCCAGCATGGTAATTTTTGGCACAAAAAAAACGCCACCCGGCGCTGGTTGCGTGGGGTGGCACAGTTGGTTGGTGTTGGTGAAAGATTATCGCTTACCTGGCGCTCAGGCAGGCCTTCATGAAGACTTTGCGTTCGTCGCCTTTTTTGCCGACGGCGTCGTTATTACATTTTTTCATCTTGTTTTGCTGGGTCAGCGGAATTTCCGGCTCGGCGGCAACCGCTGGCGCCGGCTTGGCACTCAGGCACTGCTTCATGAAAGCCTTGCGCTCATCGCCTTTCTTGCCAGTGGCTTCGGCATTACAGGTTTTCATCTTGTTTTGCTGGGCGGTGGGCTCAGCAGCAAACGCCGCACTGCCAAACGCCAGCAGCATGCCGGCAAAGAACAGCTTCTTCATGGGTGACCTCGCTTATAAAGGACGTGCAACAGGGATATGTCGCCAGAGCACTATACCCCTGCTGGATTTACCTGGCAAAACATTGTTAGTTCCAGGCCGCGAGTAGCTGACTGTCAGTTTTGTGTATTGGTTTGGCGGTTGCCGGGCGACCGGTCAGGCCAGCAGCTTGAGCAGCGCTTCCGCGGCAGCTTCCGACGAGGCCGGATTCTGGCCGGTTACCAGGATGCCGTCGGTAATCGCATACGACTGCCAGTCGCCCACTTTCGAGTAGTCGCCGCCGTTTTGCTTGAGCATGTCCTCCACCAGGAATGGCACGATCTTGGTCAGCCCCACCGCTTCTTCCTCGGTGTTGGTAAAGCCGGTGACCTTTTTGCCCTTGACCAGCGGCGAGCCGTCCGGTGCTTTCACGTGGCGCAGCACGCCCGGTGCGTGGCACACGGTGGCCACCGGTTTGCCGGCGGCGATCATGGTTTCGATCAGGTTGATCGAATCGCGGCTTTCGGCCAGGTCCCACAGCGGGCCGTGGCCGCCCGGGTAGAACACGGCGTCGAAGTCTGCCGCTTTCACGTCAGCGAGCTTGCCGGTGTTGGCCAGCACGGCTTGCGCGTCCGGATCGGCCTTGAAGCGCTTGGTCGCTTCGGTCTGGGCATCGGGTTCGTCGCTTTTCGGGTCGAGCGGCGGCTGGCCGCCAGCTGGCGAGACCACCGTCAGGTTGGCGCCGGCGTTTTTCAGCGTGTAATACGGCGCAGCGAATTCTTCCAGCCAGAAGCCGGTTTTTTTGCCGGTGTCGCCCAGTTGGTCGTGCGAGGTCAGTACCATGAGGATGTTCATTGTGTGTCCTTAGTCGTTAGTGGATGGGTGGGTGGATCGGGATCAGAGTGCTGCTTGCAAAATCTTGCGGCTGCGCGCCAGGTCGATATCGCGGTGCTCGCCCAGCGCGGTCATGCCGTGCGTCTGCAGTTGTTTGAGAACCGCTTCCACGGCTTCCTCGCCCAGCTGGTAGGCGGACAGGCGGGTTGGAATGCCCAGGCCCTCGAAAAAGGCGCGGGTGCGGGCGATGGCGGCGTCGATGCGCTCGTCGTCGGTGCCGTCGGTAATGCCCCACACGCGTTCGCCAAACTGTAGCAGCTTGCCGCGCTTTTGCTCGCGCTGTACGTCCAGCAGGGCGGGCAGCACCAGCGCCAGGGTGCGGGCATGGTCGATGTCGTACAGCGCGGTCAGCTCATGGCCGATCATGTGGGTGGCCCAGTCCTGCGGCACGCCGGCGCCGATCAGGCCATTCAGGGCCAGGGTGGCCGTCCACATCAGGTTGGCGCGGGTTTCGTAGTCGTCCGGCGTGGCCACCGCTTGCGGGGCGATTTCCACCAGGGTTTGCAGCAAGCCTTCGGCAAAGCGGTCCTGCACCTTGGCGTTGACCGGGTAGGTCAGGTATTGCTCGGTGGTGTGGACGAAGGCGTCGACCAGGCCGTTGGCGACCTGGTTGGTGGGCAAGGTAAAGGTTTTGCGCGGATCGAGGATCGAAAACGCCGGGAACAGCAGCGCGCTGCGGAAGGCCAGCTTGGACTGGGTGGCCTTGTGGGTGACCACGCCGCCGTTGTTCATTTCGGAGCCGGTCGCCGGCAAGGTCAGCACCGAGCCGAACGGCAGGGCGCGTTGCACGTTGGCGCCGCCCTGTTGGGCGATTTCCCATGGCTCGCCGTCGTACAGCGCGGCGGCCGCAACGAACTTGGTGCCGTCGATCACGGAGCCGCCGCCAACCGCCAGCAGGAAATCGATTTTTTCTTCACGCACCACGTGGACGGCGCGCATCAGGGTTTCGTAGCTGGGATTCGGTTCGATGCCGCCGAACTCGCGCACGGTGCGCTCACCGAGGGCAGTGCGTACTTCGGCCAGTGTGCCGGTTTTTTCGGCACTGGCGCCGCCGAACAGGATCAGTACGCGGGCGTCATTGGGCACCAGAGTGGAGAGTTTGCCGACGGTGTCGGCGCCGAAGACGATCTTGGTCGGATTATGGAAGTCGAAGTTGTTCATTGTTGCTCCTTAATATAGAAATTATTAGACTGGTCGTCTAGATTCTGTCTCAAAAAAACGCGGACGAGGTCATCCGCGCAGGGGATACATTGCTGGCGCCAGTTGCAGCAGGTCCAACGTGGCGTGCCAGGCCGAATTCAGGGCGCTCGGCTCGCGCCGCAGCTTGGTGAGCATGGCCGCGCCCAGCCAGAGCTGGTACAGCGTTTGCGCCAGCTGGGCAGCATCGGCAGCATCTGCCACGGCCGGCAGCGAATCGTCCGCCGCGCCGCGTTCGATGGCCAATGCCAGGCGGGCGATGATATGGTCGGTGCCATCGCGCAGCGCTACACGCATGGGCTCCGACATATCGGCCACCTCGCTGCTGAGCTTGACCACCAGGCAGCGGCAATTGCAGCTGTCCGGGCTTGCGGTGGCGTCGCTGAACCAGCTGTCCCAGTAGGCCATCAGGCACGGCGCGGCCAGTTTGTCCGCTTGCTCAAGCAGGCCATCCATGTGCACCAGGTACTGCGCCACGTAATCGTCCAGCAGCGCCTCGCCGAACAGTTCCTTCGACTTGAAGTAATGGTAGAAGGAACCCTTGGGCACGTCAGCTGCGGTCAGGATCTCGTTCAGCCCCACGCCGGCAAAACCCTTGCGCGTAATAATGGCCTTCCCCTGATCGAGGATGTGCTGGCGGACGTCGGTGTATTCGGCTTTCATGAAACGTATAATAGCACAATTAGACCAGTCGTCTAGTATTTTCCACTTCGGGGTCAGTGCCGACATTTAGACACGAACTCATCTCTATGATGACCAAGACTGCGCAATTAAGTTCAAAAATGTCCGAAAGTCGGCACTGACCCCCGAAGTTTAGCGGAAGATCTCGCCAGCGCGCTCGGGCTGGTAGGGCAGGTCCAGGATGCGCAGGGTGCTCATCTGGCCGTCGGCCAGGGGCCAGTTGATGCGGTCGCCCACGGACAGGCCCAGCAGGGCGGTGCCGATCGGGGTCAGGATCGAGATGCCGTCGTCGAGTTCGGCCATGTCTTTCGGGTATGCCAGGGTCAGGCACAGTTGCTGTGGCGGTTGTTCGATCTCGAAGCTTACGCGCGAGCGCATGGTGACCACGTTCGGTGGCATTTGTTCCGGTTCCACGACCTTGGCGCGGCCCAGTTCGGCCAGCAGGCGGGCGTTGGCATTGGCGGTGGCGGTGGGCAGGGCGTCGAACAACGCTTCCAGGCGTTCGATGTCGAGCGACGAGACGGTAATCTGAGGATGCATGATGGCTCCAGTTCAGTGGTAAAGATGTGCGTGGGGATGCCGGTGATCCGGCAGCGGTGAAACAGGCGTTCAGGGATTCAGGTGGTCGGCTCGGCAGGCGCGGAACCGTGGGAGTTCTGGCTTACCGAGCGAGCGAGAGGCTGGCGAGATCCTTGGTGGACGGGCAGTAGCGTCCGGCCACAGGCGATGCGCCCTCGTTCAGGGAAGAACGTTGACTTTGCGCGAGGAGGCGTAAGGTGTTCATCGGTACCAAGTATAACCCCTTTTGCGGCAACGGCCAGCGCGTCGCCCGCGCCACCGGAGAATTGGCCCCCGGTGGCGTGATGTTACAGCGCCTGCCTAGTTGCTGGCGGTAGCAGTGGCTGGCGCGTTTTTGACGTACTTGTCGAACCAGCGCAGCATTTCATACACCAGCTGTTCGTTCGACTCGCGCGCCGCGTACCAGTGCGGCTCGTGCGGCAGCATCACCAGGCGCGTGACGCCGCCGTTGCCGCGGATCGCTTCGTACAGCTTGGTCGATTGCAGCGGCGTGGTGCCCGGATTGGCGTCGTCTCCACCGTGCACGATCAGCAGTGGCGTCTTGAGCTTGTCGGCGTAGAAGAAGGTCGAGACCTTGGTGTACACGTCAGGCGCTTCCCACACCGAGCGGCGCTCGTTCTGGAAACCGAACGGCGTGAGCGACTTGTTGTACGAGCCGCTGGTGGCCGCGCCGGCGCGGAACAGGTCCGAGTGCGCCAGCAGGTTGGCGGTCATCAGCGCGCCATGGCTATGGCCGGTCACACCTACGCGGGCCGGATCGGTCACGCCCAGGCGCACCGCTTCGTCCACCGCCGCCTTGGCGTTGGCCACCAGCTGCTCGGTGTACGTGTCGTACGCCTTGCGCGGGTCGCCCACGATCGGGAAGGCGGCGCTGTCGATGATGGCGTAGCCCGCCAGCAGCAGCAGGCGGTACTGGCGCAGGCGGGTGAACGTCGCTTGCGAGCCGGTGGTCTGGCCGGCCTGCGAGGCGTCGGCGTAATCGAGCGGGTAGGCGTTGAGGATGGTCGGCAGACGCGTGCCTTCCTTGTAGCCCGGTGGCGTGTACAGCGTGAACGACAGGTCCACGCCGTCGGCGCGCTTGTATTTGACCAGGCGCTTCTGGATCTCGCGCACCTGCGGCGCGGTGTCCTTCAGGTGCGTGAGCGCCGTGCTCGATGAATCGAATGCCGCCTCGCCCTTGACCGCGCCTGCCGCCGGCGCGCCCACGGTGCGCAGCAGCGCGTTCGGGGTGTCGGTGGTGGACTGGTACCAGGTCAGCAGGCGCCCGCTGTCGTTGCCGGCGAAGCCGATGAACTGTTCATACGAGGTTTTACTGCTGCGGAACAGGCGCTCCGACTGCTGCGTGCCCAGGCTGAACTTGTCGAGGAACGGCCGGTCGCCATCGGGCGACGAACCCATGCCCGACAGGTAGATGGTGTCGCCGTCCTGGCGCATCACCCACGAACCGTTGGCCAGCTGGCGTCGCACCGGGTTGCCCGGGTTGGCGTATTTTTCATCGGTCGACATGTCCCACACCAGGCGGCGCGAATTTTTTGCATCGTCGACATTGAGCTGCCAGGTGCGGCGCCATTTGCGGTTGACGTCGTAGTCGGTCAGCAGCGCCACGCCGGCGTTCTCGCTCCACGCCAGGCCGGCGTAGCGTTGTTCGGTGCGGGTGATTTCCACCGGGGCGCCGGTAAACGGCGCCTTGAGCATGACCAGCTTGTCGCGCTCGGCCGCTTTCACTTTCGGATCGCCGCCGTCGAGCGCTTCGGCCCATACCAGCGTAGCCGCCTCGGTCGGACGCCAGGTGAAGTTGCGCGGGCCGGTCGGCACGCCGCGATTGGGCACGCGGTCGGCCAGCGGCAGCGCGGCGATCTCACGCACGACCGGATTGGCGCCTTTTTTCACGCCGCGCTGGTTCAGGTCCCACAGGTCGATCTGCTTGGGGAAGCGGTCGAACGTGGTCACGTACGAGTACGGCGGACGGATTTCAGTGACCACCACATGGCGGCTGTCGGGCGCCACACTCAGTTCCTCGTACAGGCCCGGTTTGCCCACCGTGGTGATCTTGCCGGTGGCGGCATCGACCAGCGCCAGTTGCGAGGTGCCGTAGTAGTTGAACAGCGATTCGTCGTAGCGGTTGCGCAGGGTGTCGCGGTTTTCGTAGGTGCTACTCTGGCCGGTGCCGCCGAGCGACTCCTGGATGCCGGGACCGGCCGAGCCGGGGGCTTCCACCGGCGGCGCCTTGTCACCGGTAACCAGCTTGACCAGCAGGGTTTTCTGGTCGGGCATCCATTGCACCTGGTCGCCGAACATCTGGTTCAGGCGCACGCCGGGCAGGCGGCGCACGGCGCCGGTTTTGGCATCGCCCACCCACAGCTCGACGGCTGCAGCGGTGATGTTCTCGAACGCGAAGCGCTGGCCGTCGGCGCTCCACACGGGGCGGCGCGGGCAGGCGTCGGCCGGCAGCTTGACGGCGGTTTGCTTGCCGTTGGCCACCTGCACCAGGTCGATCGCGCTCACGCACGGTGGAATGCCGTAGCCGCCCGGGGTGTCGTGCTGGCTATGGTTGCCCGGTTCGATTCGTACGCCGGCCAGGCGCAGGAACGGCGTGGCCACCTTGGCGATCGACGGGAAGTCCTGCATGGTGACGAGCATTAGCTTGTCATGCGTCGGGCTCAGCGATGGCGACGGCGGTGGCGGCGCGCGCATGACGTCGAGGATTTCCTTCGGCGGCTGGTTGTATGCCGAAGCGGCCGAAGCGGCCGGGGTGGCGGTGGTGGGCACGGCCAGCGCGCCCGAGGTCATGCCGACGGCGAGCGTGGCGCTCACGAGACTGCGTAACAAGTATCTACCCTGCATGGTGTTTCTCCATTTTTTATCGAAATTATTTATCTACATCACTGCGCCGGCAGGATCGCCGCCCGCGCCTGTGCAGCAGAGCATTAGGCCACGAAAATATTGCATCAGCAATATCAAATCTCTGTGAGAAAACTTTTGCTACAAATCTCTCCCCGGGCGGTGACCAATAGTGTGCAAGCCGATGATTATTTTTGGGCGTCGTAATCGGCGCCATGACAGCCATCCTATACTCGCGTCAATACCAATATTTCAGTGAGACACGTTCCATGACCACCTTCATGACGTCGCGCCGCCAGTTCATGCAATCGGCAGCCAGCGCCGCCGTGATGTCCACGCTGCCATCGCTGGCGCTGGGGATCACCGCCAATGATGGCAGCGAGCCACGGCCGGTCGCCGGCACCGATTTGCGCTGGCTGGACGGCGCCGTACCGGCGCGGTTCGAAGGCGCGACCTTGGGCGTGCCCTGGCCACGCGGTACGCTGCGCCCACCGACCAAGGGGCCGCTGCAAATGCGACTGACTGGCGCCGGTAACGGTGCCCGGGCCGTGCAATCGTGGCCGCTGGCGTACTGGCCCGATGGGTCATTGAAATGGACCGCGCACGCGGTGGCGGCCGGCGCCTCGGCGGTCGGCAGTTCCGCAGAGGCGTGGCGACTGGAGCTTGGCGCGTCCGCAGCGCCGGCCGTCGGCGGCGTCGCCGTCAAACAGACCTCCGCCCTGATTACCGTCACGGTCGGCCCCACGGTATGGCGCATTCCCACCAGCGGCGAACACCTGATCGCCTCCGCCACCCGCAGCGGGCGCGCCATCGTGCAGGACGTCAAGCTGCTGGCGCTGCGCCAGGACGGACCGCAACCCGACGAAACCGGAACAGTGACACGCCAGCGCTATACCAGCCGGGTGGACCAGGTGACGGTCGAGCAGACCGGCCCGGTGCGCGCCACGCTCAAGCTCGACGGCATGCACCAGGGCCAGGGGCGCAACTGGTTGCCGTTCTCGGTACGCCTTTACTTCTATGCCGGCGCCGAGAGCGTGCGCATGGTCCATACCTTCATTTTCGATGGCGACGCCAAACAGGACTTCATCGCCGGCCTGGCCGTCACCGCCAAAGTGCCGATGACGGACCCCGCCCACGACCGCCACATCCGCTATGCCGGTGAGGGCGTAGGCGTATGGGGCGAGGCGGTGCGCCCGGTCACCGGCCTGCGCCGCGACCCCGGTGACGCCTACCGCGCCGCGCAAGTGGCCGGCCAGGCACTGCCGCCGTTGGCCGGCATGGCTAAAACGGTGCAGGACGGCCTGCAGTGGATCCCGCAGTGGAACGATTTTTCGCTGACCCAGCTCAGCGCCGACGGTTTTACCCTGCGCAAGCGCACCGCTGCCGGCCAGGCCTGGATCGACGTCAACGGCGGCACGGCCAGCAAGGGCCTGGCCTACGTGGGCGGCGCCGCAGGCGGCGTGGCGCTGGGTCTGCGCGACTTCTGGCAGCGCGCCACCACGCGGCTCGACGTGCGCAACGCCGCCGGTGAGGTAGCCGACATCACCGCCTGGCTGTACTCGCCGTCGGCGCCGGCGCTGGACATGCGGCCGTACCGCGCCGCCAACGGCATGGTTACGCACGAGCAGCAGATCGCTGGCCTGAACATCATCTACGAGGATTACGAAGAAGGGTGGGACTCGGCCACCGGCGTGGCCCGCACCAGCGAGCTGCAACTGTGGGCCTTGAGCGCCACGCCGTCACACGATGTGTTCTCGCACATGGCCGAGCAGGTGGCCAATCCGGCGCGCCTGGTGCTGGCGCCCGAGCGCATCCACCAGTGCGCGGTATTCGGCGACTGGGACGTGGTCGATACCGGTACCCCGGGCCGGCGCCTGCTCGAAGAAAAGCTGTCGGCCCAACTGGACCAGTACCTGCGCGAAGTGAAGCAGCACCGCTGGTACGGCTTCTGGAACTACGGCGACGTGATGCATGCCTACGACAACGACCGCCACATGTGGCGCTACGATATCGGCGGCTACGCCTGGGACAACTCGGAACTGTCCACCGACCTGTGGCTGTGGTACAGCTATCTGCGCACCGGCCGCGCCGACCTGTTCCGCATGGCCGAGGCCATGACGCGCCATACCGGGGAGGTGGACGTGTACCACCTGGGGCCATTCAAGGGGTTCGGAACGCGCCACGGCGTGCAGCACTGGTCCGATTCGTCGAAGCAGCCCAGGGTGTCGAACGCCGCCTACCGCCGCATCTATTATTTCCTGACCGCCGACGAACGCGCCGGCGACCTGATGCGCGAACTGCTCGACTCGGACGCAGATTTGCACAAGGTCGATATCTCGCGCAAGCTCGCGCCCAATGCCGCACGCGCGGCGCCGGATGGCATGATCAACGCATCGTTCGGCACCGTGTGGGGTTCGCTGATCGCGGCCTGGCTGGCCGAGTGGGAGCGCACCGGCAATACCCGTTGGCGCGACAAGATCGTCAACGGCATGCAGACCATCGGTGGTCTCAAGCGTGGCTGGTTCGCCTCGGCCGCGCCGTACGATCCGAAGACCGGCAAATTCGGCGGCGCTGGCGACTACTTCCAGTTCTCGAACCTGAACGGCGTGTTCGGCGTGGTGGAAATGAATTCCGAACTGCTGGCGCTGGTGGACGTGCCGGCCTACCGCAAGACCTGGCTCGCTTACTGCCGCGCCTACAACGCGCCGAAGGAAGACCTGGTGGCGCTGCTGGGGCGCGATCCCGGCGGGCGCGGCATGACCAATACCAACTCGCGCATGACCGCTTACGCTGCCTACCACGAACGCGACCGTGCGCTGGCGCTGCGCACCTGGCGCGAATTCTTCGGCGACGACTTCGCCAAAAACGCCGCCCGCGACGCGCCGCGTCATATCGACGGCACCGCCACCCTGCGCCCGCTTGACGAACAGCCCAACATCAGCACCAACGGCTCGGCGCAATGGGGCCTGGCAGCGATCCAGAACATGGCGCTGGTCGGGGACAGCCTCGACGAAGCGGCGCGGGCCGCCGGCCTGTTGCGCTAACCACTACCTGACCACGGAAACACCCATGAAAAAACTACTGATCGCCTTGTGCCTGGTGCTGTACTTCGGCGCTGCCACCGCTGCCACCGCTGCCACCGCTGCCACCGCCGCCGCTGCCGACACCGCCGCCCATGCCGAGCTGCGTCCGGCCCTGCTGCTGACCGCTTCGCAGTCGCGCGACAGCCAGGACTTGTCGGGCCAGTGGACCTATTCGAAAGACCTGTACCGCACCGGCCTGAACGACATCAATGGCTGGGTAGCCAAGTCGCGCATGCAGCGCTACCGCGACATCGACATCGCCGCTGCGGAAGCGAAGGGCGGCGTCGAGTTCTTCGAGTTCGACCTCGATCGCAGCGCGCAGATGAACATTCCCGGCGCCTGGAACGCGGCCACGCCTACCTTGCGCTACTACGATGGCCTGGTCTGGTTCCAGCGCGAATTCAACGCGCGCAAGGAGCCTGGCAAGCGCGCCTTCCTGCGCTTCGAGGCGGTCAATTACCGCGCTTACGTGTACCTGAACGGCAAGGAAATCGGCCGCCACGAGGGCGGCTTCACGCCGTTCGTGCTGGAAGTGACCGACGCCCTGCGCGCCGGCGACAACCGCCTGACTGTCGGTGTCGATTCCACCCACGACGCCCAGACCATTCCTACCCCGATCACCGACTGGGACCTGTACGGCGGCATCACGCGGCCGGTGCGCCTGATCACCACGCCCGCCACCTTCATCGACGACGCCACCCTGAGCCTGGGCCAAGATGGCCGCATCACCGGCGCCGTGCAATTGCAGGGCGCGCAGGCGGCCGGCCAGGTCGTCAAAGTGGCGATTGGCGACCTGGCCACGGCCAGCGCCACCACCGATGCCAACGGCCGCGCCGTGTTCGCGCTGGCCGCGCCAGGCAAGCTGCAACGCTGGTCGCCCGACAGCCCCACGCTGTACGACGTGCGCTTTACCACCAGCGGCGACGCTGTGCGCGACCGCATCGGTTTCCGCACCATCGCCGTCAGGGGCAACGAGATTCTGCTCAACGGCAAACCGATCTTCCTGCGCGGGATCTCGCTGCACGAAGAAGAATTCGGATCTAACCCGGCGCGCAATATGACCGAACAGGCCGCGCGCGCGCTGCTCGGTGAAATCAAGCACGGCTTGAATGGCAACTACGTGCGCCTGTCGCACTACCCGCACTCGGAAACCACGCTGCGCCTGGCCGACGAAATGGGCCTCTTGGTGTGGAGCGAAATCCCCGTGTACTGGACCGTGGACTGGGAAAATCCAGCCGTGCTGCACAAGGCCCTGGTCATGCAGGCCGAGACCGTTTACCGCGACCGCAACCGCGCCTCGGTGGTGATGTGGAGCGTGGGGAACGAGACGCCAGTGTCGCCGGCGCGCACCGCCTTCCACGGCGCCATGGCCGATAACGTGCGCGCGCTCGATCCTACCCGGCTGGTGAGCGCGGCGCTGCTGGTGGAGCGCCATAAAGTGAATGGTGAAGACGTGACCGAAATCCAGGACCCGCTGGCGGACAAGCTCGACGTGCTGGCCGTCAACACCTACGCCGGCTGGTACGGCGCCGACACGCTCGCCGCTCTACCGAACCTGAAATGGAAGCTGCCGACCGACCGGCCGCTGATCCTGTCCGAATTCGGCGCCGACGCGCTGGCCGGCTACCGCAACGACAGCATGAAGAAATTCACCGAGGAATACCAGGCCGAGTACTACCGCCAGACCCTGGCCATGGCCGAACAGCTGCCGACCCTGCGCGGGCTGTCGCCGTGGATCCTGAAAGACTTCCAGTCGCCCCGGCGCGAACACCCGGTGTTCCAGAACGGCTGGAACCGCAAGGGACTGATGTCGGAGACCGGCGTGCGCAAGCAGGCGTTTGGCGTGCTGGCCGATTACTATCGCAGCAAGGCGGCCAGGTAGCCCTGGGCGTTACTTCAACGCCTCCACCAGCCCCGGCGCAAATTCGGCGCCGTACTTGACCTGCGCGGTGGACGCCTTGATGGTGCCGCCGATCGGCTCGGCGCGGCCACCGAGGCACTTGCCGAGGAAGTTCTCGGTCACCGCGTTAAAGGCGATGTTGTTGACCGGGCGCGCAAAGCCGTGGCCCTCGTCCGGGAACTCCACGTACGTCACCGGTATATTTTTCGCTTTCATCGCGTCGACGATCTGCACCGACTCGCGCACGTTCACGCGCGGGTCCTTGGCGCCCTGGCCGATCAGGAGCGGACGCTGGATGTCGGCAGCAAAGTTGAGCGGCGAGCGTTCCTTGAGCAGGGCCTTGCCTTCCTCGGTGGTGGGGTCGCCCATGCGCTTGTAGAACTGCTGCTTGCCCGCTTCCCAGTACGGCGGGATGGTTTGCAGCAGCGTAAACAGGTTGGACGGGCCCACGATATCGACGCCGCAGGCAAAGGTGGTGGGTGTAAACGCCAGGCCTGCCAGGGTGGCGTAGCCGCCGTACGAGCCGCCCATGATGGCCACCTTGTCGCTGGTGGTGATGCCGTTCTTGACCGCCCAGTCCACCGCGTCGAGCAGGTCGTCGTGCATCTTGCGGCCCCACTGCAGGTCGGCTGCCGAAATGAAGTTCTTGCCGAAGCCGGTCGAGCCGCGATAGTTCACCGACAGCACCGCGTAGCCGCGGTTGGCCAGCCACTGGTGGTAGCTGTTGTAGCCGTAGCGGTCGCGCGCCCACGGGCCGCCGTGCACCATCAGCACCAGCGGCACGGGTTTGGCGGCCTTGCCGGTGCCGGCCGCATCGACCGACTTGGGCAGGGTCAGGTACGACACCAGCGTCAAGCCGTCGCGCGACTTGATTTCTTGCGGATGCATGGCGGCGAGCGGCGCACCTTCGAGCTCGGGCCGGCTGACGTACAACTGGCTCAGTTTCTTGGCTTTGCGGTCGTACAGCCAGGTGGACGAGGGCGCGGTGACCGGATCGACCGTGATCAGCCATTTGTCGTCGGCCTCGTTGCGCGAGCTGAGGAAGAACTGGCCCTTGATGTTTTTCTTCAGGTAGGCCAGGTCGGCTTTCAGTTCCTCGGTGAGCGGTACGTACTCCTGCTTCAGGTAATCGACGCCATAGGCCAGCACGCGGCCGGTGCGTTTGTCCTGCAAGGCGTTGGAGATGTCGGCGCGCGGGTCTTCGGCCACCACCGTGGTTTTGCCGCTGGCGACATCCTGGGCCAGCAGCGCCGACGTGTTGCGGTTGCGCGAGTCGGTCCAGTACAGGGTCTTGCCGTCGGTGGTGAATCCCAGCGGCGCCGTGGTCTGCGAATCGTCAAGCCCCACCTCGGTCACCGGCGTGGTCTCGATCTTGCCATCGACGATGCGGTAGTAGGTGGCGCCGCCATCGGCGCGCGCCTTGATCGTCAGGCGCAGCTTGAGCTGCTCGTCGGCCAGGAAGCCGGCGTAGCCGTCGTTCTGCTGCACCAGGGTCAGTTTGCCGGTCTTGAGGTCGAGGCTGTGGACGTCGTGCCACTTCGGATCGCGGTTGTTGACGCCGATGAGGATGCGGTCCTTGACCTTGCTGCTGATGTTGACGATCTGTACCCGGGTCTTTTCAAACGGCGTGTAATTGGTCTGCTTGCCGGAGACGACGTCAACGCCGTAGAGCAGGAAGTTTTCATCGCCCCCCTTGTCCTGGATGAACAGCACCGTGTTCGAATCGGGCGCCCAGAAGCTGCTGCGGATCGGCCGCGATTTCTCCTCGGTGAGCGGCTTGGCCCTGGCCAGATCGGAGCTCGGCGCCACCCACACATTGAGCACGCCGTCGCGCGGCGCAATCCACGACAGCCACTTGCCGTCCGGGCTGATGTTGGCGCCCGACTTGCTGGCATTGCCGAAGATCTTGGCGCGCTCGATCAGCGGCACCTCGCTGGCAGCGGTCGCCGAGGCGGCGACATTCTGGGCGTGGACGGGCAGGGCGCCGGCCAGCAGCAAAACCGGCAGCAGGGAAGGCAGGGCGTTCAGGGCAATACGGTTCATGGATACCTCGTCGAAGTGGCGGGATGGTCAAACATGCCAGGTTTGCATGTGTGAGCCGATGGTAGCGGTAATTGCCCGCCGCGGGGAATTCTTGCGATGGACGGTCGCTGGCGCGGCATGAACGGCGAAAATACAGTACTGCGAATTTGTTGTTGCGGTGCAAAACAGTCCGTCGGAGTGTCACTGCATTCATTGCGCTGCGTAAATTAAATGTATAACATCTTTGCGCGACACCAGTCGTTGTCGTGCCACGTCAGCTAAGTCCCTGTCCCCAGCCCCGCCGGAGATTCACCATAAACCAGATCGTCCAGCAATCACGCGCAGGGAGCAGGCATGAGCATTCAGGATCTTAAAATTGGCACCCGGCTGGGTTTGTGCTTCGCGGCCGTGCTGTTGATGATGGCGGTGCAGTCGTTCATCTCGATCGCGCAGATCAACGGCATCGGCACGCGCAGCGAACAGATCGTTCACGAGGACATGGCCAAGGCCGACGCAGTTGCCCTGATCGACGCCACCACCCGCGCCAACGCGCGCTACACGATGGAACTGTTCATGGCGCCGGACCAGGCCTACGCCGACCGCGTACGCGCGCGTATCGACAGCAACAAGAAGACCATCACCGCTGCCGTGGCCGTGCTCGACGCCATGATCACGCGCCCGGAAGGCAAGGCCTTGCTGGCCCAGTTCAAGATCGACCGCGCCGCCTACGTGAAGGCGTTTTCCAGGGTAAGCGCCTTGCTGACCGAGGGCAAGCGCGACGAAGCGACTGAGGTGCTGATGGCCACCACCTTGCCGGCGCTCGACGCCCTGCAGGCCACCATCGGCGGCTTGTCCAAGCTGCAAAAGGCACTTGCCGCCAGCGCCATGGACGATATCGCCGCGCGCATCGCGTCCACCCGCCTGACCACCATCATCCTGTGCGTGCTGGCCCTGCTGTGCGGCAGCGCCGGCGCCTGGCTGATCACGCGGTCGGTCACCCGCCCCATCGGTGCAGCAGTAACGCTGGCCGAGGCTGTGGCCGCCGGCGACCTGCGCACCCGCCAGTACCAGCCCACGCGCGACGAGACTGGCCAACTGCTGCATGCTTTGCACACCATGAGCGGCAGCCTGCAGCAAATCGTCAGCCGCGTGCGCGGCGGCACCGAGACCATCGCCTCGGCCTCTTCCCAGATCGCCAGCGGCAACCAGGATTTGTCGGCCCGCACCGAGCAGCAGGCCAGCGTACTGGAGGAAACCGCGTCGTCGATGGAGGAACTCACCTCCACCGTGCGCCACAACGCCGACAATGCCCAGGAGGCGCGCCGCAAGGCGCAGACCGCGTCCGACGTGGCCGTGAAGGGCGGCGCCGTGGTCGCCAGCGTGGTCGATACCATGCAATCGATCCGCGTCTCGTCGGGCAAGGTGGCCGACATCATCAGCGTGATCGACAGCATCGCCTTCCAGACCAATATCCTGGCGCTGAACGCGGCGGTGGAAGCGGCGCGCGCCGGCGAGCAGGGACGCGGCTTTGCCGTGGTGGCCACCGAGGTGCGCAACCTGGCGCACCGCTCGGCCGCCGCCGCCAAGGAAATCACCACGCTGATCAACGCCTCGGTGCAGCAGGTGGGGGAGGGTAGCGCGCTGGTGGAAAAGGCCGGCCAGACCATGACCGAAGTGGTGGACAGCATCCGCGACGTGACCGTCATCATGGCAGACATCGCCGCTGCCAGCGCCGAGCAGGGCCAGGGCATCGAGCAGATCAACCAGGCTGTCACCGAGATGGACACCGTGACCCAGCAAAACGCCGCGCTGGTCGAGGAAGCGGCAGCGGCTGCCGAATCGATGCAGGATCAGGCGCGCACACTGGCGCAGATTGTCAGCCAGTTCCAGCTCGATGATGACGGCCGGCCGGCCAGCCACCCGCCTGGCCGCATCGTCGCGGTTCGCGCTGCCGGCCTGACCTTGCGCAGTGGGACTTTCCCTGCCAATCGGTAAGCTTGCCTGGTAAGCACATGGGCTAGACTGGGGTGGAACGTGTTCAACGTGACGGAGAATCCACCCGATGAAAAATATCACCCTGCGCCAGTTCCGCATTTTCGAGAGCGTGGCGCGCAACCTGAGCTTTTCGCGCGCGGCCGAAGATCTGCACCTGACCCAGCCCGCCGTCTCCATGCAGATCAAGCAGATGGAAGGCCTGGCCGGCCTGCTGCTGTTTCGCCACACCGGCAAGCGCATTGCGCTGACCGACGGCGGGCGCGTGGTGCTGCGCCACTGTCAGGTGATCCTGGCTGATTTGCATGCCGCCGAGCAGTCGCTGGCCAGTCTGCTAACCGGCGCCGCCGAACAACCGCGCCAGCGCCTGCGCGTGGGTCTGATCACGTCGGGCAGCTGCTGCTTCCCGCACCTGATCCGCGTGTTTTTGCAGGACCACCCTCAGATAGACCTCGACATGACCGTACGCAGCCGCGACCAGCTGGTGGCCATGCTGCGCTGCGACGCGCTCGACCTGGCGGTGATGCTGCATCCGCCAGAGCTGCGCGGCGTGGATGCCACGCCGTTTGCCGACAACCCGTTCGTGCTGGTGGCGCCAACCGGTCACCCGCTGGCCGGCCAGGCATCCGTACCGGTCGCCTGCCTGGCGCAAGAATGCCTGATCGTCCGCGAGCACGGCACCGATACCCGGCAGGTGGCCGACGATACCTTGCTCGGTCTGGCCGCCGTTGGTCGCGAGTCTGCGCCCCGCTTCATGGAACTCGGCTGCAGCGAAGCGGTCCGCCAGTCGGTCATCGCCGGCATGGGCGTCGGCCTGCTGTCGGCGCGCGAGGTGCAGGCAGACGTCGCCAGCGGCCTGCTGTGCGTGCTCGATGTGCAGGGCTTTCCGGTGATGCAGCAGTGGCACGCCGTGCACCGTGGCGAGCATGCGCTGCCACACGCGGCGCGCGACTTCCACCGTTTCCTGCTCGACGAGGGTGCGGCGCAGCTCGATCGTTTATCACTCACCCAGCCAAAGCCTGCCACAGCAGCGTCACATTGAGCAGGACGATGGCCGCAGTGGCGAGCGCCGCCAGCACGGTCAGCTTACGGCCCGCCGTAAAGCCCTGCATCACCGAGCGCCGCGACGACAGTACCACCAGCGCGATCAGCGGCACCGGCAGCACCAGGCTCAGAACGATCTGGCTGTCGATCATGGCCGTCATCGGATTCATGGTGGCGCACACGATAAACGCCGGCACCATCGTGACCAGGCGCCGCGCCAGCAGCGGAATGTTGAAACCGACAAAACCCTGCATGATGTTCTGGCCGGCCATGGTGCCCACCACCGAACTCGAAATGCCCGAGGCCAGCAGCGACACCAGGAACAGCACCCCGGCACCTGCGCCCAGCGCCGGCACCAGCGTGTGATAGGCCGTCGCGATATCGGCCAGGCCAGGCACTGTCTCGCTGAAGGCGGCAGCGGCCATCGCCACCATCGCCATGTTGACCAGCGCGGCGGCGCCAAGCGCGATCGCCACTTCGCGGTTGGAGAACGATACGAGCTTGCGGCGCTGGGCATCGTTGCGGGTTGGCGCGCGATTTTGCGTCAGTCCCGAATGCAGGTAGATCGAATGCGGCATGATGGTCGCGCCGACGATGCCGACGGCCAGCATCAGCGCATCCTTGCCGTGCAGTTGCGGCACGAAGGTATGGAACAGCGCCGCGTGCCAGTCGGGCGGCACGATCACCAGCTCGGCCAGGTAACTGAGGCCGATCACGGCCACCAAGGCGGCAATGACGATTTCCAGCGGCCGGAAGCCCTGCGCGTCGAGCGACAGGATGGCGAACGTCACCACGCCGGTAATCACCAGCCCCCAGACCAGCGGCACATTGAACAGCAGCGAGATGCCGATGGCGCCGCCCATGAACTCGGCCAGGTCGGTGGCAATCGCGCCGATTTCGGCGGCGAGCCACATCGCCATCACCAGCGGCCGCGAAAACTCGTCGCGGCACACCTCGGCCAGGCTGCGGCCGGTGACGATACCCAGCTTGGCCGACATGGCCTGGAACAGCATCGCCACCAGGCTGGCCAGGAGCACCACCCACAGCAGCTGGTAGCCGTAGGTGGAGCCGGCCTGCAGATTGGTGGCGAAATTGCCGGGATCCATGTACGCCACCGACGCCACCACCGCCGGTCCGGCAAACGCCAGCACCGAGCGCAGGCCGCGCCGCTGGTGGTCGAGGGCGTCGCGCATGGTGGCGACGGTGTTGACAGTGGCTGCGGTGTTCATGGCGGCGGTCTCCTGGCGTTACATCACGCGATCACGTCACGGCGATTTTTCAGTTTGTGGATGACGTCGAGCGTGGCGTCGTCCACCCGCAGGTGCTCCTTGACCAGCTGGCGCGGCGTGTTGGCCAGCCACTGCGACAGCGAGATTTCCGAGAAGTGGTCGGACTTGAACAGCTCGAGGAAAATCAGGTCCGACGTGCCGGTGTTCTTGATGTAGTGGCCCAGGCTTTTCTGCACATAGCCCACGTCGCCGGGATTGAAGTCAACAGTCTGCGCCACCGGCCCGGTGTTGAACACCGTCATGCGGCCGGAACCCTTGATGAAGTACTGCCATTCGTCGGCGTCCGGATGCCAGTGCATTTCGCGCAGGCCGCCGGGGCGCAAGGTCACTAGTGCCGCCGCCACCGTTTTCGAGACCGGGAAGTTGCTGCTGTCGACGATGCGCACTTCGCCGCCCGGTTGGGTGAGCGTCGGTTTCATGGAACCCATGCGGAAGATGAACGGATGGTCGGGGCGGCCGAGGCTGGAGGCCGCGTACAGCTGGTCGGCCTTGAGCTGACCGGCTTGCGCGCCCTGGTAAATCCACAGCTGCTCGAGCGGGATGTTCTCGAATTTATCGGCAGGCACGCCGAAGTTCTGCGCCAGGATGTCGGGCGGCGTGTGGGCCAGCCAGTCGCTGAGCATGAGCGTATTGAATTCGCCGGAGGCGCCGTCATCGAAAGCGATCACGAACTCGCCGCCGTTGGCGCCGATGCCCTGCAGCGAGTGCGGCAGGCCGGGCGGGAAGTACCAGATGTCGCCCATCTCGACATCGGCCACTTCGGATCGGCCCTGGCTGTCGATGGTGGTGATACGGATGCCACCCACGGTGACGATGGCCCATTCGGCCTGCTGGTGCCAGTGCAGCTCACGCACGCCGCCAGGCCCCAGGCGCATGTTGACGCCGGCGATGTCCTTCGAGATCGGAAACGCCTTGGTGGTCACCTCGCGCGCCCAGCCGCCATCCTGGATGCGCTTGTGCGCCATGTTGAACGAGTTCCACGGAATCTGCATGCCGCCCACGTCGGTGGCGGGCGGGTTGGCGAACGACGGCAGCACATCGCGCAGCGCCGGATTTTGCGGACCGGGATCGGCATTGGCCAGCGCTGACGAATTGATGGCGCCTTGCAGCGGCCGATTGGGATTGCCGAACTCGGCAGCCTTGGCAGCGGCGGCCGCGCCCAGCGCCACCGCACCAGCGGCCGCACCGGCCAGGATCCCGCGACGATGAAGGTCGGTCATGCTATTTCTCCTTGAAGAGTTTCCGCTGGTCCGGTTGGGCAACGGGTAACGCTGGAGCGGCCTGCACGGCTTGTCAATTTCGGCAGGCACTCCGATGGAGAAATAGTAGGACAGGGCGGAGGGGAAGGATATTCAGGATTTCTTTGGGTGATGCATAAGCGGGGCTGATGCATGGGCATGATGCGGCAGTGCAAACTATCTGCAGCTGGCGCTGCACGCTGGTCTGATTGAAATGACTGCGCCAAAGCGCTGAGCAGCGCCATGCCGCCCGCCGGCCGCGCCGGGCGGTCGTGTTGCACGCGTGCCGGACAGCTGTCGTGACGAACCGCCGGCGCAGCGATGACAGCTCCGAGCTGGAACACGCTCACCGCTTGCGCCTGCGAGGCGGCCTGTTCATGCGGCGCATTCGATGCTGCCGCCGCTTCTTCCACCAGCGCGGGTGCGCGAGGACAGGTCCATATTGCAGGCGGAAATTTGGGCCGAGGCCGTGGCGACGGTACCGTTGCGCACTTCCTGCACAATGTTGTACAGCGACGCATTCATGTCGCCAAGCGCCTGCATCAGTTGGCCCGTTTCATCCTTGCTGGTGACGACCACGTGGAGAAAGCAAAAAAAATGCCCACTGCAAGAGTGGGCATCGGCGTCGATACAGCGCTGAGCGGCTGTTATCGGACTGCTCTTAGCGAACTGATGTCAAGAATTCAGGAAGCTGGGCCTGGGTTGATGACCGTGCCCAGCGGCGCCCAAACCCTGCCGCCGAGCGGCATCACCGGTGTTTCTGTCGTGACCTTGCCTTCTGCCTGTAGTTGCAGCAGCGCGTCCAGCGATACCGGGCCTTGCGGGTTGCGGTCCTGGTCGAGATACGAGTACTCCATGACCTGTTGCTGCTTCATCCTGGTCTGCGCTGCGGTCATCGCAACTTTTCCGTGCTCGACGGCTTTGTTGCTGACGGTGCGCAGGACCGTCGCGGTTTGCGATCCTACCGCGCCGAGCATCTGTTTCACCCGTTCGCCGTCGTCGTTATTCATGGTGTTGAGCATCCCCATGTCCTGGGGCTCGTCGTTATGCAGTTCCAGGTAGGGGGCGTTACGGAATCCCAGCGCAGCGGCATAGAACACGTGCGGAATCGATGTGCGCTTGGTGTTGTACGCGCGCGCTGCTTCGTTGAAGCGCTCGCGTTGACGCTCCAGGTCGTTTTCGACGTTATAGATTGCTTCCATCAGGGTATTGTACTGCTGGCTTGATTTCAAATCCGGATAGCGCTGCGCCAGGCCGTTAATCGCCGACACCATCGAGTGCGACTGCTGCTGGATCTGGGCAATATTGGCCGCCGAAATGTCATCCGATATCTTCAGGTGAACGAATTTTTCGGTGTCGGCGTAACCCTTGACGGCTTCGATCAACTGGTTCGTCAGGCTGACCTGTTTGCGGGCGGTCACGCCAATATTCGAAAAGGCTGCCTTGACGGCTTCCGACAACGCGCGCAGCTGGTTGTATCCGAATAGCGCCATCACTGCGAGCATGATGGCCGCATAGATCGCAATCTTGATGATGGATCCGATGAAATCGAATATGCCCGACATGAGAGTGCCCTTTGCTCTTAATGAAAATGTAAGTAATCATAACATTGCCTGCTCTGCAAATGGGTATGCACTGAGGCAAAGGAGCAAGAATTTTTCGTTGTGGAAACAAAAACGCCAACCTGCAGAGGTTGGCGTTTTGTTTGATACTGTTCTTGGTGGCCCGGGGCGGAATCGAACCACCGACACAAGGATTTTCAATCCTCTGCTCTACCAACTGAGCTACCAGGCCAAGGCGCGCAATTATAGCAGCCCGGTTTGAAATTGCCAAATGTTTGCTGGCCGCTGCCAGATTTCATGTCGGCCCGCTGTCCGAACTTTGCTATGCTACCGGCTTGACGCCGGCGCGGCCGGCAATCCCATACACGGAGCAGAGGACATGGTCTCCTTACAAGAGCAGTTTTTAAAAGCGGGCCTGGTCGACAAGACCAAGGCCAAACTGGCCAACCAGGAAAAGAGCAAGCAAAAGAAAATCGAACGCCGCACTGGCGAACAGTCGGTGGACGAGGCACGGCTGGCGGCGCAGGAAATCCAGCGCAAGAACGCCGAAAAAGCGCGCGAGGCCAATGCCCAGCGCGATGCAGCGGCCCAGCAGAAAGCCATCATGGCGCAGATCGTGCAGATGGTGCAGTATAACCGCCAGGACAAGACCAGAAACGGCAAGGACGATATCGCCTACAACTTCACTCATGGCACCAAGATCGAACGGATCTACGTGTCGCCGGCGGTGCGCGAGCACCTGGTGGCGGGGCGGCTGGTGATCGTTGTATTGGGCGCGACGGTGGAACTGGTGCCGCGCGTGATCGCCGACAAGATCGAAGAGCGCGATCCGTCGCTGGTGGTGCGCGTCAAGCAGTCCGCTGCGGTGGTGGAAGAGGATGATCCGTATGCGGCGTTCCAGATTCCTGATGATTTGATGTGGTGAAAAAATGGCGGAACCGAGGTTCCGCCATTTTTTTTATTGCTTGGTTTTGAGCGTCCGCTCGAACAGCTGGTAAATCCGGCGGTACTGGTCATACCAGCTTTCCGCATGCACGTACGCATGGCGTTCCAGCGGGTACGAGGCCAGTTCCCAGTTGTCCTTTTTCAGTTCGATGAAGCGCTGCGCCATGCGCACCGAGTCCTGGTAGAACACGTTGTCGTCCACCATGCCGTGGGCGATCAGGATGTGGCCCTTGAGCTGGTCGGCGTATTCGATCGGCGACGAGATCCTGTACGCTTCCGGGTCCAGCTCCGGCGTGTTGAGGATGTTGGACGTGTACTCGTGGTTGTACGTGGTCCAGTCGGTGACCGGGCGCAGCGCGGCGCCGGCCTTGAACTGGTCCGGCGCGCGCAGCAGCGCCATGAAGGTCATGAAGCCGCCGTAGCTGCCGCCGTAAATACCCACGTTTTTCGCATCGCCCTGCTGGTTGGCCACCAGCCAGTTCAGACCATCGATGTAGTCTTCCAGTTCCGGGTGGCCCATCTGGCGATAGATCGCCGTGCGCCAGTTGCGGCCATAGCCGAGCGAGGCGCGGTAGTCCATGTCGAGCACGATGTAGCCTTGTTCGACCAGCAGGTTATGGAACATCTGTTCGCGGAAGTACACGGGGAAGCGCTGCGTCACATTCTGCAGGTAGCCGGCGCCGTGCACGAACATCACCACCGGGTATTTTTTACCCGGTTCCAAGGTGGCCGGGCGGTACAGCTTGGCCCAGACCGGGTCGGCGCCATGCGTCGATGGCACGGCGACGATTTGCGGCGCGACCCAGTTGCGGGCCTTGTAGTCGGCGCTGCGGGTGTCGGTCAGCTGAGTGGCGGCGCCACCGGTGGCCGGCACGGTGGCAATCTGTGTCGGCATGTACGAGGTCGAGTAGCGCACCAGCAGCTTGCGGCCGTCCGGGGACAAGGTAAAGCTCTCCACGCCGCCCAGGGTCGTCAGCTCTTTTACCGCAGCGGTGGCGGTATTGCTGGCGCAGACTTCATACGTACCCGGCAGTTTCGGGTTGCACAGGAAGTAGGCAGTCTTGCCATCTGCCGACCAGGTCACGTCGCTCGCTTCCCACTTGCCGGCCGTGATCGCGCGCGGCGCGGCGTCCGGCGTTTGCGCGTTCTTCAGGTACAGGTGGGCGTAGCCGCTTTCCTCGGACTGGAACCACAGCGTGCTGTTGTCGGGCTGCCAGCCGAAGTCGTTGCCGCGATTGTTTACCCACGCCACGTCGCTCAGGTGGTGCAGCGGTTGCAGCCTGGCCCCGGCCAGATCGATCGTGGCGATCCAGCGGTCCTTGTTGTCGATCGATTGCGCCATCACGGCCACGCGCGCGCCGTCGTCGCTCCAGCGGATCGATTCTTCGCTGCGCTCGAAGCGCAGCGGACGGTTGCCCTTGAGCGGGTCGAGCTTGCGGGCGGCACGCATCTCGGCCAGCGGGTCGGTGGCGATGCCGGGCAGGGTATCGAAGGCCAGGTCGGTCACTTTGCCGCTGGCGATTTCCAGCAGTTTCAGCTGGTGCGGCACGGGACCGGCGTCGCTCACGCGCCTGCGTTCGTCGTCGGTTTCTTCGTAGCCCGATTCGGTCACGTAGCGCGGCATCTTGCCGGTGCGGCGCTTGTCGGCATCCTTGGCGCTGGTGATGATCAGCAGGTAGCGGCCACTTGGTGACAGTGCGCTCGATTCGATTGCCACCTTCTCGCCCAGGTACACCGGTTTCGGTGCGCGGGTGGCGTCGGCGCTGCGCTCGGCGTCGCGCTGGGCACGGGTGGCATCGCGCTCTTCCTTGACCCGCGCCAGGGTGGAGATCAGGCGCAGTTGCAGGTCGCGCAGCGAGTCCGCTTCGGGCTTGGCGTCCGGGTCCTTGGCGGTGCGCAGCACGGCCACCGGCGCCACCAGGCGCTCGCTGCGGCTCCAGCTGAACCAGTCGTTACCGATGCGGAACTGCACGCTGTTGCCGTCTGCCGCGTACTGCGGATCGGCGGCGGCAGCGGTGCCGCGCACGATCTGCGTCAGCGCGCCCGATTTGAGGTCGCGCTCGAACAGGTCGCCGTTGCGCAGCACGAGGGCGCGGGTGTGGTCGTGGTTGTAGACCGGGTTGGCGGTGTCGAGGTTGGCCAGTTGCTTGTCATCGACCTGTTTGGCGGCGCCGCCGGCGATGATGAAGGTGTCGCGCAGCGGCGAGCCGGCGCGCTTTTGCTTGTAATAAACCTGGCGGCTGTCCCAGCCCCACCAGGCCGATTCGACCGGCGTGCCGATCCAGTCGGGGTTGGCCATGGTCTGGTCCAGCGTGATCGGGGTGGGAGCGGCGGAAACAGTGGCAGCGGCAGCGTGGCCACTGGCAAGCGCGGTGGCCAGGATGGCGGCCAGCACTGATGAAGGCAAGACAAAACGCATGGATGGTTCGCTTTGAAGTTGGGTGGACGGAAGCGCCGGTCGCGGGGTAGAGCGTCACTTTCCGGCGCACGGTATTCTAGCCTAACAGGTCAGGCCGATCGTCCATCCAGGTGGTCAGCGCTGGTCCGAATTGCGCGCCAGCTTGTCGCCACGCGCGCGGAGCGACGCCGGATCACCACGCCGGGGCGCCAGGCGCAGCGCCAGCAGCAGCACCAGGCCGGCCGCCAGGTACGCGCCAACCAGCGCGGCCAGCATGGCGGCGGTATCGCCCCAGGCCAGCAGTCGCGCGCCCAGCGCCGGCCCGAAGGCGCCGCCCAGCACGCCCAGGCTGGTGATGAGGGCAACGCCGATCGCCATCTGCGCCCGCGTGAGCAGGTCGGTGGCAATCGCCAGCAGCAGCGGCGTGGCCGAGGCGATGCCGATGGTGGCCAGCGCCAGCCCCGCCAGCGACCAGGCCAGGGCGCCGTCGGCGGCGATCGCCAGTCCCAGGCCGCCGGCGGCCAGCACGGTGCTGGCGACAAAGTGGCCGCGCCGCTCGCGGCGGCGGTCGGAATCGTAGCCGATCGCCACCATGCCGACGATGCCGGCCAGGCCCGGCACCAGCGCCAGCAGCGCCAGTTGCGCAGGGGGCAGCTGGGCGCCGGCGGTCCAGCGCTGCAGCAGTGGCGGCGACCAGTGAACGATGGCAAAGCCGGCGCCGGTGAGCAGCAGGTTGGCCACGCCGAGCAGCATCATGGTGCGGTCGCGCAGCAGGGCCCACAGCACGGCCAGCGCCGTCGGCGCTTCGTGCTCGTCCACATCGACATCCTTGCTGCTGCCGCCGTGGCGGCGCGCTTCGTCGCGGGCCAGGTCCTGCGCCACCATTTGCTGCTCGAAGCTCGACAGCCAGTCGGCCTCGCCGGGGCGATCATCGAGGTACCACCAGGCAAACACGCCGAGTACCAGCGGCGGCAGGGCCTGCGCCAGCAGCAGCCATTGCCAGCCGTCGAACAAGTCCAGCGGCGCGAGCGCCGGCAACATGGCGGCGGATAACGGCGCGGCCAGCAGGGCGGCAGCCAGCGTGCTGGCGGCGAACAGCGCGATGGCGCGGGCGCGCCGTCCGGACGGGAACCACCAGGTCAGGTAGAGGATCACGCCGGGGAAGAAGCCGGCTTCGAACACGCCGAGCAAAAAGCGGATCAGGTAGAACTCCAGCGGCGAGCGCACGAACGCGCTGGCGGCGGAAAACGCCGCCCAGCCCAGCATCGTGCGCAGCAGCATCTTGCGCGTGCCCAAGTGTTCGAGCAGCAGGTTGCAGGGGATGGCGAAGACGCCGTAGCCGATGAAGAACGCGGCCATGCCCCAGTTGTGCACATGGTCGCGGAAGGCCAGGCTGGCGCCGATGTGGCGCGCGACAAGATCGACGTTGACGCGGTCCAGGTAGGCGACCGCGCAGCAGAGCATGAGCAGCGGCAGCAGGCGCCAGCTGATCTTGCGGTAAATCGCATCCATGCCGGCCGCGCCGCGCAGGTGCAGAAGGGTGGCGCCTTGACTCATGGTGAGGTGGCAAGCTTGGTGGGCATGCGTCGATATTAGCCCTGCCTAATTTGTTAGGCAAGCAATCCCGGCAGTGCCACGCTCAAAACAACACGAACCCGGCTTTCTGATCAGATGCGGATATCCACCGGGCGGCCGGCGTAGGTGGCCGCATGGCGCGGGCGCAGCGATGGCTGGTTGGCGGCGCCGCTGTCTTCCTGCGCCAGCAGCTCGCGGCCGATCTCGAACCACTCGGCGCTCGAGATGACTTTTTGCGCCAGCGGCAGCAGTTCCTGTTCTTCGCGGTCGAGCCGCTTGAGCAGGTTGTGGCAATACAGGTCGATGGTGCGGCACAGGAACTGGCACTGGCTGGCGCTGCGCTGCATGGCCCGCCGCAGGCACTTGTTGACGGCGTTGAGGGTGGCGCTGCCGTGCCGGCTCAGCGATTCGAGGTCCCTGATCAGGGCGTCGCAATTGCGGTCGGTGGCGCGCGCGGCCGCGCACACGGCCGGCATCAGGCACGCTTCGACCTTGCGCTGGTGGCGCGCTTCGGCAAACGTGGTCAGTTGCCTGAGTTGATATTCGATCGTGGCAGGGTCCATTTCTTGCGGACGGCGCCGGACCGACTGCACGGTTTGCAGCAGGCGCGAGATGAACTGGCGTTCTTTTTTCTGTTCGGCGGACAGGGACAGAATCACGTAGGTGGCAGTAAGCATAGCGTTTCCCGTTTCTGACTTGAGCGTATGACTGAGGCTGCGCGGGTGGCGTTGTCGAGAGACGTCCGGCGCGGCGGAAGGGCTACATTAGCGCCGAGTCGGCCTGGTTCAACGCCGATTTACACTTGTTCACAACTGTTCAGAATTCAATGTTGTGTGCTGTTCAATTACCGGCGGGGAAAGCGCGTTATTCACATGACATGCCGGTGGTAGTCATGCAAGACTTGAACTGGTGAGCGGGAAATTATGCGCCCATTTTTGTCGGCGTGGAACCGGTAAACGCTTGTCATTGAAATATATTTTCCTATCAGTTTGCGCCGTTGCTTAGCTCGCTAAGTAGCGTAAAGTAACATTTGCCCTTGGCACCACATGATCTTGGTATGATGTTCGACGACCGGCCACCAGCCGGTACTTTTTGTTAACAGTCGGAGATCCCCGAATGAGATTACCTGTGCTGATGCTGGGCGCCGCCGTTGCGGCCTCGAGCGCCATGGCCGCGCCGCGCGGCTTTACCGTAGAAGACATGGTCAAGATGGAGCGCGTGGGCGCGCCCGTGTTGTCGCCGGACGCCACCCGCGTGGTGTACACCGTGCGCACCACCGACATGGACAAGAACCGGGGCAATACCCAGCTCTACCTGCTCGACCTGCGCAGTCCCAAGGCCGCACCGGTGCGCCTGACCCAAGCGGACGCCAGCAGCAGCGAACCTACCTGGTCGCCCAAGGGCGACGCCATCTACTTCCTGTCCGGCCGCAGCGGTTCGTCGCAAGTCTGGCGCCTGCCGCTGGCCGGTGGCGAAGCCGCCAGGGTCACCAGCCTGCCACTGGACGTGGAGAACTTCCGCCTGTCGCCGCAGGGCGACCGGCTGGCGCTGAGCGTGGCCGTGTTCCGCGATTGCGTGGACCTCGCTTGCACCAAGAAGCGTCTCGACGAGCAGGGTAAAAACAAGGCCAGCGGCAAGGTCTACGACAAGCTGTTCGTGCGCCACTGGGACACCTGGGCCGACGGCCGCACCAACGTGCTGTACGCTGCGCCGATCGACGCCGCCGGCAAGGTCAGCGCCGAGCCGGTCGCGCTGTCGGGCAAGCTCGACGGCGACGTGCCGTCGAAGCCGTTCGGCGACAACGGCGAGTACCACTTCAGCCCGGACGGCAAGACAGTGGCATTCTCCACCCGCATCGCCGGCAAGACCGAAGCCTGGTCCACCAACTTCGACGTGTACACGGTGCCTGCCACCGGGGGCGAGCCGAAGAACCTGACCGAAGACAACAAAGCCTGGGACACCAAGGCCATCTATTCGCCCGACGGCCGCACGCTGGCCTACCTGGCGATGGACAAGCCCACCTTTGAAGCCGACCGCTTCCACCTGGTGCTGATCGATGTTGCCACCGGCAAGAAGCGCACCGTCGCCGACAACTGGGACCGCTCGATCGCCGATTACCGCTGGACGCCGGACAGCAAGACCATCCTGGCCACCGCCGACGACATCGGCCAGCATCCGCTGTTTGCCATCGACGCCGCCAGCGGCAAGGTGCGCAAGCTGACCGGCAACGGTTACGTCAGCGGCTTCGACGTGGTGAAAGACACGGTCGTCATCGCCCGCAACGACCTGTCCTCCGGCGCGCAGCTGTACCAGTTCAAGCTGGGCGGCTCTGGTGAGAAGACCACGCAACTGACCAACGTCAACGAGGCCGCACTGGCCGACGTGAAATTCGGCCAGTACGAGCAGTTCTCGTTCGCTGGCGCCAACGGTGAAACCGTGTACGGCCACGTGATGAAGCCGTGGGATGCCAAGCCGGGCGTGAAATACCCGGTCGCCTTCCTGGTGCACGGCGGCCCGCAAGGCAGCTTCGGCAATTCGTGGAGCTACCGCTGGAACCCGCAGGTGTACGCCGGCGCCGGCTACGCCACCGTGTTCATCGACTTCCACGGTTCGACCGGCTACGGCCAGAAGTTCACCGATTCCATCAGCGGCGACTGGGGCGGCAAGCCGCTCGAAGACCTGCAAAAAGGACTGGCAGCAGCGGTGCAGAAATTCCCCTGGCTCGACCGCGAGAACAGCTGCGCGTTGGGCGCGTCGTACGGCGGCTTCATGATGAACTGGATCCAGGGCCACTGGTCCGACGGCTTCAAGTGCATCGTCAACCACGACGGCGTGTTCGATACGCGCGGCATGGCTTATTCGACCGAAGAACTGTGGTTCACCGAGTGGGAAAGCGGCGGCACCTATTACGACCACCCGGAAGCGCACGAAAAGTTCAACCCGGCGCTGTTCGTGAAAAACTGGAAAACCCCGATGCTGGTGGTGCAGGGCGACCTCGACTTCCGCATCCCGACCGCGCAAGGCCTGGGCACGTTTACCGCGCTGCAGCGCCGTGGCATCCCGAGCAAGTTGCTGATGTTCCCCGATGAGAACCACTGGGTGCTGAAACCGGCCAACTCGGTGCTGTGGCATCACGAGGTGATCGGCTGGCTTGATACTTACCTGAAAAAATAAGTTTGTCTTAGAAATTGGATCCCCGCCTGCGCGGGGATGACGGATTTGAAGCCTGCGGCAGGAATGCCGTCATACCCGCGCAGGCGGGTATCCAATTCCCATGCGCAGCGACGCATTCAATTCCTCCCATTTACGCCCACATGAAAAAACATCTGATCGCCGCCGCCCTGGTGCTGGCCTTTGGCGCCGCCCATCCGGCCTTCGCTGCCACCCCGGCCCCACGCGCCGAAAACGCCTTCCTGTCGCAGCAAGACGCCATGGCCCGCTCGGCCCGCGTCGCCAATGTCGATTACACCCTGAAATTCACGCTGACCGGCAAGGAGACTTTCTCCGGCACCACCACGCTGGACTTCGACTTGAAAGACACCGACCAGCCGCTGACCATCGACCTCGACAAGGCAAAAATCGCCAGCCTCACCGTCAACGGCAAGACCGTCGCGCCGCAGTACAACCAGTGGTTCATCACGGTCGCCGCCCAGGATTTGAAAGTTGGCCGCAACAGCGTCACCATCGCCTACGAGCGCCTGCACAGCACCAACGGCGAAGGCTTGCACCGCATGGTCGATCCGGTCGATGGCCGGGTGTACACGTACTCGCACTTCGAACCGGCCGCCGCGCACCAGATGTTCGCGCTATTCGACCAGCCCGACCTGAAAGGCACGTACCAGGTCACCGTCACCACGCCGGCCGACTGGGTGGCCGTGTCCACCATGCGCGAGAGCGGCGTCAAGGACGTGGCCGGTGCAAAAGAATGGACCTTCCCGCGCACCAAGAAACTCAGCCCATACAATTTCTCGATGCACGCCGGCCCCTACAAGGTATGGGAAGACAATAGCGGCCCGTACCCGATGCGCCTGTTTGCGCGGCAGTCGGTGGCGGCGCAAGTGTCGCCCAAGGACTGGTTCACCTACACCGCCCAGGGCCTGAAATTTTTCGACGAATACTTCGGCGTGCCGTACCAGTTCGCCAAGTATGACCAGCTCCTGGTGCCGGACTTCCTGTACGGCGCCATGGAAAACGCCGGCGCCATCACCTTTGCCGAAGGCCGGTTCCTGCACAAGGAAACCATGACCGCCGCCCAGCGCCAGAGCCTGGCGTCGGTGATCATGCACGAGATGGCGCACCAGTGGTTCGGCGACCTGGTTACCATGAAATGGTGGAACGGCCTGTGGCTGAACGAGAGCTTCGCGTCGTTCATGGGCACGCTGGGCACGGCCGAAGCGACCGAGTTCAAAAACGCCTGGCAGAGTTTTTACTCGACCGGCAAGCAGGCCGCCTACGTGATGGACGAGCGCGTCACCACGCACCCGATCGAAACCCCGGTGCCCTCGACCGCCAACGCGTTTGACAACATCGACGCCATCACCTACTCGAAGGGCGCCTCCACTTTGATGCAACTGCGCCACCTGCTGGGCGCGGAAGTGTTCCGCAAGGGCGTGCACAATTACCTGGTCAAGTATTCGTACCAGAACGCCGAGCTGAAGGACTTCATCGGCAGCCTGGGCGAGGCCGCCAACCGCGACCTGACCGGTTGGACCAAAGAGTGGTTGTACGAGCCGGGCGTCAATACCATCCAGGCGTCGCTCAGCTGTGCCGGTGGCAAGGTCAACAGTTTCAAACTGCTGCAAACCGCACCGAGCAAGGACATGCCCACGCTGCGCGAACAACGCGTGCAGGTGGCCCTGTTCAAGCAGGGCAAGGACGGCATGGCGCTGAGCCAGAACGTGGCGGTCACCTACAAGGGCGCCGAGACGGCGGTGCCGGAGCTGGTGGGCGCGGCCTGCCCGGACCTGGTGTATCCGAACTACCAGGACTGGGGTTTTGCCAAGGTGGCGCTGGACCGTAAATCGTTTGCCACCGCGCAGGCGTCGCTGGGCAAGGTGGACGATCCGCTGCTGCGCGCGATGTTGTGGCAGAGCCTGTGGGATAGCGTGCGCGACGGCAAACTGCCGCTGAACGCCTTCCTCAAGACCGTGCTGGCCAATGCGCCCGCCGAAAAAGACTACACGCTGCTCGGCGACATCGTCGGCAAGATTGGCCAGTCGAAGTATTACCTCGACAAGATGGGGCCATCGGCTGCCAGGTACCGCAACAAGGTGGGCGTGCAGCTCGAAGACATGGCGTTCAAGGCCACCGAGGCGGCCAGCGGCGACAGCAACTTCCAGCGCCGCTGGTTCGCCACCTATGTCAACCTGGCCAGCAGCCCGGCCGCGCTCAAGCGCCTGGCCGACATCCTCGACGGCAAGCTGGTGGTACCGGACCTGAACGTGAGCCAGGATGCGCGCTGGGACATCGTTGGCCGCCTCAACCGCTACAACTACCGTGGCAGCGCGGCGCTCCTGGATGCCGAACAGGCGCGCGACAAGTCCGACAGCGGCCAAGCCGCCGCGCTGGCTGCAACCGTTTCCCGTCCGGAAGCCAAGGTCAAGGCCGAATGGCTGGCCACCATCGGCGACCTGCAGACCAAGCTGCCGTTCTCGCGTATCCGCACCGCCATGTTCGGGCTGTACCCGGCCGAGCAGGGCGCGCTGGCGGAACAGAGCGCCAGTGCGCGCCTGGACAGCCTGGCGCATGTAGACCAGGCCGCCGGCCCGGTCTACATGCGTGCCTACGCGGCTGCGCTGATTCCGTCTGCGTGCACACCGGCCAGCGTGGCGCGTCTGCAGGCGGCAGTGGCGGCGCAGACTGCGCTGTCGGCCGGTACCCGTCGCGCCTTGCTGGTCACGCACCAGGAAGATCAGCGCTGCGTTGCTATCAAGAAAGCACTGACGGAATAATCTATTCCCTGTTGGAAGTAGGGCTAAGGCCGGCGCTTGCGCCGGCTTTTTTTATGCATGTCATCAAACTGTCACGAACCCGGAAGATGGGCTGACATTGTCAGCGCGAAGGCCGACGATAACAAGATATTTTCAATAAGAATGTTAAATTTCTTGGTGGGAAATTTGTTTGCTTACAACGCTCAGCAAACTCATCAAGATGATTCGCGGACGAGTGGCAAGCCTATGATTTCATAGGGGAATCTGCATATTATTCAGTTCTTATCAATATAAATAAAATAATAAATTGTAAGAATAGGTAACTGCGCAGAGAGTTGTTTGTTTATATTCATTGTTACTTCTCAAATTCCGGGCAACCTGCGCTCACCACTTAACCACAAGGGCACCAGAAATGACATTCTTCCAATCGCAACTGCGCCAACTGAGCGTCGCCACCGTGGGCGCCCTGGCTGTGATGTCGGCCACGCCGGCAATGGCCGAGGTGATCAATTTCGAGTCGGCCACGCCGAACATCTATGGCGGCACCGAAGTCATCACCGAGTCCGGCTACAACCTGACCGTGATCGATAGCCCGGCCGCCGGCCCGTCCGGCACCGGCTTCGCCGGCGCCATCGGCAACGGCAGCGATCCGTTCCTGTGCACGGTGGCCGCCTGCCCCACCGGCAATGCCAGCCAGTTCTACCTGGGAGTCAACGACGGCAGCCTCAAGCTCGAGCGCAGCGACAACCGCCTGTTCCAGCTCACCGGCCTCGACTACGCTTTCCTGGCCCCGGTAGGCGGCCTGGCCAGCTACACCTATGGCCAGCTGACCCTGGTCGGGGTGCTGTCCAGCGGCGCCAACGTGTCCTACGCCTACAATTTCCCAGTGCTCAACAGCCTCGGTTACTCGCCATTCGAGAGCCTGTCGCTGACAGCTTTCGGCGGTAACTATTTCAGCAGCGTGACCATTGGCTCGTGCCTGTTCGACGGCAACGGCGGCTGCTCGAACCCGCTGGCCGGCGCCGAGAACCAGTCGCAGTTCGCCATCGACAACCTGCAAGTGGCCCCCGTGCCGGAGCCGGAAACCTATGCCCTGATGGGCCTGGGACTGGGCCTGGTGGGGTGGATGTCGCGCCGCCGCGCGCGTGCTGCCCGTGCTGTTGCCGGTACTGCCGCCGCCCCCACTATCGCCGCCTGATCGAGGAACCGTCCCATGAAACTTCGTCCTATCTGCTCCGCCATCGTCCTGCTGGCCGCACTGTCCGGCGCCGCCCACGCCGCCGAACAGGTGCGCCGTTCCTACATCGTGCAACTGGTCGATAAACCGGTTGCCACCTACACCGGCCAGGTGGCCGGCCTGGCCGCCACCCAGCCGGCCTCTGGCCAGCGCCTCAATGTCGATGCCGGTAATGTGCAGGCCTACATCAACTACCTCGAGTCCAAGCAGAACGACGTCATCAGCACCCTGGGCAGCGCCGAGATCACCCACAAGTACGACGTGGTGTTCAATGGCTTCGCGGCCCTGCTGACCGACGCCGAAGTGCGTGCCCTGAAGAAAAACACTGCCGTCGCCGCCATCACGGCCGACTCCGAAATGATCCTCGACACCAGCTACACACCGACCTTCCTGGGCCTGGACCAGCCGGGCGGCCTGTGGTCGCAACTGGGCGGCCAGAAACTGGCAGGCGAGGACATCATCGTCGGCATCGTCGATAGCGGCATCTGGCCTGAAAACCCCAGCTACGCCGATCGCGTGGACGAGAACGGCAGCCCCACCCACAGCGGCGGCACGCTGGCCTACGATGCGCCTCCCGCCAGCTGGAAGGGCGGCTGCGATATCGGCGAAGGATTTACCGCCGCCAATTGCAACAACAAGCTGATCGGTGCGCGCGCCTACAAGACCGCCACCCAGCAACTGCATTGGACCGAGTTCGCTTCCCCGCGCGACTCGCTGGGCGGCTCGGTAGGCGAGGGCGGCCACGGCAGCCACACGTCCACCACGGCTGCCGGCAATGGCGGCACCACCGCCGTCATCAACGGCGCCAGCCTGGGCAAGATTTCCGGCATGGCGCCGCGCGCCCGCATCGCCTCGTACAAGGTGTGCTGGACCGATCCTACCCGCCGCAACGGCTGCGCCACGTCCAACAGCGTTTCGGCGATCAACCAGGCCGTCAAGGACGGCGTCAACGTGATCAACTTCTCGATCGGCCCGTCGGCCGGCGGCGGTTCCTTCGACGAAGCCACCGAGCAGGCCTTCCTCGGCGCGGCGGCAGCCGGCGTGTTCGTTGCTGCCTCGGCCGGCAACTCGGGCCCGACCGCCACAGCGCCGGCGCCAGCGAGCCACATCAGCCCGTGGTTGTCCACGGTCGGCAACTCCACCCACAACCGCCTGTATGTCGGCGACGTGATCCTGGCCACCGGCGTCAAGCTGACCGGCGCCTCGAGCAACGCCAACACGCCGTCCTCGCCGCTGATCCTGGCCAAGGATGCGGGCGTGGCCGGCATTACGCCGGCCCAGCAGGTCTCGCTGGCGCAGTGCTTCGGCCCGGCCGACACCGTCGCGCCCCTGCTCGATCCGGCCAAGGTGACCGGCAAGATCCTGGTCTGCGACCGTGGCAACAACGTTCTGGTCAACAAGAGCGCCAATGCCAAGACCGCCGGTGCGGTGGGCGCGATCATCGCCAACGTCGATGGCGGCGCCGCCACCATCCTCAACCAGGCGCACTCGCTGCCCACCGTCCACATCACCAAGGAAAACGGCGCCATCCTCAAGAGCTATATGGCGGGCAATACCGGCGCCACGGCTGCGCTGGGCAACCTGAAGGCCATCGTCGATCCGACCGTGGTCGCGCCGGTGATGAGCGGCTCGTCCTCGCGTGGTCCGAACGTGGCCAACGCCAACATCCTGAAACCGGATATGACCGCACCGGGCACCGACATCCTGGCCGCGCTAACCCCCGACCTGACCCAGGCCCAGCGCGACGCGATCGCCGCCGGCAGCCCGGCGCAGGCGGTCGAATTCGGCTTCCTGTCGGGCACCTCGATGGCTTCGCCGCACGTGGCCGGCGTGGCCGCGCTGCTCAAGCAGCGCCATCCGACCTGGAGCCCCGCCGCCATCAAGTCGGCGTTGATGACCACCGCCTACGATACCTTCAGCGATGGCCAGGGCGCCAAAGTGCCATGGGATACCTCGGCCACCTACGCCGGCAACCGTTCGTTCGGCCAGGGCGCCGGCCACATCGCGCCGACCTCGGCCGCCGATCCGGGCCTGGTGTACGACATTGCCCCGGTCGAGTACGCACGCTTCCTGTGCGGCCAGGGCCTGGTGTACAGCGCGGCGCAGTGCAACGCCTTTGGCGGCGGCATCGCGGCCTATAACCTGAACCTGGCGTCGCTCACCGCCTCCAACGTGCTGGGCGCGCAAACGCTCACCCGAACCGTTACCAACGTCGGTGGGACCACCGCCACCTACAACGCCACGGCCACGCTGCCGGGCTTCACGGTAGCGATCTCGCCAGCCACGCTGACGCTGGCGCCGGGCGCCAAGGCCACCTTCACGGCGCGCCTGACCCGCACCACCGCGCCGCGCGACACCTGGTCCTACGGTTCGCTGACCTGGACCGACGGCGTGCACACGGTGCGCAGCCCGCTGACCGCGCGCGGCACCGGCATTGTCGCCGCCGCCAACGTGTACAGCGAAAACGCCGCGGGCGCCAAGGTGGTCACCGTCGGTACCGGCTTTGCCGGCGCCTTCGGCACCGCCAAGGGCTTGCTGCCAGCCACGCAAGTGTCCCGCACCATCGGCCAGGCCGGCGGCGCGGACAATGCCACGCTGTGCCGCAACGGCGCCTCCGCTGGCGTGAACGTGCATAACTTCACGGTGCCGGCCGGCACCTTGCTGGCGCGCTTCGCGCTGTTCGATTCGGACAACACCGGTGCAGCTGCCGGCGACTCCGATCTCGACCTGATCCTGTTGCGCGGCACCACCCTGGTGGACCAGAGCGGCGAGCTGACGTCGAACGAACGGATCGAGGTGGTGGCGCCAGCGGCAGGCACGTACACCCTGTGCGTGATCGGTTACGCCCCGGCCGGCGGCCAGGCTACCTACAAGCTGTCGAGCTGGCTGGTGCAGCCGACCTCGACCGCTGGTAACTTCAAGGTGATGTCACCAAGCTCGGCCACCCTGGGTGGCACGGCGTCGGTCGGCATGAGCTGGAGCGGACTGGACCTGGGCAAACGCTACGTCGGCGCGGTGGACTACCTGGTGGGCGGCGTCAAGCAGGGCACCACGGTGATCGATATCGATACCACCGATCCGCTGCCACTGTTCAAGAGCTCGTCTGACAAGGGCAAGCTGGCTTACTAAGCAGTAGTTGCCTGGTTAAAAAACCTGCGGCAGCCTTCGGGCGCCGCAGGTTTTTTTTCGTTGCTCGTGTCGGGCGACGCAACAAGTGAAAAATCGGGTACTGATTGCAAACGCTTTTTTCACTATCCCTGTCACACCGGGCATAGTGAAGCGACAGAGAAAGTGAAAATTTTCGGCTGATGTGCCTTGAATAATGAAAAATTCCGTCAGGCTGGCGGGACCTATCGACAGGCCGCTTTCGCCCCAAAGCTGCCGTACAAATGAAATACTAGCCGATGGAGCTCAGTACTTACGACGCCAGTCAAGGTATTCAAACTCGCTGTCGTCCCGGCCCAATTCCACGCGGTAATAGGAACGCTTCGCCATCTCGCTAGGAGTCTCGTGCCAGTAAAGCTCGGCAATCTTCTCAACTGTTAGACGTTCAAGCAACCGGTTGTAATAGGAACCTGTAATCTCCTGAGCGCGCTGACTCGGCACCCCAAACCACTTCTTTACATCATCGACAGTCTGCTCTAGCAGATACGGCATCGTGCATTCCATCGGCTCGTCTGAGTCACGAAAAGCGGTGACTAGCTGCTTCAACGCCGAGTCTAGAATGTATCTCGCTACGTTGGAACTAGCGTTCGTTGTGAGAACGAGTTCGCCCTGTTGCTCCAGCTCGATGAGAGACTGCAAAATTTTCTTTACGAGCTGCTCGTCGTCCATATTGAAATTCCGTTAATTATGAATTCGCGGTGAGCCCGATGCTGTCAGTCAGCGAGGGTCCGCTCATGGCCGAAACCAGAAGTTCGACCAGTGTACGGCAACCGTTGCCTTTGCCGCAACAACCGGCCCGACCAGAAGTTTTTTTCAGTACCCGTGGCACGCGGTTTTCACTAACTTGTCACAGTTTTCATTTTCTGTGTCACCCGACAGCTCGCCCCCGGATTTAACGCATCTCCGGCGCGTTGCCGACCTTACCCGGGTTGAGCACGCAGCGGTTGGCCTGGCAGCTGGCGCCGGGGGACGAGACTACCGAGCAGGTGGACATCATCGCTTCGCGCGCGTCGCGGGCACGCAGCGCGGCGGCGTGCTGCGCCACCAGTTGTTTGAGGGCGGCGCCGTCGTCCTGCTTGCTGGACCAGGGCAGGTAGCTCTCCGGTCCGCCGCAAGCCTTGGCGCCGATGCCGATCGTATGGCACTGTCCGCTGTTGTCGCAGGTGGCGTTGGCGCTGGCAGCCTGGATCTGCTGCCACAGGCTGTCGGCCGATGCCGATGCCGCTGCAGACGAGGGAGGGGCAGATACCGGTGCTGGCGGACTGGCGCAGGCACTGGTCATCAGCAACAGCAGGCTGGCCGCAGCCAGGCGCGCAGGCAGTGACAGGGACGGGGACAGCTTCATGGTGGCGCTCCTGGTAGGGGAAACTACAGCGGCTCGGTCAGGCGCGCCTTGCGGGCCACGCCGTCCGGGCCGAACAAAATAACGAACTCGGCAAACGCCGGCGGGCCGTCGCTGCCCTTGCCGCTGCCCTGGCTGGTAGCCTGCGGGTAGCGGTAACGCCACACCTGCATGCCGGTGTCGAATTGTAGCGCGGTGGCCGGTCCCAGTTTGGCGCGCACGTCGGCCGTGTTGCCGTAGCCGGGCGCGAGCATGGTGGCGGGCGGGTCGTCCATGTACTCGAAGGCCAGCAGGGTGTCGTCGGGCCAGGACGTGTCCCACAGCGGCGCATAGTAGCTGCGGTCGAGCAGGACCTGGCAGTCGCAGTAGGGCAGGGTGGCCGGGGTTTGCGCGCCGCCCGCGTACAGCAGGTCGAATGGCAGCGCGGCAGTGCGCGCGCCATGGCGCGCGGTGACGCCGAACAGGGGCCGCTCGGCGAAGAACAGGTAGTTGCCGTCGGCCGAGCCGCAGACGCTGTCGGGGTGGGTGAGCAGCCCGTCCAGCCAGGCAAAGGCCTGGGCGTTATTCGACAGCAGGCCGGCAGCTACCCCCACCTGGCATTCGAGCCGCAGGTCGCCCAGCCGGCGCATGCCGGCCGGCACGCCGGGACTGCGCACCTGGGCGCGCCAGGTCATGGTGCTGGTCTTGCGGCTGGCGATCAGCGACGCGTCCTGCGCCAGCGCGCGGGCGTCGCGCGGCAGCGTGAACGTGTGGTCGGGCGCCACCGTCACCGGCAGCGAGACGCTTTCGCCGGCCACCCGCAGGGTGATACCGTCGAGCACGGTGGTGGGCAGGCGCGGCAGCAGCTGGAAACGCAAGGTTGCCTGCGGCGCCAGCGCATGCAGGCGCTCGAAGCGGTCCATGCCCTCGATCATCTTGCGGTAGGACTTGTCGACCGGATCGCGGGTGGTGGCGACGGTGACGCGGGCGGGCTCCTGGCCAGCGGCCAGCGCGGAGGTGGCAACGCAGCACAAGGTCAACATGCAGGCGATCAAAGGACTGGCGACAGACATCGGGTTCTCCGGCAGATGAAGACAGGGTAGGCCCACCAGGCCGGGCGCACGCTACTGTTATTGGCAAGCCTATAATGCTGCCTTTATTCTAATGAGCAATCGGCGCCACAGGCCACACGCTTCATCCTATGACCACAGCACCAGCTCCCCATTCCACTCGCTACCTCCCCGAAATCGATGGCTTGCGCGCCTTGGCCGTGGTGCTGGTGCTGTTATGCCACGCCCGGTTCAGTGCGGTGGCCGGCGGGTACATCGGCGTGGACGTGTTCTTTGTCATTTCCGGCTACGTCGTGTGCCGGTCGATCCTGGACGGCCAGCAGGCCGACACTTTCAGTCTCAAGCAATTTTATACTCGGCGGCTCAAGCGCCTGGCGCCGGCCCTGCTGCTGGTGATGGCGGCAACCCTGGTGTTCTGCCTGGTGTACAACTTCCCGGGTAGCAATCTCACCCTACTCAAGAGCATTCGAGCGGTGTTGCTGTTGAACGCGAATATCTTCCTGGCCAGACAGACCGGCTATTTCGACTTGCAGGCCGATAAGCACCCGTTGCTGCACACCTGGTCGCTATCGGTCGAGGAACAGTTCTACCTGGTCGTGCCGCTGCTGCTGATCCTGGTGGCCCGGCTGCGCGCCAGCGTCAAGCTGGCATTGGTAGCCGGGTTGTGGGCCGCCGCCCTGGCCTGGTCGTGGTCCGACGTAAGCCGCGCCACCCCAGGCGCCTACTTTTACCTGCAGGGACGGCTGTTTGAATTGCTGTGCGGCGTGGTGCTGGTGTTTGCCTTGCGCAGTTTTCCGGTCACGGCCCGGCGCGCGTGGTACGACGTGCTGCTGCTGGCAGGACTGGCGGTCATCCTGGTATGTGGCTCGCGCTACCACGCCAGCACGACCATGCCGGGGATAAACGCCTTGTGGCCGTGCTTGGGCGCGGTGCTGGTGATCGTCGGTATCGAGGGCGCCCGTTACTGCCGCGGCCTGCTGAACAACCGCGTGGCTGTGTTCTTGGGCAAGATCTCGTACGTGCTGTACCTGTGGCACTGGCCGGTCATCTTTGCGTTTGGCCGCCTCGGCTGGCATTCGGCGGGGGCAATGACCGCTGCACTGGGCTTGTCGCTGGTGCTGGCCGTGGCTACCCACTACTTGGTGGAAAACCCGCTTCGGCGCGCGCGCTGGTCGCCGTTGAAAACCTTTGTTTTGCTGTTCCTGCTGCCGGTGCTGACCGTGGTAGTGCTGCTGCAGGTGGCCCGCAAGACCGACAATTTCATGGCCTGGTATCCGGCGCGCTACCAGCAGGACAATGCCGAGGCTGGCAGCACCGTGTTCGACCGGCCGCGCGCCAAACAGTGCTGGAGCCAGGTTGGCGTGACCCCAGCCGCGCAGTGCACGGTGGGCAACGCTGCGTCACCGCGCAAGGCGGTATTGCTCGGTGACAGCCACGCCTACCACCTGATCGATTTCATGGATCAACTGGGTCAGGAACATGGTCTGGCCATTCACGACATGACTTTTACCATGTGCGCGCCGATCGAGAACAGTCCCGCCCGGGCCGGTGATCCCGGCTTCCAGCAACACGCCGAGGAATGCCGCGAACATGGCCGCAACACCATCGCCTGGGTGTTGTCGCAGCCGGAGATCTCGTTGGTCTTCATGTCGGCAGTGTGGGATTTGTACCATAACACCGGTACCGGCGCCGGAGTGCAACCGACCGGCCACGGTTTCATGCCGGGCCAGATCAACACCGAGCTGGCGCTCACGATCAGCAAGCTGCAAGCGGCAGGCAAGCGCGTGGTATTCCTCGACGACCTGCCGCTGCTTCCCGTGCAACTGGAAAACTGCGTATCGAACCGCGTGTACCTGCCCGGTCATGCGCACGACGATTGCAGTTTCCCGCGCGCCGAGGCGGACGTGCGCTACCGCGACATCGATGCCATCCTGTCCGACCTACGCGCGCGCTTTCCGCTCACCGCCAGGCTGCATACCTACGACGTGCCGTGCGATGCGCAGCGATGCCATGCGGACATCGCTGGCACCGGCCTGTATGCCCACAACGATCGCGGCCATCTGGGGGCCGGCGGCAGCGCCATCTACTACCGCGCTTATCGCAAGCGCCATCCGGGCGAGCTCGAACAGGCGCTGTCAGAACTTCCTTAGCCTTGCTGTTGCGCGGCTAGCAGCCTGCCGGACTTGGGATCTTCAGTTGCAAAAATACCTGGATCGCTCCATATTTGGCCGCTTTCTCGGCCCATAGCCCGCTATGAGCGCTGCGAAATCGACAAGGTCGGCCCTCGACCAGCTATTTTTTCGCTCTGACGCCCCAAGTCCCACAGGCTGCTAGTGCAGGATATCGATGCGCGTCTTGCGCCCGCCCCGGTAGGTGTACAAGGTGACGGCCGGGTTGGCCAGGTCGCCGTAGCGGTCGAAGCCGATGGCGCCGGTCACGCCCTGGTATTTGATCCTTGCCAGTTCGGGCAAGTACTGTTTCGGCACGGCGGTGCCGGCTGCCTGCATCGACTTGGCCAGCAGCATCACGGCGTCGTAGGCATACGGCGCATAGGTTTGCAGGGGCAGCTTGTAGCGCTGCTGGTACCGGTCCACGAAGGCGCGGTAGCCCACGTCGTAGTTGCCGGTCACGCCGCCGGCCACCGCGCAGGTGAGCTGGTTGTCGGCCAGGGCGTCGCCAGCCAGTTCGGGCAGGCGCTCGGAGCAGATGCCGTCGCCGCTGAGGAACCGCAGGTTCATGCCCAGCGCCTTCATCTGCTTGAGCATGGGACCGGCCACCGCGTCCATGCCGCCAAAAAAGATCAGGTCGGGCTGGCGCGCCTTGATCTGGGTGAGGATGGCGTTGAAGTCGGTGGCGCGGTCGGTGGTGTACTGGCGGCTGACGGCGTCCGCCGCCGTGCCCTGGGCGCGCACGCCTTTCAAAAATGCATCGGCCAGGCCCTGGCCGAACGCGGTACGGTCGTCGATCACGGCAATGCGGCGCGCCTTGAGCGTGTGCACCGCGTAGCGGCCCAGCACTTCGCCGATCTTGTTGTCGTTGGCCACCAGCCTGAACGCAGTCTGGAATCCCTGGCGCGTGTAGAGCGGCGTGGTGGCGGCCGGCGTAATTTGCGGGATGCCGGCGGCGGCGTAAATGCGCGAGGCCGGCACGCTGGTGCCGGAATTGAGGTGGCCGACCACGCCGGCCACCTCGGCATCGACCAGCTTTTGCGCCACCGCCGTGCCCTGCTTGGGATCGGCGCCGTCGTCCTCCACCTGCAACACGAAGCGCACGTTGCGACCGCCGATTTGCGGGCCGGTGGCGTTGAGGTCGTCAACTGCCATGCGGGCGCCGTTTTCGATGTCCTTGCCCATGTGGGCGCTGGCGCCGGAGAGCGGGGCGGCAACGCCGATGCGGACCTGGTTGACGGGGGCCTTTTGTGCATGAGCGTTGAGGCTGGCGAGTAACAGCAGTAGGGGCAGGCGCATAGGAGTCCTGTGGCGTTCTATGGATTCCCGCCTGCGCGGGAATGACGGATTGATGGATCGCAGTGTTGTTTTGCTGAGGCGGTTGTCGACTAATTATTGCATGGCTGGCGCTTTACGCCGATGAGCTCGTTGCTTTTAAGACTAGAATGTTCGCAGACCAATATTTCTACGGAGGCGGCATGTCGTTCCTGATTGTTCTTGCAGCACTAGGTTTCTTGATGTTGGCCGCCTATCGCGGCTACAGCGTGATTTTATTTGCGCCGATTGCCGCGCTGGGTGCGGTGTTGCTGACCGACCCTGGCGCAGTGGCGCCGGTGTTTTCCGGCATCTTCATGGAAAAGCTGGTCGGCTTCGTCAAACTATACTTCCCGGTGTTTTTGCTTGGCGCCGTGTTCGGCAAGCTGATCGAGATCTCCGGCTTTTCCGAGTCCATCGTGGTGGCGGCGATCCGCTACATCGGCCGCACCCGCGCCAATGCCGTGATCGTGCTGGTGTGCGCGCTGCTGACCTACGGCGGCGTCTCGCTGTTCGTGGTGGTGTTTGCGGTGTACCCATTTGCTGCCGAACTCTACCGTCAAAGCAATATTCCCAAGCGGCTCATGCCCGGCGCGATTGCGCTCGGCGCGTTCTCGTTCACCATGGACACCCTGCCGGGCACCCCGCAAATCCAGAACATCATTCCCACCACCTTTTTCAAGACCACCGGCTGGGCCGCGCCGTGGCTCGGTGTGATCGGCAGTATCGCCATGCTCACGGCCGGCCTGCTGTACCTGGAATGGCGCCGCCGCAAGGTGATGGCCACCGGCGAAGGCTATGGCGGCAGCGCTGCCGAAGCCAAGGCGGATAACCAGCCGGCAGTTGCCCGCACCGGCCTGCCGCACCCGCTGCTGTCGATCGCGCCGCTGGTGCTGGTTGGCGTGGTCAACTTCGCGCTCACCAAGATGATCCCGCACTGGTACGGCGACAACTACGCGCTCACGGCAGACGCCTTGCCAGGCCTGCACACCGCCATCACGCTACCCATCAAGACCGTGATCGGCATCTGGGCCGTCGAGGGCGCGCTGCTGCTCGGTATCGTGTTTGTGCTGGTCACCGCGTTTAACCGCGTGCGTGACGCCTTTGCCGAGGGCACCAAGGCCGCTGTCGGCGGCGCCTTGCTGGCAGCGATGAACACCGCGTCCGAGTACGGTTTCGGCGGCGTGATCGCGGCGCTGCCGGGCTTTCTGGCGGTGAGCAGCGCGCTCAAAAGCGTGCCCGATCCGCTGATCAACGCGGCCGTGTCCGTCACCACGCTGGCCGGCATTACCGGCTCGGCGTCGGGCGGCATGAGCATTGCACTGGCTGCCATGTCGGACCAGTTCATCCGCGCGGCGGAAGCGGCGCAAATTCCGCTCGAAGTGCTGCACCGGGTGGTGTCGATGGCCAGCGGCGGCATGGATACCCTGCCGCACAACGGCGCCGTGATCACGCTGCTGGCGGTCACGGGCCTGACCCACAAGCAGTCGTACGGCGAGATCTTCGGCATCACCGTGATCAAGACGCTGGCGGTGTTTTTCGTGATCGCGGTGTACTACCTGACCGGGGTGGTGTAAGCGGATATTGCAACTGGCAGCGGGCGCAGTAAAAGCTGCGTCGCGCGGTCTTGCCCAGGTGCCCGCGCAGGAACGAGATATTGCAGCGCGGGCAGATTTTCCTGGTGTGCGCCAGCCAGTGCTGCTTGAGCGTGCCGGCTTTTTTCCATTCCAGAAAATCGAAGCTGTACTCGCGCGCCTGCGCCAACAGTTCGCGTAATTTGGCCGCCGGGATGTCGCCGACCGTCGACAGTGGATGGATGCGCACCCGGAACAGCACTTCGTTCTTGATGATGTTGCCCACGCCGGCAAAAATGGTTTGATCGAGCAGGGCGTCGCACGCCAGCGTACCGGGTTGCGTGCGCAGTTTTTTCAGCGCCAGCGCCGCCGACCAGGCGTCGTTCATGACGTCGCCGCGCCAGTCGTATTCGTTGTCGAGGTCGTCGGAGATGGTCTTGATCGAGCACGTATAAAAATGCAGCGCGCTGCCGTCGTCAAAGAACAGGCTCAGGCGCGGCCCGGCGCGGCCGGCAGCCTTGGTCTCGTTGATCAGGTACGTGCCGAACATCAGCAAATGGATGCGCAGTGCGCGGTCGCCCAGCCGTATCAAAAAATGCTTGCCGAAGCTGCGCAGCGCCAGGACTGGCTGGCCGGCCAGCTCGTCCATCGCGACATCCTTGCTGCTGCCTTCGGCGCGCACGATGGTGCGGCCTTCGAATTGCGCGACCTGCTCGCGCAGGATGACGATCGATGGTCCTTCGGGCATGGCGGTTCTCCACGTTGACGTAGCGTCCAGTGTGCACCGCGTCGGTCACGCGGGCTGTACGCTGCTGCACTGACACCAATACGGCCCACCATTGCGACCACAAGTATTTCATGTCATATTCGTTCTTCGTTGCAAACTACCGAGGAGCCAGATTTGAAACACACGCTGATCATTGCCGCACTGCTGTCTGCCGGCATCGTCCATGCCGCCAACGGCCCCGAGTTCGATGCCAAGCGCCTGTCGCAGGACGTCAAGGTGCTCTCGTCCGACAAGTTCGAAGGACGCGGCCCCAACACCGCCGGCGAGACCCTCACCGTCGACTACCTGGTGCAGCAGTTCAAGGCGGCCGGCCTGCAGCCTGGCGGCGATCCGGTCAAGGGTAAACCGGGCGAGCGCGCCTGGACCCAGGACGTGCCGCTGGGCCGCTTCGAGATCAAGGGCCCGGTCGCGCTGTCCGTGCGCGACGCCAAGGGCACGCACGCGCTCAGGCAGGGCGACGACCTGGCCGTGCGTGCGTCGATGAGCGGCAGCAAGCTGGTGGACTTCAAGGATGCGCCGCTGGTGTTTGTCGGTTACGGTGTGACCGCGCCCGAGCGCAAGTGGGACGACTTCAAGGGTGTCGATTTGAAGGGCAAGCTGGCCGTGGTGTTGATCAACGATCCCGATTTCGAGACCGGCCAGGGCGAGTTCGGCGGCAAGGCCATGACCTATTACGGCCGCTGGACCTACAAGTTCGAGGAAATGGCGCGCCGCGGCGCATTGGGCACCATCATCGTGCACGAAACCGCACCGGCCTCGTACGGGTGGGCCACGGTGAAAAACTCGAATACCAACGTCATGTACGACATCGTGCGCAAGAACCCGGCCGAGGCGCATGCCCCGGTGGAAGCGTGGATACAGCGCGACCTGGCGGCAGACCTGTTCAAGCGCGGCGGCCAGGATTTCGAGGCGCTGAAAAAACTGGCGCAAACGCGCGACTTCAAGCCGGTGCAACTGAAGGACGTGACGCTGTCGGGCAAGTACGCGGTGGACGCGCAAGTGATCACGTCTAAAAACGTCGCCGCGCGCGTGGTAGGCGCCAGCCACCCGGACCAGAGCGTCATCTACAGCGGCCACTGGGACCACCTGGGCGTGGGCCAGCCCGACGCCAAGGGCGACAAGATCTACAACGGCGCGGTGGACAACGGCACGGGTCTGGCCGCCATGCTGGAACTGGCGCGCGCCTACGGCAAGGCGCCCAAGCCCGCCCGCAGCGTGCTGTTCCTGGCCGTGACGGCCGAAGAGAAGGGCCTGCTCGGCTCCGAGTACTACGCGTCGTACCCGCTGTACCCGCTGGCCACCACGGTTGGCGTGATCAATATGGATGCATTGAGCCCGCACGGTTTGTCGCGTAACTTCACCATCTCGGGCAGCGCCAGGCTCGACCTGCTGGACCAGCTGGTGGCCAAGGCCAGGCAATGGAACCTGGCGTATTCGCCCGATCCGAAGCCGGAAGCCGGCTACTTCTTCCGCTCCGACCACTTCCCGTTCGCCAAGCGCGGCGTGCCGGCGTTCTCTTACGGTTCGGGTAACGACTGGGTGGACGGCGGCATCGCCGCCGGCAAGAAGACCGAGCAGGCCTACACCACCGACAACTACCACCAGCCGTCCGACGAGTGGAGCCCCAAGTGGGAGTTTACCGGCATGGCGCACGACCTGGGCATGTTGTACGCGCTGGGCCGCGACCTGGCCGACGGCAAATCGTGGCCGAACTGGGCCAGCGACGCCGAGTTCCGCGCGGCGCGCGACAAGACTGCCGCTGAGAGAAAATAATCGGTTTATATTATTTCTAACTTTTTCCGATTTGCAATAGAATAAAAGCGCGCCGGCACTGATGCCGGCGCGCTTTTTCTTTCAGGAGCCAGTGCATGACCATTTCGCTTCGCCGCACCATCCTTGCGGCGTCCATCGCCGTCTTCTCCGCTGCGTCCGTCCATGCGGCCGACGTCAAGCCTGTCGCCAAGGCCGATATCGCCATTCCCGATATTCCCTACAAAAAGTTTGTACTCAAGAACGGCCTGACCCTGCTGGTGCACGAAGACCACAAGACGCCGGTGGTGGCGATCAACACCTGGTACCACGTGGGTTCCAAGAATGAAAAACCGGGCAAGACCGGCTTTGCCCACCTGTTCGAACACCTGATGTTCAGCGGCAGCGACAATTTTAACCAGACCTACCTGAACGCCTTGCAGCGCATCGGCGCGACCGACCTCAACGGCACCACCAATCCCGACCGCACCAACTACTTCCAGAACGTGCCGACCTCGATGCTCGACTACGCGCTGTTTGCCGAGAGCGATCGCATGGGCCACCTGCTCGGCGTGCTCGACCAGAAGAAGCTCGACCTGCAGCGCGGCGTGGTGCAAAACGAAAAGCGCCAGGGCGAGAACCAGCCGTACGGCGTGACGCGCCAGCTGCTCACCGAAAACACCTGGCCGGTCGGCCACCCGTACTCGTGGACCACGATCGGCTCGATGGCCGACCTCGACGCGGCCAGCATGGCCGACGTGACCGAGTGGTTCAAGACCAACTACGGTCCCAACAACACCACGCTGGTGCTGTCGGGTGACATCACACCCGAAGACGCGTTGAAAAAAGTCGAACAATACTACGGCGACATTCCGGCTGGCCCACCGCTGGCCAAGCACAGCGAGTGGATCGCCAAGCGCACCGGCACCCATCGCAGCACGGTGCAGGACCGCGTGCCGCAGGCGCGCATCTACCGCGTGTGGAACGTGCCCGGCGCCAAGAGCCCGATCGAGCCGCTGCTGGACCTGGGCGGCTACGTGCTGGGCGAGGGCAAGACCTCGCGCCTGTACAAGCGCCTGGTGTACAAGGAGCAGCTGGCCACCAGCGTGGACACCAGCAACTCGACGTCCGAGATCGCCGGCCAGTTCTACATGGTGCTCACGGCCCGTCCCGGCGCCGACTCGGGCAAAATGGAACGCCAGGCCGACGAGGAACTGCAGGCGCTGCTCAAAAGCGGTCCCACCGCCGCCGAGCTGGAGATTGCCAAGACCAAGATCCTGGCGCAATACACCCGCATTGTCGAACGCGTGGGCGGCTTCGGCGGCAAGAGCGACTTGCTGGCCAGCTGCCAGACCTACACCGGCAATCCCGACTGCTACAAGGATTACCTGAAGGCGGTCAAGGCGGCCACGCCGGCGTCCGTCAAGCAGGCCATGAACGCGTGGCTGGCCGACGGCGACTATGTGCTCGACGTGCAGCCGTTCCCGACCAACTACACGACCACCGCCAAGTTCGACCGCAGCAAGCCGCCGGCGCTGGGCAAGGCCGAATCGTTGAAGCTGCCGGCCATGCAAAAAGCCACCTTGTCGAACGGCCTGAAAGTGGTGCTGGCCGAGCGCCACGCCGCGCCCGTGGTCAACCTGTCGATGATCGTCGATGCCGGTTATTCGTCGGACTCGCATGAACTGCCCGGGGTGGCCAGCCTGACCTTGTCGATGCTCGACGAAGGCACGCAAAAGCGCAACGCCGCAAAAATCAGCGAGGAAGTCGAATCGCTGGGCGCGCAGATCTCCAGCAACAACAACCTCGACAGTTCGTTCGTGCAGCTCAACACGCTCAAGGCCACCTTGCCGCAAGCGCTGAACGTGTATGCCGACGTGGTGCTGCATCCGGCTTTCGAACAGAAGGAACTGGACCGCCTGCGCAAGGATCAGCTCGCTGCCATCGGCCGGGAAAAAACCAATCCGTCGGCCATGGCGCTGCGCGTGATTCCGGGCCTGGTCTACGGCAAGCAGCATGCCTATGGTTTGCCGCTGTCGGGCAGCGGTAACGAAGCGTCGGTGCTGCGCATTACCCGTGACGACCTGGTCAAGTATCACCAGAGCTGGTTCAAGCCCAACAACGCCACCTTGCTGGTGGTGGGCGACACCACCCTGGCGGAAGTGTTGCCGCAGCTGGAAAAAGCGTTTGGCGGCTGGAAGGCTGGCGACGTGCCGAAGAAAAATATCGCGCAAGTGGCGCAGCCGGAGAAAACCAGCGTGTACCTGATGGACAAGCCGGGCGCGCAGCAAAGCATGATCTACGCGGTGCAACTGGCGCCGCCACGCAATGCCCCGGAAGCGGTGCAACTGAGCGTGGTCAACAACATCTTCGGCGGCAACTTCGGTTCGCGCATCAATATGAACCTGCGCGAGGACAAGCACTGGTCGTACGGTGTGCGCTCGAGCGTGCTGCCGGCGCGTGGCCAGGGCCTATACCTGAGCACGTCGCCGGTGCAAGCTGACAAGACCAAGGAAGCGTTGCAGGAACTGGTGCGCGAGTATGGCGACATCGCCGGCGCCAAGCCGATCACCCAGGCCGAGCTGAGCGAAGCCCAGGACAATTCAACCTTGTCGCTGCCGGGCTCATTCGAGACCGCCGGCCAGCTGGGCGGCGCCTACAGCACCATCCTGCAATACCAGCTGCCGGAAGACTACTACAACACCATTACCGGCAAGATCACGTCGATGACGCCGGCCGACGCCAATGCGCTGGCCAAGCGCGTGATCGAGCCGGGCAAGCTGGTGTGGGTAGTGGTGGGGGACGTTAAGAAGATCGAGGCCGGCGTGCGCGAACTCAAGCTCGGTGAGGTGCGCAAGGTCGATGCCGATGGCAACGTACAGTAAGGGTTACCTGTAAGCGCTGCCTGCAGCGTCAGGCGCCGGCGCTTTCCTTGATGAATCGCGACTCCGCCGACCACATGGCGCAGGCGCGGGCCAGCAGGGTGGCTTCGGCGTCAGCCAGCACGCCGTCGGCGTCGGCAATTGCCCACATTGCCCGCAGCAGGCGGCGGCGCAGGTCGGGCTCGGTCACTTCGGCCAGCAGGCTGTCGATGGTGGCCGGTTCCAGTTCCACGTGGCCCTGCTTGACCGAGCTGGTGAGCAAGTCGTTGCACAGGTCTTCGAGCAGGCCGTGGAAGGTATCGATGTCGATGTCGATGTGTTCGAGCAGGTGCGAACGGGTGAGGGCGCGCAGTTCGGACGGCGCCAGCGCGCCATCGACCACCATCGCCAGGGCCACGATACGGCCAGCGGCGCTGGCACTGTTTTCTTCATAATGTCGCATAGTCTTTTCCTTTGATGTGCCGGGCAAGCTGGACTTGCCCGGCATGTTGCAATGATTACTTCTTGCGGGTGGCGTACAGGCTGGCGATCACGCTACCAGCAATCAGCGACGCCACCACGGTCAGCGAGATGTGCACCGGGATGTGGATCCACGGCAGCAGCAGCATTTTCAGACCGATGAAGCAGAGCACCAGAGCCAGGCCATACTTGAGCAGGTGGAAACGGTCAGCCACGTCTGCCAGCAGGAAGTACAACGCCCGCAAGCCCAGAATCGCAAACATGTTCGACGTGAACACGATGAACGGATCGGAGGTGATCGCGAAGATCGCCGGGATCGAATCGACTGCGAAGATCAGGTCGGTCACTTCGATCAGGATCAGCACCAGAAACAGCGTGGTCACGTAGCGCTTGCCGTCCTTGGTCACGATGAACTTCTCGCCGTGGTCAGCTTCCGACACCGGCAACACCTTGCGTGCCCATTTCAGCACCGGGTTGTTCTTGACGTCCGGTTCTTCATCGACCGCCTTGAGCATTTTCAGGCCCGTGAACAGCAGGAACGCGCCGAACAGGTACAGTATCCATTTAAACTCGTTGACCACCCAGGCGCCAGCGAGAATCATCACGGCCCGCATGACGATCGCACCGAGCACGCCGTAGATCAGCACGCGGCGCTGGTATTCGGGCTTGACGCCGAACGCGGTAAAGATCAGCAGGAAGATAAACACGTTATCGACCGACAGCGCTTTCTCGATCAGGTAGCCGGACAGGAACTCGAGCGACTTTTGCTCGGCGATTTCCGGGCCAACGGTCCCTTTCAGGTAGTACCAGAGGCCTGCATTGAACAGCAGCGCCAGGCTGAACCAGCCCAGCGACCACGCGCCCGCTTCCTTGATCGACACCTTGTGCGCCTTGTTGCCGCCAAAGACCCACAGGTCCAGCGCCAGCATCACCAGCACGAACGCCACGAACCCGGCCCACATGGGCGCCGTGGCAATATTTTCTAATCCGGTCATTGACGGTCCTCCTTGCATGAAAATAGATGAATGTTATCGATCAACCCGTAGCCATCATAAGAGCGTACGATTGTTCGTACAATTCGAATATACTTTACTAATTCATCGTAAATTTCGATGTATTGGAAAGCTTGGGAGAAAAGCATGGCGACGGTATCTGCCCTGAACTACAAACACTTACGCTATTTCTGGATGGTGGCGCGCAGCGGCAGCATCGCCAAGGCGGCCGAACAGTTGCACCTGACGCCGCAGTCGATCTCGGGCCAGTTGACGGAGTTTGCCGACACCCTGGGGGTGGAATTGTTTCGCCGCGTGGGCCGGCGCCTGGAACTGACCGAGACCGGCAACCGCGTGCTGCGCCACGCCGAAGATATCTTCAGCGCCGGCGACGCCCTGCTCGACGTGGTGCGCGACCAGTCCACCACCACAGTCGGCAGTTTCCGGGTGGGCGTCTCCGATTCGGTGTCGAAAGCGGTGGCGTGCCGGCTGGTGGCGCCGGCGCTGTCGCTCGCCGAACCCACCCGGCTGATCTGCCGCGAAGGGCGGCTGGCGGCGTTGCTGGCCGACATGGCGATCCACCGGCTCGACATGATCATCGCCGACCGCCCCATGCCCAGCCACCTGAGCGTGCGCGGCTACAACCACTTGCTGGGGGAGAGCGAGCTGGGCGTATTCGCGGCGCCGTCGCTGGCGGCCACGCTGGTCGGTGATTTCCCAGCCTGCCTGAACAATATGCCGCTGCTGCTGCCGGGCGAGGATTTCGCCGTGCGCGCCAAGCTGATGCAGTGGCTGCACACCCACGTGCCGCGCCTGCACGTGGTGGGCGAGTTCGACGACAGCGCCATGATCAAGGCCTTCGGCGAGTCGGGCGCGGGTCTGTTCTTCGCCCCGGTCGCGATTGCCGAAACCCTGACCGACGCCCACAACGGCCAGTCCGGCATGGTGCTGGTGGGGACGATACCGGCGCTGCGCGAGCAGGTGTACGCGATTACGACCGAGCGCCGCTTGAGCCATCCGGCCACGCAGGCGATCAGCCAGGCGGCGCGGCAGACGCTTACCGCGTGAGTGGCCGGGCCGGGCGCGAATGTCTCGCCCTCGTCATCTTCCTGGTCGGGCGTCGGCCGGTTGCCCAACAGAACCGTACGACTCCTCCCAGGGTTGATGTGTAAGATCAACGCATTCATCAGCAAGAAGAAGTGTCTCGGAGTTGCAGTTGTTAACTGCACAGAGAAATTTTTCGTCGTGCATAACTTTTTAAATTTGAGGACTTTATGAATATTGGAATCATTGGTGCCGGTCATATCGGCAGCGCGCTGGCAGTGCGACTGGTCAGCCTGGGACATTCGGTGCATATCGCCAACTCCCGCGGGCCAGAAACGCTGCAAGACGTGGCGCAAAAAACAGGCGCAAAGCCTGTGACGATTCAGGAAGCTGCCCGGCATGGCGACATTATCGTGGTCACCATTCCACTCAAAAATATTCCCCAGTTACCCAAAGATCTGTTCACCGGCATTGCCGCCGACGTGCCAGTCATCGATACGAGCAACTACTACCCCATCCTTCGCGACGGCCACATGCCGGAGCTGGAGTCCGGTTCCCTCACGGAAAGCGAGTGGGTGCAGCAACATCTGGGCCGTCCGGTGATTAAGGTCTTCAATAACATTTTTGCTGAACATATTCGAACCAAGGGCTTGCCCAAGGGTGTTGCCGGTCGTATTGCACTACCGGTCGCCGGCGACGATGCTGGGGCCAAGCAAAAAGTGATGGCGCTGGTCGAAGAAATGGGCTTTGACGCCGTCGATGACGGCAGCCTGCACGAATCCTGGCGTCAGCAACCGGGGACGCCATGTTACGGTGCGGATCTGCCGGCCGATCAACTGCGCGAGCTGTTCAGCAAGCTGGGGTCACAACGCAGCGAAGCGCAACACGCCGAATACCTGGCAAATCACGCCAAGCTCGAACGTGAAATGGCTGAAAAGGGCTTCACCTGAGCAAGGTGTCGCAGCCTAGCCAGGTAGTGTGCCAGGAATAATCGCGGGGCTGTGCAAAGCGGCATGCGCCGTACTCCGCGACCCTGGCTGTTAAATCACAGCGCCTTGGAGCACAACCGGAAATCCGGATCATCCTCGTACGGCCGGATCTGGAACCCCAAGCTGGCCATCAGTTTCAGCATGCCGCTGTTCTTCACCAGCACCAGCCCGTTGAGCTCCTTCAGTCCTTTATCGCGCGCCACGTCCATGATCGCCAGCATCAGCCGCGTTCCCAGGCCCTGGCCGCTGAAGCGGTCGTCCACCACCAGCGAAAACTCGCCGCTGCTGTCGTCCGGGTTGGCGATGTAGCGCGATACGCCCAGGATGCGCTCCGCTTCGACGAAGCCGCCGTCGGCGCCCGGCGTGCGCAGCGTCTGCACGGCAACGAGCGCCATTTCGCGGTCGTAGTCGATCAGCGTGTACTTGGCCAGCATGGGCACCGACAGTTCGCGCAGCGACGAGGCGAAGCGGTAGTAGCGCGATTTTTCCGACAGGCCGCGCACGAACTCCTGCAGCATGAAGGCGTCGTCGGGCTGCACCGGGCGCAGCGTGTACAAGCCGCTGCCGCGCAGCGGCCATTGCTGGGTGTAGGCGGCCGGGTAGGGCAGGATGGCCAGGTGGTCGTACTTGTGCGACGACGGCGGCGCCGCATCGATGACGATGCGCGCATCGACTGCCAGCGCGCCGTATTCGTCGACGATGAGCGGGTTGATGTCCACCTCGCGCAGCTGCGGCAGTTCGCACACCATTTCCGATACCCGCAGCAGAATGTGTTCGATCGCTTCGCGCTGGGCTGGCGGTGCGCCGCGCCATTCGCCCAGGGTGTCGGCGGCGCGCACGCGGCCGATCAGGCGCTGCGCCAGGAACTGGTTCAGCGGCGGCAGTTCGGTGGCGCGGTCGGCGATCAGTTCGATCATGGTGCCACCGGCACCGAAGCTGATCGCAGGGCCGAACAGGCGGTCGGTGGAGACGCCGATGAACAGCTCGCGGCCATGACGCTTGCCGGCCATCTTCTGCAAGGTCACGCCGTTGATGGTGGCGTCGGGCCGCAGCCGGCGCACGGTGGCCAGCATGTCGTCGTAGGTGTCGCGCACGCCGGCGGCGGTGAGCACGTTCAGCGCCACGCCCTGCACGTCGGACTTGTGGCTGATATCGGGCGAGTCGATCTTCATCGCCACCGGGTAGCCGAGCTGGCTGGCGATCAGCACCGCCTCGGTGGCGCTGCGCGCCAGCATGGTGGGCGTGATCGGGATGTGAAACGCGGCCAGCAAGGCTTTGGATTCCATCTCGGTGAGCACCTTGCGCCGCTCGGCCAGCACGCTTTCGATCAAGAGGCGCGCGCCGTCCAGGTCCGGGTCGGCCAGCTGCGACAGCGGCGGCGGGGTTTGATGCAGCAGTTGCTGGTTCTGGTAGAACGAGGCGATGTTACTGAAGCCATCGACCGCCGCCTCGGGCGTGCGGAACGTCGCGAGGCCAGCGGTATTGATCACCTGGCGCGCTTCGATTACCTGGCTGTCACCCATCCAGCAGGTGAGCAGCGGCTTGCCCAGGCCCGCGTTCAGGGCGCTCACGGCACGGGCCACGCCGGCCGGATCGCCGCCCAGCTTGGGCGAGTAGATGACCAGGATGCCATCGACCTGGCTGTCGCGCGCGCAGGCCAGCACCGCTTCGCGGTAGGCGTCGGCGCTGGCGTCTTCGCCCAGGTCGAGCAGGTTCGATAACGTGGCGTGTTCCGGCACCAGCGGGCGCAGTGCGTCGATGCTGGTGGTGGACAGGCGCGCGAGCTGCAGGCCCAGTTCGTGGATCCAGTCGGCCGCCAGCACGCCGGGGCCGCCGCCGTTGGTGACCACGGCCAGCCGAGGGCCCACCGGCCGGTAACGCGATGCCAGGCATTTGGCGGCCGAGAACAGCTGCACGAACGATTTCACCCGCACAGCGCCGGTGCGGCGCAGCGCCGCATCGAAGACCACGTCGCTGAGCACCATCGCCCCCGAGTGGGTGAGCGCCGCCTGCGAGGCGGCGGTGGCGTTGCCCGCCTTGAGCACGATCACCGGCTTGGTGTTGGCCGCACCGCGCAGCGCCGAGAGGAAGCGGCGCGCATTGGTCAGCCCCTCCATGCAGATGACGATGCTTTGGGTAGCCGGATCGGTGGCAAGAAAATCGAGGGTTTGCGCCAGGTCCACCGCCGTGTTGGGGCCGAGCGAGACCACGGCCGACAAACCGACGGCGTTCTTGTCGGCCCAGTCGAGAATGGCGGTGGTCAGCGCGCCCGATTGCGAAATCAGCGCCAGGCTGCCGGGGCGGGCCAGCGGGCCGGCCACGCTGGCGTTCAGGTGCAGGCGCGGGCGCTGGTAACCGAGGCAATTGGGGCCCAGCAGGTGGATCTCGTGGCGCTTGGCGATGGCAACCAGTGCCGCAGCCAGCGCCGGATCGACACTCGACGACAGGATCAGCGCTGCGCGGCACTGGATGCGGCCGGCCACCTCGAGCGCGAACGCCAGCTGGTCGTGCGGCAGCGCGATCACGGCCAGGTCGGCGCGCGACTGCGCCAGGTCGGCCAGGGTGCCGGTCATGCCGATGTCGAGATAGCTGACCGGGCCGGTGAAGCCGCCTTGTTCAAGCTGGGCGCGAATGCTGCGGCCATAGCTTGTCTGAGTCTGGGTCTGGCTGTCCGGCTGGTCATCGCGGCCGGCGAAGACGACGATGGACTTGGGAGCGAACAGCGGGGTGAGGTAGTGGTTATCCATGCGGCGATGATAGCGCAAAAGCCCTGGTTCACAGCTCCCATAAAAAAACGCCACCCGGTGGGTGGCGCAAGCGCTGCGGAGAGGAACCTGCGGTTTCCCTGGTCCTGCTACGGGATTACTTCGGCATCAGCACGGTATCGATCACGTGGATCACGCCATTGTCGGCGGCGATGTCGGTCTTGGTCACGTGGGCCTTGTCGACCATGACCTTGTCGCCCTTGACGGCCACTTTTACCGAGGCGCCTTCGACGGTCTTGACGTCGCCGGACTTGACGTCGGCGGCCATCACTTTACCTGGCACCACGTGGTAGGTCAGCACCTTGGTCAGCGCGGCCTTGTCTTTCAGCAGTGCGTCCAGCTTGGCTTTCGGGATCTTGGCGAAAGCCGCGTCGGTCGGCGCGAACACGGTGAACGGGCCCGGGCCTTTCAGGGTGCTTTCCAGGCCGGCCGCCTGCACTGCCGTGACCAGGGTGTTGAAGGAACCGGCCGCTTTCGCGGTATCGACGATGTCTGCTGCCTGGGCGGCGCCAAAGGCCATGGTGAACGCTGCTGCCATCAAAAATTTCTTCATTTTCCTGCTCCTCGGAGTGGTGGTTGAACCGGTCTTTGAACCGGCATGTGTGTCACATTATCGGCCAAACTGAAACATGTATACTGTGCGCTGCTCCCGTGTTTGCTTATATCGGTTCAATGACGGTTCAATGTCTGTGGTGAATCGTCCTATTGCTAATGGGAAAAATGGGGCTTTTCGTTTATATTGGCTGTCTAACCTCATACGGAGCAAGTCATGGCAAGTGCAGGGATCACCTTCGACGCGGTTGCGGCAGCGGCTGCAGGTTTGCAGGGCAATGGCCAGCCGGTCACCATCGAGGCCGTCAGCGGCGCGCTGGGCGAGCCGGCATCGATTGCCATGCACAAGCACCTGGCTGCCTGGCGCAGCGCGCAAGCACAATCGACGCCGGCGCCCGCGCCGGAGATGCCGGCCGAACTGGTCGCCGCGCTGGCCGGTTGGGCCAAACAATACGCGGACGAGGCGGGCGCGGCCAACCGCGCCGGCCTGGAGCAAACCGGCGGCGACCTCGATGCCTTGCTCGACGCCAGCGCCCGGCTGGAGGCCGAACGCGACAGCGTGACCGCCGCCCGCGACGAGGCGCTGGAAATCCTGGCCGAGCGCGACGAACAGATCGAACGCCTGCAGGCCGAACTGCGCAACGCGCGCCAGATCGCCACCGACGCGCTGGTGGGCAAGGCCAAGGACCACCTGGCCATCGAAGGCAAGGACAGCCAGCTGGCCGACCTGCGCCATCAGCTCGAACGCAACGTGGCCGCTGCCGCCGCCGATTCCGACCGTCGCCTGGCCGCCGAAATGGAACTGGTGGGCGCGATTACCGCGCGCGACAATTTCGCCGCCGAGATCCAGGAACTGCGAGCACGCCTGGATGCCCGCCAGGTACGCGGCGGCGGCTAAGCTGCATTAAGATTCGCTTCATCTTCGATCCTCACACTCGCCCGCCATGCGCATACTGTTAGTCGAAGACGACACCTCTCTTGGCGAAACCATCCTGGCCTGGCTGCGGCTCGACCAGCACGCGGTCGACTGGGTGCGCCGCGGCGACTCGGCGCAGACCGCGCTCATGACCCACCGCTACGACTGCGTACTGCTCGACCGCGGCTTGCCCGGCATGACCGGCGACGCCCTGCTGGCCGAGCTGCGCGGCGCCGGCAACCGGGTGCCGGTGATCCTGATCACCGCCTTCAACGCCCTGTCTGACCGCGTGGAAGGGCTGGACCTGGGGGCCGATGACTACCTGGTCAAACCGTTCGAACTCGAGGAAATGTCGGCCCGCATCCGCGCTGCCGTGCGACGCGGCGCCGACCAGGTCAGCAACGCGCTGGTGCACGACGACCTGGCGCTCAACCTGGAAACCAAGCAGGCCAGCCTGGCCGGCCAGCCGGTGGCGCTCACCGCGCGCGAATACAACGTGCTGTACGCGCTGATGCTGCGCAAGAACAGCATCGTCTCGCGCGCCCAGATCGAAGAAACCCTGTACGGCTGGGGCGACGAAGTGGAGAGCAACGCCATCGAGGTGTACATCCACAACCTGCGCAAGAAGCTCGGCGGCGAGCGCATCGTCACCGTGCGCGGCCTCGGCTACCGGCTCAAGCACGATGGTGAGTGAACCATCGTGGTCGCTGCGGCGCCGCCTGCTCGTCGCCATCGTTGCTGCCAGCACCGTGCTGTGGCTGGCCAGCCTGGGCATCGTCACCTACATCGCCTGGCACGAAACCAACGACGTGTTCGACGACGCACTCGAGGAATCGGGCTATATGCTGCTGGCCGCCACCACCGACTGGAATGAACGCGGCCTGCTGCCACGGGCCCAGGCTGGCCGCACCAGCGAGCGCAAGGTCGACATGCAGTACCAGATCGTGGTCGATGGCCGCGTTCTGCAACGCACCAGCGGCGCGCCGGCCACGCCGTTCGTGGCCGGCTTCGACGACGACCACGGCTTTGCCGATCCGCGCCTGGGCCAGCAGCGCTGGCGCGTGTTCCTGGTGCGCGACGACGCGCGCCGCTTCGAGGTGCAGGTGGGGCAATTGCACAAGAAGCGGCTCGACATCCTGGAAGAACTGGCCGAGCACCTGTGGCTGCCCATCGCCGGTTTTCTGGCCTTGCTGGCGCTGGTGTGCTGGCTGCTGATCCACCGCGTGCTGAAACCGTTGCGCCAGACTGCGTCCGCGATTGCCGCCAAGACGCCGCACGATCTGGCGCTGGTGGCGGTCGATGACCAGCCGCGCGAACTGCTGCCCATCGTACAGGCCCTCAATGGCGTGCTGGGGCGCCTGGACGCCGCCCTGCAGGCCGAACGCCGCTTCACCGCCGACGCCGCGCACGAGCTGCGCACGCCGCTGGCCGGCCTGCACATGCACGTGCAGCTGCTGCAGCGCCAGCACCCGGACGCCGCGCTGGCCACGCCCTTCAAAAAACTGCGCGACGATATCGCCCGCGTGACAGCGCTGGTGGACAGCCTGCTGGCGCTCGCCCGCCTTGATCCGGTCACGCGTGAACAGCTGGCCACCGAGCCGGTGCCGCTGCCGCCGCTGTGCGAGCAATTGCGCGCGACGCTTGCCGACACCGCCGCCCGGCGCGGCATCACGCTGGTGCTGCGCTGTACCGGCGCGGTGGCCCAGGCCAATCCGGCCATGCTGCAGATCGCCGTGCGCAACCTGCTCGATAACGCGGTGCGCTACTGCCCGGACGGCGCCCGCATCGAGCTCGACGCAGTGCGTGCCGCCGGGCGCATCGTCATCACCGTGCGCGACAATGGCCCCGGCGTGGATGCAGCGAGCCGCCAGCGCCTGTCCGAACGGTTCTTCCGCGTGCTCGGGCACGAGGCAGGGCAGGGCGGCAGCGGGCTGGGACTGTCGATCGTCAGGCGCATCGTGGAATTGCATGGCGGCGCGCTGGTCTTCGGCGCCGGCCTCGAAGGGCAGGGTCTCGGCGTGACCATGGATCTGCCGGCGCATTAAGCCCACCAAACCATTAAGCATCCGATATTAAGATCCGGTTAATGTCCGCTCGGTGTAATACGTCCAAGCCCACCACGAAAGGACCACGCCATGAAACGTTTTATCCAGGTCACCTGCCTGACCGCATTACTCGCCGGTTCCACCTTTGCCATCGCCCAGTCGGGCGGCTACACCGGCCCGACCACCAAGCCTGCCGCCACCGGTTACACCGGCCCGTCCAGCGTGGCGATGAGCACCGCCAAGGACCTGCTGGCCAACGGCAAGGACGACCAGTACGCCAAGCTCAAGGGCAAACTGACCAGCCACAAGGGCGGCGAAGACTACGAGTTCACCGATGCCAGCGGCAAGATCACGGTGGAAATCGACGCCAAGCATTTCCCGCAAGGCGTCAACATCGACCAGAACACGCTGGTGGAACTGACCGGTGAGTTCGACAAGGAAACCTTTGGTGAATCGACCTTCGACGTCAAGCAGGTCAAGGTTGCCCAGTAATTTGCCGAATAAACAAGCGCAATTCTGCGCGATCTGTCTCATTTCCGCAGCAGGAACCGGAGCGCCTGTGCGCTCCGGGTTTTTTTTGCGCGCCCGGCACGCCCCCGGTTTATCCCGAAAACAGCACAGGATCTGCTGCCGACATAATAGTTTCGGTATCAGGTCGCGCAAAAATGTGATTGGTTCACCGATTGCGCGCTCTCTAAGATGGCACCGGTTGCATTGGGTCTTCGGTTCAGTGCACCGACAAAAAATATAACACTGGAGAGAGATATCATGAGCGCACACCCCTTCGGGCGTCACGCAGCATCCCCACGCCTGCAAATCAAACTGACCGTTGCCGTGCTGGCCGGCGCCGGCATCCTGAGCAGTGCTTCGGTCTGGGCGCAGGACGCCCAGGTTGTGGCCGAGCAAGAGGCCGCCAAGCCGGTGACCTCGGTCGTCGTGACCGGCGTGCGTCGCGCGGCACAGAGCGCCCAAAACATCAAGAAAAACGCCGACGACGTGATCGATTCCATCGTCGCCGAAGAAGCCGGTAAATTCCCCGACAAAAATGTCGCCGAAATCCTGGGCCGAGTAACCGGCGTGCAGATCCGTCGCGAAGGCGGTGAGGCCAGTTCAGTGATCATCCGCGGCCTGCCCGGCCTGACCACGCTGCTGAACGGCCGCGAAGTCTATACGTCCAATAACCGCAACCTGTACCTGGCCGACATTCCAACCACCATGCTCTCGCGCATCGACGTCTACAAGACACAAAGCGCCGAGATGGTGGAGGGGGGCACCGCCGGCGTGATCGACGTACGCACCGCGCGTCCGTTCGACTTTGCCGGTTTTTCGGGCAACCTGGCCGCGCGCGTGGAAGACCGCGACAAATCGAATACGCGCGACCCGCAGGTATCGGGCATGGTCTCGAACCGCTGGAAAACCTCGTGGGGCGACTTCGGCGCGCTATTCGGCCTGTCGTACCAGCTGGGACGCTACCACGATGAGGTGGCGTGGAATTCGCCGCCATCGAATACCATCACCAGCGACCCGACTGTCACCGGTCCGTTCGACCTGGGCCACACCAACGCCCGTGGCGACCGCACGCGCTACGCCGGCAACTGGGCCTTCCAGTGGCGGCCATCGAACACCGCGGAGCTGTACGCGGAGGGCTGGTCCACCCGCATCGACCATGACATGGAACGCCAGTTCATGATCAGCAGCATGGGCTGGAATGCCGACAGCAAATACACGCTGTTCCCCGGCACCAAGCAGGTCGATACCATGACCTCTACCGGCAACCTGGGTGCATTGAGTTCCAACCAGACGCCGCAGGATGATTCCGAAACCCACCAGGGCGCCATCGGCGGCCGCTGGAACGTCACGCCGTCGCTCAAGGTCAGCAGCGAATTCGTGCGGACCTACAGCAAGTGGAAGCAGGAAATGCCGATCATGGAAATGTCGGCCCATCCGACCACGATCACCGCCAGCACCTACCGTGACGGCGGCGCCTACTACAACTACCCCGGCTACAACATGCTGGACCCGAACAACTACACGCTGGGCGCTTTCATCGACAACTGGTCCAGTTCGCGCGGCAGCTCGAACGACTGGCGCGGCGACGTCACCTGGAACGCTGGCGAGGAACACTTCTTCCGCGAATTTTCGGGTGGTGTGCGGCTGGCCAAGCGCAAATCGTCGTACCAGCACGAGAGCCTGAATTTCCTGCCGGCGCCTGCCAACCTGCCGGCCGTCTCCTCGTTGCCAGGCCTGACCTGCCCGTCGATGCCGCTGGCAAACGACTACGGCATGAACCGCTGGCTGGTGATCTGCGAGAAGTACCAGCACGCCAATATCGACGCCTGGCGCAAGCTGTACGGCCGCGATGGCAAGACGCCGGCCGACCCGTACTCGCTCTACACCAACAGCGAAGACACCACCGCCTTTTACGGCAAGACCCGCTTCGGCTTTGACGCCGGCAAGGTGCCGGTCGAAGGCACGCTGGGCGTGCGCGTGGTCAAGACCGAACTGGACGTGAACGGCTTCAGCAACATCAACGGCGTGCCGGTGCCTGTGAACCGCAACGTGTCGGACACCGACGTGCTGCCCAACCTGACCGTCAAGGCCAGTCTGACCGACAAGCTGATCGCCCGCTTCAACGCCGGCAAGGCGATCCAGCGTCCGGCCTTCGGCGACTTCAACCCGGGCGTATCGCTGGGCGCGACGCCTGACGGCGAGGGTATTTATGGCGGTAGCGGCGGCAACCCTGACCTCAAACCGGTGACCGGCAAGAACGCCGACCTTGCGCTGGAATGGTATTTTGCGCCAACCGGCAGCCTGACTGCCACCGTGTTCAAGCACAAGTTCGAGAACTACATCATCCGGTCGCTGGCGCTGGAAACCATCGACGGCAACCGGTACCGCATGGATCGTCCGCGCAACGTGAACAAGGGCCAGCTCGAAGGCGTGGAATTCGGCTACCGCCAGTTCTTCGATTTCCTGCCGGGCTGGCTGGGCGGCTTCGGCATGGAGGCAAACTACACGTACCTGAAGGGCCACCTGGTCGATGACGGCAAGGAAGTACCGTTCGCCGGTCTGTCGAAAAACTCGTACAACATCGTCGGCCTGTACGAACGCGGCCAGTGGTCGGCACGCGTGGCCTACAACTGGCGCAGCAAGTTTGTCGATACCTTCAACTACCGCACCCTGGCCGCGCCGGTGGGGCCGCTGGACCTGATCGTCGATCCGATCAAGACCGCCGATGCCTCGATCTCGTACCGCGTGACCGACAACCTGGGCTTCACGCTGGACATGGAAAACCTGCTCGATCGCACGTACCACGACTACCACGGCATCGCCAGCAACCCACGCGATATCCGCCGCTATGACCGGGTAGTTGGACTGACCATGCGCCTGAAGTTCTAACCACGCATCTGCCTCAAACCCGCGCACTGTGCGGCCTTCGGCCCACAGTGCGTTTTAATTTGCTTGCCACTCAACCACTTTTAAATGATAATAGTTCTCATTTAATTCTGGATGGGCAGGGCCTAGCGTGGATGTCAGTGTAGAAAGTCTGTATCGCGAACACCGGCCGTGGCTCACCGCCTGGTTGCGCGCGCGCCTCGGGCATTGCTCCGACCGCGCGGCCGACTTTGCGCAAGACACCTTCGTGCGCATCCTGCAATCGGGCGCCTGCGTGGCCGAGGTGACGCAGCCGCGCTCCTACCTGGCCACCATCGCGCGCGGGCTGATGATCGACCACTTTCGCCGCCACGACATCGAGCAGGCGTACCTGGCCGAACTGGCGCTCGTGCCGCCGCCGCTGCAACCGTCGCTCGAAGAGCGCGCCATCCTGCTCGAAACCCTGCTGACCATCGACCGCCTGCTGGCTGACCTCGGCCCAAAGGTGCGCCAGGCCTTTTTGCTGGCGCAGGTGGAGGGGCTGGATCAGGCCACCATCGCCGCGCAGCTGGGCGTGTCGGTAAGCAGCGTTAAAAAATACATGCAGCAGGCGGTGGTGCAATGCCTGAAGTGCCTGTGACCACAAACAACGACGACCTGCCGCTGGCAGCGGCTGCCGACTGGTTCCTGCTGCTGGCCGAGGACGACTCGTCCGAAAACCGCCGCCGCTGGCAGCACTGGCACGACGCCCATCCGTCCCACCGCTGGGCATGGGAAAAAGTAGAGAAGCTGCAAAGCCTGCTGGCGGCGGCGCCGCGCCAGGCGCCGCACGTGTTGCAGCAGGCCGAACGCAATCAGGCCGAGCGCAAGGTCCACCGCAGCCAAAGTGCCCGGCGCCAGGTCCTCGCCATGCTGGGTGTCATCGCCACCGGCGGCATCGGCTACCGCTTGGCCTCCACCTGGCAGCAGGCCCCGGCCGCGCCGCAGATCGACTGGATCGTCGCCGCCAAAGGCGAGCGGCGCGAAGTCAGCTTGCCCGACGGCGGCCGCCTGTGGCTCGCGTCCGGCACCCGGGTGGGCATCGCCTACGACGCCGGCCACCGCGACCTGTACCTGGACGCCGGTGTGCTGCAACTGACCAGCGGGCGCGATCCGCAAGGGCGCAAGCTGCGCATCCTTGCGCGCGACGGCGTGATCCGCCCGCTCGGCACACGGCTGACCGTGAGCCTGTTCGCCACCCACACGGTGCTGGCGGTGCAGCAGAGCGCGGCCGAGGTGCAGCCGCTGTCCGGCTCCCGGGTGCGGGTGGAAGCAGGGCAGCGCGTGCTGTTTTCAGGCACCGCCAGCGGCCGCCCGGAGACCGCGCTGTTCCCGGAAGACGCCTGGACCCGGGGGCTGCTCACCGCGCTCAATATGCCGCTGACCGAATTTGCCGAGCGCTTCGCACTGTACTCGGGCCAGCACATCGAGGTGGCGCCGGCGCTGGCGGTGCGGCGCGTTTCCGGCACCTTCCGCATCGACGCCGCCGAGCGCTCGCTGCGCACCCTGGCGGACGGCCTCGGGCTGCGGCTGGACCCGGCCGGCGACGGCTGGCGCTTGCGGCCCCGCTAGGCCAGTACCACCGTCGCAAAAATATTTTGCCAGAAGACGGTACTTTTTCAGTTGTGGTCCGGCCTACAGGCAAGTCGATCACTTTTCCATCAAAAATGAACCTTGTCCTCCAGAGTGCCGTAACAGGCCGAGCGCGCAATCGTCAACTGCGTATCCGCCCCTTGCTAGTCGCCTTGCTCAGTGCTGGCATCCTGCTGCCGGCCACCGTCGCCATCGCCGCCGACGATGCGGGTGGCGCTGTCCGCAGCCAGCTCACCAAGGCTTACGCCATCGCCTCGGCGCCGCTGGCCGAGGTGCTGAACCGCTACGCTGCCGAAGCGGGCGTGGTGCTGGTGTTCGACGCCGGCAAACTGGGCGGCGCGCGATCGCAGGGCTTGCAGGGCAAGTACGATGTGCAGGGCGGCTTCCAGGCGCTGCTGGCCGGTACCCGGTACGATGCGGTGATGAACAGGTCGGGCGGCTTCGTGCTGCGCGAACGGCCGGCAGTTGCTCCTGCTGCTGCCACTGCTGGGGGCGGCAAGACCGCGGCCAGCGACGCACCATCGACCCTGCAGGCGATTCACGTGCAGGCGTCCACGCTGGGGACGGTGGACAAGCTGGACCGCGAAATGATCAGCAATGCGGCCGCCATCAACGGCGACCTGACCAGCATGTTGCGCATCAATCCGAACGTGCAATTCGACGAATCGCTGCTCTCGTCGGCCACCGGTGGTGAAATTGCGCCGGCCGAGATCAGCATCCACGGCGCCAAGCCGTACCAGAACGAGATTTTGCTCGATGGCGTGTCGATCTCCAACAGCATCGATCCCGGCAACAAGATCATCAGCGGCAGCCCGGATTTCGTGCCGGGCGCGTCGCAGTCGCTGGCGGTTGACGCCAGCATCCTGTGCGAGATCGAGGTGCTCGACTCCAACGTATCGGCCGAGTATGGCCGCTTTACGGGCGGCGTAGTCAAGGCGAAGATCTGCTCGGCGCGCAAGCAGTTCGGCGGCAAGGTCGCTGTCGGCTACAGCTCGTCGAGCTGGAGCGAACTGCTGATCGATCCGGCCCAGCGCGAGGACTTCGAACAGTCGTCCAACGCCGACTTGCAGCCGCGCTTCAAGAAATGGACCTACAAGACCACTGCCGAAGCGCGCATCGGCACCGATTGGGGCGTCCTGGTGAGCGGCGTAAGACGCAAGTCGGAAATCCCCCTCAAGCGCTTCGATACCGCGAACGAAAGCACCACCGTCAGCCGCGAAGTCACGCAGGAGCGCAAGCAGGATACGCTGGTTGTCAAAGCCGATTACACGCCGGTGCAAGGCATCCACAAGGGCGAGTTGACCCTCGCTTACGCGCCATCGGACAACAGCTATTTTCTCGAAAACTTTCGTGACAGCGATTACACCATCAAGTCCGGCGGCTTGAATTTGAGCGGCCGGCTGGAGTCGCGCTTCGACCTGGCCAGGGTGACCAACCAGCTGTCCTGGTCGCGCAACCGGCAATCGCGCCGCGGGGAAGCGAACCTGTACCGCAGCTGGCGCTGGTCGGAGGCGAAGAACTGGGGCGACCCCACCGGCACCAACCCGACCAGCGGCGAAGGCGCCTGGGGCGATATCGACCAGGAGACCAAGTCGCTCGAGTACAAGCTGGGCGCCGCTTTCACGCCGTTCAAAACCGGCGCCGTGACGCACCGCGTGGCCGGCGGCCTGGAACTGCGCAAGCAGGAGGGCACTTACGCCCGCCTCAAGGACCAGTACCACTACCTGACGCCGGCCAACCTGGCCACCACCGGCGCCATCTCGCGCTGCGAGATGGCGGACGGCACCGTCGATACCGAGGCCTGTTCGACTTCGCCGACGCTCACGCGCGGACAGGGCGATTATTTCCGCAACCTGATCATTTACAACACCGGCGGTTTTACCGTCGATGCGCACTCCACGTCCGCCTACCTCGAGGATGAAGCGACCTGGGGCGGCTTCTCGCTGCGCGCCGGCGTGCGGGGCGACCGCGATTCGCTGGCGGGCCAGACCAACTTCGCACCGCGCATAAAACTCGGCTGGCAGGTCAGCGATCCGCTGTCCCTCGACCTGGGCGCCAACCGTTACTATGGCCGCAACCTGTTCGGCATCGCGATGCAGGAAAAGGTCAACCTGCTCAAGACCACCCGCCAGCGTATCGGTACCACGCTGACCTGGGGCCCGATCACCGCCAGCAAGCCGCTCAACCGCCTGGAAGACGTGAACTCGCCGCATGACGACGAGCTGACGGCCGGCCTGACCTACGAGTCGGACCTGCTGGCCGGGCCACTGAGCGTGCGTTACACCCATCGCGACGGCAAGGACCAGATCGTGCGCCGGCTGCTGACCGGGCAGGCCGATTGCAATGCCAATCAGTGCTACGTGTTTACCAACAACGGCGCCAGCGAAACCAGGGACTGGACGGTGAGCTGGTCGAACGCCCGCGCGTTCAAGCTTGGCAGCACCGTCAACCGCATGTGGGTAGCGGCCAACAAGAGCGATACCAATTCCAACTACTCGACCTACGCCGAGACCTACAGCAGCGCTTTGCTCACCGACGAGCTGATCAACTACGGCGGTACCGTGATGCGTTATTCGCAAATGCCTGCCGACAATTACAACCGCCCGTGGACTGTGCGCGTTGGCGCCATGACCACCTTGCCGGCCCGGCACCTGACCGTCAACAACATGTTGCGCGTGCGCGGCAGCTACGACAGTTACACGCGCCGTGGCACGGCGCAGTACGAGGGCGCGGCTATCCCGAACTTCGAGCTCACCCGGTTGCCGACGTCGCTGGCGATCGATACCGTGGTGCATTGGTCGCCGCGCATTGGCAAGCGCCAGGAGCTGGACGTGAAACTGACCATCGAAAATCTCACCAACCGCAAGAACAAGATGACCGTCAGCGAAGCGTACGTGACCTACGAACGTGGTCGCACCATCGCACTGGAGATCGGCTATGACTTCTAAATTCAAACTCATCGCTGTCATCGGCGTGTGGTTTACCGTGTCCGCCGCCACGGCGGCTGAAGCGTTCCGCTGGGATCAACGGGTGCAGCGCGGCCAGCTCGCTAACGGATTTACGTACTACATCGTCGATGGCAAAAGCCTGGGCAACACGGTCTCGCTGCAACTGGTGGTGCGCGCCGGTTCGCTCGATGAGCGCGACGACCAGTCCGGCGTGGCGCACATGGTCGAGCACATGGTGTTCAAGGCGTCCACCGCCCACCCCGAGGGCGTGGGCAAGTACCTGGAAAGCCAGGGCTGGCGCATCGGCAAGCACTACAACGCGCAAACCAATTTCGAGCGCACCCTGTACCAGCTGATGGCCGCCAACAAGCCGGCCAGTATCGCGGCCGGCGTGGGCGCGCTGGCGCAAATTGCCGGCGGCGCGCAGATTCCTGCGGATGCACTGGAGCGCGAGCGCCAGGTGATCCTGGAAGAGTGGCGCGGCAAACTCGGTGTGCGCGAGCGCATGGACCGCCAGCGCCGCGCCATGCTGCGCGAAGGCTCGCTGTATCCGCAGCGGCCCACCATTGGCACCGAAGCGAGCATCCGCACTCAGCCAGCCGAAGCGCTGCGCAAGTTTTACCAGGACTGGTACCGCCCCGGCAATATGGCGCTGGTGGTCGTGGGCGATGTCGATGCGAAAGCCCTGCGCACGCAGATCGCCGCCGCCTTCAGCGGTTTGACGCCGGGCGCGCTGCCAGAGCGCAACTCTGCCGACCCGGTATTGCGCGACCAGCTGCAAATCCTGCGCTTGCAGGATTCGGAAAGCGGCACCAGCCAGGTGGGTTTCATCAACCGCTTTACCGTGGACCAGCGCCAGGACGACGACGGCTTGCGTGCGCGCCTGGTGGACCGTGTTGCCGAACGCAGCCTGCGCGCGCTGGTGCGCGAGGCTGCCGGCAACCTGCCGGCAGGCGTGTCGTCGCTTACCAGCAGCAAGGGCGAGCTCGGTGACGCTACCGCATCGCTGGGCTTTTCGTCGAGCGTGGCGGTGGGCAGCCACCAGGCCGGCCTGCGCCAGATTTTGCTGATGCGCGAGCGTGTTCGCCGCGACGGTTTGCGCGACGACGACATCCGCGCCGAGATTGAAGAGATCCGCCGCATCAACGCCAAGGGCCCGCAGCAGCAGGCCGCGCGTGATTTCCAGGGCTGGCAGCAAATGCTGGTCGGCGCGGTGCAGGCCGCCCGCGTGCTGCAAGATCCGCAGCAAAAGCAGGCGCAGATCGCCCGCATCGCCGACGCCATCACGCCGGCCGAAGTGAACGCCCGCGTGCGCGCGTGGATAGACGCGCCCGACCGCGCCGTGTTCATGCTGGCGCCGGGCCTGAGCCCGCTCACCCTGCCGACTGCCGCTGAAGTGCTGGCATTGCAAAAGACGCTCGCTGCGCAACCATTGCCGGCGCTGGTCAAGGTGCACAAGGAGGCGCTGGCCGCCTTGCCGGCCGTGGTGCTGCCCGAGATCGAATCGGCTGGCGCCGTGCTGCGCCAGGACGACCTGGGCGGGGGCGTGCAGCGCTGGACCTTGGGCAATGGCGACGTGGTGGTGTGGCGCCACGCCCCGAACGACGCGGTGATGCGCTTTGCCGCCCAGTCAGGCGCCGGCTACCGGCTGCCCGGCGCGCCCGGCTGGCAGTGGCAACTGGCCGCGCAACTGGGCAACATCGCCGACCTGGAAGGCCAGGAGCTGGGGCAACTGGCGCGCTGGAGCGCGGCGCACAAGGTGCGGCTGTCGCAACAGCAGACCGAAACCCAGCTGACCTACAGCGCACAAGTGCCGGCGCCGCAGCTTGATGACTTGTTGCAGCTGTACGCGGCCGGCCAGGTGCAGTCCGATATTTCGCAGGCCGCCCTGAGCGACGCCAGCGAACAGCTGGCGCGCCAGAGTGCACGCCGTCCCGACAGCGCCGGCGAGCGCGCCGGCCGCGAGATGAGCCGCCTGCGCTATGGCGAACAGTTGCCGGGCGACGCCATGCCGGACCTGGCGGCGGTACAGGAACTCGACAGCCAGGCCGGTTTGCAACGGGTGCGCCGCCAGTGGCAGCAACTGCGCGCGTTGCCGGTGACGTATTTCGTCAGCGGCCCGGTTGATGAAGCGACCGTGAAGGCGCTGGTGGAGCGTCACCTGGCCGGCATTGTGCGTCAAGCTACAGCTACAGCTGCAGCGGCAACCGCAACCGCAATGGTATCCGCACCGGTACCCGCATCGGCCTTTTCCGGCCCAGCATCCACATCTGCGTCTGCCACGGCGCTGCAGCAAGCAGGCGGCTATCGCGAGACCCGGTTGGCGATCGGCATCGAGCCGCAGGGCAGCGTGCGCGCCCACGGCAGCCAGCCCCTGGCCTGGTCGCCCGAGCGGGCCATGCGTACGGCCATCGTCTCGCGCATCGTGTATCGCCAGTTGCGCACGGAGTTGCGCGAAAAAGAGGCGGGCATCTATCGGCTTAACTACAAGCTGAGCCTGGAGCCGCAAGGGCGCCTGGCCAGTGAGCTGTCGTTCACCGCCGCACCGGAACGGCTCGATGCGCTGTGGGCATTGGCCAAGACAGTGCTGGAGCAGCTGCCAGCCCGGATCGACACGGCCATGCTGGAAGAAGAAATCCGCCAGATGCGCAGCGACGAGGGCAAGCGCAAGACCGACGCCACGGCCCAGTTCAACCGCCTGCAACTGAGCTACAACCGCTACGGCGACGCGCGTTACCTGAAGGAGAGCGCGCAACTGGCGGCAGGCCTGACGCCCGAGAGCGTGCGCGCACTGGCGCAGGAGTTCAGGCTGGTCGGCGACCTGGTGGTGGTGAAGGTGTTGCCGAAACCAGCTGTACAGCCGTAAGTGCCCCGCAGGCTCTTATTTCGTTCCCAAGTACTCACGCAATTCCTGTTCGTTGGCTTGCGTGTAGTCCTTGTTAATCTCACGTTCAATGAACGACTTCACGTGCGGATCGAGCACCGCGCGCAGCGCCCCGAGAAACTGTGGCGAGGCGCAAAGCACCAGGCGCTGAAACTGGCCTTGTTGCTGCGCCTCGCGCAGTCGGGCGGAGATATCGCGGGCGAACTGTTCGGCTTCCTGTTCGGCTGGCGTATGGGCCGGCTGGTAGGCCTTGTTGGGCGCGCCGGCTTTGGCGTTGTGGGCCAGGCTGACGCCCTGGGTGCCGCCGATATTGTGGCCGGTGTTGGTGGCAGCCGTGGGGCCTATCTTGTCCGGCTCGGTCTCGGTCACCCGCAGCCGCATGGCCGGATTGACCATGTCTTCGAGCTCCTGCAGCGGCTTGGCCGGATCTTGCGCGCTGAAAATTCTGGCCCGTCCGGCGTTGGCGGTGACTATCCATGTGGTGTGCATATCGATCTCCTTTCAACGTAGTGTCAACGTTTTACGCGTGGAGATCCAGTATAGGCACGGTCCTGTAAATGAGGCGCACCGTCGCAGCGACGACCAGCCAGCCGACACCGCTCCGAACAATACTTCACCTGCTCCCAGTCACGCTCCCACTTCTTGCGCCACGTAAACGGCAGCTGGCAATGCGCGCACAGCTTGGTCGGCAGCTCTGATTTCTTGCGCATCTTGGCCATGTGGTGCTTCCTTCAAATGTTCTTTCCCAGTCTCGCCAGGAATGGTTACGGCCCCTCCAGCAACCTTGCCTTGTATTTGATCACTATTTAAGCAACACTGCCCGTGGGCTTACTTCTTCAGCGGGGCGTACTGGTCCAATCAGGATTGGCACCGCTCACCTCGAGAAATCGAAGCGACTGTAGATCATTACACAATTGCCTGACATTTACTGTGACTGTATCCAACGATGAATCTCCACCGACTTGATCTGGTATCGCTCTCCCTGTTTACCCTAGTGGTGCGTACCGGGAGCATCAGTAAGGGAGCTGTATTGGCCAATCTTGCAGTTGGCGCTGCCAGCAAGCGTATCTCCGACCTGGAGCTGATGACAGGTACGCCGCTACTCGAACGTCATTCGCGGGGAGTGATCCTCACGGTAGCTGGCAAGGCGCTGCACGGCCATGCCCAGAGGATACTGAGCGACGTGGACTTGCTGGCGGCCGATCTTTCGGACTATGCATCAGGCCTCGTCGGGGTCGTGCGCCTGTGGGCGAATACGTCGGCCGTTACCCAGTTCCTGCCCAACGATTTAGCCTCTTTCACGGCGGCGAACCCGGGTATCAGGATCGAATTCGAAGAGGGCGACAGCAGGGAGATCGTGGTGGCGGTGCTCGATGGCCGTGCCGACCTAGGCATTTTCGCTGACCGCACGCCTGCGTTGGGGCTGGATCTGGTAACTTATCGAAGAGACCGGCTAAGCCTGGTGGTACCACGTGCGCATGTTTTGTCCGAAAGGCAGTCCGTCTATTTCGAAGAAGTGGTCGACCATGACTTCGTCAGTCTTTCGGCAGGCACGTCCCTGGCAGAGCGGCTGCAAGCCGAAACGGAAGCGCTGGGCCGTAATCTCAAGCTGCGCATCCGCGTGCGCAGCTTCGATGCGATGTGCAAGATGGTTTCCGCCGGCATGGGGATTGCCGTATTGCCGTCAGAGGCGGTGCAGGAACTTGCCGGATCGCTCGATCTGCGCCAGATCGCGCTCAAGGATGCGTGGGCAGAGCGCAGCCTGCTCATAGGCCTGCGCGACGCTGGCGCCATACCACGCCACGTGCGATTGCTGGTGGACCATCTCGCGGACGCGCCGCCCGGCCGCTAACGCACGAGGACAAGACTGCTGCGCTCCGAGCTTTCGCGTTCCGCGAAAGCTCGCTTCTCTCCTTTCGGCTTCTTCCATCGGCTGCACGGGGTCAGAATCGCATTCATCCGCCGACAAGAGCGCCCAAGTCCAGTGCTGCAAACATGCAGCTAAAAAAACTACAGTAGGAGACACGTATGACAACCTCAGGTTCCATTCCTATCGGCTCGTCCATCGCTGCTGGTGCGCTTGAAGAAGCGCGCATCGTGCGCAAGGTCGCCTGGCGCATCATGCCGTTGATCATGATCTGTTATCTCTTTGCGTTTTTCGATCGCATTAACGTCAGCTTCGCCAAGTTTGCCCTGCAAACCGATCTCGGTCTCAGCGATACTGCCTATGGCTTCGGCGCGGGCCTGTTCGTGGTTGGTTACGTGCTGTTCGAAGTGCCCAGCAACCTGATGCTCTACAAGGTCGGTGCACGCCGCTGGATCGCCCGCATCATGGTGTCCTGGGGAATTGCGACAGCGTTGATGGTTTTCGTCCAGACGGAATGGCAATTTTATGTACTGCGATTCCTCATTGGCGCCATGGAAGCCGGTTTCGCCCCGGGCGTGCTGTACTACCTGACATTGTGGTTTCCGACCTCGTATCGTGGCCGCATCACGTCGATGCTGTTTCTGGCGTCGGCTTTTGCCGGCTTGTTCGGCGCACCTGTTGCCGGGCTGGTGTTGAGCCACATGGATGGACTGCTGATGTTGCGCGGCTGGCACTGGCTGTTCATCGTCGGCGGCATACCGTGCGTATTCCTTGGCTTTGTCGTTTTCAACGTGTTGAAAGACCGGATTGAAGACGCCGGCTGGCTGACGCGCGACGAACAGGCGCTGCTATCGGAGCGTATTGCCAGCCAAAATCGTTCGATCGGCGGTCACGGCGAATCCCTGCTAGGTGCACTGAAGACCCCCGGTTTTCTGATGCTGGCACTGGTCTATTTCCTGATTCAAATGAGCTCCTATGGACTGAATTTCTGGGCGCCCCACCTGATCCGCGCTTCGGGCATCACCGACTCGGCCATCATCGGTTACCTGACTGCGATCCCCTATCTGTGCGGTGCCATCACCATGGTCATCGTCGGCCGCCTCTCCGACGTGTCGGGCGAGCGAAGGAAATATGTCATCGGGCTGATGTTGCTGGCTTCGGTCGGCTTCTTCAGTGCCGGCCTGTTCGACAAGCATACCGGACTGCTGATCGTTGCCCTCGGCCTCATGGGGGCGGGCGTGGTTGCCTCGATCCCCGCATTCTGGGCGCTGCCGCCAAAGCTGGTCACCGGGGCGGGCGCTGCGGGCGGCATTGCCCTGATCAATACGCTCGGACAAATGGGCGGCATCGTCAGCCCCGTGGTCGTCGGGCGCATCAAGGACGTGTTTGGCAGCACCACGCCGGCCCTGTACCTGATCGGTTGCCTGAGCCTTATTTGTGCGGCAATCCTCATCTACGGCATGCCTGCGGCGCTGCGGGACAAGGAAGCATCCGCGACGCCGCGCGGTTCCTGAGCTTGCAGCCGGTAGCGGCATGGATCGATGAAGACAGCACTTTGACAGGACTGAGGGAGATTAATCATGAATTCAGGTAACAGCATCGCGGACGGCGCATTGCGCGGCGTCCGTGTGATCGAAATGGGGCAACTTATCGCCGGACCGTTTGCCGGTAAAACGCTCGGCGAATTCGGTGCCGACGTCATCAAGATCGAAGCTCCCGGCTCGGGCGATCCATTGCGTAACTGGCGCATGATCAAGGACGGTACGTCGGTCTGGTGGCAAGTTCAATCGCGTAACAAGCGCTCGATCGCGCTGGACCTGCGCAGCCCTGACGGCCAGGACATTGCCCGCAAGCTGATTGCCGAGGCCGATGTGCTGATCGAGAACTTCCGGCCAGGGACCCTGGAAGCCTGGGGCATGAGCTGGAACGACCTTTCCGCACTCAATCCAGGGTTGGTGATGCTGCGCATTTCGGGTTACGGCCAGACCGGCCCGTACCGCGACCTGCCCGGGTTCGGCGCAATCGGCGAAGCGATGGGCGGATTGCGTCACCTGACCGGTGAGCCGGACCGGGTTCCGGTACGGTGTGGCATTTCGATCGGCGATACCCTGGCCGCCCTGCATGGCACCGTCGGCATCCTCACGGCCCTGTACCACCGCAAGGTCAACGGCGGCAAGGGGCAGGTGATCGATGTAGCCCTGCATGAGGCCGTGTTCAACGTGATGGAAAGCCTGATCCCGGAATACAGCGCCTTTGGCGTGGCGAGGGAAGCCGCAGGCAGTGCACTGCCAGGCATTGCGCCGTCGAACGCTTATCGATGCCTCGACGGTTACGTGCTCATTGCCGGTAACGGCGACAGCATCTTCAAGCGCCTGATGCAGACCATTACACGAGACGACCTGGCGGCCGATCCGGAACTGGCCAACAATGCCGGCCGTGTTGCGCGCGTTGCGGAACTCGACGCGGCCATTGGTGTCTGGACCGCCACGCGCCCGGTGGCCGACGTGCTTGAAATTCTCGGCCAGGCAAGGGTTCCGGCTGGCAAGGTGTACACCGCCAAGGACATTGCCGAGGATCCGCACTACCGGGCCCGCGACATGATTCTGTCGCAGCGCACGCGCGATGGTTATGAGCTGGAGGTGCCAGGCGTGGTGCCCAAGCTGCTGGGCACACCAGGATCGGTGCGCTCCTCCGCGCCAGGACTCGGTGACGACACCGATGGTGTTCTGGGTGAACTGGGATTGACCGCGCAAGACATCGCGGCATTGCGCGAAAAGGGAGTGGTGGCATGAATATCTGGAATGGTGCAGGCCGCCGAATTTACCTGCAGGAAGTGGGCACCCGCGATGGCTTGCAGGCGGAATCCGTCTTCGTGCCGACTACGGAGAAAATTGCCCTGGTTGACAGCCTGTCCCGGGCCGGCATGGCCAAAATCGAGGTGACCGCTTTTGTCTCGCCGAAAGCCATCCCGGCCCTTGGCGACGCCAGGGAAGTGATGCTTGGAATCGAACGCGTACCCGGTGTGATCTACAGCGCACTGGTGCCAAATGTGCGAGGCGCCGAAGGCGCCATCGTCAGCCGGGTCGATGAACTCAACCTCGTCATGTCGGCCAGCGAAAGCCATAACCTGTCCAACCTGCGCATGACACAGGCGCAATCGTTCGCAGGCTTGTGCGAAGTTGCCGCGCTCGCCCGGCAGGCATCGCTTGCAGTGAATGTCTCCCTGTCATGCGCGTTCGGTTGTCCGATGGACGGCGAGGTAGCGCAAGAAACGGTGCTGGAATGGTGCGCGCGCTTTATCGGTGAAGCCGGTGCGGGCGGAATTACCCTGTGCGATACCACGGGCATGGCATTCCCTACCCAGGTCAATTCGTTGACGCGTCGCTTCCGTGACGCCTGGCCGGACATCGAACTGAGCCTGCATTTCCACAATACCCGGGGCATGGGCCTGTCCAATGTTCTCGCCGGTATCGAGGCGGGAGCGGACCGTTTCGATGCTTCACTCGGTGGCATCGGTGGCTGTCCTTATGCACCGGGGGCATCTGGCAACGTCTGCACCGAAGAGGTCGCGCATGCGCTGCAGTTGATGGGCTATGACATCGGCGTCGATCTGGAGAAATTGATCGCCGCGTCGAAGCGCCTGCCAGCCCTGATCGGCCATGACACGCCGAGCCAGATCGTCAAGGCCGGGCGTCGGCTTGACCTGCATCCGCTGCCCAGGGATTTCGAGGTGATACGAGAGCGTGCGCTTTCGCGCGAAATTTGAGGTCAGTGAAGCGCGTTCAGCAACGCATCGGTGCATTCTACCGCACCCATTTTAACCAGATGGAGCCGGACCATGGAATCCTTATCCCTGTTTGACAAACTCTGGAAAAAACATGTGATCGACGAAGTAATCGACGGTCCCAGTTTGATCTACATCGATAAACATCTGATTAACGAAGTCACCAGCGCGCAAGCGTTCGACGGATTGCGCGCCGCCGGCCGAAAACCCTGGCGTACCGGCTCGATCATTGCCACTGCCGACCACAACGTGCCTACCGTCGCCCGGGCCGCCGGCATCGTCGACCCCGTATCCAGGTCGCAGGTGGATACGCTGTCACAAAATTGCGCAACGCACGAGATTACCTACTTCGATCTCGCTGACCTGCGCCAGGGAATACTGCATGTCGTCGCGCCGGAGCAAGGCATGACCTTGCCTGGCATGACGATCGTATGCGGCGATTCACACACCTCGACGCACGGCGCGTTTGCCGCGCTGGCCTTCGGCATCGGTACTTCCGAAGTGGAGCAGGTGCTTGCCAGTCAGACTCTGTTCATGCCCAAGCCCAGGTCGATACGTATTTGCATCGAAGGCGCGTGCAATCGGGGTGTCACCGCCAAGGACTTGGCCCTGGCAGTTATTGGCCGCATTGGCACGGCAGGCGGAACCGGTAGCGTGATCGAATTTACCGGTGCGGCAGTGCGTGCCCTCAGCATGGAGGGCCGCATGACCCTGTGCAATATGGCAATTGAGGCCGGTGCCCGCGCCGGCATGATCGGGGTAGACGAGACGACACTCGGTTACCTGAAGGGGCGTCCAGGCAGTCCCACCAGCGCGGCATGGACGGAAGCCGAAGCGTACTGGCGCACATTGGTCAGCGACACGAGTGCGCGGTTTGATCAGGAGTTGACGCTCGATGCCGCCGCCGTGCGTCCGCTGGTCACCTGGGGCACCTCGCCGGAGATGGTGGTGAGCATCGACGAACTGGTACCCGATCCGGCATGCGAACTCGACCCGGTACGGCGCGAAGGAATGGCGCGGGCATTGACCTACATGGGGCTGGCGCCGAATACGCCGATCAAGGCCATCATGCTCGATACGATTTTTATTGGCTCATGCACTAATTCGCGGCTGGAGGATTTGCGTGCCGCTGCGGCGATTGTGCGCGGACGGCACATTGCATCGACCATTCAGCGCGCCCTGGTCGTGCCGGGCTCAGGACTGGTTAAGCGCCAGGCCGAGGCCGAAGGATTGGATCGGGTGTTCATCGCGGCTGGCTTCGAGTGGCGCGATGCCGGTTGCTCAATGTGCCTGGGCATGAATGACGACCGGTTGCGCGCTGGTGAGCGCTGCGCATCGACCTCCAATCGCAATTTCGAAGGACGCCAGGGACCCGGCGGCCGTACCCACCTCGTGAGCCCGCAGATGGCTGCCGCCGCTGCCATCGCGGGACATTTCACTGATCCGATGTAATTATCCTCATCCACTGAAAAAAGGCTAGCAATGGAACCCTTCCTTCGCCACCGTGGCCTCGTCGCGCCCATTGATCGTGCCAACGTGGATACCGACGCGATCTTGCCCAAGCAATACCTGAAGATGACGCAACGCAGCGGCTTTGGCCGCTACCTGTTCGACGACTGGCGCTACCTCGATCCCGGCCATCCGGGCGACGACTGCAGCGCTCGCCGGCGAAACGCCGACTTTGTACTGAACCAACCACGCTACGACGGCGCATCAATTCTGTTGGCGCGCGCAAACTTCGGCTGCGGCTCGTCTCGCGAGCATGCCCCTTGGGCAATACGCGAGTTTGGGCTGCGTGTGATCATCGCCCCCAGCTTTGCCGATATTTTCGCCAACAACTGCACCAAGAACGGAGTGGTGCCTGTGACGCTGCCCGCCGAGGTGGTCGATGCGCTGTTTCGCGATGTTGACGGCAGCCACGGTTTTGCGGTCTCGGTTGACCTGGACCAGCAAACAGTGACGACTCCGGATGGGCAGATCCACACCTTCGAGTTTGACGCCTTCAGGAAGCGCTGCCTGCTTGACGGTGTCAGCGAGATAGACCTGGCGCTGCGCCGGGCCGACGACATTGTCGCCTACGAACGGCAGCGCCACTTGCACGAGCCTTGGGTGTTCTCATGAAGTAGCAGTTTCGCTAAACCGCGAGTTCGCCGTACAGCGCCAGGTATTCCTGGCTCAGCTTGTGATTCCGGTCGAGATGAATCATCGGCAGGTTGCGCTCGTGCGATTCACGAATACGGATTGAGCTCGACAGCTTGTTCTCGAACACCGGCAAGCCTTCTTCGGTCAGTTGCTCGACCATCCTGCGCGGCAAGCTGGCGCGCGGCTGGAACTGGTTGACCACGATGCCCTCGATGGCCAGGTCGGCATTATGGTCGGCCTTGATTTCCTTGATGTTGTTGATCAGGGTGTAGAGCGCCTGGCGCGAAAAATCGTCGCAGTCGAACGGAATCAGGCAACTGTCCGCACCAATCAAGGCAGCCTGGCTGAAGAAATTATAGGCGGGCGGCGTATCGATAAAGATCTGGTCGTATTCCTTGCCCAGTTCGCGCAGCAGGTCGCGCAGCTTGTAGATCTTGTTGCGCGATTCGAGCTTCGATTGCAGGTCGCCCAGCTCCGGGTGGGCGACGATGATGGACAGGTTGTCGAACGGCGTGGGGTGGACGTAGTGCCCGGCCGGCTGGGCAAACTGGCTGAAGCTGAGCACCTGCTCGAAGTAATCTTTTAGTGTCGGCGTGGCGTCGTGCGCTGCCGCGCCCAGCACGTAGCGGCTGGAATTGCATTGCGGGTCGATGTCGATCAGCAGCGTGCGCTTGCCCTGGCTGGCAGCGATGGCTGCCAGGTTTACCGCGATGGTGGATTTGCCCACGCCACCTTTTTGATTGAAGATCACCCGTTTCATCGCACGCCCGTGTAGTGATGGAAATGCAACCATTCTAGATGAACTGGCGTGGGCAAGCGATATAAAGATCACTTATCGCCTTGAGCAGGCGCGCTCAACGCACGTCGGTCTCGCCCGTCGGTACCTCGATATGGGCCACCTCCACCCAGCCTTCTTCATCGAATACCGGGCAGTCCGTTGCCAGCCTGACGGCTTCGTTGAAGTCGGCAGCGGCAATCACGGAGTAACCGTGCAGGGTGTCGGCAGAGATGTTGGGACCGGTCAGTCGCGTCTTGATTTCGACGCTGCCGCTACACAGCTTGCCACGGTCGACCAGCGCGGCGCCCAGTTGCTGAAACCAGGCATGCCAGCGGTTGCCATCATGCGGCGTGGCGTCCGAGGCACCTGCGGGCGGGCCCCTGAAGACGAGCAGAAATTGTTCCATGATGATCCTCCAGTAAAGAGATCGCTGGATAAAATCCTAACAGAGCTCCCTGCTCGATGACGCACGTTGTGACATGCACTCGACGGCGCACCGGACACTACCACGGCAGTTCATCCCCGTTGTAGGACCGGAACGAACCGCTGTCGGCCGGCGTGAGCGCATCGAGCACGCGCAGCATGTCGCTGGCGGCGTCGTGCGCCGGGCGGCCGATGGCGTCACCGCGAAAGGGCCGCGACAGCTGCGAGTTGACGGTGCCCGGATGCAACGCCACCAGGACGCTGTTCTTCTGGCTGCGCGCGATTTCGATGGCAGCGGTCTTGACCATCATATTGAGCGCGGCCTTCGAGGCGCGATAGCTGTACCAGCCGCCGAGCCGGTTGTCGCCGATGCTGCCCACCTTGGCAGACAGCATGGCCACGACGGCACGCTGGCTGTCCAGCAATGGCGCGAAGTGGCGCAACAGCAGCGCCGGCCCGAACACGTTGGCCTCGAACGTGGCCTGCATTTGCACGGTGTTGAGGTCGGCGAGGCGCTTTTCCGGCATGAACGCTGGCGTGTGCAGCAAGCCGGCGGCGTTGATGATCAGGTGCAAGCGCGGGCCAGCCGCGAGCTGGCGCGCGGCCTCGGCCACGCTGTTTTCATCGGCAAAGTCGAGGCTAGGCGACGAGTGGCGATGCAGTCCGTGCACCGATGCGCAGCGCGGTGAGGCGCGCAGCAACGCGACAAAGGCGGCGCCGATGGTGCCGGAGGCGCCGATCACCAGCGCGTGAAACTGGTCGGGAAGACTGTCCATCATGGCGGGCTCCTGGTGCATGTTGAATTGGTTCAGTGTTCAAATCGCGAAGGGCAGGGCAGCAGCTGTTTCAGTGTATCGCCAATGAGCAGCAGTTGCGGTGTGTCGGGTGCGGCGTTGTCGCTGGTGTCGTTGATGCAAAAAAAGTCGAGCTTGCCGAAGCTGGCGCGCAGTTCGCCGAATTGTTCGGTGGCGTCGGCCGCCCCGCTCGACAGGTAGGCCGACGCGCATTCGCGCACGATCGCGCGGCCGAGGTGCACCATCCAGCGCGGCACCAGGTCGGGAATCAGCGGCGGCACCGCCCACGAACGGAAGACGGTGCTGCGCACGGCATGGAACAGTTCCGGCGCTTCGTGCTCGAGCTGGCGCATCGCGCTCACCAGCATCGGCCGCGGCGAGTGGGCGAAGATGCGGGGAACGTGGCGGTAGTGCGGATCACGCGCGGACAACCAGCTGCGCGACAGCAGCGACGCATTCACCAGCGCGCTTTCATGCGGCTGCGGCGCCGGGTAATCGGGCAGCAGTGCCGCTTCCTTGAAGACCGCCAGGCCAGCCTCGGAAAACCACCATGCCGCATCGAAAGGCGCGCCAAGAAACACGTCGTCATTGAAATAGATAAAGCGTTCGGACAGGCCGGGCAGGTGGTGCAGATAGCTTTCGATATGGCCGGAGTCGAACACCGGCAGTGCGGCGGCCGGCATCAGGGTGCGATGATCGACGACGCTGACGCCCGGTCCTGCCCGCAGCCAGGCCGGGCACTGGCCATCGGTGACGATGTACACGTGCCCGTGTTCCGGGAAAAAGCGCTGCAACGCGCGCAGGTTGTACCGCAGTTCGCCATTGTCGCGGTAGCGGCCCGACACATCGGCAAAGCGCGCCGCGCCGGTCGTAGCACCGCTGCGTGCCTGCGCTGCGCGCCGGTTCGCCTGCCAGCGCGGATCGGCCCCGTCCACCCACAGGTACACGACGTCGATGCGGTCGGCGTCTGGCGTCGGGGTGCCTGCGTGGCTCAGGCAGGGCAGCCTGGCGTGATGCGCGGCAGTGCAAGGCGCCAACGGAGCAGACGGCACGCTTGGGGTCAACATGGGGATTCTTTCTCGATCGGTAACCCCCGATTGTAGTTACTTTCGACAATTCTCTGTGCTTTAAGAATATATTTTTGCGGGACAAGTGGCTGCTGGGGTGGTGGTTGTCCCGCTATCGTTGCCGTAACGGGCCGGGCGTAAGCGGCCGACCGCTGCCGATGGCGGTACAATCGGACCGTCCGACCGTTTCCGCCAATGGGCCCATCCATGTACCGACGCCATTTTCTCGCCGCACTGGCGGCATGCGCAGCGCCTGTTGCCCAGGCCGCCCAATCGCCGTGGCCGCTGCTCCAGCGCGGCGGCTACGTTATCCTGATGCGCCATGCCGCCACGGTGCCTGGCATTGGCGATCCGCCCGGATTCAGGCTAGCTGCGTGCGCCACCCAGCGCAACCTGTCGCAGGTCGGCCGCGCCGATGCGGTCAGGATCGGCGCGGCCTTGCGCAAGAACGCGGTGCCGGTCGGACCCGTGCTGTCGAGCCGCTGGTGCCGCTGCCTGGACACTGCCCGGCTGGCGTTCGGACGGGTCGAAGCCAGTCCGATGATCGATTCGATGTTCCAGGATGACGAAGCGGCGCGCGCGCGAAAACTCGCGCAGCTGCGCAGTTATCTGGCGCGGTACAAGGATGCCGCCAACTTGGTGGTGGTGACCCACGACGTGAACATCCGCGCGCTCGTTGGTCAATACGTGGAGCAGGGCGAGTTTGTCATCGCCGCGCGCAGGCCCGATGGGCGCCTGGTCATCGAAGCGACGGTCTCTCCGGCGCAGCTGGAAAGCTGAATGTCAGATAAGGAAATCGACCGGGCGCGAGGCTTTCTGTTCCGGAAACAAAAACGCCGATCTGCAGGGATCGGCGTTTCGTTTAAGACTGTTCTTGGTGGCCCGGGGCGCAACCAAAAACACCGCCATTTTTCGAATACAGGCCGCCATTGCAGAAACTCTTGCGCATGGGTCGGCTAGAAAGTTGCCCCTCCAGTTGCCCCGCGCAGTGCAATATTTGTTGATTGGATTCACGTTTCTACTCCTCGAACAGAGGTTCCAGCGTAGCTGTGCGCATATCGATTTTCAAGCGCACGCAAGTACTGTTGACGGTCCTGCAGACAAGATTTGCGGCCGGGGAGGGTGGGTCGCCGGTGAGAAGCAAGCCATGTTTTCGTTGCACTTAAACTGTCTTGCCCTGCGGGGCCACCCAACCCGTTTGACGCCAGGAGAGGTGGCGGACCACGCTCCCTGGCGTCAAACGGGGTGATCAAGCATCGCCCAGGCGCAGCCGTTCGAGGTAATCGGCCCACAGCTGCATCATCGCAACGCGCTCCGGCAGATGGGCGGTGCGGTTATACGCCCGACCATGCGGATCGCGTACCGCGTGCGCCAGCTGATGTTCGATCAGGTCGGCACGCACGCCAAGCACCTCGTCGAGGATGGTGCGCGCCATGGCACGGAAGCCGTGGCCGGTCATGGTGTCGCGGTCGATGCCCATGCGCCGCATGGCCGCTAGGATGGCGTTGTCGCTCATCGGACGCTGGGCGGTGCGGGCGCACGGAAACACATACTGGCCGGTGCCGGTCAGCGGTTGCAGCTCGGCGAGGATAGCGATGGCCTGGCGCGCCAGCGGCACGACGTGGGCGGTCCTGGTCTTGCTCACGGTGAAGCGCCACTCTCCCGCAGCCAGGTCGATGTCTTCCCATTTTGCCATGCGCAGCTCACCCGGGCGCACGAACACCAGTGGCGCCAGCCGCATCGCGCATTTGACGACGAAGCTGCCCTCGTAATCGTGCAGAGTGCGCAGCAGTACGGCCACCTGTTTCGGTTCGATCACGGCCGGGAAATGACGCACCTTGGCCGGCGGAATCGCACCGCGCAGATCGGCGGTGAGGTCGCGCTGGGCGCGTTGCGTGGCCACGGCATAGCGAAACACCTGGCTGCAGTTTTCACGCGCCCTGTGGGCCGTTTCGATGGCGCCGCGCTCCTCGATCCGGCGCAGCACCTCGAGCACCATGGCGGGCGTGATCCTGGCCAGGTGGTGCGCACCAAGCCAGGGAAAGACATCGCGCTCGAGGCGACGGATGATGCGGGTGGCATGCGACTCGGCCCAGGTGGGCGAGAACCTGGCAAACCACTCGCGTGCCACGGTTTCGAAGCTGTGCGGATCGCCGGTCTGGCATAGCGGGTTCTTTTCGGCCTGGCGTTGGGCGCTGGGATCGATGCCCTGGGCGAGCAAGCCAAGGGCATCGCCACGCCTGAGACGCGCTTCCCTGAGTCCAACCTTGGGATAGACGCCCAGTGACAAGCGCTTTTCCTTGCCGTGGAAGTGGTACTTGAAGCGCCACCATTTGCCGCCACTGGGCGCGACCTCGAGATAGAGGCCGGCACTGTCGTACAGCCGGTAAAGTTTTTGTGCAGGCTTGGCCGTGCGAATGATGAGGTCGGTCAGAGCCATGGCAGGCCTCCTTTCGGGGCAACTCTAACCCCGGCAGGGCAACTCTGGCTTGATGTTGCCCTGCCAGGTGCGTGGCTGTAGGCGGACTGTAGCGGATTGCATGGGACGTAAAAAAACCGCAGTCTCCTATGAAGAATGCGGTTTTTTAGACTGCTCAAGACGAACTGAGCGTTGTTCTTGGTGGCCCGGGGCGGAATCGAACCACCGACACAAGGATTTTCAATCCTCTGCTCTACCAACTGAGCTACCAGGCCAAGGACCAGAATTATAGCAGGCTCCGGAAAAAGCGCAAGCGTCAATTTCTATTCCGCACAAACGCTATAATGGTCGGATGAATAAATCCACGTCCCCGTCCACCTCCGCCGCTTCTACCTTAAGCGTCGAGATTTGTATCGTCGGCAATGGTGCGATTGCCAAGACCACGGCATTGGGGCTGGCGAACGCCGGCCTCAAGGTGATTCTGCTGGGGCCGCCGGCGGCGCCGGTAACTACTCCAGCCGAAGGCTGGGATGCGCGCGTGTATGCCCTCAATCACACGGCGCACCGGCTGCTGTCGTCGCTCAAGGTGTGGGGCGCGCTCGATGCCGCGCGCGTCACGCCCGTCGATGCGATGATCATTCACGGCGACGGTCCCAAGCCGGGCGGCCTGGCTTTCGACGCCTACGGCGCCCATACCGATACGCTGGCCTGGATACTGGAAGAGCGTAACCTGAACCAGGCGCTCGACGCGGCGCTGCGCTTTGCCCAGAACGTCACCATCGTCGGTGGCCGTGCGGCGGCGCTGCAGCGCGGCGACGACCTTGCCACCGTCACGCTGGCCGATGGCAGCAGCATCGAAGCGCAACTGGTGGTCGGCGCCGACGGCGCCGAGTCGTGGGTGCGTGGCCAGTGCGATATCGGCCTCGATTACCGCCCCTATGGTCAGCGCGGCGTGGTGACCAATTTTGCCTGCGAAAAGCCGCACCACGGCGCCGCGCACCAGTGGTTCACGGGCGAGCAGGGTATCGTCGCGCTGCTGCCGCTGGCGGGCAACCAGGTGTCGCTCGTCTGGTCGGCGCCCGATGCGCTGGCCGATACCCTGCGCGCCGAAGCGGCGCAGCAGATCGCCGACCGCCTGACCGTTTATGCGGCCGACACACTCGGCGCACTGACGCCATTGCAGCCGGAACTGGTGCGCGATTTTCCGTTGCGCCTGATCCGCCCGCACGCCATGACGTCGCCGCGCGTGGCGCTGGTGGGCGACGCCGCCCACGTGGTGCACCCGATGGCAGGCCATGGCATGAACCTGGGCTTTGGCGATGTGGCGCAACTGATCGAAACGCTGGCCGCCCGCGAACCGCAACGCGGCGTGGGCGACGCGCGGGTGCTGGCGCGCTACGAGCGCGCGCGCAAGGAAGACGTGCTGCTGATGCAGGTCACCACCGACGGCCTGGCGCGCCTGTTTGGTGCCGACGCCGAGCCGCTGCGCGCGGTGCGCAACCTGGGCTTGAATCTGCTCGACAAAATACCGGTGCTCAAGCGCCGTTTGATCTCGCACGCCATGGGCAAGTGAGTCTGTCATGTTTATCGGAGAAGTTATGAGAAAGAGTAAGTTGGCGTTGGTCCTGCTGTCGGTATTGATGGCGTCGTGCGGCAATGCGCAGGATGCGCAAAAAGCGCCGTCGGAAGAAGAGCTGCGCAAGATCGTCGAGCCGCGCCTGGGCGAAGGCGTCAAGGTCGATTCGATCAAGGCCACGCCGTACGGTGGCCTGTATGAAATCCGCATGGGCAGCGACATCCTGTACACGGATAAAACCGGCACCTATGTGTTCAACGGCCATGTCTTCAACCTCACCACCGGCGTCGATCTCACGCGCGAGCGCATCGATGAAATGACCCGCGTGAAGTTCTCCGATCTGCCGCTCGACAAGGCGCTCAAGACCGTCAAGGGCGACGGCTCGCGCGTGATCGCGGTGTTCGAAGATCCGAACTGCGGCTACTGCAAGCAGTTCCGCAAGACTACGCTCACCGAGATCGACAACGTCACCGTGTACACCTTCCTGTACAACATCCTGCGCGAAGACTCGTTTACCAAGTCGGCCGGCGTATGGTGCGCGCCCGACCGCAACAAGGCCTGGGACGACTGGATGTTGACCGGCAAGCAGCCACCGGCCGCGCCGGCATCGTGCAAGACGCCCAACCAGGAAATCGTCGCGCTGGGCCGCAAGATCGGCGTGACCGGCACCCCGACCATCATCTTCACCGATGGTTCGCGTCTACCAGGCGCGGTAGATACCAAGACGCTCGAAGCAAAGTTCGCAAAATTAAAATAGCAGTCCGCCAGTCCAAAACCAGCAGGTCGTCCTCCAGGAGATTTACATGATCACTTTGAACATCAACGGCAAGGACGTACAAGTCGATGCCGATCCGTCGACGCCCATCCTGTGGGCGCTGCGTGACAACCTGAATATGACCGGCACCAAGTTCGGTTGCGGCGCGGCCCTGTGCGGCGCCTGCACCGTGCACCTGGCCGGCGAGCCGGTGCGCTCGTGCGTGATGCCGATTTCGGCTGCCGTGGGCCAGAAGATCACCACCATCGAGGCGATGGAGTCCGACAAGATCGGCAAGGCGGTGCAGGATGCGTGGGTCAAACTCGACGTGCCGCAATGCGGCTACTGCCAGAGCGGGCAAATCATGAGCGCCACCGCGCTGCTGCGCACCAACAAAAAGCCGAGCGACGCCGATATCGACAACGCCATGAGCGGCAATATCTGCCGCTGCGGTACCTATCAACGCATCCGCGCCGCCATCAAAGACGCCGCCAGCACCATCGCTTAAGGGGGACGTATGCGCATTGAATGGATCAACAAGGATAACGTGGACGCTGCGCTGGTATCACAGGCAGCTACCGCCACGCCGGCGGGCGTATCGCGCCGCGGCTTCATGAAAACCGGCGCCGCTGCCGGCGGTGGACTGGTGCTGGGCTTCTTCATGCCCGGCGCCGGCCGTTTCGCCAACGCCCAGCAGCCGCCGGCCAAGGTGTACGAGCCGAACGCGTTCCTGCACATCGCGCCCGACAATACGGTCACGGTGCAGGTCAATCGCCTGGAATTCGGCCAGGGCGTGCAGACCTCGATGCCGATGCTGATCGCCGAGGAGCTCGACGCCGACTGGTCGAAGGTGCATGGCGCGCTGGCGCCGGCCGGCGACCAATATAAAGACCCGGCCTTCGGCATCCAGATCACCGGCGGCTCGGGCAGTATCGCCCACTCGTACACGCAGTACCGTGAAATCGGCGCCAAGGCGCGCGCGATGCTCGTTGCTGCCGCTGCCGAACAGTGGAAAGTGACGCCCGCCCAGGTGAAAGCGGCCCACGGCGTGCTGACCGGCCCTGCCGGCCAGAGCGCCACCTTCGGCGCCATGGCCGATGCGGCCATGAAGCAGCCGGTGCCCGCCACCGTCACGCTCAAGGATCCGAAAGACTTCAAGATCATCGGTAAGCCTGTCAAGCGGCTGGACGCCAAGCTCAAATCCACCGGCAAGCAGCAGTTCGGCATGGACTTCAAGGCGCCCGACAGCAAGGTGGCATTAGTCGCCCGTCCGCCGGTGTTCGGCGCCAAGGTCGGCAAGCTCGATGCCAGCAAAGCCCGTGCGATCAAGGGCGTATTGGAAGTGCTGGAAGTGAAAACCGACCGTGGCGGCAGCGGCGTGGTGGTGGTGGCCGACGGCTACTGGCCGGCCAAGATGGGCCGCGACGCACTGGTCATCGCCTGGGATACCAGTGCAGTAGAAAAGGTCAGCAGCGCACAGCAGCTGAAAGACTTCAAGGCGCTGGCGCAAAAGCCGGGCGCCTCTGCGCGCAAGGCCGATACCTCCAAGCTCGCTGGCGCGCCGAACAAAATCAACGCCGTCTACGAATTCCCGTACCTGGCGCACGCGCCGATGGAGCCGCTCAATTGCGTGGTGGACCTGCGCGCGGACGGCTGCACCGTGTGGGCCGGCACCCAGTTTCAGACCGTGGACCAGGGCGCGATTGCCGCCACCGCCGGTTTGAAGCCTGAACAGGTGGTGCTGAACACCATGATGGCCGGCGGTGGCTTCGGTCGCCGTGGCGTGCCGTCGTCCGACTACCTGGTCGAAGCGATCAACGTCGCCAAGGTATGGCGCGCGGCCGGCAAGACCGATCCGGTCAAGGTGGTGTGGAGCCGCGAGGACGACATCAAGGGCGGCTACTACCGCCCGTCGCACGTGCACCGCGCCGACATCGGCCTCGATGCCCAAGGCAATATCGTCGCCTGGGACCACGTGATCGTGGGCCAGTCGATTGCTGCCGGCACCATGTTCGAGCCGATGATGATCAAGGAAGGCGTCGACTCCACCATGGTCGAAGGCATGGCCGAACCGTACGACGTGCCGCTCAACCTGAGCGCCCATATCGTCAAGGCCAATGTGCCGGTGCTGTGGTGGCGCTCGGTGGGTTCCACCCACACTGCCTACGTGATGGAAACGCTGATCGACGAAGCCGCGCACGCGGCCATGATGGACCCGGTGGCGTACCGCAAGAAGATCATGGGCGAGAAAGGCAAACGCCACGTCGCCGCGCTGGACCTGGCCGTGGCCAAGTCGGGCTACGGTAAAAAAGCGCTGCCGAAAGGGCAGGCGTGGGGCGTGGCCGTGCACGAATCGTTCAACACCGTGGTGGCATACGTGGTGGTGGCGTCGGTCAAGGACGGCGTGCCCAAGCTGCACAAGGTCACGGCTGGCGTGCATTGCAATACCGCCGTCAACCCGCTCACCATCGAAGCGCAAGTGCAGGGCGCAGCGTTGATGGGCCTGGGCATGACGATTCCCGGCGCGGCCATTACGCTCAAGGACGGCGTGGTCGAGCAGCAGAACTTCAGCGACTACTCGGTGGCGCGCATGACCGACATGCCAGCCATCGACGTCCACATCGTGCCGTCGAACGATCCGCCCACCGGCATGGGCGAACCTGGCCTGCCGCCGCTGGCGCCGGCATTTGCCAACGCGGTGTTCAAGATTACCGGCAAGCGCCTGCGCAAGCTGCCGTTCGATCTGGCTTCCGCCTAAGGCGCCATGGCGCTGACCGGTATCTTGCTGGCGGCCGGACGGGGCAAGCGGTTCGACCCGTCCGGTGTGCAAAACAAGCTGCTGCAACTGGTCGATGGCGAGCCGGTCGTGGCTAGGAGCGCGCGCAACATGCTGGCCGCACTGCCGCGCGTGCTGGCCGTGGTGCGGCCCGGCGACGACCGCGTGGCCGCGCTGCTGGGCCGTTTGGGCTGCGAAGTGCGCGTGTCCGAAAATGCCGACCTGGGCATGGGCGAATCGCTGGCTACCGCCATCGAGTACACGCGCGGCGCCGAGGGCTGGCTGATAGCCCTGGGCGACATGCCGTGGGTGCAGCCGGCCACCATGCGGTCGCTGGCCGCAGCGATCAACAAAGGCGCCAACATCGCCGCGCCTGTCTATAAAGGCAGACGTGGCAACCCGGTCGCGTTCAGCGGTTATCATTTACCCTTGTTGCTGGCGCTGGACGGCGACCAGGGCGCACGCGCCATCGTCAACAGCCATCCCGTGCGCGAGGTGGTGGTGGACGACGACGGCGTGGTGCGCGATATCGATACGCCTGCCGATTTGACAGAGTAATTACCAGGACTCAGATGAAGAAAACGACTAAAACCCCGGCCATCGTCTACACCATCGTGGGCCATGACCTGGCGGCCCATTTGTTCCACGTGACCGTGACCGTGGCGGCGCCGTCCGAAGTGGGGCAGGTGTTTGCACTGCCGGCCTGGATCCCGGGCAGCTACATGATCCGCGAATTCTCGCGCAATATCGTGCGCATCCGCGCCGAGTCGGACGGCCAGCCGGTCGAATTGACCAAGCTCGATAAACACTCGTGGCAGGCAGCGCCGCTGAAAAACCACGCGGCCTCGCTTACGCTGCATTACGAAGTCTATGCCTGGGACCTGTCGGTGCGCGCCGCCCACCTGGACCAGAACCACGCCTTCTTCAACGGCACCAGCGTGTTCCTGCGCGTACTGGGCCAGGAAGAAATGCCGCACGTGGTGGACATCCAGCGTCCCGCTGACGAAGCTGCCAAAACCTGGCGCGTGGCCACCGCACTGCCGGAACTCAAAGCCAAACGCTATGGCTACGGCACCTACATCGCCTCGAATTACGACGAATTGATCGACCATCCGGTGGAGCAGGGCGACTTTGCGCTGGCCACCTTCAAGGCGCACGGCATTGCGCACGACGTGGTGGTCACCGGCCGTGTGCCGAACCTCGACCTCGCGCGCCTGTGCACGGATCTGAAACGCATTTGCGAGACGCAAATCACCTTCTTCGAGCCGAAGTCGAAAAAAGCGCCGATGGACCGCTACGTGTTCATGACCATGGCGGTGGGTGACGGCTACGGCGGGCTGGAACACCGGGCCTCGACCGCGCTGATTTGCAATCGTGGCGATTTGCCGACGACTGCGGCCACCACGAAAGATATCGGCGACGGCTACCTGCAATACCTGGGCCTGTGCAGCCACGAGTATTTCCACACCTGGAACGTCAAGCGCATCAAGCCGGCCGCGTTTGCGCCGTACAACCTGCAAGTGGAAAATTACTCACCGCTGCTGTGGCTGTTCGAGGGCTTTACCAGTTACTACGACGACTTGATGCTGGTCCGTTCCGGCCTGATTGCGGAGCCGACGTACTTCAAATTGCTGGGCAAGACCATCGGCAGCGTGTTGCGCGGCAGCGGCCGTACCAAGCAAAGCGTGGCCGAATCGAGCTTCGACGCCTGGGGCAAGTACTACCGCCAGGACGAAAACGCACCGAACGCCATCATCAGCTACTACACCAAGGGCTCGCTGATCGCGCTGGCGCTCGACCTCAGCATCCGCGCCAAGACCGGCGGCAAGAAGTCGCTCGACGACGTGATGCGCGCCTTGTGGGAGCGGTATGGCCGCGACTTCTACCAGGGCGCTGGCCGTGGCGTGACCCCGGCCGAGGTGGAAGCGCTGTTTGACGAGATCAGCGGTGGGCGCTTCAAACCGTTCTTCGACAAGTACATCCGCGGCACCGAGGACGTGCCGCTGGCCAAGCTGCTGGCGCCGTTCGGCGTCAAGTATGTGGACGACCGCAAGTCGTCCAAGCCCAGCCTGGACGCCAACCTGGGCCGCGACGGCAGTGACTGCAAGTTATCTGCCGTGCACGAAAACGGCGCGGCGCACCTGGCCGGTTTGTCGGCCGGCGACGTGCTGGTGGCGGTCGATGGCTTGCGTGTTACTGCGGCCAACCTGGACAGTTTGCTGTCGCGCTACGCGGTGGGCAGCACGGTGGAAATCCATGCGTTCCGGCGCGACGAGTTGATGACTTTTAGCGCGATCCTGCAGGGTGACCGGGTGCCCGGCATTACCTTGTCGCTCGATCCGGTGGCGAAAAAATCGGCCGGGCCCCTGCGTCCGAGCGCTGCGCGCTAGGCTTTTTTTACCCGCAAAGCCAACCAGACCCGCAACGCCAACCAGGGTCGGACCCCGTATGGGGTCCGACCCTACGTGGTCACGTCTGCGTATCGCAAATCCTGATGGCCGGGTTACGCTCTTCTCATGCCAAATTTCGGCATATTTACGCCATCATCCGGCACAAAACTCCGTTATCGGCCCCATCCGCTGCCACTTTTGGCAGAAACCTGCTCACCAAGCCGCGCACAATGCTGCTATCATGCGAATAATTCTCATTCGCTAAATTGCGCTCATCATGGCCACTGCATCGATTTCCCGCCGCGACATCGTCTCGCGAACGCTGGCTGCCGTCCTCGGCGGCTATGCCTTTACCTGGGGGCTGGTCGCGTTCGGCATGGCCGCCATGGTGGCCGCCGACATGGAATTTCATGATGCCGAACACCTGTCCGCCATCATCGGCTTCCTGGTGTTTTTGATCATCTTCCTGGCCGCTTTTGCTGCCCGCAACATCAATCGCGTGTGGCTGGTGCTGGTCGCTGGCGCCGTGATCCTGGCGGCAGCGGCCACCGGCATCCAGAGCCTGGTCGTCTAAATAGCCGAGCAACTGAGCAACCGACACTTACGGAGTTTTTCCAATGCTGCAGAATTTCAGACAGTCGATGGCCTGGGTACACACCTGGTTCGGACTGGCCCTGGGCTTTGTCCTGGTGGTGGTATTTTTCTTCGGTTCGCTGTCGGTGTTCGACCGCGAGATCGACCGCTGGGCGATTCCCGCTTCGCGCTTCGAGCCGCAACCGATGCCGTCGTTCGACAAGTTGATGCGCCCGATTTTCCAGGACATGCAGCCGCTGCCCGAAGCGCGCGCGTTCACCGAGCCGCTGGTCAACGGGCCGCTGCCTGAACATTTCGACAAGGTTCGCAGCTGGTCCGCCTACACCACCCACCGCGATCCGGTGCTGACCTTGTACGCCGGCTACGAGGTGCCGAACGCCAAAGATCCGGAAACCCTGATTTACGCCCAGCGCACGGTCGATCCGCGCACCGGCGCCGCCTTGCCCGACGACCGCCTCAAGGTCGGCAGCGGCTTTTTCTACCCGCTGCATTACAGCCTCACGTTGAACTGGAAAGGTGTCGGCTACTGGATCGTCGGCTTTGCCGCGCTGATGATGCTGGTGGCCCTGGTCACCGGCGTGGTCATGCACCGCAAGATTTTCCGCGAGCTGTTTACCTTTCGGCCTAAAAAGACCACCCAGCGCAGCATGCTCGATCTGCACAACCTGACCGGCGTGGTCGCGCTGCCGTTTCACTTCTTCTTCGCCTTTACCGGCCTGGTGATTTTTGCCGGCATCTACTTCCCGATCGGCCACACCCAGCTCGAAGCCTTGCACGACCAGCACGAAAAACACGAGGCGCTGGAAACCGGCCTGCCGCACGACCCGGCCGGCATCCCGGCCAAGATGGCCTCGGTCGACGCCATGGTCAAGGAAGCGCAGCGCCGCTGGGCCGAAAAAGGCATGGCTGGCGATGTCGGCTTGCTGTTCATGCAGCACGTGGGCGACGCCAACGGTTATGTCAGCGTCTATCGCGCCGGTACCGACCGCATTGCGCTGACGGGCGAGGGCATCCACTTCAAGGCATCCACCGGCGTCGTGATGCGGGAAGATCCACCGCCCACCGCTGTCGGCCGCATCAACGAATTCCTCACCGGCCTGCACTTGCAGCACTTCCGCCATTGGCTGTTGCGCTGGCTGTATGTGCTGGGCGGGCTGCTCGGCTGCGCCTGTATCGCCACCGGTTTCCTGTTCTTTGTCGAAAAGCGCAAGCGCCAGCACGCCAAACAGGGCAGCAGTGGCGCCCGCATTGTCGATGCGCTGGGCGTGACCACGCTCACCGGCATGATGATCGCCGCGCTGGGCATGTTGATTGCCAACCGCCTGCTGCCTGACGTGATGCCGTCAGGCTGGCCGCTGCGCGGCGACATGGAACAATACTGCTTCTGGGCTACCTGGGTGGTGGCGATGGCGCATGCGTTCTGGCGCACCGCGCCGGTGGCCGAGGGCCACATTGCCCCGGCCTGGCGCGAGCAATGCCTGGCCATCGCGGTGCTCGGCGTGGCTGCGCCGGTGCTGAACTGGATCACCACCGGCGACCACCTGCTGCGCACCATCGGTAACGGTTACTGGCCGGTGGCCGGCGTTGACCTGTTCATGCTGACCGGCGCGGTGCTGGCCGCGATGGCCGCGCGCAAGCTGCAACTGCGCGCCGAGAGCACGATGACAGTCAACACCCCGGTGATGGAGGCAGGTCATGCCTGATGCATTGATGTCGTTGGTGGCGCTGGTCGTCACCGTGATGGGCATGGGCTGGCTGGCCCTGTCGATGGAAAACCACTGGGAACAGGTGCGCGGCAAAGCGGCCTGTCCACCGGCCACGGTCAGGTCGCTGCGCTTGCTGGGCGCGGTGGCGCTGCTCACTTCCCTGGTGCTGTGCCTGATGGTCGACTCGGCGTCGATGGCGTCGCTGGTGTGGGTGATGAGCGTGGCGGGGGCGGCGGTGATCGTGGCGTTTACGCTCACCTGGAAAGCCAGCGCGCTGGCCCCCCTGGTGTTCTGGACTAAGGCTTAAATTTTCGGGCTAAAGCTTATTTAAACAGGCGCGCCAACTCTGCGCCCGGATCTTCCGCGCGCATGAAGGCTTCGCCGACCAGGAACGCGTGCACGTTTGCCGCGCGCATGCGTTCCACGTCGGCCGGCACCATGATGCCCGATTCGGTGATCACCAGCTTGTCCTCCGGGATGCGGTCCAGCAGCCCCAGAGTATTGTCCAGCGAGACTTCGAACGTGCGCAGGTTGCGGTTATTAATCCCCAGCAGCCGGGTTTTCAGGCGCAGCGCGGCAGTCAGTTCGTCGCCGTCGTGGGTTTCCACCAGCACGCCCATGCCCAGTTCGTGGGCAACCGCTTCCATTTCCGCCATCAGGCCGTGGTCCAGCGCCGAGACGATCAACAGGATCGCATCGGCTCCCATCGCGCGTGCCTGGTAGATCTGGTAGATGTCGATCATGAAGTCCTTGCGCAGCGCCGGCAGCGCGCACGCGGCGCGCGCCTGCTCCAGGTACGCGGCCGACCCCTGGAAAAACTGTTCATCGGTCAGCACCGACAGGCACGCCGCGCCATGGGCTTCGTAGGTTTTGGCGATATCGGCCGGGTGGAAGTCGGCGCGGATTACGCCTTTCGACGGTGACGCTTTCTTGATCTCGGAGATCACGCCGGGTTTGCCGGCGTCGATCTTGGCGCGCAGGCCCGCTTCGAAGCCGCGCAGCTGGGCGCGCAGCTCGGTGTGCGATTCGACGTCAGCGCGCAGGCTGGCAAAGCTGCGGTGTTTTTTTGCGGCGGCTACTTCGTCGGCTTTGACAGCCAGGATTTTATTGAGGATGTCGGACATGGTTTGCGGTTCACTTATTCGGGCGTTTTATGGATCCCCGCGTTCGCGAGGATGACGGATCGGCGCGCGGCGGCGTTGTTGATAACGCTGCCTGGTCTGCGTTTATTCCCTGTTACCGGCACCAAGGTTCTGTGTAACCTGCACAAATTGTTCAACTTTTTTCAAGGCGTCGCCGGAGGTAATCGCCGCGCGCGCGCGTTGCAAGCCGTTGTCTATCGAATCGGCCACCCCGGCAGCATACAACGCGGTGCCGGCATTGAGCGCCACGATGTCGAAAGCCGGACCCGGTTCACCGCGCAGCGCTTCCATCATCTTCGCTTTCGATTCGGCGGCGTCGCCCACTTTCAGGTTGCGGCTGGCGATCATCGGCAGGCCGAAGTCTTCCGGGTGGATTTCGTATTCGCGGATTTCACCGTTGACCAGTTCACCGATCATGGTGCCGGCGCCCAGCGATACTTCGTCCATATTGTCGCGGCCATAGACCACGATGGCGTGCTGCGCACCCAGGCGTTGCAGTACCCGCACCTGGATCCCGACCAAATCCGCGTGAAATACGCCCATCAGGATGTTCGGTGCGCCGGCCGGGTTGGTCAGCGGGCCCAGGATATTGAAGATCGAGCGCACGCCGAGCTCCTTGCGTACCGGCGCCACGTGGCGCATGGCCGCGTGGTGGTTCGGTGCGAACATGAAGCCGATGCCGGTTTGCGCGATCGATTGGGCGATCTGTTCCGGCTTGAGGTTGATGTTGGCGCCCAGCGCCTCGATCACGTCCGCGCTGCCCGACGACGACGACACGCTGCGACCGCCGTGCTTGGCCACGCGGGCGCCAGCCGCCGCCGCCACGAACATGGCGGTGGTGGAGATATTGAAGGTGTGGGCGCCGTCGCCGCCGGTGCCGACGATGTCGAGCAGGCCGGTGGTGTCGGCCATGGGCACCTTGGTGGAAAATTCGCGCATCACTTGCGCAGCAGCGGCGATCTCGCCGATGGTCTCTTTTTTCACGCGCAGGCCCATGGTCAATGCCGCGACCATGGTGGGCGACATTTCGCCGGACATGATCTGGCGGAACAGGTGCAGCATCTCGTCGTGGAAAATCTCGCGGTGTTCGATACAGCGCAGCAGTGCTTCTTGATGGGTGATGGCCATGGCAATACCTTCTTTAATTTTTTGAGTGCGGACCCCGCACCCCGCGCAGCATGGGGTCGGACCCGGAAGGGTCCGACCCCGGGTTGGGGTGCGGGTTTGCTTAACGAACCAGGAAGTTCTTCAGCAAGGCGTGGCCGTGTTCGGACAGGATCGACTCGGGGTGGAACTGCACACCCTCGATGTCGTAATCCTTGTGCCGCACGCCCATGATTTCGCCGTCATCCGTCCATGCCGTCACTTCGAGGCAGGCTGGCAAGGAGCTGCGCTCGATGGCCAGGGAGTGATAGCGGATCACCGTAAACGGCGAGGGCAAGTCCTTGAAGACACCCACGCCGGTATGCGCGATAAGAGAGGTTTTGCCATGCATGACCTGCTTGGCGCGGATCACCTTGCCGCCGAACGCTTCACCGATGGCCTGGTGGCCCAGGCAGACACCCAGGATCGGCTTCTTGCCGGCGAAGTGTTTGAGCACGGCGATCGAAATGCCGGCCTGCGCCGGGTCTTTCGGACCGGGCGAGATGCAGATGCGGTCGGGATTGAGCGCTTCGATTTCTTCGAGCGTGATTTCGTCGTTGCGGTATACGCGCACGTCTTCGCCCAGTTCGCCGAAGTACTGGACGATGTTGTAGGTGAAGGAGTCGTAGTTGTCGATCATCAGCAGCATGTCAGAACTCCCCATCCAGGCCATCTTGTACTTGTTCGGCAGCGCGCAGCACGGCGCGCGCCTTCGCTTCGGTTTCCTGCCATTCCATTTCTGCGATCGAGTCGGCGACGATGCCGGCGGCAGCCTGCACGTACAACATGCCGTCCTTGATCACGCCGGTGCGAATCGCAATCGCCACGTCCATTTCGCCGCCGAACGACAGGTAGCCGCAGGCGCCGCCGTAGATGCCGCGCTTGGAAATTTCGAGCTCGTCGATCACTTCCATGGCCCGCACTTTCGGCGCGCCGGTGAGCGTGCCGGCCGGGAAGGTGGCGCGCAGTACGTCCAGGTTCGACAGGCCGCTTTTCAGCTTGCCCTCGACGTTGGAGACGATGTGCTGCACGTGCGAGTATTTTTCGATGACCAGGCGGTCGGTGACCTTGACGGTGCCGGTCTCGGAGATGCGGCCCAGGTCATTGCGCGCCAGGTCGATCAGCATCACGTGTTCGGCGATTTCTTTCGGATCGGCCAGCAGTTCGGTGGCCAGTTCGGCGTCGCGCTCGGGCGTGGCGCCGCGCGGGCGGGTGCCGGCGATCGGGCGCAGCGTGACCTTTTTTTCGCCGTCCGCCAGGGTCTCGTTGCGCACCAAAATTTCGGGCGACGCGCCGACGATCTGCATGTCGCCGAAATTGTAGAAGTACATATACGGCGACGGGTTCAGCGAACGCAGCGCGCGGTACAGCGACAGCGGCGAATCGACGTAAGGCTTGCGCAGGCGCTGGCCGATCTGCACCTGCATCAAATCGCCGGCCATCACGTATTCGTGGGCGCGGGCGACCGCCTTCAGATAATCTTCCTTGGCGAAGTCGCGCGTGATCTCGGTGCGGACCGAGGCGCTGGTGACCGGTGCTTCCACGCCCCGGCGCAGCATCATGCGCAGGTCCTTTAAACGCTGGCGCGCTTTGCTGAACGATTCGGGCTGGGTGGTGTCCGCATACACGATCAGGTAGAGCTTGCCGGACAGGTTGTCGATCACCGCCAGTTCCTCGGTCACCATCAGCTGGATGTCGGGCAGGCCCAGGTCATCTTTTGGCTGGTTGGGCGAGTTGGCCAGGGTTTTTTCGATGTGGCGCACGGTGTCGTAGCCGAAGTAGCCGGCCAGGCCACCGCAAAAGCGCGGCATGCCGGGACGTACAGCTACTTTAAAACGCTTCTGGTAGGTTTCGATGAAGTCGAGCGGGTTGCCGTCATGGGTTTCGATGACAGCGCCATTCTTGACGATCTCGGTGCGGTTGCCAAACGTGCGCAAAACGGTGTTGGCCGGCAGGCCGATGAACGAGAAGCGGCCGAAACGCTCGCCGCCCACCACCGACTCGAGCAGGAAGGTATTCTTGCCGGTGTTCTGGGACTGCGCCAGTTTCAGGTACAGCGTGAGCGGGGTTTCGAGATCGGCAAAGGCTTCGGCGATCAGCGGGATGCGGTTGTAGCCTTCGTTGGCCAACGATTTGAATTCGAGTTCGGTCATGTGTGCTCTCCATGGCGCCGCGCGGTCACTGGTGTGAGGAGAGGGCGGCGCTGTTCAAAAAACCTGCCGTGCACCAGCGGTGCGGACGGCAGCAATACGGCTCAGAGGTTAGTCTTGCCAGGATTGCCAGCGTCGCCAAAGCCAGGCCTCAATCGAGCCTGGTTGGTTGACGGTGAGTTTTTTGGTGAGAGACATTTCGGTCTTTGTTCTGCTAAGTTGGTGTAGTTTGCGAACGTATCAGGCGCGCCGCGTCCAGCAGCGAGATAACTATACCATCGGAATCAATATTCTGTACAGATTCACCGTGGTTGTAACCGTACGGTACCGTCAACACCGGGCAACCCGCAGCCCGGGCCGCTTGCGCGTCGTTGGACGAGTCGCCAATCGCCACCACCTGCGCCGGTTGCAGGCCGAAGTCGGCGCACACGGTCAGCAACGGCAGCGGGTCCGGTTTCTTGCGCGCCAGCGAGTCGCCGCCGTACACCACCTCGAAGAAACCATCGAGACCCTTGAGCTTCAACAGCGGGGTGGTGAAGGCGATCGGCTTGTTGGTCACGCAGGCCAGGCGCAGGCCGTCGGCCTGCATCGCTTGTAATCCTTCGAGCACGTCCGGGTACAGCGCGCTGTGCTGACCGTTAATCGCCAGGTAGTGGCGCTGGTACGCTTCCATGGCCACGTTGAAGCGCGCTTCCACCGGCGGCGAATACGGGTCTTCTTTTAACTGCAGTGCCAGCACGGCGCGGATCAGGTTTTCCGATCCCTTGCCCACCATGACGGCGATCTGCTCGCGCGCCACCGGTGGCAGTTCCAGTTCCGCCAGCATGCCGCTCAAGGCCACGTGGAAGTCGGGGATGGTGTCGAGCATGGTGCCATCGAGGTCGATGATTGCTGCGCGTACGCCGGCCAATACGGTCACCATGGTCATATCAGGCTCCGACCTTGGCCAGGTTGGCGCGCATGGCGTCGATCACGGCCTTGTAGTCTGGCTTGCCGAAGATGGCCGAGCCGGCGACAAAAGTGTCGGCGCCGGCAGCGGCAGCGGCAGCGATGTTGTCGATCTTGATGCCGCCATCGACTTCGAGCATGATGTCGCGGCCTGATTCATCGATCAGGCGGCGCGCGTCGGCGATTTTTTTCAGCGCGTGGGGAATGAACGACTGGCCACCAAAGCCCGGGTTGACCGACATGATCAGGATGATGTCGATCTTGTCCATCACGTGCTCGAGGTAGCTCAGCGGCGTGGCCGGGTTGAACACCAGGCCGGCCTTGCAGCCGTGGTCGCGGATCAGTTGCAGCGAACGATCGACGTGATCGGACGCTTCCGGGTGGAAGGTAATGATGTTGGCGCCAGCCTTGGCAAAGTCGGGGATGATGCGGTCCACCGGCTTGACCATCAGGTGCACGTCGATCGGTACTTGCACGTGCGGACGGATCGCTTCGCACACCAGCGGGCCGATGGTCAGATTGGGAACATAATGGTTGTCCATCACGTCAAAGTGAATGATGTCGGCGCCAGCGGCGACGACATTGCGCACTTCCTCGCCCAGGCGGGCGAAATCGGCGGACAGGATGCTCGGTGCGATGCGGTATTGGGTCATGGCAGGGGGCCTTCATGGGCCTGGCGTAAAAAAGATGCGTCATTTTACGCTGGTCGTGGCCGGTCTGCCTAATTAGAGAGCAGATCGGGCGCATTTCTCCCAAGTCGTCCTTGCGTACCTTGCCGATTTGCGGTGCAATGAAGGACTTGCATTCAAAGACAATATTAAGGGAAGTTTGATGGCCACTTACGAATTCACTGTATCAGTCAGAACCCAGTACCTGCCTGAGCAGTCGGACCCGGAGCGCACGAGTTTCGTGTTCACCTATTCCATCACCATCAAGAACACCGGCACGGTGGCGGCGCAGCTCATTTCGCGCCACTGGGTTATTACCGATGCCAACAACCATATCGAGGAAGTGCGCGGCCTGGGGGTGGTCGGCCACCAGCCGCTGCTGCAACCGGGCGAACAGTTCGAATACACCAGCGGCTCGGCGCTGCAAACACCGCAGGGTTCGATGGTCGGCGAATACTTCTGCGTGGCCGAAGACGGCCACCAGTTCGAGGCCAAGATTCCCGAATTCGTGCTGTCGCTGCCGCGTACCTTGCACTGATTAACGTTTGTCCTTGCGTTTATTCCTGGTCCGGCCGTGGAACATCGTCCACCAGACCAGGAACACCAGCAGGCCCAGCGCCACGCACACTTCCAACAACAATATCCACATAGCGATTCTCCATGAACTTTTCCCGCCGTAGTCTACTCGTTCCGGCGAGTGTTGCCATGCTTGCGCTGGCCGCTTGTACCACGACTCCCATTCCATCCGACCAGTCCGCCAAGCCGGCGCCGACCGTGAAGCCGCCGGTCGTGCCGCCCGCCACCACGCCAACCACCCCGGCCACGCCGCCAGCCAAGCTGCAACTGGTACCGAGCACCTTCTCGGCCTTGCCTGGCTGGGACCGCGACGACGTCCGCGCCGCCTGGCCCGCCTTCATGGCCTCGTGCACCTCGCTGGCCAAGCAGGCCAACTGGAAAGAATCGTGCAACATCGCCCGCACCGTAAACGGCAACGACGACAAGGCCATCCGCACCTTCTTCGAGGCATTCATGGTGCCGAACCAGGTGGTCGCGCCCGATGGCGCCACCGACGGCCTGGTTACCGGCTATTACGAGCCGCTGCTGCGCGGCGCCCGCAAGAAGGGTGGACCGTACCAGACGCCGCTGTACAAGGTGCCGGACGACATGATCACCGTGGACCTCGCCAGCGTCTATCCCGACTTGAAGGGGATGCGCCTGCGTGGCAAGCTGGTGGGCAAGAAGCTGGTGCCATATCCTACCCGCGCCGAGATCGATACCGGCGAGATCAAGGGCAAGGAATTGCTGTGGGTCGATGATCCGGTGGAAGCATTCTTCCTGGAAGTGCAGGGCTCGGGCCGGGTGCAGCTGACCGATACCCAGGAAACCGTGCGCGTGGCGTACGCCGACCAGAACGGCCATCCGTACAAGTCGATCGGCAAGTACCTGGTGGAAAAGGGCGAACTGCGGCTGGACCAGGCGTCGGCGCAAGGCATCAAGGCCTGGATTGCCGGCCATCCCACCCGCATGCAGGAACTGTTCAACGCCAATCCGAGCTATGTGTTCTTCAAGGAAGAGCGCTTGCCCGATCCGAAGATCGGCCCGAAAGGCGCAATGGGCTTGCCGCTCACGCCGCAGCGCTCGGTAGCGATCGATCCCACCCAGCTGCCGCTGGGCGCGCCGATTTTCTTGAGCACCACGCAGCCCAACACCGACATTCCGATGCAGCGGCTGGTCATGGCGCAGGATACGGGCGGCGCCATTCGTGGTGCGATCCGTGTCGATTACTTCTTCGGCTTCGGTACCGAGGCGGCAGAAAATGCCGGCCGCATGAAGCAGCGCGGCAATGTGTGGGTGCTGCTGCCTAAATAATCAGCGGAGCACGAGGACCGGCAAGGTGGTGTTTGACAACACCTTGTCGGTCTGGCTGCCCAGCAGGAATTTGTCCAGCCCCGTGTGGCCGTGGGTGGCCATGATGATCAGGTCGCAGTTGAAGCGTTTCGACGCTTCGATGATTTCCTCGAACGGCACGGTGGACGTCGAGATGATGCCTTCGAACGGCACGCCGGCGATATTGGCGGCGGCGGCCAGCTTGTCGATGTGCTCGCGTGCGGCTTCCTGCATCTGCACCGAGAAGTCGCCCACGTCCACGACCACGCCGGTGTCGCTGATCGGGGTCATGGCGACCGGTTGCACGACCGTGATGCCGACCATGCGGGCCTGGTGCAACATGGCGAACTGCACGGCGGTGGCCGTGGCTTTTTCCGACAGCTCGGAACCATCGGTAGGGAAAAGAATCGATTTGAACATGGTGCACTCCAGTTGGCGGTTGATGGGAGTGAGCCTAATGTCTTGGCGCGATTCCTGTCGCACGCTACTACAACGACCACGATCATGCCCCGGCCCGGGATAGACGCTACAATCGACGCCATACCTATGCCACCGTGGAGGAACATCATGCAACAAGCACCGTATGCAGACCTGATCGTCGAAGTACACGGCAAGACCGCGCTGATCCGCCTGAACCGTCCCAAGGCCCTGAACGCCCTCAATGACAACATGATGGACGAACTTGGCGACGCCTTGCGCAGCTTCGATGCCGATCCGGCCATCGGCTGCATCGTCTTAACCGGCAGCGAAAAGGCATTTGCCGCCGGCGCCGACATTGCCGCCATGGTCGACTACACGTATGCCGACACCTACCGCGACAACTACATCAGCCGCAACTGGGAGCACATCCTCAAGGTGCGCAAGCCGGTCATCGGCGCCGTGGCAGGCTTTGCTTTGGGCGGCGGTTGCGAGCTGGCCATGATGTGCGACTTTATCGTCGCCGCCGACACCGCCAAGTTCGGCCAGCCCGAAATCAAGATCGGTGTGCCGCCCGGCGCCGGCGCCACCCAGCGCCTGCCGCGCGCCATCGGCAAGGCCAAGGCCATGGACATGCTGCTCACCGCGCGCACCATCGACGCCGCCGAGGCCGAGCGTATCGGCCTGGTCTCGCGCGTGGTGCCGGCCGAAAAACTGATCGAGGAAGTGCTGGCGATCGCCGCACAGATCGCCACCATGCCCACCTCGGTGGCGATGATGGTCAAGGACGCCGTCAACCGCGCTTTCGAGACTCCGCTGACCGATGGCGTGGCCTACGAGCGCCGCCTGTTCCAGGCCGCGTTCGGCACGCCAGCGCAAAAAGAGGGCATGCAGGCCTTCCTGGCCAAGCGTCCCGCCAACTTCGACGGACTGTGACCGGCCTTCCATGCGGATCTTGATTATCGAAGACAATCCGGACATCCTGGCCAACCTGTACGCGTTCCTGGAGCCGAAGGGCCACGTGCTCGACTCGGCCGCCAACGGCTACGCCGGCCTGGCGCTGGCCGCCCAGCACGAGTACGACGTGATGGTGCTCGACGTCATGCTGCCGGGGATGACGGGGCTGGAGCTGTGCCACAAGATCCGCACCGAGCTGCGCCATGCCACGCCTGTGCTCATGCTCACCGCGCGCGACACGCTGCAGGACAAGGTGGCCGGCTTCGACAGCGGCGCCGACGATTACCTGGTCAAGCCGTTCTCGCTGGTCGAACTGGAAGTGCGCCTGAACGCGCTGGTGCGCCGCGCGCGCGGCCAGACTGCCGGCGCCGCCGTGCTGGCGGTGGGCGACCTGCGTTTCGACACTGAAAAATTCGAGGTGCACCGCGCCGGCACGCCGCTGGTGCTCACCAGGACCGGCTACATCATCCTCAAGTGCCTGATGACCCAGGCGCCCAAGCTGGTCCCGCGCGACATGCTGGAACAGCAAGTATGGGGCGAGGACCGCCCCGACAGCGACGCCCTGCGCACGCACATCCATGCGCTGCGCCAGGTGCTCGACAAACCCTACGACTTTGCCATGCTGCGCACCGTGTCCGGCATAGGCTACAAATTACTCGCCTCCGATGCCCCCCTTTAAGTCCCTGCGCCGCCGTATCGTCGTTGCCTACCTGCTGTTTGCCGCCGTCGCCAGCCTGTTTTTTGCCATCATTGCCGCCGTGGCGGTCGAAGGGATCGAGGTCAAGCTGGTCGATGAGCGCCTTGAGGAAGTGGCGGCCTGGGCGTCGCCGCGCCAGGCGGGCGGCCTGCCGGTTGAAATGCCGGCCGGCCTGAGCTTCTTCCATGACGCCGAAATTCCGCAGTCGCTGCGCGGCCTGCCGCAGGGCGCCAACGAAATCACCGTCGATGGCGTGGATCTGCACGTGCTGGCCGGGCGCGATGCTGCCGGCGACTACGTGGTGGTGGACCACGCCAGCGCCTATGAAAAAATCGAGCTGGTGGTCTACAGCATGTTTGCCATCGGCTTTGCCGGTTTCCTGGTCTCATCGTTGATGTTCGGGGCGTTTATCGGCAACAGCGTGGTACGCCCCATCATGGACCTGGCCACGGCCGTGCAGGCGCGCCGCACCGACCTGCCGCTGCAGGACAGTCCCGACGAGCTGGGCATCCTGGCGCGCGCCTTTGCCGCCCGCACCACCGAGCTGACCGAGGTGCTGGACCGCGAACGTTTCTTTACCGGCGACGTCAGCCACGAGCTGCGCACGCCGCTCACCGTCATCAGCGGCGCGGCCGAGGTGATCATGGCGCAGGCGCCGGGCAACCCGGCGATCCAGGCCGCCTCCGAGCGCATTTACCGCGCCGCGCGCGACGCGTCCGATTCGATCACGGTGCTGCTGCGCCTGGCCCGCTCGCCCGAGCAGCTCGAAGCAGCGCCGGTCTCGATGGCTGCGCTGGCTGCCGAGGAGTGCGCGCGCAGCCAGCCGCTGCTGGGCGCCAAGCCGTTGAGCTTGCGCTACGCCGGCGGCTTCGACTTCCTGGTCACCGCGCCGCGCGAGCTGATGATTGCCGCCGTCGGCAACCTGGTGCGCAACGCCTGCCTGTATACATTGGAGGGTGAAGTGGTGGTGGTGCTGCAAGACCGGTCGCTGTTTGTCGAGGATACCGGCCCCGGCCTGCCACCGGCCGCGCGCGCCAGGGTGCTGCACGAGGCCGCGCCACCTGGCGCCAGCGGTAGCGGCTCTTCCGGCACCGGCCTGGGCCTGGGACTGGTGCAGCGCATCTGCGCCTACCTGGGCGCCAGCCTGCATTACAGCGAGAGAGCAGGGGGCGGCAGCGTGTTCGAGATTCGCTTTCCATAAAACTAATCACAAAATTAAGTTGGTTTAACGCAATCTTAACGCCGCCGTGACGGCGATTTGACCGGCAGGTTTGTAAGGTAGAGGCTAGACTTCTGGAGCCTCGCGTGAACGTTCACAACCTGACCATGCAGTTGCCACAGGCACTGCGCACCAACATCCTGCCGCGCCTGCGCCAGCTGACCTTGCATCCTATGCAACTGACGCTGGCCGCCGCGGTGTTCCTGGTCCTGGCCTACAACTTCAGCTTCTGGAAAACTTTCGTGGTCGCCACCGGCGGCTTGCAGGCTTCCAATATTCCGCTATACCTGGGGGCGTTTACCATGCTGGCGCTGGTGTTCAACGCCTTTTTGAGCCTGGTCGGGTTCCGCTACCTGCTCAAACCGGTGCTGATCGCGCTGTTCTTCATGACTGCCGGCGCCAGCTACTTCATGAACCGTTACGGCATCGCCATCGACGCCGCCATGGTCCAGAACGTGATGGAAACCGATCCGCACGAAGCCCAAGAGCTGCTGAGCTGGGATTTGCTGTTCACCATGGCCATGTTGGGCGTGTTGCCGTCGCTGCTGGTCTACCACGTCAAGCTGCGCTATCCGTCGATTACCCGCAGCGTGGTCACCAATGCCATCGTGTTCCTGCTGTCGGTGTGCGCAGCGGGGATCTTGATGATGACATTCTTCAAGACCCTGGCCCCGGCCGTGCGCGAGTACCGCGAAATGCGCTTCCTGCTCACGCCCACCAACGTGATCCAGGCCACCAACTCTTATTTCAAGCACCACTTCGCCAAGCCGCTGGTGGTGGAACCGATGGGCCGCGACGCCATGAAGGGCAAGCTGTGGTCGCAACCGCCCGACCACCCCACGGCAGGCGCGCAGGCGCCGCGCCGCACGGTGACCATCATGGTGGTGGGGGAAACTGCGCGCGCCATGAATTTCTCGCTCAACGGCTACAGCCGCAACACCAATCCGCTGCTGTCGCACCAGGCCGGCCTGATCAATTTTAAGAATGTACACTCGTGCGGCACGGCGACGGCGATTTCCGTGCCTTGCTTGTTTTCCGGCATGACGCGTGAAAATTATTCGGAAGACAAGGCCAAGGCGCAGGAGGGCTTGCTCGACGTAATCAGTCACGCCGGCATTGACGTGCTGTGGCGCGACAACAATTCCGGCTGCAAGGGCGCCTGCGACCGCGTCACCTACGAAGACATGTCCGAAGTGAAAGCCGGCGATCCGTTCTGCGGCAAGGACGAGTGCTACGACGAGCGCATGCTGCAAGGCTTGCCGGACATCATCCGCAACGCCAAGCGCGACCTCGTGATCGTGCTGCACCAGAAGGGCAGCCACGGCCCGGCTTACTGGAAGCGGTATCCGCCGGCATTCCAGCGCTTCGGTCCGGTGTGCACCAGCAATGAACTGGAAAAATGTTCGCGCGAGTCGATTGTCGCCGCCTACGACAACACCATCCTGTACACCGATTATTTCCTCAGCAAGACCATCGACTTGCTGCGTGCGGCCGGCGCCGAGAACAACGTCGAGACCGCGATGATGTATTTCTCCGACCATGGCGAATCGCTGGGCGAGAAGAATATGTATTTGCACGGTGCGCCGTACATCATCTCGCCGGAAGAGCAGCGCCACATCCCGTTCATGCTGTGGCTGGACCAGAATTTCCGCGACCGCTTCAATATCGACCAGCGCTGCATGGAAGCGCGGCGCGACCAGGAGTTCTCGCACGACAATGTGTTCCACTCGTTCCTGGGCATGTTGAACATCAACACCGCCGTCTACAACCCGCAACTGGATATGTTCCATGCCTGTACCCTTGCCAACCAGCCCTGATATTCCTGCCAAACGTCGCATCGCCCTGTTGCGGCCGGTGGAGTGGGCAATGCTGGTCGCCGGCCTGCTGATCTTGTGGATCGGCAATAACACCGATCTCGACCTGGCCCTGGCCGACGCCATGTTCGACCGCGCCCATAACGTCTTTCCCTGGCAGCACGCCTGGCTGGCCGAGCGCTTCAACCACGAAATTCTGAAGACCGTGCTGCAGGTGCTGGGTTTTGCGGTGGTGGGCGTGGCCAGCTGGGATTGCTTCAAGCCGATCCGTCGCTGGACTGCTGCGCGCCGCACCGGCATGCGCGTGCTGGCGCTGTCGGCGCTGCTGGTGCCGGCGGCCATCAGCCTGCTCAAGCGTTTCAGCGATTCGCACTGCCCTTGGGATTTGCAGCGCTACGGTGGCGACGAGCCGTATGTGCGCTTACTGGAAATGATGCCGGCCGGTATACCTTCCGGTCACTGCCTGCCGGCTGGCCACGCCTCGAGCGCGCTGTGGCTGCTGGCGCTGGCCGTGTTCTGGCTGCCGGCGCGTCCGCGCATGGCCGCTGCCGTGGGTGCGCTCATGCTGGCGTTCGGCTTTGCCGTGGGCTGGATGCAGCAGTTGCGCGGCGCCCATTTCCTTACCCACACCCTGTGGTCGATCTGGATCGCGGTGCTGATCGTTTATTTGCTGTATCGGATACTCGGCTCACGTAAGGGGCGTGCAGCGTTGGCCTGATTTCATAAAGTACGTCACAATCCCCGCTATCAGGTTGTTTAACTTATAACGGGGATTCCATGAACGAGCAAATCGCGAGAGATGTGGTGATGGTCCGCGCCATCGAAACCACCGACCAGAAGCAGGAAATTCTCAGCGAAGACGACCGCTTGTACGCCAGCCGCAGCGCGCGCGAACTGGCGCAGTGGCAAGCCTCGGGCAAGCACGCCGAGGTGACCGGCGACGATTTCCTGCAGCAGCGCTCCGACCTGCTGCTCAAGCGCCTGGCTGAGCGCAATCCCGCGTTTGCCAGCTTTTCCAAGCGCCGCTACGGCTTGCAAGGGCTCACCTGGGCGCTGCCGTTGCTGGCCCTGGTATTGGGCGTGGCGCTCGACCGCATTACCGATCCGCACCGCGTCGATCTGCTCTCCGCGCCCTTGTTGCTGATCCTGGCCTGGAACTTCGTGGTCTATATAGGATTGCTGATCAGCCTGGTCATTCCATCGCGTGCGCCGGGCTGGCCCAAGGATGGCATGGTGCGCCGCCTGAGCGTGGGCAAGCTGGTCCTGCCGCGCAAGATGCCGCCGGTACTGGCCACCGCCTTGCTCAGCTTTATGGGGGAGTGGGCGCAACTGAGCGCCAGACTGACGGCCGCCCGGCTCAACCGCACCATTCACTTGAGCGCGGCGCTGTTTTCCCTCGGCGCCGTCGCCTCGCTGTATGCGCGCGGCCTGCTGGCGCAGTATGGCGCCGGCTGGGAAAGCACCTTCCTCAATGCGTCGCAAGTGCATGGCCTGCTGTCGTTCCTGTTCGCGCCGGCGATGTTCATATTTAATTTGCAAGGTTTTACCCTGGCCGAGATCGAGGCGCTGCGCTTCCCGCAGACCACGCTGGCCGAGGGCGGGGCGCGCTGGGTGCATTTATATGCGGCGACCATCTTCCTGTTCGTGGTGCTGCCGCGCATGTTGCTGGCGCTGGCCTACAACCTGCGCGCCGCGCATTTCGCCAGGCGCTTCCCGCTTGACCTCGACCATCCGTACTTCCGCCGCCTGAATGACACCATCGGCGTGTCCACCGGCGGCCTGCTGCGCGTGCTGCCGTACAGCTTTACGGTGGACGAGGTGCGCCACCAGGGCCTGGTGCAGGTCGCGGTGATGGCGTTCGGCGAGCAGGGCCGCATGATGTTGCGGCCATCGAGTGCGTACGGCGAAGAAGCGCGCGAGATCCTGCGCGAAGTCGATCTGACCGACCCCAACGTGAACATCACTGCGGTGCTCTTTAATATTACCGCCACTCCGGAGAAGGAAAACCACGGCGCCTTCCTCGACTACCTGGTCAAGTCGTCGCCGCGCGGCATTGCCGTGCTGCTGGACGAATCAAGCTACGTCGAACGCATGGGCGACCACCCCGACGACCGCGCCCGCCTGGCCGAGCGCGTGGCGCTGTGGCAGCAGTTCTGCCACTTCCATCATACCAGGGCCACGGTGGTCAACTTGCTCAACCCTGGCACCCATCCGCTCGAAGCCGGGCTGCCACTTTCGTCCCCACAATGACCGTTTCCATGCAAAAAGACGGTGTACAGATCCAGTTCGCGCTGATTTCGCACACCAATAATGGCAAAACCACGCTGGCTCGCACCCTGGTTGGTGTCGATATCGGCGAGGTGCGCGATGCCGCCCATGTCACCATCTTCGCCGAATCGCACACCTTGTTGACCACGCCGCAAGGCGACGCGCTGCAACTGTGGGATACGCCGGGCTTTGGCGACTCGGTGCGCCTGCTCAAGCGCCTGGGACAAGCGGGCAACCCGATCGGCTGGTTCCTGCGCGAAGTGATCGACCGCTACCGCGACCGGCCATTCTGGCTCAGCCAGCAGGCGATGCGCACCGCGCGTGAATCGGCCGACCTGGTGCTGTACCTGGTCAATTCGTCAGAAGATCCGCGCGACACCGGCTACCTGCCGGCGGAAATGAAAATCCTCGAATGGCTCGACAAGCCGGTCGTGGTGTTGCTCAACCAGGTGGGCCGGCCACGCCCGCTGGGTGAAGAACACGCCGAGCAGGAGCGCTGGCGCCAGCACCTGCGTCAGTATCCGGCCGTACGCGAGGTGCTGGCGCTGGACGCCTTCGCGCGCTGCTGGGTGCACGAGCGGGTGTTCTACGACACCGTCGGCAAGCTGCTCGATCCTTCTCTGCAGGCCGGTTATGGCCGGTTGTTCGCCACCTGGCAGGCGCGCAATGCCGAGCGCTACGACCGCGCCATCCATCTGCTCGCTGACCAGTTGGCCACTGCCGCGCGCGACAGCGAACAGGTAGTGGAAGAAAGCAGGAGCATGCTCAAGTCCGCGCTCAAGGTGGTGGGCATCGGCAAGAACGAAGAGCAGCAGCGCCAGGACCGGGCGATGGCTACCCTGGTCGCGCGCCTCAATCAACGCTCGATCGAGAGCACGCGCGAGCTGCTGATCCTGCACCAGCTTGACCCCACCGACGCCGGCAAGATCAACGAGCGCGTGCGCGAGAGCTTTGCCGTGCGCGCACCGATCGACAAGGCGCAAGCCGGTTTGCTGGGCGCCATGTTGTCTGGTGCCGCCACCGGCTTGTCGGCCGACGTAATGGCTGGCGGTCTGACGTTAGGCGGCGGCGCCATCATCGGCGGGGTGGTGGGGGCGCTTACCTTTGCCGGCGCCGCCTGGGGTTTCAACGCCAGCACCGACCGCAACGTCGCTGCCGTGCAATTTACCGACGCTTTCATGCGTAACCTGGTCGTGGTCGGCGTGCTGCGCTACCTGGCCGTGGCGCACTTTGGCCGTGGTCGCGGCAATTTCGTCGAAAACGAAGCGCCGGCGTTCTGGCAGGAAGAAGTGGAACAGGCCGTCAGCGCGCACGATGCCGACCTGGCCGAACTGTGGAAAGACCTGCGCCGCGAGAAGGCAGCGCTGAGCGGCGACCGTGCAGCATTGCTCATCAAGCAAATCGTTTCCGCTACCCTGGCGCGCCTGTATCCCGACGTCGCCGGCAGCCTGTAAAAAGCCTCTTGCCAAGCCCCTGGTGGCCGGCCTATAATTCGCCCCCTCGCAGAACAACGCATGCAAATGCAGAGTGAAACGAGAAAAAAGAAGGTTGACGAAACGAGCTAAACGCTTCATACTCTTTCTTCTTCGCGGCTGACAAAACGATCGCAGCGAAACGCAGTACCGAATACAGTTCTTTAAAAATTAACAGTCGATAAGTGTGGACGTTTGATGAAAGTGCACGCAGCACTAGTTGCTGTGATACTTAAAATATCAAATGTTCACAAGAAGTAATGAAATAGGCGCTATGAAAATAGTGGCCTGTCAGTATTTTGAGTGAGCGACCCGTC